>JBBSGP010000036.1:0-30421 GCA_038253885.1 Gemmatimonadales bacterium | reverse complement strand
GCCTGCGCGAGATCTATCCGCGCATCCCCATCGCGCCCCTTCTCTACCGCGTCGAGGACGATCTGCTCTACCAGCTGCGGACCGACGCCGCTGCGACGCGTTGACGGAGAGCCAGCGGTCGGGATTGAACCGACGACCGCTTCTAGATACAAAACGCCACTCTTCCGCACTCCGCTCGACGAAAGTGTACCTGATCGACGTGGCCACGACAATTCCGGCCCGTTTTCGCGTCACGGCGACGCGCAAAGTGTCCCTGAAGTGTCCCTGCGCTATTTCGAGCGAAAAAGGGCCCGTTTCCCTGCCCTGACGAGCCTTTTCGGTACTGTCCGCCGGCTGTGTCGGCGCTGGCGAGACCAGCCAGATCACAGGCCGACATCGACCGCCAGCCGCCTCTACCACTCCACCGGCGCCGAGCGGTTCTCCGGTGATCCCTGGTCCGCCCTCCTCTTCTGGAGGGGGCGATGACCATGGCGCCGCCGCTGCGGCCCAGATCGCTCGGCCTGTCGGCTGTGCTCGCCGCAACGACCCTGGCTCCGGAGCGGAGTCGGCACGATAAACAAGAGCGAGAGTGTCCCGGTATCGGCAAGAAGATGCGGGCCGGGAAGCGGCTCGAAACTCATCTCCGGCACCAGGAACAGCGGACCGCGCGGAGACATCGGTGACTCGGCGCGTGATCGGGTGTGCGCACGAATCTCCGGCGTGCGCCGAGTGTCGAGCCATCCGCCGGCGTCGGTATTCCCGGCAGTACGCGCAGCGCCGCCGCGATCGCCAGCTCGAGCGCGAGCTGCAGACCGCGAAGCGCTGCCCGCGTCGTGCCGGACCCTATCCCTGTGGCGGCAAACTCACCGTCGACGTCGAGGTGATCACCGGCCGCACCCTTGTGCGCTGCGACTGGTGCGAGCGCCGACGCCGAGGCCTCTGCTGCGACTGCAGCTCGAGTGTCGAGGGTCGGATCGGCAGCGCGATCCGCTGCCGGTTGCACAAGAAGGCCGCCAACCGTCGCTCGGAGCGCGCGCACGTCGCGCGGAACCGAGAAGAGATTCGAGCGAAGGCTCGCGAGCGGGACCTCGCCGATCCGGAGAAGCGTGCCCGGCACAACGAGTACAAGCGACTCTGGCGGAAGCTCAACCCCGACAAGGTGAAGGCGCAGAAGAGACGCGAGGCGCTCAGCCAGCCCAAGCGCGTCTACGAGTACATGCGGCGCTACCGAGCGAAGTATCGGGAGTACTATCGGGAGATCGCTCTCCGTCGCTACTACGAGCTCCATCCCACTCGGCCGCCGGCGGCCTGCATCACTTGCGGCGAAAAGGTGATCTGGCAACCAGGCTGGGGGCGTCCAGCACTCCGCTGCGACGAGTGCGTCTATCCCTGCGAGCGTCGCCGGCGCGAACGCGTGCGTGCCGCGCGAGCTGCTCGCCCACCAGCGCTCGCGGAGAAAAAACCCCAGAAGGTTCGGCGCCCGAAAGGCCGGCGCGTGACTGACCCCGGCGAACGTCCCTGCGTGAGCTGCTCCACGATCGTCCACGGCCGGCGGAAGAAATGTGATCCGTGCACGGCGCGCGATCGCGAGCTCGCGGCTGCTGAAGGCAAAGTCGGAGTCGGCCGCGGCGCGCGCTTGGATCTCTCGCGGCGCGCCGCGTGAGCGCGCCACGGAGGGACGAGACGACGCTGCCGAAGTGGGCGCAGGACAGGCTCGCCAAGCTGCGACAGGAGCTCTCCCTCGACCCGAAAGTCTGGGGCGATGACCTGATCGTCTGGGCCGTCCAGAAGCTGCGCGACGAGGTGCTGCGCGAGGAGACTGAGTCATCGCGCCAGCTCGTCATCGACTTCGAGGCCCCTGGCCGGCGCGAAGGCCTGCGCCGTAAGCGCGAGGCGCGAGTTCGCGCCGAAGCCAAGAACGAAGCGCTGATCCAGGTCCTGATCCCAATCGCGGAGGAGCTGGCCTACGACGCAGGGTCAGTCGGGATCACAGCTGCGCATCTCCGGCAAGCTGCGGAGAGGCAGAACATCCGGCCCGAGAGCACCGAGCAGCGCGCCTGGAGCTTCCTGCCAGGACTGTTCGCGCGATTGGTGACGGCCGGCCGTCTCCTTCCAACCGGTCGCTGGCGCCGATCGCACATCCCGGAATCCCACGGTACCCGGCACGTCGTTTACGTGCACTTTCTGCACGCGGGAGAGCCACGGTGAAGCGACGTCCCGACAAGGAGCAGCCGCCGGCTACAAAAAGGCCTGCCTATCACTGGTATCCGGGCGACTGGAAACGCGATTTCGCGGTGCAGTCATGCTCGTTCGGGGCGCGAGCTCTGTGGCGCGAGATCCTCGACTTAATGCATGACGGGGATCCATACGGCCATCTCAGCACCGCCGAATCCGGGCCTCTCCGACCGGAGCAATTGGCGCGGATGGTCGGCGTCCCAAGCGCTCGCGTCAAGAAATGGCTCGCAGAACTGGAACGAAACGGAGTCTATTCCAGAACAGCTGCGGGTGTGGTCTACAGCCGACGGATGGTCCGCGATGCAGAACTGAACCAGGAATATCACGCGAAGCGATCCGAGGCTGCGCGACACGCAAACGACGTGCGGTGGCGTAGATACGGCCCTACAGAAGGCGAGAAACTGCACAGTAATGAGCCACCCCCCAACGATCCAACCCGGATCGTAGACGGATCCGAATCGGATCAGGTGCTCTCCGAATCGGATCCATCTGCATTGGCAGTTGCCTTTGCATCTGCAACTGATCCTCCACCACCCGCCCGCACGCGTCTACTAGAGCGTTTTCCACATGCGCGACAGAGGGCCCCGGTCGAGCGGTTCCTCGACGCCATCCCAGAAGGCGGACGATCGGAAACGGGCTGGCTGAGCCAGATCGGGAGCTGGCTGGATGGGCTCGGCCTCGCTGGTGGGCAGGCAGCGACCCCAGAAGAAATCGCGACCGCGCTCACCGATTACATGACGAGCGGCGCTCCAGACTTCAGCCCATTGCACGTCCGCTCCTTCGTCGACCGATCCCGTGCACGTCGCGTCGGATCTGCGGCTGCTCTCGCGGCCCGAGCCCCGGTCGTGGTGGACCTCGGCGAAGCCCTCGAGGCCTGGCACCACGTCAACCGAGTGAGCGCGAAGTTCCCGGTCCAGCACATGCCGCCCGACGTCGTACCGAGCCTCTCGGCGCCGACGCGAATCGCGCTCCGCGCCGTTGGCGGATTCAAGGGGCTGCAGAGCATGGAAACCCGAGACGAGCCGTTCCGCCGGCGCGAGTTCCTCTCCGCATACAACGCGGCTTTGGCACGTCCGCCGACTACCACCGCTGAGACCGCGCAGTACCCCGATAGCCACCCCCCACTCGGAGCAAACCCGTGACCTACCTGCTGATTATTGGCCTCATGAACCAAAAGCCTCGCCTATGATGCCGCAGCTGCAGCCCACCATCCGCCAGGTGTTGGAGCTCTACCCCAAGTGCGCGAAGTGCGGGCGCGCGATCGAAGACGCTGCCTTCGCGGAGATCATTCCGCGCGGCACTGCGTCACGCTGTGTCCACAAGAAGTGCCCACCGGAGAAAGCAGCATGAGCGAAGTTTCGTGGGGAACAGCGGCCATCATCGCCGTCGGACTCGTTGTCGCGATCCTCGTGATTTTGGGGATCAATCGGAAAATCGATCGCGGTGGTAAGAGCTGAGAACATGACCAACTACGTACTGATCGTGCGAGCGCTGGAGAGCGAGATAAAACTGGCGCGTCTTCGCGTCTTGGATTCTGTCGCACAGAATGGTGGCGACATTGAACAAATCCGAGAAGCACTCGCGGAATACGACGCCATAGCAACCGAACTCGAGGCGCATCGCGTACTCGCAAAGATGCCCGGCATGCGATGAGGATCACTGTCACGCCGAGGCGCTACGCCGAACTCACTGACGCGGAGAGAGAACGTGATCTGCTGCGCACGCAATGCGCCGCGCTACGCGACGAGCGCGAGGACTTGCTCCGCTCGATCGAGAACGGCCGTGATATCGCTCGCCGGATTGCGGAACGCGACCCGGATCTCTTCGCGCGGGCAAGCGCGCTGATAGAGATTGCTTCGGCAGTCGACGAGATACCCCCGTCCTCGAGCGTCGACGGTGACGGACACCACGACGTGGCGCACACATGACTGACCAACCGCAACCACCACCCGCCGATCAGATCGTGCTGCACGCGCAGCAGCGCGTTGTGACGATCCCCTTTCGTCACCCGATCATCGTCGAACCGTTCCAGATCCCGATCTCCTTCGCGCTCATCAAGCAGCTCGCTGCGCAGATCGTCCTCGCCGAATCCGTGAACGAGCTCCAGCAGCTCCAGCAGCAGGAGCGGACCACCAGCCGGATCATCATGCCCACATGAGCGACCGCCGACGGGACGATGCCATCGCGCACCTCGCAGGCCTCCGGCACGAAGTTCTCCTCGACCGCATCGAGCGCGTCGAGACGCTCGTCCACAGTGTTCTCACACAGGGAGTAACGATGTCCGACACGATCGACACTATTGCGGCGCTCCAAAGCCAAGAGAAGCAGGCCCTCGCGGAGGCTGCCGCGCGCGTGCAACTGCTGATCGACAGGCTGAGCGCCGGATTGCCGGCCGGATCCGAACAGCAACAGAAGTTGGATTCGATCGCTGCCGAGATGCGCGCCGAGATCAGCGCCATCGCTGGGATTGCTGCGCCGCCGACACCGTCGCCGGTCCCCGCGTCACCGTCCGCGCCCGCAGCGGCGGGCCCAGTCTGAGCATGCCAGAGAAGCCCGAGAGTTTCGACAGCTGGTGCGTCGTGGAGCTCTTCGGCCACAAGCGCATCGCCGGCCGCGTGACCGAGCAACAGATCGGCAGCACGTCCTTCGTGCGCGTCGACGTGCCGGAGACGCCGGAGAGCATCGGGTACACCAAGTTCTACGGCGCTGGCGCGATCTACGCGATGACGCCGACGAGTGAGGCGGCCGTGCGCCTCAACGCCCAGCAGATCGAGCGGTATCGCGAGCCTGTGCCGTACATCCCGGCACCGAAGCAACTCGCCGCTGCCGGCCCATCTGGGGAGGATGACGACAATCTGAGATTCATCGACGTCGACAACGAGGATGACGATGACCCCGAGGATGATGGGCCCCTGAGGTTCTAGTTTTACCTCGCGGCGCAGTGGGGGCGGCGAGGTGTTTCACCACTATCCCAGGAGGGGATATGCAAGGCGACAAACAGATCGGAAGTTATGAAACCGTCGGCGACTGTGTCGATGATCTCCTCAAGCCGGAACTCCTGCAGGCGAAACGGATCGACGCGGTGCTCGCGTTCGCAGCGTTCGCGCGAGGGAACTCCCCGAACTTTCAGACGGAGATCACGAAGCTCGAGCAGCGCTCGCCGACGTGGAAGAAGCTGAACGAGAACTACCCCGGTCGCTCGACGGGCCACGACACGGGCACGGCTGACGTCTCCCGACGGTAGCCAGATCCTCCCACCTCCAAAACGGAAGCCGGGGCGCAACAGCGGTGTATAACACTGCTGGAGCGCCTCGGCTGGTTCGTTTTACGCGCGCGAGTCGTCTTACGACAAAGGACCTGTAAGTCTCCAGCCGACCAGGACGGTCGGCACCCCTGCCTCGAGGATGTGATGGTCGCGCCGAGTCCCCACGGCCTGCCGCACCACCGCTATGTCTGGGCGCAAGTTGGCCTCGATTCCCCACCCGTCTGCAAGCACCGCATCAACGGCCGCGTGCACCGCATGCCGCGCGTTGCGCTCTCCTGGAAGCCGGACAGCCACCTCGTGGTTCGGTGCGAGAAACAGATCCGCGTGAACGGTCAAGCCCGGACTTGCGGCGCGTGGCTCTGGATGTGGACGCAGTCCGGCCAACGCTACCTCTTCGTCGAAGTCTCGCTCGAGGAACTGGCTGAGATGCAGCGCGAGCAAATGAACGAGGATCAGATCGTCGCTTATCTCTGGCGCGAGCCCACCTACCAGCAGGGAGCGGCCTGACACAATGGCGACACCGACGTTCTCCATCCAGGCCGATGTTCAGGGCGCGATCGCGCAGCTCACCGCGTTCCGGGAAGATCAACTCCCCTTCGCCATGGCGCTGGCGCTGAACCGCACAGCCGAGGAGGCGCAGATCGCCGAGCGCGAGCACATGCGGCACGCGTTCACGATTCGTCGCGAGTGGGTGTTGCTCGGCGTGAAGATCGACAACAACGAGCGAGCTACCAAGAGCGTCCCGATCGTCACCATCAAGATCGACCACACGCGGGCGTTCCTGAACAAATTCGAGGAGGGGGGAACGCAGACGCCTCATGAGGGCCACCAAGCGATGCCAATCCCCAGCGAGGATCTCAAGCGCCTTGCCTCCGGCAGCATCAGCAAGACGATGAGACCCAAAGCGTTCGGGTTCACGCTCTGGGGTTCGGGCTCGGCCGCCACAGTGTATCGCGGTGCGAAGCGCACCATCATTATCCAGCGCGCCGACGGCTCGGGCGGGATCTTCCAGCGCGTCGGCAAGGGCAAGAACGCCAGGCTACAGCTGCTCTATAGTCTGGCCACGAAGGTGAAGGTCGACCCCCGCCTCCACTTCGTGCAGACAGTCACCAAGACGGTGCAGGACCGCTTCGCCATCAACTTCGTGGAGTTCTTCCGCTACGCCATGAGCACCGCACGATGACCAGGCACTCACCAGCCCGTGCCTGGCAGGGTCCGCGGGAGTGCCACATCGGCTGGGTCCTCCCCAGCCCTTTTCCTTCGGGCTGCGCCAGCGCGCAGATAATGTCTATACGCCACTTGTTTTCGTGACCTCGTTTCCATTCCATGCCTGACCGCTATGTCACGAGGGCGGAAATCGCCGCTCGGCTCAACCTGACGGAGCGCCGGATCTCGATGCTGGTCCGGGACCACGAGTTCCCGCGCCGGGTCGAGGGTCGCGCGGTGACGTTCCCGAGCGATCGATGCTTCGAGTGGTACCTCCAGTTCAAGCAGGAAGAAGCGCTGGCCCGAGCTGCTGATCGCACCCCAGTCGGACCGCTTGCGCTCGGAGAGGCGGAGCTCCGCAAGGCGGTCGCGGACGCGGACATCGCGGAGCTGCGGGTCGCCAAACTGCGTGGCGAAGTCGTCCCGATCGAGTCGTTCCGGAAGGAGCTGCGCGCCGGCTATGGCCGCGCTCGGGCACGATGGGTATCCGTGCCGGGCGAGTACGGCAATCGCTTCCTGCACCTGACGGAGACAGCGGCGTCGGTCGCGCTCCTGCGTGAGATGGTTAACCAGGTGCTGGCCGAGCTACAGGTGATCGGCGCGCCGGAGGATGAGGACGAGGACGACCTCGAGGACGAGAAAGTCGTCGCGTGACCGCCGTCGCGCTCGACTCCATCCGCGCGCTCCGGCGCATCGCGGCCGAGGTCGCCGAAGAAGTCTTTATGCCGCTGCCGTCTATGACGGTGAGCGCGTGGGCGGACGCCAATCGCATGCTGCCGTCGACATCCGCCGAGCCCGGCCACTGGAGGACAGATCGCGTCCCGTATCTCAGGCAGGTGATGGACACGCTCGGCGACGAGACAGTCCGGGACGTGATCTTCGTGAAATCGGCGCAGGTGGGCGGTTCGAGCTGCGGCGAGAATTACTTAGGCTATCTCATTGACCAAGCGCCGTGCGCCATTCTCTCGGTCTGGCAGACCGAGAAGATGATGAAGTCGTGGAGCAAAAAGAGGTTGAAGCCATTGCTCGAGGACACGCCATGTCTGGCCGTGTACTTTCCGCGGAGCGGCCGGCGCGCCGAGCATGACACGATCGCGGAGAAAGAATTTCCCGGCGGCTTCCTCCAGATGTTGACGGCCAAGTCGACCAGCGACCTCCGCTCGACGTCGGCGCGCGTTGCGATCGCGGAGGAGATCGACGAGTGGGAAGGCGAGATCGGCGACCAGGGCGACCCGCTCGAGCAGCTCCGGGCGCGGCTCCGCACCTTTTGGAACCGCAAGATGTACATGGTCTCGACGCCGACGCTGGACGGCTTCTCGCGCATCTGGGGCGAGTGGGAGCGATCGACTCAGCATCGCTACCTCGTGCCGTGCCCGCACTGCCAGCACAAGCAGATCCTCCGCTGGCGCGACGGGGAGAGCGGCCAAGACGAGAGCGGATCGTATCGGCTGGTCTGGGAGAAGGACGACGCGGGCGAGGTCATCCCAGGGACGGCGCAGTACATCTGCGAAGGCTGCGGAGTCCTGATTGAGGAAAGGCACAAGATGGGAATGCTGCTCGCGGGCGGGTGGGAGCCGGCGCATCCGGAGCGCGCCACCGTCGGCTTCCACATCAACACACTCTACTCGCCGCTCTGTTCGTGGGATGACATCGCGGTCGCGTTCACCAAGGCGGTCCGCTCGCCGGCCTTGATGCAAGCCTTTGTCAACTTGTGGCTCGGGCTGCCGTATCGCAGCGCGGGCGAGTCGATCGACGCGCACTTTCTCTCACGCCGTGCGGAGAGCTACGGCGAGGATGTCGAGGTCCCGCATGGCGTTGGGGTGCTCACCGCCGGCGTCGACGTCCAGGGCGACCGCCTGGAGCTCCTGGTCTACGGCTGGGGAGAAGGAGAGACCAGCTGGCTGGTCCAGTGGGTGCAGTTGGAGGGCGATCCGGGTCTCGACCAGGTCTGGGCAGACCTGGACGGGCGGCTGCTCGAGCCGTGGCGCCACGCGAGCGGGGCGCCGATCGCCATCTCAGCCGCCTGCGTCGACGCGGGCTACCAGACCGAGCGCGTGCACCGATTCTGCGATCAGCGATCGAACCGGCATATCGTCGCGGTCGTCGGCCGCGATGGCCGGCCGCGGAAGCTGATCGAGGCACCGGGCGCGGAAAAGTACCGCCGGAGCCGGAATCAGAAGCGCCCCACCCACGTGGTTGGTGTGGACGCGGCGAAGGACCTGCTCGCTGCCCGGCTCCGGCTCGGGCTCCGAGAGGACTTGAGCGCGCCGCCGGGATACGTGCATTTCCCCGTCGGCGTTGATCCCGTGTTCTATGACCAGCTCACAGCGGAGCGCTTGGTCACGGTCTACAAGGCCGCTCGGCCCATGAGAGTCTGGCGGGCCGTGGAAGGCCGCCGTAACGAATCGCTGGACATGACCGTCTATGCTATGGCGGCCCTGCAGCTCCTCATGCTCCGCCGGGCGCTGACTCCGGCGCTGATCGCCACGCGGGCCGCGCAGTTTTCTGCGCGGACCAAGGATGCAGCTCCGCCACCGAAACCGCCGCCCCGGCGTCGTGGTGGTGGATGGGTGGGCGGCTGGAAAGGGTAATTCTTGCTTGCGCGCTCCGGCGTGAGCGGGTAGCTATTCAGTTCGTGCGGGAGAGAGACCCGCCAGACAATTCAGAGTGGCCGTAGCGCACGGCGTTCGATCCCATCACCGGGATCGGGCGCCGTTTTTCTTTTCCGGGAGCCAATTGGCGCGAACGATTCCGACCAGTGAGCCGCAGGTGCTCATCATCGGCGACACCTGGCAGTGGTCGCGGACCTTCTCGGAGTTTCCCCCGAGCGAAGGCTGGACGGTCGCGTACTACCTCAACGGCCCGGTCGATCTCACTTTCGCTGCCTCGGTGAGCGGCTCGCAGTACAGCGTGCTCGTGGCCGCAGCCACGACCGCCGCCCTCACCCCTGGCACGTACCAGTGGGCCGCCTACGCCACCGGATCCGGCAGCTATGCCGGCCAGAGGTTCCAGATCACCGCCGGCGTCTTCACGGTGATCCCCAACCTGACCACCGCGGCCGCCTTCACCACGCACGAGGAGAAGGTCCTCGCCTCGCTCGAGGCGGCGATCGAAGCACGCGCCGCGGGAGACTTCGAGTCCTACACCGTCGGCGGCGCCGGTGGCAGCCGTTCGATTCAGAAGATCCCGATCGAGAAGTTGCTCGCCCTGCGCGCGATCTATCAGCAGCGCGTCTGGCGCACCCGTAATCCCGGCAAGCTGGGCCCCATCATGGCGGTGAACTTTGGGCCGCCTAGCTGACGCGGCGCGGGCTCTCCGCCCGCCGCAATCGAGCGCCATGCTGCAGCTGGGCGCAGGCACCCGCGCCCTGGCGCGCCATACCGCGCAGCGCGTGGTCATCCGCGAGGCGCAGGAGCTCGCCGCGCGTGAGGACGCGGAGCGCACGGAACGCGCTCTCGTGGACGAGCTCGAGCGCGTGAAGAAGCGGCTCTACCACGCCGGCGCCCAAGCCACCCGTCTCAACCAGGACTGGGTGCTCTCGCTGCACTCGCCTGACTACGAGGCCCGGAGCGACCTCCGGATCCTGCGGTCGCGCGCCCGGCAACTCGCTCGGGATAACCCCTATATCCGCGGCTTCCTCAACCTGATCGCGTCCAACGTGATCGGCTGGCAGGGGATGCGGCTCCAGGGACGGCACGTCACGGACCGCGGCGAGGTGCACGAGCGAGCCAACGCCAGCATCGAGGCAGCCTGGAACGACTTCTCGCTCCCGGAGAACTCCTCAGTGACCGGTCGGCTCGCCATGACCGACGTCGCGAAGCTGGTTCTCCAGACGGTGCTCGTCGATGGCGAGTGCCTCATCCGGAAGATCAAGGGCTTCCCCAACGCTCACGGCTTTTCGCTGCAGCTGCTCGACGCGGATCAGCTCGACGAGCTCTACAACCGCGCGGCCTCGGACGGCGTGAACGAGATCCGGATGGGCGTCGAGATCGACCAGTGGGGGCGCTCCGTCGCGTACTACCTGTACAAGACGCACCCCTACGAGTTCGCGGCGCAGACCGCGCGCATCCGCGTCCCGGCCGACGAGATCATTCATCTTTTCCTGCAGTTCCGGCCCGGCCAGACCCGCGGCATCCCCGTGCTCGCGGTGATCCTCCGCGACATGAAGATGCTGGATGGCTACCAGGAGGCGGAGATCGTCGCCGCCCGCACAGCGGCGGCGAAGATGGGGTTCTTCGAGGTCGATCCGGAGAAAGGTGGTGGATACGCACTGCCCTCCGAGCCCAAGGCCTCGGACCAGGAAACGCAACTGAGCCTCGATGCCTCCCCGGGCGCGATCGAGCAGCTCCCCGCCGGGATGGTCTTCAAGCCCTGGGATCCGCAGCATCCGACCGCGCAATACGGGGCTTTCATCAAGGCCGTGCTCCGCGCGATGGCCGTGGGCCTGGGCGTCAGCTATCACAGCTTCGCCAACGACCTCGAGGCGGTGAATTACTCGAGCGCCAGGATCGGCATGCTCGAGGAGCGGGCGATGTACCGCGCCCTCCAGACCTGGATGGCGACCTACTTCTACCGGCCCGCGTATACGGCGTGGCTGCCCATGGCGCTCCTCACAGGCGTCGTTCGCTTGCCCGTCTTCGATGCTGCGCGCTGGTCGAGCATCGCCTGGCTGCCACGCGGCTGGGACTGGGTGGACCCGTTCAAGGATCTGCAGGCGGCGTCGCTCTCGATCGCAATGGGCCTCACGTCCCGGAGCCGGCTCGCGGCGGAACAAGGCAACGATTTCGAGGAGATCCTGCAGGACTTGGCGACCGAGAAGAAGCTCGCCGAGAAATACGGAGTGATCCTCTCGCTCGATACCAAGCTGACAGCAACGCCCAACGCCGGCGGAGGCGACGCCCCGGCGGCTGACACCTCCGCGTCAGCAGACGGCCAGAAGGACGATGCCCCCCTCAGCGAACCCAAAGTGCATCTCACTGCCGGCGGAGCCGCCGTGCAGCTGGTGCGAGGACTCTGACCATGACGGCCAACCGAGAGCCGACGCAGGACGAGCTCACCATCCGCCACCGTAGCATGTCGGTGGAGATCGACCAGGCCGCGCTCGCTGTACGCGCGGCCGCGGATCCCGCCGATGACCTCCTTCCCATCTCGATCAGCTCCGAGTACGGCGTCGAGCGCTTCAGCTTCTGGGACAACGAGCGCTACATCGAGGTCCTCGAGCACTCGGCAGACGCGATCGACCTCTCCCGCGCGCAGAACGGAATGCCGTTCCTCGACTCCCACAACGCGCGTGACGGCCGTGCGCAGATGGGGCGCGTTCTGAACGTGCGGCTCGGCTCGGACAACCGGCTGCGCGGCGACGTGCGCTTCTCGAAGCGCCAGGAAGCGCAGGACTACCGCCGCGACATGATCGACGGGATCCGCACCGAGATCTCGGTCGGATACCGGATCGACCCCAACAACATCGAGACCATTCAGGGGAGGGACGACAAGCTCCCCACGAAGCGCATCAAGCGCTGGACTCCCTATGAGGTGTCCGGCGTCAGCATTCCCGCCGACCCCACGGTCGGCGTTGGCCGGAGCGAGGCAAGCCCCGGCCCCGACGCGATCGCGGCGGCAGTCGTCGCGGCGCTCCGTTCCACCCCACCCGACACGGCCCCACAGGCCAAGGAAGTCACCATGCCCGACGAAAAGAAGCCGGACCTGGCGGCCAACGGGGCCGCCGCGCGTGCGGAGGCACGCACCGAAGCGAAGGCGATCGTCGCCCTCGCCAAGGAGCACAAGCACGTCCTCGGCGACACCGAAGCCCGCATCGCGAAGTGGCTGGACGAGGATGCCACCGTGCGAGATGTCTCGGACGAGATCCTCCGCCTCTACAACGAGGCCGCGGCCAAGGCGCCGAAGCCGGCTCCCGCCGTCGACCTCTCCGCAGCTGAGCAGAAGCGATACAGCTATGCCCGCGCGGTGCAGCACCTGGTCGATGGCATCGACGGCAAGCGCGTGGGGCCAAGCTTCGAGACGGAAGTCTCGGACGAGTGCGCCAAGCGCGCACCCGACGGCTACACGCCGCGGGGCGGCATCTTCATGCCGACCGCCATCTCGAAGTCGGAAGTGCAGCGCCACAACGCCGCGAACGGTCCGTTCGCCGGCATCATGCGCCGCGAGATGGACAAGCAGTTCCGGGAGAATGTCGAGCTGGCCATCCGCGCCGGTCTCGACTCCGCCACGGCGACGAAGGGCGCCGAGCTCAAGTTCACCGTCCCCGGTCCGTTCCTCGAGGTGCTGCGCAACCTGATGGCGGTCTATCAGGCCGGCGCCACGTCCCTCACCGGGCTCCAGGGCCCCATGGCGTTCATCAACCAGACCACTCCCGGAACGGCGGTGTGGGCGGGTGAGAACGCGGGATCGGACATCGCCGATTCCAACCTACTGCTCCAGCAGATCACCCTCGTGCCGAAGACGGTGATGTCGTCCACCAGCTACAGCCGTCAGCTGTGGACACAGTCGGTGATCGACATCGACGGCAAGGTGAAGTCGGACCTGGCCGCGATCATCGCGATCGCGCTGGACCTGGCCGGGCTCAACGGCACGGGTGCGTCCAACCAGCCGACGGGGATCCTCAATACCGCCGGCATCGGCTCGCTGGCGCTGGCCGCCAACGGTGCCACACCGACCTACAACAACCTGGTCGACCTCGAGTCGCTGGTGACGCAGTCGAACGCCGACCAGTGGCCGCTGACCTACTTCGTCCATCCCACCAACCGCGGGACGTTCAAGAAGGCTGTCGCGCTGACGAACACCGTCGGCGTGCCGGTCTGGACGAAGGGCGATGTGGGACTGGAAAGCGGCGCGCTCGCCGGCATCGGCTCGCGCACCGTCGGTGAGCTGAACGGCTACCCCGCCTTCGCGACCAACCAGCTCCCGAACACTCTGGTCAAGGGAACGAGCTCGAACTGCATGCCGATCATCTTCGGCGCCTTCTCCAAGCTCGTGATCGGGGACTGGGGCGTCTTCGAGCTGATCGTCGATCCGTACCGGTTGAAAAAACAGGCCATGATCGAATTGACGGCGTTCGCGATGTACGGCGTTCTCGTCGAGTACGCAGCCGCCTTCGCTGCGGTGAAGGACAGTCTTGCATGATGTACTTGCGTAACTGTGTGGGTCGTGGAGTATTGCCTCCCGACCCACACAGGAGCGCGGGGATGTCTCGCTGTCGGACGTGTCACCAGGAGTACGAAGGCAAGAAAAGAGGAACGTGCAATCCGTGTTGGGCGGCGTACATGCGTGAGTACAACCGGCGGAGAACACCGGAGCAACGCGCAGCCGAGAAAGCACGGAAGGCACGGTACTACGAGGCGAATAAGGAGCATGTCCTCGCCAGCACGCACCGGAATTACTACGCGAATCACGAGGAGCGAAAAGCACAGAAGCGCCACTACGCTGCTCAGCACAGAGAGGAAGGGCGGGTGCGGTGGCAGCAATGGAAGAAGGACAATCCGGAGCGAACGCGTGAGTACTTCGCGCGCTACTACCGGGAGCACAAGAATGTGATGCGGTGCTCGATGGCTTCCACATCGATCACCTCATCCCACTGAGTAAAGGTGGCGCAAACGGTTGTGCTCTTGCCGCACGAGTGGGCGGCCAGGCGACGACGAACGACATGACGGCCTACCGGCCGGGAGCTTTGCGATATGACGACGGACACCATGCAGCTCACAGCACGCGAGGCGCGCGAGTACAACCTCGCCGCGGCGCTGTTGGCGCTCGCCGACGATCGTCCCGAGTTCCGGACCGGGCTCGCGTTCGACATCGACCAGGATCTGCGCAAGCAGACCACAGAACATCACGGCGAGCGCAATCTCTTCGTGCCGCTCGCGATGCGCGCCGGCCTCGATTCCATCACCGCCACCAAGGGCGTCGAGGCCGTCTTCAAACAGCCGTTCTCGTGGCTGGACATGCTCCGCATCCAGTCGGTCGTGCAACGGGCGGGCGCACTCTTCATCCCCGGCCTCAAGGGGACCGTGCCTTTCCCACGGCTCACCGCGCAGGCCACACCCTCCGCGCGCCTGGAGAACCCGGGCTCGGACGTGGCCGAGAGCAACCTGCTCGCGGGGCAGATGAACATGACGCCCCACGGGATCCAGGCCACGACGAGCTACTCGCGGCAGCTCCTGGCGCAGTCCAAGGTCGTGCAGGACAACTCGATCGATCTCATCGTGGGCAAGGACATGGCCGAAGCGCACGCCGTGATCATCGACCAGTACGCGGTGGGCGGATCCGGCGCAGCCGGTCAGCCGACGGGTGTTGCCGTTCAGCTCGCCGGCAACCAGCTCGTCCCGTTCGGCGCCAACGGCGCGCAGCCGCTCTGGGCGAACATGGTGGACATCGAGGCCGCCGTCGCGAACGCCAACAGCGACTATCCGGACTCGGATGACTCGGATGAGTGGCCAAAGCCGCTCTGCGCCTGGGTCACGCACCCGACCATCCGCACGCGACTCCGGAAGACGGACCGCGGGACACCACCGGCGAATAGCGGGTGGTACATCATGGCCGATGAGCAGCGCTGCAAGCTCATGGGCTACCCGTTCTACGTCTCGAACTCCGTCCGGAGCGCGCAGACCGTCGGCACCTCGGTGGACGCGTGCGATATCCTATTCGGCAGGTGGTCGGACCTCTACGTCGGGATCTGGGGTCCCGGGCTCGAGCTCGTCGTCGATCCATTCCGGCTCAAAAAACAAGGGATGGTCGAAGTGGCGAGCTGGGAAGGGATCGACATCGGCATTGCGCGCACGGGCTCCTTCTCCGGGACCATCGGAGCACGGCCGTAAGAGAACAGCGCTCCTCCTCCTCACACAGAAGGTCTATCTCACGATAGGAGATGTTATGGCTCGCCAGCACAATCAGGACCGGTCGGTTCGCATTCGGATCGCGATGGGTCGCGACGATTTCGGCGTCTACTCCGCCGAGCACGGCCGTGACCTCAAGAACGGCGAGGTGGTCGACGTTCCGGAGTTCTTCGGTCACCAGCTCGTCACGCAGAAGCGCGCCGTCTTCGTCCACGACGACGAGACCGAGAACGCTGTGCCTCCGGGCCAGCCGCTCGCCGCCTCCCAAGTCCAGTCGCGCGATCCGATCGCGCGGCGCACTCGCTGACCGGCCAGATGACGCGCCACCGGGTGCTGCACCCGTTCACGGATGCCGAGGGCGTGCCTCACGAGCCCGGCGAGCTGATCGATCTCGCCGAGTCCGAGTCGCGCTCTGACTTCTACCGCGTCCTCACGGTCGCTTCGCCGAGCGAGCCGGAGCCCGACGCGGTTTCGCCGAACTAGCTAAGGTATGGCGTTCGGGGACGCGGACCGCGCGACGATGCTCAAGGACTTCGGGCTGCCGGTGGTCTACGGCGGCCTGAACACAACGGGCATCCTCGACCAGCACGATGCGTCCATCACGGATCCCGGGATGGATGATTCGGCGCTGGGGCGCTGGCTCACGCTCACCGTCGTCACCGGGAGTATCACTCCCGCTCTCGAGACGACGATCAGCGTCGGCGGCATCGTCTACCAGATCCGCAACTTCTACCTGGACGCGCCCGACGGCGCCTTCACGCAGCTGGTGCTGCAGCGATGATCGGGACGGTGCTGGCTGAGGTGAAGGCCTCAGCGGACGCTGATCTGCCGGGGAACATCACGGCGATCGCCGGCGCGCGCGGCGTGACCCTGACCTCGAGCTTTCTCTCGCGCACCTGGGAGAAGTCGGCGACGGAGGCGGACCGGACCACCTTCCCGGTGCTCGACATCATCTGGGAAGCAGGCGTGCAGAGTCAGACCAAGCGGCCCGCCGCCGGGGTGCGTGACACCGACGTGCCCATCAAGCTGCACTACCAGTACAAGGATACCGTCCTCGCCACTGTGAAGACGCACGCGGAGTTCGTCCCCGAAGCCATCCTCCGCTGGCTCGATAACTTTCCCATCTCAACCAAGAACTCGGCCAAGACGATCTGGATGGTCCAGCCGCCTGACGGCACCGCCATCCGGGTCGATGCAAAGCTCGAGAACGCGCGCGGCGACGGCGGCGGTTTGACGTACATCTGGGACGCGGCCGTTCATGTTGTGTTCCGCTGTCGCGACACCCTCGACCAGAACGCGGTCTCGACCGTGACGGTAGCCCCAGCGACGGCGACAGTCGCCATCGCTGGAACACAGCAGCTCACAGCGACGCTCCGCGATGCGGGCTCCGTGGTGCTCACGGGGCGCCCTGTCGCCTGGACCTCGAGCACCGCCGCGGTGGCGACGGTGGACTCGACCACCGGGCTGGTGACCGGCGTCGGCGCCGGCACAGCGTACATCACGGCGACCTGCGAGGGGAAGGCCGGCATTTGCATCGTGACGGTCGCCGCGTCCGTGCTCTCTCCGGTCTCGAGCGGCCTCCTCGTCTCATGGTATCCGAATCAGGGGAGCGGGCAAGTCGTGACCGATCTCTCCGGCAACGGCCGCCACGCGCAGCTCGGGACCTCGGCCAGCGCCGACACGAACGACCCGGCCTGGTTCGCGGATGCGCCTGGGAATAAGGGCGTCTTTCATAGCTACGATGACATCCTGAAGCTGAACGGACTCCCCTCGATCTCCGCCGGCTACACGTTCCATCAGGTCTGGTGCTGGCAGCAGCCCCAGCCGGGCGGCGGAAACCTCTTTTACATGAGCGTCGAGGCCGGCGTCGACACGACGAACCAGGTCCTCCGGATGTGCATCGGCCCTGCCGGCGCCGGCGGTCTCGCCACCCGGATCCAGCACTTCAACGGAGCGGCCACCCAGAACTTTGATACGTCGCACATCCCGACCGTCGGCGCCTGGTTCGATCTCTGTGCCTTCTTCGACGGAACGAACCTCAGCGTCGAGGTCAATGGGACGAGCGTCCTCTCGACCACGTCGCCGGCGATGGACTCCTTCGGCGGGATCGCCTGCCAGCTCGTGACCGGCGCCGTCTACTACTCGGCTGCGGCCGGACTCCAGGGCGTCGTTGGCGGCGCGCAACTGTGGTACGCGCGAGCCCTGACGGCGCTCGAGCGCGCAACGAATCGCGCGTACCTCAAATCCCTGTACCCGGGGCTCCCGTGACCATTCCTCTCTCGGTGGACCTGGCCGCTCCCGCTGCGCCGGATACGTCGGCGGTCTCCCTCACGCCGGCCTCCGGTCCTCGTGTCGCGACGACGCGCTTCGTCGTCGTTCCGGCCACCAAAGTCGCGCAGGTCCAGGCGCAGGTGTTCGCACGCACAGGCCTCGTGCTGGGGCAACCCATGCTCGAGGACGCCGGCGTCCTGAATCCGCGCGCCGCGTGGGTCCACACGTTCGACCAGGACGACGTCGCGGATCTCGCGACGCTCGCGGCCGCGAACGGCGTCACCCTCGCCACGGTCTTCAAGGCGCAGCTCCCGCTCAACTGGCGCTATCCCGTTATCCCGTAACCCCACCACCCGTCCCTCTGGAGCCCTTCGATGCCCGGTAACCGTAACGCACTCGCCGCACTCCTCCTGACCAAGGTGGAGTCCACGAGCGGCACCGACGCCGCTCCCACCGCCGCTGCGGACACACTGCAGATCCTGCAGCCGTTCGTGCCCGATTCGGATTTCGCCTTCAAGACCCCGCGCGACAAACTCGTGGCCGGCGCCGCACTCACTGCCTCGTACCACCTCACCCCACAGGGTCCGTTCGGGATGTGGAACTACGAAGTCCAGGTCCGCGGCAGTCGCACCGGGGCCGCATTCAGTGGCACCGTCAAGCCCGACATCGACCCGGTGATGGTCGCCGGCGGATTCAGCTCCGTGTTCAGCGGCGGAGCGGGCGCGGAGGTCATCACGTACAAACCCGTTGCGCCGGGTGGCCAGCAGACGATGACGCAGTACTACTACCAGGACGGCGTCCTCCGGAAGCTCCTGGGATGTGTGGCGGACTCGATCACGATCAGCTGGTCCGCGGGAACGCCGGTGCTCCTGAAGGCGAACACCAAGGGCCTCTACCCCGCGACGTTCAGCGACGCGGCCATTCCGGCGTCGCCCACGTTTGGGGGCCAACAGCCGCCTCTGGCCGCCAACGCGACGCTGAACATTGACGGCTTCACGACGTCGATCTGTCGCGATTTCTCCTGCACGATCACGAACGAGGTGCCGCAGCGGCCCTCGGTGCTCGGCACGGGGGGACTCGCCGCGTTCTATGCCGTTCGTGCTCGCAAGATCGAGTTCACCGCGACCGTGGAAGAGGAGCTGAACGCGACCAAGAACTTTGAGTCGCTGATCCGGAACGGCACACAGTCGGTGCTGAACTGGGTGCTCGGCGGCACGCAGTACAACAAGAGCACGTTCACGGCGGGCGGCATGCACCTCCACACCGTGAAACCCGCAGACGACGCGGGACTCCTTGTCATCAAGATGAGCGGGATCCTTCACGATTCCTCACCGGCGGCGAACGACGCCATCACCTGGCAGCATAGCTAACCATGCGACTCCCCATTCTCGCCAACGAGCTTCGCCTCCCCCTCGATGACGCCGGCCTGCCCGGTGTCGTCGCGGTCGTCCGCCCTCTGGATGTTGAAGAGGCGGCTCGCTGGCATGACGCCTTCGGCAACGAGATGCACTTCGGCAGCACAGCCTGTGTGAAACAGCAGCTCATCCGCCTGGAAGGTCTCACGATGTACAACGAGGCCGGCAACGAAGTGCCGTTCAGCATGAAGGATGAGCTGCACTTCCGCTCGCTCCCGGCCGAACTCGTCACCTACGTCTTCACCCGACTCTACGAGCGCACGCGTCTCCAGGAGAACGCGGAAAAAAACTCCGACTCGCCGTCCGTCTCGGGCGGCACGAGCAGTTCGGCGGTCTCACCTGCGGCTCCTGCAGCGAGGTAACACGGGACCGCCTGCGGTGCGGGCTGCCCGGCCACGAGCGTGAGGCGCGGCCAGGCCTGCACCAGATCGGGATGGGGACGATCGGCGACGGAATCAGCAGGCGCCCGCTCGTGTTCGATCGCTGCCCGTGGGCGACTGTGGCGACCGAACCGGACGTCTGGCGGTGGATGAATGCGTTTTGGTTGGTCAAGGAGCTTTCCGAATGGCCTCCGGGCCGGCGTGACCCGCTGCTCTACGAGGTGTTTTCCGTGATCGCGAGCGAGATAGCTGCACTGGACCGCGACAAGCTGAAGGAGATTCAGAAGAGTGTCTGAACCGCAGGTCACCGTCCGCATCCTCGGCGACAACGCCGACGCGAAGGCCAAGGTCGCCGAAGCAATCTCGGCGCTCGAGGGCATGACGCGCGCCCTGAACGTCCATAACCAGAAAGCGGTCTCGGCGTGGAAGTCCGAAGCGTCCGCCGTGCGGGAGATGGCTCAGGCAGTTGGAGCCTCGCCGCAGCAGTTCGAGAAGCTGGATGCCGTCGTTAACCGCACCGAGAATCGGATCGACCGCCTCGACCATCGCGCGCATCGGGCGACAGAAAACATCGCGCTCGGTTTCTCCTCCCTCGGCGACTCCACGAAGGGGTTCGAGGGAGGGATCGATCACATCCTGCGCGGCGCGGACTCGCTGGCGTTCGCCTTCGGCGCCGGCGGCGTGGTCGTCATGGCCGTGGCGCTCTCTGCGCTCGCGATCCGCAAGCTGATCGAGGACTCGAAGCGCGAGATGGAGGAGATGACCAAGGCGGCGGAGGATAACGTCGCCCGAGTCAAGGCACTGGGTCGCTCCGACGTCGCCGGCATCTCGCTCTCGCAGGCCGAGAGCAACGTCGCGCGACTCCGCGCCGAGATCGCGCGCAAGCAGGCCGACACGGTGTCGAGCACCGAGCTGGACGCGATGGGAGGCGGAACGGGCCGCACGGTCACAACCGCGCGCGACCCCGGCGGGATTATCGACCTTCAGAAGAAGCTCGAGCTCTTTCAGCACATCGCAGATGAAATGGGCGTCATCGCGCGCGAAACGACCAAGCGCAACCGAGACGAGGAGGTCGGAGGTGACCTCACAGCCCGGCGCGCTGCCGCCATGGCTGAGGTGGTCCAGCTCGAGTCACGACGCAATGTCTTTGGGGAGATGACGCTCCGGTCTGATCGGATCGCCCTCGCTGTCGCGCAAGGCCGTCTCGAAGCGCTCCGCGAGCAGTCCCGACACTCGAACCTAAACCACGAAACGCTGCAGAAGGCGTTGAACACGGAGCAGCGCCAGCTCGAGAAACAGCTCGAAACGATCCGGGAGACTCGCCACCTCGAGCAGCAACGCATCCTGGAAAAGTTCAAGCCCAACCTCCAGCCCGAGAATGCCGCTCCGGACAAGACGATCACCTTTGTCCGGATCAAAGCTGTCCAGGACGATATGTCGTCGGCGATCACGCCGATGGTCACCAGCATCGATACGGTGACGTTTGCGATCCACGGGATGAACGAGGCGCTATTCCTGGTCGGCGAGAACGCGAAGAAGCAGTTCGGGAGCCTTGAGTCGATCTCCGATGCTGCCCACGCTGCGATCGCCAACTCCACACAGAAGGGACTCCAGGCACTCATCTCCGGCCACGAGAACGTCGGCAAGGTCCTCAAGCGGGCTGCGGCCGAGCCGATCGTCGCCGCTCTCCAGATGCGCGGGATCGAGCAGGCGCAGAAGGCGATCGGCGCACTCGCCGACTTCAACTTCCCACAGGCCGCACTCCACGCTGCAGCGGCAGCCGGGTTCTTCACCGGCGCGAACAAGGTGGCTTCCCTCGGCGGCATCGGAGGCGGTGGTGGCGGTGGGAGCGGAGGTGGTGGGAGCGGCAGCGGCGGGAACACCGGCAACGTGAGCCCCGGCACAGCGGTCGGCGCCGCCGCCCAGTCTCAGCCGCTCAAGATCGAGATCGTTGTCCTGCAAAAGGACGCGGATGGTCGGCAGATCGCCCAGATCCGGCAGAAGGTCCAGCGCCTGATCGACAAGTCGCAGCCCATCCGGATGACGCTCTGATGGCCAACAAGCCGCTCCTTCTCACGGACAACCTGGTCGATACGACCATTCTGAACCGCTCGCTCGTGCTCTCCAACCCGGATGCGGACGATGCGGCGGGTCGAGAGGTGTGGCGCGTGGCGGATAACCTCCGCGATCTCACGTCGTGGTCCCCCACCACCACGAACGTCGATCGCAAGATCCTTCTGAACGCGACAGCCGCCGCGGTCAACGTCGCGAGCACCATCGTGATCCTGGACCGGGGTCACAACTGGGCGGGAAAAACGATCGTCGGAGAAGTCTCGAACGACAACGTCAGTTGGTCGACGATCTTCACCTCCGTCATCCCGGCGACGGCCGGCGGTCTCCCCGGCGATGCCAACGGCTGCTCGACGCCCGAGGGTGTCTGGTGGAAGGGCCACGGGGGGAGCGGCTCCTGGAACTACGTCCGGTTCCGCTTCGCGGCCGGTGGGGCCGGGGTTGCTCCCACAGTAACCGGGCTTCACGTCGGTCTCCCGTACCGCTCGAGCGAGCTCTTCAACGCCCCGGGCGCGTATGACTACCGCCGTGCCGCGCGGTTCATCCGGAATGAAGTCTCGAAGGGCGGCGTCCGCGTGAAGGGCAATCTGTGGCGCCCGCGGCTCGTGAAGATCGACATCACTGTCGACGGCGGCAACTACGCCGCCGTGCAGACGGAGATCAACCGGATCTGCGACTACAACGCTCCGGTCTGGTTCTGCCTGGACGACTCGGATACGAACGGCTCGTCGCTGCTCGCGATGCTGCAGCTCCCCGGCGACACCGAGTACGTGCCAGAGGTGAACCCCTACCATCGCACTGTGCAGCTGGATCTCGAGGAAGTGATTCCCCAGCGGTTCATCTAGGGCCATGGCGACGAGCGGCGCCCCTCCCCGACGCCCAGATGCCGCCGGCCCTGCCTGGGCACCGATCGTCCAGGCCTGCCACCGGCTGAATCCGTGCTTCGACCTCGAGGTGGATCTCTGCGCGATCGAGCGGGGCGCGATCGCGAGTGCGAAGGCGGACTGGAACCCGCCCGCCACTCTCGTGGCATCGGAGGCGGGAGTGGTGACCATGGCGCCGACAGCGGCCGTGCTCTTCCAGCAAGCGAACACGGTGTCGAGCAACCACTTCGTGTCAAACTCCTCGCAGCGCGCCCCCGAGGAATACATCTTCGACTTCTGGCCGGATCCGTCCAGCTATCCCGTGCCGCTCACCCTCGCGAGCCTTGAGATCACGATGGGGCGCGACGGGACCATGTTCCCGTACCTCGGGCCGGTGACCGTCGCGCTCTATCAGTTCGACGACCTGTGGCGCCGTGTACCCATGGGCTCGTCATTCACGGTCGGGGCTCTGCCCCTGGGTCGCGGCGTGAAGGTGCTTTCCTTCCCCGCGGGAATGATCTTCTCACCCGGGACGGTGAATACAACGACCGGGGCGGGCCGGACGAATGCCGGCGCACTCCGCGAAGCTACCGTCACGGTGGATGCCAACAGCCGCCGGCTGTCTCATCTGTCCGTTCCGAAGGGATTTTCTGTGGGGCTCACGTTTGGTGGTCTCTTTCCCAACTCGGCCTACCTCGGCTGCATCGCGCGCGCGACGGCGGCGGCCTACGATCCGACAACGTTCTGGAAGGCGAATTCGGGGCTCGCCCGGAGCCACGGCCCCTACGACCCTGCAGCCTCACCCTATTCGCCGCTCGATCTCGCGCACAACGCCCTTCCCTACCTCTCAGTCGGCGCGGTGCCCGGTTACGGGGCGATCGCCGTGAGCGGTGGGTATACCGGCCTGTCACGGCGCTTCCCCACACCGGACGACGCGGAGTACTCGAGCGTCGTGGACTGGGACCAGCCCTACTTCAAGCTCAACGTCCAGACCTACTCTGCGACATCCGCGGTGCTGGTGAAGGTGCTCGACATGGGCGCCACACCGACGACCGACGTCGAAATCCGCCTCGACGATTGGACGCCGGCAGGCTCGAGCTTGAGCTACAGCCTCCGCGGCTCAGCCAACGGCACGAGCTGGACGTCGATCGGGGGCATCTACGACGGCTTCGTGCTGACCTCCTCATTCTATTACCGGTACTACGAGCTGACAGCGACGTTTACGGCTGGTGGCGGGGGAACCAAGTACACGACGCCCTCTCTCCAGGCGTGGGCCATGATCGCCCGCACGCGGTATGCGACGTACAAGTACCTAAAAGACTTCGATGCGCAGTTCACCGCCGATCCCGCAACCGGCGACGTCGGCGTCGCAGAGCTCAAGCTGCCTATGCTCAAGCTCACCAACGACGCGCGGGACCTCGCCACGAAGCTCGCGTCCGACTACGCGCCGTCCGCGGTCGAAGCGCAGGTGTACGGGGTCAACCGAGCAAGTGGGAAGCGCGTCTACATCACGAGCTTCCGCATGGAGTCGCGCGACGCACAGGACGGTGAGGTCGACTTCACTTTCCTGTCGGGACTCGATCGACTCAAAGTGCTCGTGCCGCCGAAGACGGAGACGTACTTCTATTCGGGCGCCGTTGGCAGCGCGTCCGTCGCCGGCACAGTGATGACGATCAACTCGGCCAGCTCGCCCTGGGTGGCCGGTGCACTCCAGAATTTCCGCGTCCTCTTCACAAGCGGAGGACTCACCGGAGCCAGTTTCACCCCGATCCTGTCGGGCAACACGGGAGGGACGTTTACCGTCACGGTGGATTCAGGCACCGGTGCTCCCTCAGCTGGTGACACCTTCGAGCTGCACAGCGACGTGTACAAGCGAAACGATCTGCAGTATACGGCCGTCGATTTCGCCTCCGTCTACTCCGACCTCGTGGTGAATCAGGCGCAGGTGCCGGCTCGCTACCGCGGCAATGTGCCGAGTGCGACCGGCCGTCTCACCACGGCGAAGCTCGCCAACGCGGACGGTCAGATCGCGCTCGACACCCTGAAGGAGATCGCGCTCCACTGCGGCGGCGTCCTCTCCTGGGAGCAGGGGCGGATCAACTACGCCCAGGTGTATGGCGACATCGCCGTGAGCGCCATCTTCGATGATCGCCAGATCGTGACCCTGGACACGTCGACCGGCGCCGATCGCCGCATGCCGACGATCGACGTGAAGTACGGATATGACCCGGTGACGAAGACGTTCTCGAACGAGGTGGTGACGACCGACTACCAAGCTCTTCTCGGATCGGGCCGTGCCAACCTCTTCGACATCATCACGCTGAGCGATACGCTCTGCCAGTGGAACGACGCAGCGGAGGCGAAGCACCTGGCCGAGAAGCTGCGCGATGCGTGGTCGACCGGGATCCGGATCTGGAAGGTGAAGACCGTCCTGCAGTGGCCGTGGCTCCAGATTGGCGACGGTGCGGCGATCTACACGACGCAGTACGCCGACAGAAACGTGGCTTTTGCCGGCGACGGGATCACGGACAACGGATCCCCTCTGCGCGGGCGCCTCTTCGCGGTGGGAGTGATCGTCGGCAGGAACCTCTGGGGCGACCAGTTCGCAGTCGCGATCCCGGGGCTCAGCCACATCCAGTCGGCCTTCTCCGGCACGAGCTCCGTGGGTGGCGTCTCGACGCCGGTGGGCGGCGGCTCGCCTCCCACGGCGCCGTCCGCTGCGAGCAACACCTCGATCGACACCGGCTCGCCCTTCGGCGTCGTCAACTCGGTGACCGTGACCGATGCGACGGCCACCATCCGCGTCTACAAGAACGGAGCAGTCTTCGGGAGCGACCTGGGGCCGTTCGCCCTTGGTGCGCAGTCTCTCCGCCACAACGGGATGACCTCGAACGAGGGCGCGGTGACCTGGCAGTACAGCCACGTGAAGGCGGGCCTCGAGAGCGCGAAGACGACGTCGTTCTCGACCACGATCCCGAAGTACACGCTGCCGACGCCCACAGGGCTCGCGGTGACGGTGTCGGCCGGCGGCTGGGAGACCAGCTGGACGCCCGGTATCGGGACCCCGGCAGGCGTCACCTGGCACGTCGAGATCTCCACCACCGGTGGCGGCGCCGGCTTCGGCGAGGCCTCAGAGAGTCCGACGACCGCAACCAGCCTCCCCGTCTGTTTTACCGGCACGGGCATTACGCGATATTTCCGGGTGTACGGCGTGATCTCCAACTGGAACGACTCGGCAACTTCGAGCGAGACGAGCCAGACCGGGACCAAGACGACACCCTGTTAGGAGGACGGGCCGTCGCTCGTCTATTGAGTAGAGTTCCGTAGCACCGCAGGACCACAATTCAGGATCTGCCGTAGCGCACGGCGCCGCCCTTCGAGCTCGAGGGGATGGCGCCGTTTTTCGTTTCCGTCCCGCGAGGACACGATGCCACCCGCCACCGCTGCCATGCAGCACCCAGGAGCCGCGATGTCGCCTACCAAGCTCGGATGGCTCGAACTCGGTGGGATGGCCACCGTTCTCGTGACCGTCACGACTCTCCTGCGCTGGATGCTGTTGCCGCTCTGGATCCACGTCGTGCGCCGCGCGATCGCGCCGGAGCTGAAGACGCTCTCCGAGGCCTGCAACGGACTCCAAACCGTCATCGCTCAGACCGCGATCGGCCAGCAGGAAGTCGAGGCGTTCCTGCGCACGGAGTTCGGCTTCGAGCGCCGGGTGCACACGCGCCGCGCGGAGGACCTCGCATGATCCGCCGCCTCTTCCTCGCTTTTCTCTTCCTGTTCGGCGCCGCCGTGATCGCGTGGGGTGCGTACAAGACGAGCGTCCCCGTGATTCTCGCCGGTTTCGTCCCCGCGCTGGCGTCCGCCTGGATCGCTAACCCTCCTGGCACGCGCGCCTTTGTGGTGTTCGTGGTCCAGACGTTCGGTGATCTCATGCCAGGCGGCCGACGCCGCGATGATCCGCCGCTCGTGCCGGCGCCGGCGCGCTTCGTCGATCGGGGCGACGGCCCGTTTCCCCACCTCGACGTCGATCCGCCGCCCCCCCGCTCGCCGCGTGCGCAGTAACCCCGCCTTCCCCCCCCTCTCCCGAGTTCCCTCCCATGAAAACCGCCCGCCTCTTTTCTCTGGTCTCTCTCGTCCTCGCCGTCGGCGTGATTGCCTGCACGGAGCACATGGTGAGCCCGCCGCCCGTCGCGACCATGCCGTTCCCGGTCCGCGCCGATGTGACCGGAACAACGATCTCAGCAGTCCGGATCACCGTCACCGCTTCGGATCTCGCTCAGGCGCTGCGCACGACTCTCGCTCGCGTCGGCAACACCGTCAGCGGCACACTGATCATCCCGGTCGGTCGCGCCCGGACGATCGCGGCTGCCGCCGTGGACGCGATCGGCGATACCACGCACGCGGGCTCTGTCACCATCGACGTGAAGCCGGGCGCTAACCCGCCCGTCGCTCTCCAGCTCAAGGCGCTCTCGGGCAGCGTGCCGATCACCATCGGCATCGACAGCACTGTGGCCGCACTGCCCGCGATCTTCCTCGATACGCGCATGCCGCCCGTGACGGGTCGCACGATCATCGTGGACGCGCCTCCGGTCTCGCTCGTCGCGCAGGTCGTGCGGCGGTAGATGGACGTCATTCTCCCGAGCAACCTGCCAGCTCTGAACGCGCGGATTTTCTGCCGCGCGCAGCGCGACGTGCCGCAGTTCGAGATCCCAGTGGGCTCGAACCGCTCGCCGTGGATCGACGGCCTCTGCCGCAAGTACGGCGTGCCGCTGGGCTCGCCGTGGTGCGCGCTCCAGGCGGCCGAGGTGTGGAGCGACGCCGGCGCGGAGATCCCTCCGGTCGATGACTCGCGCGGGATGCATCCCGCGATGGCGGAGAGCTGGCGGCTCTGGGCGCTCGCGACGCTGCGCTTCTCCTCGATACCGGAGATCGGCTGCGCGGTGCTCTACGGGCGCGGCGGGCGTGGCCCGGCCTCGCACATCGGAAGTTGTCTCGCGTCCCTCACTCCGTATTTGACGGATTTCGAGGGGAATTCTCGGCTGCCGTGGATGCCGTGGACCCGCGACGGCGAGCTGTACACGCTGCAGCTGGTCAACACCGACCATCTGATCGGGTACGTCCATCCCCAGCCGCAATCCGGCGTCACTCACTTCTAGGAGTCTCCCCCATGTTCCAGCTCGCCGCATTTCTCTTCGCGCTCGCCGCTCTCGTTGCCGCCGCGCTCGGACACATCGACAAGGCGGGCAACGGCACCGGCTACTTCTACGCCGTGCCGCTCGCCGCCGTCGCGATCTACCTGTTCCTCAAGGGCGGGAAGGCACAGTGACCTGGGCCGCCGGCCTCTTCATCGCGCTGCTATTGGCTATCTGCGGCGCGAACGCCGTCTGGCAATTCGATCCGGATGACAAGTCCGGTGGCCGCTGGACGTTTTTCGGAAAGGCGATCTACCCGAAGGCGTTCGTCCACGGTGTGAGCTATGGCTTCATCGTGCTGGCGCTGGCTCGTCTCGGCGTGCCGCTCGGATGGACGTGCGCCGTCGCGTTCGGCGTGGGCGTGCTCTACGAGCTGTGCCAGGGATTCACGCGTGTGAGTGACCTAGCGGCGAACGCGACCGGCATCGCTGCCGCTGCCCTTCTCGTCTCGTGCAGCCAGCAGCCGACGGCGCACAGTCTCGGGCACGGGCCGACCGGCGAGCCAGTATCGGATGGTGCGCTCGTCGCGGACCATGACCTGCTCCGCCCACGCTCGGGCGGAGAGGCCACTCGCATCAATTGCGGCGCGGACCAACTCGGCGTCCGTCACGGGTCAGTCCTCCCGTGCCTCGGCTGCCCACGTGAGCCCGTCGCGGTAGCCGCGTCCCCGCGCATCCCGCGCGAGATCGGGAGACCCGATCCCGCCCATGATCGTGTCGTGCTCCTCGCTCTGCGCGGCCAGGCCGTGCCGATAGCCCGTCCAATACTCGGCGTCGAGCGGATCGGTAGCCGTCGTTCGCATCACGTCCGCGCGGATTTTTTCGCCCGTCAGGGGGTGCATCGCTCAGTCCAGGTCTGCCGGGGTGAGCCAGGGGACCACCCGAAGCGCGTGCGCGGCAGCCGAGAGAGCGGCGGCGCGTGTGTCGCCGCCGCCGCTGTATTCCTTCCCCGTCTCGGTCGTGGCTGTCCAGCCCCACGTGGTGCGAGTGTGCCCGCCCAGACCGCGGACGCGGGTCGAGACCAGCGTGACATCCAGACCTTCGATGCGGGCGTTTTCGGTACTCAGGACGGTGATTTCCATGGGAATCTCCTTGCTTTGGCCGGACGGGATTCTCCTGGCGACGAGTGGAATATGGGGGAAATATATCCCCCTGGTCAACCCGAATAATACCCGAATCGTGAGCCCCGAATTCAGGGGGTTGGCGTGACGCCCGGCGACGTGGCGTCGCTGCTCGATGCGGTGCACCTCCGCGCCCGCCGTTGGCGCTCCGTCGCTCTGGCCGTCGCCGTCGTCGGAGCGATCGCGCTGCTCTGGGGCGGTCACCACGCGTCCGCCGTGATCGCGAAGCATCGGTCTCGCGCGGATAGCCTGGGTGCGCTGGCGACGCTGCACCTCGAGCACGAGATGGCGTGGCGTGGGCAAGCGCAGCTCGCGGCCGCGCGTGTGCGCGTCGACTCCGTACTCGTGGACCACTGGACAGAAGGGCCTACCGATACGCTCTGGACGCCGGCGCCGCCGCCGATCGGGGAGTCGAAATTCTCAGCGATCCCGATGCCCGTGATCGCGAAGTGGCGCGCCGACTCGCTGCACGCCTACTGCTCGCGACTCGCGGGCGACTGTTCCACCGCGCTCGCGGCGAAGGATTCCGCGCTCGAGATGGCCGCATCCGGCCGTGAAGCGCTGAGAGCGCAGCTCCACGACACGGAGAAGATCGTCAGCGCCCAGAAGTGGGAATCGCGCGGCGGGAAAGTGAAATGGGGTCTCGCCGGCGTCGGTCTCGGCGTCGCGGCGTGCATCGTCCATTTCGTGCCCGGGTGCCGGTGAGGCACATGGCCGCGAAGTATTGTCTCTGTCGCTGCCACGCCACGGTGCGCGCGGACATCGCGTACTACCGCCAGATCGGGATGCACGCGTCCGCCAACGTCGCGGAGATCGCACTCCGGGCGCTGCAGCCGCCCGGCGTTCCGTCCGCAGATCCGGTCGCCACGGTCTCCGCCTGCGCGCTCTGCCTCGTCACTCATACCGCGCCGATCCTGAAGGACCCGCCGACACACTGGAAAGGGAAGCCGTACACGGGCGAGGTCGGAGGATGACGCTGCCGAAAACGAACCGGCCGCGGCGGCCATTCGGCCGGCCAACGTCGAGCGAATTCGAGCGCGCCTTCCGCCCAGGCGCGGGTCGCCGCTATCCGCCCAGCTCGAGCCTCTCGCTCCGGAGATGTACGACCACCGCCTGCGGCGAGTGGACTCGGCTCGAGCGCTGCCCGCGCTGCGATCACAGACGGCCGGTTGAGCCTTAAAAAAAAGACGCCCGAGCTTTAAGACCCGGGCGTCACCTTAAAATGCCGATGTTATGTGACGTGAGTCGGGCTACTTGGTGGCGAGCCGATCCAGGACCTCACGGTTTGCCTTCATGACTTTCTCCGCCGACTCACGGACTCTCTTTCGGTACTCGTCGTCGCTGGATCTCTCGCTTCCGCCGGAGCCCTCGGCGGCATGCCTTCGCCCGCTGTCCGGCGTTGGGTCAATTTGAATTAGACAGTAGTGGGCAGGGGGAGTAACTTCCCAATATGGCGAAACTCCCGAAACGGCCCCGCGACACGGCGCAGCTCGCGAAGTTTATGGTGGAGATGGCGACCGGGAAACGGCCAAAGGACGGGCCGAAGGCCGACAACGGGGCCGCTGTCGAGCGCGGG
>JBBSGP010000035.1:0-30707 GCA_038253885.1 Gemmatimonadales bacterium | reverse complement strand
TCGAAGCCTTCCCATCCCCCGAGCAACGTCGACAGCACCGCCAACCGGTCCTCTGCCATGGCTCCCTCCGGGCGCCATAGCATGCACCATCAGCTCCTCCCTGTCACCTAAATTCCCGAAATTCCCGGAAGAACCTTATTTCAACTCGGTCTACTTCCGGACGCCGGGGGGCATCCTCTTCGAGCTGGCGACGATTCCGCCGGGCTTCACGATCGACGAGCCGGTGGAGCACCTCGGCGAGGGCCTGATGCTGCCGGCACAGTACGAGCCTCGCCGTGCGGAGATCGAGGCTGTCTTGCCGCAGATTCACCTGCCGGTGCCCGAGTCCGCGGCCACGCTGTTCGCCGATGCTACAGCCCCGAAGATACGGCCGATCTAGCGGTGATAGCCTGATCGTATACCGAAGACAGATTCGCCGTGATGGCGTAGTGGACACAGGCAATGAGGCTCTACTGGTGTTCCGTGTCACCCGGTGAACGCCCCTTTCCCGCTGCACGGCAGTCGGCAGTACCAGCGCTAGCATGAGGAGCACTTGACGGATAGGCTGCTGCTCTATAATGTAAAGTACTTTGCAAATCGGTTTCTGCGTTTCACCAGAGTGCGCAGGTATCTCGTCGTGACGTGAGCTCAGTTGTCGCTAAGTGGCGGAGGGGTGTGTGCTGGAAGACATCGGCATCGAGATTCGACGAGCCATCCGGGGCCTGCTCCGAAGTCCCGCGCTCACAATGACGGCGACCCTGTCCATCGCAGTCGGGATCGCTGGTACGGCCACGATCGCCAGCCTCGCGAATGCGCTCTTTTTTCGCCCGCCGGCGGTGTTACGGCCCGACGAACTTCTACACATCTACGGAAGCCTCCGCGGGGCAGGGTATATGAACCTGTCATACGCCGAGTTTCATGACATTCAGGAGAGAGTGGATGCGTTTCAGAGGACGGCGGCCGTAAGCCTCATCGCATTCGGGTTGCGGCGCGGCGCGGAGGAGCCCCAGCCGGTGCGCGGTGAGCTCATCTCTGGTGATTACTTCGGAACACTGGGACTTCGGCCACAACTCGGGCGGCTACTCCGGCCGGACGATGACACACCCAGCGCTCCACTCGTGGCCGTGATCAGTGACGCACTCTGGCGCCGTCGCTTCAGCGCGGATCCGGCGGTGGTTGGTACGGTGGCTCGTCTGAACGGCGCTCAGGTCACCATCGTCGGCGTCGTGCCGGCCAGCTTCCAAGGAATGTTCACGGGGCTGGCGCTCGACATCTGGGTGCCAAGCAGTGCCGGCGCGACCTTGATCCCCTTGGCACCTGCGCTCACGGACAGAACCAGCCGCACGTTCGAAGTCGTGGCGCGGTTGCGCCCGGGGTTCACCCCGATGCGGGCGCAGGTCGCCCTCCGCGCACTCTCGCTCCAACTCAGGGTCGCATTTCCCCGGGACGAGGCGGAGCGAGGATTCACACTGACGACCGTGACCGGAGTGCGGCCGGAGCTTCGTCAGATTCTGAAGACCTTCGTCATTCTCCTCTCAGCCGCGGCCCTGCTCGTCCTTGTGACTGCGTCGGCAAATGTGGCCGGCTTACTTCTCTTGCGGGCCACAGCGCGGCGGCGTGAGGTCGCGGTGCGCCTGGCACTCGGCGCTGGCCGCTCACGAGTCGTACGGCAATTTCTTACCGAAGGCGTGCTCCTCGCGCTTGCCGGTGGAGCGGCCGGCTTGCTCCTTACGCTCGCTGCGACGCGAGCATTAGCGGCCTTTCGGCCCGACCAGGCGCTCCCGATCAGCTTCAACCTGCAACCAGATCTCCGTGTCGTCGGAGTGACGTTTCTCATCGCAGTAATGACAGGCATGCTCTGCGGGCTCCTCCCCGCCGCGCAGGCAACCAACCCGGATCTCGCATCGGCGCTGAAAGACGGGGGAACGCAAGGGGGGACACGTCGCGCGAGGTTGCGAAGCGCGCTCGTTACCGCTCAGATCGCGCTGACCGTTCTCCTCTTGGCTGGGGCAGGAGTTCTGCTGCAGAGCTTGCGGCGCGCGATAGGCAGCGACCCCGGGTTCAACCCGTCACCGGTGGCAATCATCACGGCTGACCCAGAAATCGTGGCTTACAGCGCGATGAAGACGCGGGCGTATTACGACGAGCTTCTCCGCCGGACGATCAGGCGGCCGGGCGTGAAAGGCGCGGCCTTCGCTGCCTTCGTCCCCCTCTCGTCGAGCGGAGACGCGCTACCGATGTCGCCCGACGGCCCCGGCGGCGGTACTGAAGATGGTACGACGGGTCAGTTGCCACCGCCCGTGCTCTACAATGTCGTCACCCCAGGCTACTTCGCGACGCTCGGCACGCCCCTGCTTCGCGGGCGGGACTTCCAGGCGACGGACGACTCCCTCGCACCTGCTGTCGTCGTGATCAACGAATCGGCGGCCCGCCGCTATTGGAGTAATCAGGACGCGGTGGGACAGCGAGTCCGGGTTTTTGACCAAGGCTCTGGTAGCGCGACACGTCCGGCACCACCGCGTGCCGTCCAAGTCATCGGCGTCGTTCGGAATGCCAAGTACCGTTCATATTCAGACGACGTCCCCCCCTACGTTTTCTTCCCGTTCGCACAGCGCTACCGGCCGACCCTCACCCTGCACATTCGCACCGCGAGTGATCTGTGGCAGATGTGCCGTGCCGTCGCGCAGGACGCGCATGCGCTCGACGCAGACATCCCAGTGACGGAGGCCGGCCCCATCGCGGGTGCGATGCGTTTCACGCTGGCGCCTCAGCGCTTGGGGGGCGCCATCCTGAGTGCGGCAGCCGCTCTTGCGCTGGGCCTCGCTCTGGTGGGGGTGTATGGTGTGCTTGCCTTCTCCGTCGCTCAACGCTCGCGCGAGATCGCGGTGCGCAAGGCCGTAGGCGCGACGAACTACCAGGTCCTGCGCCTCGTGCTAGAGCAGGGCCTTCGTCTGACGGTTAGAGGTGTCGCCATTGGACTCGTGTTGGCCTTCATTCTGACGCGCGTTCTCTCCCGAGCGGTTTACGGGGTGACATCCGGCGATCCGCTCGTACTGCTCGGCGCCATGTGCCTCATCCTTGCGGCGGCCGCCATCGCCAGCGTGCTGCCGGCGCGGCGCGCAGCGCGCGTGCATCCCATGTCGATACTACGAAGTGAATGACACGTGGATCTCCTACGTCGCCGGAAGCCGCTGACGGCTGGCGATGCGACATGCCAGTGTGCGAAACGCCGAGGGCGTAACATCGAACTTTCGCCGAAACGTGCGGGTGAAGTGAGCATGGTCGGCGAACCCATGCTCCACGGCCACCCGCGACAGGTGCCAGTCCGGCCGAAGGATGAGGACTCTCTGCGCCAGCTCGAGCCGGCGCGTGCGCACGTAATCCGTCACCGTGCATCCAAGCTTGGCGCGAAAGAGGCGAGCCAAGTGCGTGACGTGCACACCGGCAGCCGCCGCGACCGCCTGGAGCGTCATCGCTGCCATGAGATTGGCTTCCAGATAATCGATCGCGCTCCGGATGGCGGCCGAGTTGGCAGCGACTCGAGTATCGTGTTGACGCCGTGCGCACAGCACGAGCAGATCGAGAGTCACTTCTTCCACCAGCAACCCCGATACGTGAGTCAGGTCGTGCCCCTCCCGGTACAGGCGCAATACCGATGCGGCGCCCGCTTCCGTGAGGATCGATCCGCCGCCGACATCGAGCTGATCGAGGGGGTCGGCCCAGTCACCCGTCAGCTCGATGTTCAGGCATACGGCACCGGCGGGCCCGAACGTGTTCGCATGCTCCTCCCCAGCCGGGTGGAACCGGAGCGCAAGCGTCTCGCACGTCAGGCGGCGCCGGCCGACGGCCTCCAGATACGCACCGCGGAGAACGAACGACAGGTACGGCCGCGAGTGGGCATGTGACGGGAGGCATTCGTCGCGGCGGTGCACCGACTCGGAGATTGTCACGCGCTCCGCGGAGTGCATCGGCGTGACGTCACCGTGGAACGTGCCTGGATCGAGATAGCCGGACGTCATGTCGAATCGAAGGCGGAAGGTCGTCTCTAATAGCACACCCTCCCATGAGACACCAGATCTCACCTCACAGTTGAGCGGAGGGGGGAGGGGGGAGGGGGATGGGGCGAGGCGGGCGCTAATTCTGTTCAAGTCGGTGGCCGTCGCGCGAGCTACTCTCACAGTACTCTCGCTTCCCAAGTTCATGCTGCCGCCCAGCTCTCCACGGATACCCCTATCCGCCCGCGCGGCTCTCACCGCGCTCTGCCTCCTTGCTTCGCTCATCGCGGAACTGGGCGCGCAGGTCGTGAGCGAGGCGTGCCCGGTCCCCGCAGCCCGGCCAACCCCGGCTGACTCGTTCCCGTCGTACGACCTCCGCGTCGACTACGACCCTCATGCACCGAGACTCAGGGTCAGTGGCACGATGCGAATCGCCACCGCGGCACGCGCGCGCGACAGCGTCGAGCTCTCCCTCGCCGAGTCGATGGACAGTCTGACGGTGGATATGCTGACCCCAGCGGTGAGTGCCGGTCAGGCACGACTCCGGGTCGTGCGCCGGCCTCACGCGCGCGCGGGCTGGGGGACCAACACGTGGGTGGTGCACTTCCGGCGTGACGTTCCGGCGGGATGCGCGCTGCGGCTGCGCCTCGCCTATGTGCACCGCGGAGATGCGGCGGCAAACGTCTTCCATGTCGGACGCGAAGTGGCGTTCGGCTCGGGTATCAACACGGCCTGGTACCCGGAAATCGAGCGCGAGCCGGTGCGCTCCGATGGCGCGTTGCGTGGCTTGCGAGGGACGGGCGTCCTCACCTTCATCGTGCCAAGTGGGGCTCGCGTGCACGCGCAGGGCCGGATGTCGAGGCGAGTCACTGCAGCCGGGCGAGCGATCTACCGCTTCGATATGTCGACCCCGGTGTTTTTCGCATTCGGAATTGGTCGATACGCGACGAGCGCGCGGCCCGGCGCGATTCCGGTGACGGCGTTTCTGCTCCGTCGGCGACCTAGCGTCGAGCAGACCCTCGCTGGTGCCCAGCGCATCCTGGACGTCCTCTCGCGTGAGTTCACTCCGTACCCGCACCGCGAGTTCGCGCTCGTCGAGGTGCCGACCGATATCGCCGACCGCGCGGGGTTCGCCGGCGCCAGCATGGAGGGATTCATCCTTGCCGCGAGCAGCTTCCTCGACCAGCCGTTCAACGCAGCTTTCTACGGTCACGAGATCGGCCATCAGTGGTGGCCGTACCTGCTCGGGCCATCCGGTCGCGAAGCGAGCTTTCTCCTCACCGATGGCATGGCCCAGTACGCTTCCCTCCGCGCCGTCGAGGCGTTGGACGGAGCCGGTGCCGCCGAGCGGTACCGTCGAACGGGCTACCCGGGGTACTACCCGGAGCTGTCGGCAGCGGGCTATCTCCGGCTGATGGCCGCCGGGCTCGACGTGCCGCTCGCCCAGATGGATCCGAATCGACAGATCACGCGAACGCTGACAAATAGCAAAGGCATGCTGGTGTGGGACATGCTCGCGCGCACAGTCGGCCGGGAACCCTTTCGGGACGCGCTCCACCGTCTCTTCGTAACGCACCCGTACGAGCGCTTCACGCTGCAGCAGTTCGAGGATACGCTGCAACGCTACACCAGCACCGATCTTCGCTGGTTCTTCCGGCAATGGCTCGAGCGCGGGGGTGCACCCGACATCGACCTTGCGTGGACACAGCGTGCGGATACAGTCCGTGTCGCGGTACGGCAGGTGGATTCGATTCCCTATCGGTTCATGCTCGACGTGCGCATGCTTGGGAGTGGATGCCCATCCGTGACGCAGCGCATCGAAGTTCCCGCCGCCACCGAGACGACGTTCGATCTCGCGGCGGGTTGTCGGCTAGACAGTATTGAGGCCGATCCCGACTACGAGGTGCTTCGCTGGACGCCCGAGATGCGCAGCGACGCGAGCGCGTTGGTGCCGTACACTCGTGCGCGCGCTCTCGCCGATGAAGGGCAGGTGGCCACAGCCGTGGTGGCCTACCGCGAGGCCCTCGAGGATCGCGGTGAGGCAGATCCGTATGGGCTGCGTTTCCTTCTACACTTCGGCTATGCTCAGCTGCTGACGGACCAGGGCACATACGAGCAGGCGCGATCGCAGATCGACTCAGCGCTCTCGAGTCGACCCCGCCCGCTCGAGGTTTTGCCGCAGGCGCACTACCAACGCGCCATCATTGCGAGCAAGATCGGTGACCTGTCGACGCTCCGGCGCGCGGTCGCTGACGCAGTGGCATCGGATGCGGCGCTCGCCCACCCGACGGGCGCCGGCGCACAGGCGAGGGCGCTGCTGATTGCCGCAGGGAAGCGGCACTGAATCTTTCCGGTTCGCCCATGAACCAGGGGACGTTCCGCGCTACGGCACGCGCGAGAACGTCAGTCCCTCGAACAGGACCGAATCGGCACGGCCGTCCTTGACGTCCACAGTGATGACCTCACCGCTTCCGAACAGCTCGACGCGAAGCTGATTCTTGGTGTTGTCGTACACCTCGATCGCGCTCCACGCCGCTCCCATCCGCGCCTCGAGCTTACCATTCACCACGCGCAGCTCGAGATGGCCCAATACGGGATTGTAAAAACGGCCCGTGTATGCGTCGAGTGGGAACGGTAGATCCTGAGGACGCTTGGCCCGCTGTGCGATGCTCGCTGCGAGTTGGCCGCGCATCCGGACCAGCTGCCGTCCGATAGCGGCGACCGAATCAGCTGTGATGGCCGGTCGGCCTCGCACCACGTCGTAGATCGCCGTTGCCATCAGCTCGGCGAGAGGCGCGCCGAGCTCGCTGTTGTTCGCCATCACAGCGACGCCGACGCGGTGTTTCGGCATGAACGACATGTGCGTGGCGAACCCGGCGAACCCCCCGCCGTGGTGCACGAGTGTATCGTCGCCGAGCAGAGAGATCTGCCATCCGAGGCCGTAACCAAGGCTGTGCAGTCCACGCGCGCCACCGGTCACCGGGACGAGGATCTTGTGCGTTTCCGCGACGGCGGTGGCGGGGAGCACCTGCTTGCCATCCAGGCGGCCATCGTTGATCTGCGCCTCGAGCCACCGCCCCATGTCGGATGGTGTGGTGATCAATCCTCCAGCTGATTGCATGTTCGCGTCGGTCTTGCCATAGCGCGTCCGCGCGAATCCCTCCGGAGTCGTCAGGTACGGCATCGCCAGTCGGTCCTGTGAACGACCCGACACGTAGGCGCTGGTGTGCGTCATCCCCAGCGGCGTGAACAGCAGGCGCCGCAGCGTCTCCTTCCAGGACTCGTGGTTGACGTCATCCATCGCCAGGCCGACGATGTTGTAGCCGAGATTCGTGTACGAGTACGCGCGCCCACTCGGGTTGGGAGAATGCTCGGCGAGCAAGCGAGTCAACTCAGCGTCGCCCTCATATTCACCGGTGTAAGCGAGGCGAATGGCGACGGGCCCGCCGCCGATCCCATGCGTGTGGGTCAGCAGACTCCGTACGGTGATCGAGTCGGCGTTGAGTGGCGACCGAAGCTTGACCGCCGGCAGATAGCGGCTGATCGGCTCGTCAAGCTTCATCACACCCTGCAGATCCAGCATGGCGACCGCGAGTCCGGTGAACGACTTCGTCGTCGACGCGATATAGAACTCGGTCTCCGACGTGAAAGGACGTCTGGCCTCGACGTCGGCGTACCCGAAGCCCTTCGCGTAGACGACCTGCGTATCGCGGACCACCACGATACCGACGCCCGGCGACGCGTTGAGCGCGAAGAGGCGCGCCGAGACGGAATCGATCGTGACGGTGAGTAGCGATGGCGGGATGCGCGGTGCTGCCGCGCGAGTCTGTGCGCAGCCGAGCGAACCAAGGACGATGCAGCAGATCGGCACCGGCACGAAGGAGCGAGACATCAGCACGCCTTTCAGGGGTGAGCTCGAAAGGTGCCCGGCGTGCGGTAGCAGGTCTTGAACGCTTGGAACCTCAAGACCGCGTGAACGCGCGATAAGCGCTGGGGGTCAGCCCAGTTTCGCGGGAGAAGACGCGACACATATGCGGCTGGTCGGCGAAGCCCGCTTCGTAGGACACCAGCGAGAGTGGACCATCGGAGCCCGCGATCAAAGCCGCGGCGCGCTGTACGCGACGGCGGGCGAGGTGCCGGTAATGGAGTGGCCGAACCACCGGCGGAACTGACGGGCGAGATAGACGGGATGCACCCCGGCCCCGCGCGCCAGTTCCTTCACCGATGGAGGTCGCGATGAATCATCGAGGGCCTGTCTCGCGACCGAGAGCCAGCGCGGTGGCGCTCCGCGGTACGCGTCAGCCGACTCCAACCTCAACGCCGCCAGCGCGTCGTACGCTGCTGTCTCTACGCGGTCCCGGCTGGCATCTCCATCGGGGGCGACGCGGCATGCCCGCAGAAGGCGTAGAAAGGCCGGCACGGCTGGACCGGCGTGGTGCCATCGCCACACGCGAAACCCATCGTCACACCTCTCCAGTGACGCGGCGCCACCTTCCGAGAGGATGATCTGCAGCGTCCGGACCCCGTCACCGAATGCGGTCGCGTGCTCCGTGGCGCGGGGTTTCAGGACAATGCTCAGGGGATGCGCGATCTCTTCACGGGATCCGACCACCTCGCGCAACTGGCCCGCCAGGACGATGGTAACGGTCGTCTCGGCGTGCGCGTGCCTCGCCTGTCGTTCGGCCGAGTACCGATTCTCCCTGACGGTCAGCATGAAGAATCATACGTGTATGGAGGAAGGCTGGCGAAGATCCGTCTCTCAGACTTCCCGAAATCGCCAGAACTCGCATTCTTCTTCCGGATGGAGCTTCCCCCTCCGCACGCACGTGTGACAAGATTCAGCTGAACGCTATAAGTGAACAAGTAGCTACACTCGAGACATGCGCTGGAAGCAGAGCACCCGCGAAGCCCTCACCGCAAGGTGACACGTGAAGATCGCTCTCGTCGTCGTGGGAATCCTCGTTGCGCTCGTGCTGCTGGTCGTGATCGTCGGGTGGCTTCTCCCCGTGCGTCACCGCGCATCGCGGCAGGCGACGTACGCAGTATTGCCGGAGACCGTGTACGAGGCGATCACGAAGGTCGAGGACTTCCCGCAGTGGCGGTCGAAGATGAAGACGGTCGAGATCGTCCCATCGCCAACAGGTACTCGCAGCTTTCGGGAGTCGGGCAGCGACGGCACCATTCTCTACGTCGTGGACGAAGCGGTGCCAGGACGCCGTCTCGTCACGCGCATCGCCGACGAGCGCCTACCGTTCGGGGGCAAGTGGACGTACGAGCTCTTACCCTCCGCCCCGGGCACCACGCTCCGTATCACGGAAGACGGAAAGGTCTACAACCCCATCTTCCGCTTCATGTCACGGTTCGTGTTTGGCCATCACGCGACGATCGACACGTATCTGGGAGATCTCGGGAAGAAATTCGGCAACGACGCAAAGATCACGGGATAACGCGAGTGGGCTGGCGCCGTCGCCTGACCGCATGAGCGGGGCTGTCGCAGGAGAGTAGCCGGAAGATCGCGTCTTGACATCACCCACAGAGTGCTCCCTCGCCGTAGCCGGCCTTCTTGTGCTGTTCTCAGACCGGCTCGCCCGGAAGCACGAGTTCTAGGAGGCAAGCTTGTACCCTGACCACATCGGCTTCGCCCTCGCACTGACCGCTGCGGCCGGGGTCATGATCGGTTGTGCGACCCCGGCCTCCCGTCGACCCGGGCCGACGGCGGCGGACAGCTGGGACGTATCAGGACATCGCGACCGTACACGGCGTCTCGGGAGCCGATCTACCACGGTGGGACGACCTGATCGTGCGGCGAATCCGTGCAAGAGCGGGGGACCGATGAGGTGAGTCGCCGACCACAAACCGGTCCGCCTGCTCCGTAAACGGACAGCCCTGCACCGAGCCTAGTCGCTACGCAGTGCGATCGAGGGATCGCCCAGGCTCGCACGCCGCGCCGGCAGGTATGCGGCGACCAGTGTGACGGCGAGCAGCGTAGCGCCGACGGTGGCCAGCATGCACGGATCGTGAGCGCTCACGCCGACCAGGAATGCCGACAGCCACTTGCCGGCTCCGAGTGAGAGGACGACGCCAGCGACCGTGCCCAGCGCTCCCAGCCGAAGCGCGTTGAGCACGACCCTCTGACGGACACGTGCCGCGGTCTCGCCGAGCGCCATGCGGATGCTGATCTCCTTCCTCTGCCGGCTCACGGCATATGAGACGACGCCGTAGATCCCGATCAGCGAGAGCGCCAGCGCCAGACCGCCGAGCGCAGCGATGAGCACGGCGCGGAAGCGTTGTGGCGCGAGCGCGTCCGCGAGGCGAGCGGACATCGGCGTGATGTCGGTGATCGCGCCCGCCGGATTGAGACGGCCCACTTCACGACGGACGGCGGGCATGAGGAGCGACGCCGGCAGGGTCGACTTGACGACGAGATACTGCGATCGGCTCTGGAGCTGGCTCGCCGACGCGTAGATCTCCGGATATGGCTCGTCCCACAGGTTCGTCGTGTGGACCGCGCCCGCGACGCCGACGATCTGCCAGCGCCGGTGGTGCCACAGGATGGTGCGTCCGACCGGATCCTCGCCCGGATATTGGCGCTTCGCGAGCGTCTCATCGATGACGAGAACGCGTGGCGCGTGTTCGTCGTCCGTCGCCTCCAGTCCCCGGCCACGGACGATCGGAATGCGCATGGTCGCCAGGTAGTCGGCGCTCGCGAAGTCGATCGCCGCGACGGGCAGATGCGGCGATTCATCTCCCTTGCCCTCTCGCTCGTAGACGTCCTGCGCGAAACCGGCGCCAAACGGAAGATGAGTCGTCGTGGCAACGGACCGCACGCCCGGTAGCGCGCGTATCGCCCCGATCAGCGACGAATAGAAGTGAAGCGCGTCCGTATCAGACGGGAAGCGCGTCATCGATGCGGACAGCTGAAATGTGAGCACGCCGCGGGGATCGAATCCCGCATCGGTTCGGGTCAAGCGGCGGAAGGTCTGGATGAGCAGGCCGGCGGCGAAGAGGAGGGTGACCGAGATGGCGATCTGGGAGATGACGAGGCCATCGCCGGCGCGGCGATGCGTGCGCCCGTCGCTGGCTCGACCGCCTGCGCGCAGGTCCCGCGACAGGTCGAGCGACGCCGCCCGCCGTGCCATCGGCAGGCCGGCGAGCAGCCCGGCGACAGCGGTCGCGAGCACGGCGACGAGGCGCACCGTGAGGTCGAGGTGCACTTCATTGGCCCGGGGCAGCCCACCGGGATAGAGCCCGATCAGCACCCGCGACATCAGGGGCGCGAGCGCGATCCCGAGTGCGCCACCGAGGAGCGACAAGAGCAGGCTCTCGGTCAGGAGCTGGCGCCGGATGCGCTGCCGACTCCCGCCGAGGGCGGCACGAACGGCGAACTCGCGCGCCCGGGCGTGCGATTGGCCGAGGAGGAGGTTCGCGATGTTCGCGCAAGCGATGAGAAGGACCGCCGCGACCGCCGCGGCCAGGAGCACGAGCATGCCGTGCACGTCGCCGGCGATGACGTCATGCAGCGGCTCGGCGTGCACGGTGATTCCCTGGTTTGTGGCCGGATAGGCCTGAGCGAGGCCGGCCGCGATCCCGCGCAATTCCGAGCGAGCGCGCTCGAGCGGCATGCCCGGGCGCAATCGGCCGACGACGCCGAGCCACATCGGTCCGCGAGTCAGCTTCCATGACGCTGGATGCAGCGCGAGCGGGACGAAGAGGTCCACGCCCGAGGAGGGATAGGTGAACTCACTGGGCGGCAGCACGCCGATGACGATGTGTGGCTGGTCATCGAGAACGATCGCGCGGCCGATGACGGCCCGGTCGCCGTTGTAGCGGCGCCTCCAGAAGCGATCCGTGAGGACGACAACGTTATTCGCGCCGTAATGATACTCGTCCGCGGCGAAGAGTCGCCCGAGCAGCGGCCGGAGCGAGAAGACGCGCGCGAAGGCGTCGTCGACCCGGGCCGTGGAGATGCGCTCCGGCTCGCCATCACCGCTGAGTGTCATCGCATCCGCCGACACCCCCGCCAGTGCGTCGAAGCTGCGCGCCGTTCGCTTGAAGTCCTGGAGGTCGGGGTACGCCATCGATGTCGTGACCTCGCCCTGCCGATCGACCGCGCCGATCCGCAACACGCGCTCCGAGTGCGCGAAGGGGAACGGCCGCAGCAGCACCCCGTTGACGAGCGAGAAGACGGCGGTGGTGGCGGCGATGCCGAGCACCATGGTCGCGGTCACCGTCGCGGCGAGTAGCGGGTTGCGGCCGGCGAGTCGCACCGCATAGCGAAGGTCGTCCAACAGATCACGCCACATGGCATCTACCCCCGGGACATTGCGGACGAATATCTGAACGCCGCGATTGTCGGCTGAGGGAATCCTGAATGTCTGTTGCCAGGCCATTCTCGAATATCATGAGACACCACATCAGGCCGGTCGGCTTGTTTCTGGCGCTGCTTCCGATGCTGGCCTGCGTCAAGTATGTACCTGCTCGTCCATCCGGACCGCATCGACGGGACGCCATTCGGATGCGATTCGAATCTCCTCGGGAGCTCGTGCTGACTTCCCGCGATGCCTCCCCGACCGTACTCCGCAATGTATCCACGCTCGAGGGCAGGGTAGGGTGGACCCGTGCCGATACGGGTTGTTGGAGCCGACATCCGCCCGCGACAGTGGAGGGAACTATCTGGTTCTACCACGCCACATGATGACGAAGACGCTGGCCGATAGCGGAACCGCCATACAACTTCGTCAGGGGGACTTCGGCAAGACCGTGTCGGGATCTGAGCGTGGCGCTTTGATCGGCGCGACGACTCACAGCGCCAGACCGTTGGATAACTTTGTCGTCGCAATGTCTGACCTGGCCTTCCGTCCGCTGACGCGCGGCGATCTCCCGCAGTTGTGCGCCTGGATCGCACGGCCACACATCGCTGAATGGTGGGGGGAGTCACCGGTCCTCGCCGACGTCGAGGCGGAGTACACGCCCAGCATCGCGGGCGAGGTACCCCAATGGTGCTACATCGCGCTCGACGCCGGCGCTCCGATCGGCTTCATCCAGGCCTACTCACCCGCGCATTGGCATGTCGCGGGCTGGTGGCTCGAGGAGAACGATCCTGGAGTGAGAGGCATCGACCAGTTCCTGGCTGACCCGGACGCGCTCGGTCGAGGCCTGGGGACGGCGATGGTTCGCGCGTTCATGGCGGAGCTCCTGCGGGATCCGACGGTGACCCGGGTGCAGGTCGATCCGCATCCTGGCAATGCGCGCGCCATCCGGTGCTACCAGAAGGCCGGATTCCAGGCGGTGCGAGTGGTCGAGACGCCTGACGGACCGGCACTGCTCATGTACGCGGACCGCTCCGCGTGCGCGGACGACTGCTGCTGATGGGGAGCACCCCGAATGGCTTCGTGACCGATATCCGAGGTTGAGGCGATCACGGGTCATGGCGCCTCATCGCGTGGTCTCGTTCGCACTGGCGGGGTTGATGCCGCTCGCTCTGGCCACATGCGAGCGGAGGGAGCCCGCGGCGCGGTCGGCGCATGCGACGCGGGCTGCCGAAGGACAAGAGCTCGTGGTGGCGGCGGGCCAGGACGAGTTCGGCCTCGAGCTCAACCGGCACCGGCTCGGCATGTACCCGCTCAACGCCGGGGTGTGCGAGCCGCTGGTGCGCCTGACGCACGACTTCCGGGTCGAGCCGTGGCTGGCGGCACGGTGGGCGTACCGAGGCGACGGCACGTACCGCTTCACTCTCCGGCAGGGCGTGAGATTTCACGACGGCCGCGTGCTCGACGCCGCGTCCGTGAAGTACACGATCGACCACTCGGTCGCGACCAGAACGCAGTACAGCTTTCTCGATGAGCACTCGGCGCAGGTCGTCGATGATTCCACGGTGGACATCCGGCCCGGCCGCGCGAACACGCGCCTCCTGGAGCAGCTTGTCCACCCGACGTACGCGATCATCGCGCCGGGGAATGACCCGGCCGTCCACCCCATCTGCACCGGGCCATTCCGGTTCGTGGAATATGTGCGGCAGGACCACCTCACGGTCGAGCGCAACGAGAGCTACTGGGGGGAGAAGGCAAAGCTGCGGCGCCTCACCTTCCGCTTTCTTCCGGACGACAACACGCGCGCGCTGGCTCTCCGTGCCGGGGACCTCGAGGCGATCTTCGACGTGCCGCGCAGCATGGTCGCCGGTCTCGAGCACACTTCCGGAATCACGATCATGACCGCACCCCCTGGCGCGGTGATCGTACTCTATATCGCGACCCGTGGCAGAGGGGCGCACGCCCGACTCGCGGACCCGATGCTGCGTCGGGCGATCGCGATGGCGATCGACCGCAGGACGCTGGTCGAGCAAGTCCTCGACGGGTACGGCGCGATGGTGAACACGGTGAACCCGCCGACAGTGCTCGGCCAGTATGCCAGCCGGGTGACCGGAGTTCCCTACGACCCGACCGGCGCGGCGAGGTTGCTGGACCGCGCCGGTTGGACCGCGGCGGGTGATCAGCGCGTGCGCAGCAAGGGCGGAGAGCGGCTGACGCTGACCCTGATCGCGCAACCGTCCGGCGTCGATCGGGCGGTCACCGAATACGTCCAGGCACAGCTCGCGCGCGTGGGAATCGATATGCGCGTCGAGCGCCTGGACCCGGCCGCGTTCGAGAGCCGCCTCAACGGCGGTGAATTCGATCTGGACCTCGAGGTGCCGAACCAGAACGACGCGAATCCGGCGTTCCTGCTCGCTCTCCGTTGGTACTCGAAGTCCAGCGTCAAGAGCACGGCGTTCCTGGCCGCGGGTCCGCGATTCGACGACGCCGTCGAGCAAGCGCTGAGCGCGCCAGACCATGAGACGCTGCAGCGGAGAGCGGCCGACGCAATGCACATCCTCGTAGATGAGGAGGTGGCCGCGATCCCATTGGCCGGCATCTACCGCATCTACGCCATGTCGAGCCGGGTCCATGGCTTCGACCCCCATCCGTCGAAGACAAACCAGTGGTGGAGTACGGTGTGGCTCGCGAAGTGACGGTCCGCGAATACCTGAGTCGCCGTCTCGCTCACCTCGCTCTCGTCTGGCTCGGCATCACCATCCTCGCCTTCGTCCTCGCCAATCTCGCGCCGGGCGATCCGGCACAGATGATCCTCATCCGGCGCACCGGCGAGATTCCCTCGGAGGAGGCGATTGGCCGTCTCCGGAGCCAGCTCGGGCTCGACGACCCTCTACCCGTGCGCTACGGCCGATGGCTCACGCATGCTGCGCGCGGCGACTTCGGGACATCCTACCAGACGGGCGAGCCCGTGGTGCGTGAGTTGAGCGATCGCTTTCCAGCGACGCTCGAGCTCGGTGTCACAGCCGTGCTTCTGGGCCTCGTCGTGTCGCTTCCGCTGGGGATGCTCGCTGCGCTGCGGCGCGATACACTCCTGGACCACGGCTCCCGCCTCCTCGCGCTCGCCGGTGCGTCGATGCCGAGTTTCTGGCTGGGATACCTTCTCATCCTGCTCTTCGCGGTCACGCTCGGACTCTTGCCCGTGGCTGGGCGCGGGGGTTGGGCGCACCTCGTGCTCCCGGCGCTCACACTCAGCCTGGGCGACGCCGCCAGCCTGACGCGCCTCACGCGCTCGCTCCTGCTCGAGGAGCTGGGCGAAGACTACGTGCGCACCGCTCGGGCGAAGGGAATGCCGGGATGGAGAGTCGCGACGCGCCACGCGCTCCGGAACGCACTCAATCCGATCGTGACACTCACCGGTCTGCGTCTCGGGCGATTGCTGGGGCAGGCGGCGATCGTGGAGACGGTGTTCGCCTGGCCGGGCATCGGCCGGTACCTCGTGGATTCCATCTACGATCGCGATTATCCGGTGATTCAGGGGTTCGTGCTCTACATGGGGACGGTGTTCGTTGTCCTCAACCTGCTGGTCGATCTGGCATACATGTGGCTGGATCCACGCGTGGAGCTCGCCGGACGTCGTGTGGCGCGCCATGGCTGACGCGGCGCTCGGATCGGGGTGGGTGGTGGGTGGCACCTGGCTCCGGCGCCGCTCGGTGCTGGCCGGTCTCGCGATCGTCACGCTCTTCCTCGTGCTCGCCCTCGCCACTCCCCTGCTCACGTCCCAGGACCCAACGGCGATCGATGCGGTCCGACGGTTGGAGGGTCCGAGCATCGAGCATCCGCTCGGCACCGACCATCTGGGCCGGGATCTCCTGAGCCGCCTGCTCTACGGCTCGCGGTGGTCGCTCGGAACCGTCGCCATCGCGACGGCGCTGATCATGTCGATCGGTGTGGCCATCGGCCTGCTCGCCGGATACTTCGGCGGGATCGTCGATGAGATCCTCATGCGAGTGGTGGACGTCCTGCTCGCGCTCCCGAGCCTTCTGCTGGCGCTCGCGATCGCGGGAACACTGGGGCCCGGAATCCGAAACGTGATGCTTGCACTGGTGAGCGTGTGGTGGGCGACGTACGCCCGCGTGGTCCGCGGACTGGTGCTCGCGCTCCGCGAGCGCCGGTTCGTCGAGGCGGCGCGCTCTCTCGGAGCGCGAGACCGGCACATCATCGTGCGCCACATCCTCCGTAACGTCGTGCCGCCGGTGGTGGTCCTCGCAACGGTCGAGATGGGGGAGCTGATCCTGGCGATCGCAGGACTCGACTTCCTCGGGCTGGGCGCGCAGCCGCCAACGCCCGAATGGGGGGCGATGCTGAACGACGGTCGCCCGTTCCTCTTCACCGCGCCGCAGCTCATGATCTATCCGGGGCTCGCCATCAGTCTCCTCGTGATCGGGTTCAACTTGCTCGGGGATGGCCTGCGCGACGCGCTGGATCCGAGAGACCGTGCGCGGAAGGAATGAGACACGGCACCACCGGGATGCGCATCGGCCATACATCTCCCCGCCTGCTCGTCCGCTATCTGGCTCTCGCGCTCCTCGCCGCGTGCGGCGGTCGGCGGGATCGTGGCGAGGACTCGGCGACGCTCAGGATCGCCGCGCCTGGCGACGGCTACAACACCGGACCGGGCTCGGACGTCGGGATATATGCGGTGAACGCGAATGTCTTCGAGACCCTCGTTCGCCTCACGTCCGACTACCGCGTCGAGCCAATGCTGGCCACGCGCTGGGAGTTCCGGCCTCCCAACAGCTGGCGCTTCCACCTGCGCCAGGGAGTCCGGATGCACGACGGCTCGGCGTTCGATGCGCGGGCGGTGGAGTGGACGGTCCGGCGGATCGCGAAGACCGACCCGCGTGTGCTGGGGGTGGGCGACAGCTCCGCGCGGGTGATCGACGACTCCACCGTGGACATCACGCCCACCCGCCCCAACCGCCGTCTGCCCGAGCAGCTCGTCCACCCGAACTGGAGCATCGTCGCGCTCGGCAGCGATCCCGCGATCAACGCGGTCGGCACCGGCCCGTTCAAGCTCGGCGAGTATGTGAAGGGAGATCATATCACGGTTGAGCGCTTTACCGACTACTGGGGCGCGAAGGCGAAGCTCGACCGGCTCATCTTCAGGTTCGTCCCCGACGCCAACACCCGAGCGCTTGCCCTTCGCTCCGGGGAAGCTCGGGTTGCGTACGACGTGCCGCGCGCAGACGCGCGCGAACTCGAGCGCACGCCGGGACTGACAGTGACACAATCACCGGTCGGGTCGTACGAGGCGCTGTACGTGAACATCCACGGCCGGCCGCCCTATGACCGGGGAGGCGATTCGAGCATCCGGCGGGCGATCGCGTACGGCATCGACAAGCGGGCGATCGTCGAGAGCGTGTGGCGGGGCACCGCCGAGCCGGGGCAGACCCTCATGCCCGCGTCGATGCTCGGCGAGAGCGCGTCCCTGGTGTTCGGAACAGAGTTCGACCCCGGGCGGTCGAAGGGGCTGCTCGATGACGCGGGTTGGCGAGTGGGAGCCGACGGCGTGCGAGTGAAACAGGGCCGACGGCTCAGCCTCACACTCGTTGCCGGCTTTCCGAACGCCGAGATTCACAAACCGATGCCGGAGATAGTGCAGGCACAACTCAGGGTCGTAGGCATCGAGATCCGGATCGTCCAGGTGGCGGACGCCGCGTCGTACCAGGCGCGGATCAGAACCGGGGAAGGAGATCTGTGGGCAGAAGCTGGAGGACAGAACGATGCCAACCCGTGCTTTCTCCCGGACCTCCTCTTCTACGGCGGCGGCCCATCGATCCAGCGCTCGGCCTACGCGCGTCTCTTCGGCCCAGGTCCGCACTTCGATCTTGCGATCGACACATGCCGGTCGGCGCTGGATCTGGAGAATGTGCGGAAGGCTGCCGCTGCCGCGATGCACATACTCACCGACCAGGATCTCGTTGTGATCCCGCTCGCCGGCACGCGCCGGGTGTGGGGGTTGAGCGATCGCATCGCCGGCTTCGCGCCGCACCCGTCCAGCCTGAATCAGCGGTGGGAGACCGTGTGGATCAGGTAGTGGGTGCCAATCCGGCCAGGATTCGCGGTGAGCGCCGGGATTGCACTCGGTTCCAAGTCCGTCAATTGCTCCTGTCGCCCCTTCAGCGGACAAGGGGGGCAAGCCGGGACGATAGGCGCTGGATTAACTGTTTCAGACTTGGTCGCGTTGGGTGCGGAGATGCACTATTCGGCAACCCCGATCGTCTCGGACGTTCACGATTCGCAGTTCTTCGCGGTAGCAATGGCCCAAGTCTATTCTTTCGGCAGATCATTGTCCGGCGAGAGGGTTTTTCCTGAAAACCGGTCTCGGTCTGTCTCATGATCCCGGAAAGAGTGTCAATGGTACGGCGGGGCTGGCTGGAGGGGGGTTGGTAGGACTCTCACTGGCGCTCTAGTCTAGAATCGGGTTCGGAAATCCAGGTCCCGACCGCACGAAAGCGTCAGCCACGATCGAGGAGCGTCTCATAGACTTCCTGCTGCAGAACATCCGCGTTGGCATTCGGAGCCTCCGCCGCACCCCCGGCTTCGCGCTGGCCGCGATCCTCACCCTCGCCGTGGGAATCGGCCTCGCGACCGCGGTCTTCACTGTGGCCGACGCGCTGCTCGTGCGCCAGCTCCCGGTCCGCGATCAAGAACGGCTCGTCATGCTCTGGGGAGAGAGGCGCGACGGGAGCTTCGCGCATTATCCGCTCGGTCTCGACAACGGTCGCGAGTTCGCGCAGCGAACCCGGTCGCTCGAGCGTGTCGCATTCGTCGCCTACGAGGGAGCGTCGCCGACGCCGGTGCGAGAGGGCGACCAGAGCGGCGCGGTCTCGCGTGTCCGCAGGTCGCTCGTCTCCGGCGCATTTTTCGACGTGATCGGGGCTCGACCCATGCTCGGTCGGGCTCTGCGCGCCGAAGATGATGTCAGCGGCGCGGCGCCGGTACTGGTGCTGAGCTATGCGGGCTGGCGGCTGCGCTTCGGGGGCGACCTCCATGTGGTCGGACGACAGGTCTTGATGTACGGGGATGGAGTGGCGTACACGATCGTCGGCGTGATGCCCCGAGGACTCGACTACCCGAGAGGCACCGAGATGTGGGTACCGGTCGTCTCGTCGACTCCGCCGCAGGAGTTGTCACTGAGGGCGTTCGACGCCATCGGACGGCTGGCGCGCGGTGCCACGCCCATCGAGGCGCGTGATGAGCTGACCCTATTCTTCGCGCGTCCCCAGGCTTCGGCGTGGCAGCGCGACCTGCGCGGCACCGTCCGCACTTTGCCGCGGCTCATCCTCGGCGACACCAGGCCGGCGCTGTTCGTGTTCGCGGCCGCGGTCGGACTGCTTCTCCTGATCACGTGCATCAACGTCGCCAACCTGCTTCTCGTGCGCGGGTTGGCGCGCGTCCCCGAGATCGCCACGCGAACCGCGCTCGGGGCAAGCCGTTGGCAGGTGATGGTCCAGCTGATGACAGAGAACGCACTGCTCGCGATGTGCGGCGGCGTAATCGGTCTGGCGGTAGCAGCTGGCGCCGTCCGGAGCTTCCAGGCCTTTGCGCCCGCCGAGCTACCCCGCCTGGACGAGATTCAACTGAACGCCACGGTACTGGCTGGCGCGGTCGTCATCACGGGAATCGCGACGCTCATTTTCGGCGTTGCGCCAGCGCTGGTGACATCGCGCGTCGAGCTGCAGCGAGTGCTCCGGTCGGACGCGCGTCAGAGCGCCACGCATCGCTCGCGGCTGGCGGTGGAGGGGTTGGTGGTGGCGCAGATTGCGCTCGCGCTCCTCGTCCTTTCGGCCACTGGGCTCATTGCAAGGAGCTTCGTCAAGCTCGAACGGGCCGAGCTCTCCATCGAGACATCGCATCTGCTCATTGGCGAACTGGCGCTTCGCTCCGATCAGTTCGACGACCCGGCCAAGCAGCTCGCACTGCTCGAGAAGTTGGTCCCGCAAGTGAAGGCGATTCCGGGTGTGCGCGCCGTTTCGCCCGTCGTGGCGGGACCATTCTCGGGGCCCGGCGGATGGGATGGTGGTCTGGCGGCAGAAGGTCAGTCTCTGGAGAAGGGCGCCGCCAACCCGATGCTGAACATGGAGGTTGTCTCTCCCGGCTACTTCGCGACGTTCGGCATTCCGGTGCTGCGAGGCCGGGGCTTCACCGATCAGGATCGCGTGGGCGCACCAGCGGTCGTGGTGATCAGCCAGTCCGCCGCACGCCACTACTGGGGTGGCGATGACCCCATCGGCAGACGGCTGCTATTCGGGGGCAAGGCGGAGCGCACGCTTACCGTCGTCGGGGTCGTCCCGGACACGCGTTACCGTGACCTGCGGATCGCGCGATCCAGCGTGTACTTCCCTCTCCGTCAGTCGTTCTTCCCTTTCGTGCCGATGACGCTGGCCATCCGCACGGCCGGACCCCCGACGGAGCTGGTTCCGGCAATCCGGCGCGTGATCAGCGAGACGGGGACAGGCGTCGCGTTGGCGAGCGCCGCATCCTTCGAGACGTTTCTCGAGGGGCCGCTGGCACAGCCCCGCCTGAACGCGTTCCTCCTCGCGGTGTTTGCGACCGCGGCGGTCGCGCTGGCGGCCATCGGTCTGTTCGCCGTGATGGCGATGATGGTGCGCCAACGGACTCGTGAGCTCGGCGTGCGCATGGCATTGGGGGCCACGGCGAGTGAGATCGGACAGCTGGTGCTGCAACGGGGCATGGCGCTCGCCGCCGCCGGAACGTTGGTCGGGATCCTCGGAGCGCTGGGAGCGAATCATCTGCTCACAGCGATGCTGTTCGAGGTCAGTGCGACGGACGCGCCCACGCTTGGCCTGGTTGCGATGGTGCTGCTCGGCGTCGCGGCGTTGGCGAGCTTCATCCCGGCACGGTCGAGCACCCGAATCGATCCAGTCGTCGCGTTGCGGGCGGATTGACCCCGAAGAGGCGGCCAAGCCATGCGAGCGCGGAGAGACACCGAGCCGTGAGACGAGCAGCGGGCGCTCGGTTCTTCATGCTCGTCTTGATGGGTGCGTGTGCGCAGCCGCGCGGGAGCGCGCCGCACCCTCCGATTCCGCGCACCGTTCGCGTGGACGGGGGAATCGTCGTGTTGGGTGAGCCGCTCCCATCGACGTTGAAAGGACTGAATGATGGCGATAGCCTGATCGCGCTACGTCCCGAGCCGCGGAGTGCCATCGCGCGTGTCATGGTCCGCGTCGAGTCAGGCCAGCGCGCGATCTCGATCACGAGCGATTTTCTCCATCCCGTCTCGTACGACAGCTTGCGGGCTGGATACGAGAAAACCTTCGGGCCACCGGAGAGGTCACGTCTCGTGCGACGCGGCGAGGAGCCCGCGGAAACCTCCATCTGGCGAGATGCCCAGAGTGAGATGCGTCTCGTGCATGATCCCAATCGCAACGCCTGGACGGTCCGGCTCATCCTGCAGGGTCACGCGTCCGGTCACTAGTCGACGCGGGGCGCGTAACGAAGCATGACATTGCCCGACGAGTACTTCCTGGCCTCGAGGAGATCCAGTCTCGAGGGTTCGGGAGAAGACCAATTTGGTCGTCTCGTTCAACATGATGCCCATGGCGCGGAATTCCGGAGAACGTCGTCCCGCATCATGCGGCCTCGGCGCGGTCGGACTCTCATCGGTCGCGTGTGGCCAGAACCCCCACGGGCGTGATCGGCCGTCGCGTGGTGCCACTTCTCATCGCGCAAGGGCATCGCGTCACCGCAGTCGCGCGCAGCGCCGACAAGGGAGCGGAGCTCGAGCGCGCTGGCGCGAAACCGGTCGAGCTGGAGCTGTTCGATCGCAACGCGGCGCAGCGCGCGATGGCCGGTCACGACGCGGTCATCAACCTCGCCACTCACATTCCGGCCTCCTCCGCACGGATGATTCTGCGTCGCTCGTGGCGTGAGAACGACCGCATCCGCCGAGATGGCTCTGCCGCCCTTGTCGGAGTCGCGCTTGATTCAGGCGTGCGGCGATTCATTCAGGAATCGTTTGCGCCCATCTACGCCGACGGCGGCGATGCGTGGCTCGACGAGCGATCGCCGGTGGATCCAGCGCCCTACAACCGCACGGTGCTCGACGCCGAGCGAAACACTGAGCGCATGAGGGCGGCAGGCGAGGTTGGAGTGGCCCTGCGATTCGGGTACTTCTACGACACCGATTCGATGCTGGTGACGGACCTGTTACGCTCCCTGCGGTCGGGTTGGTTCGGGCTGCCAGGGGCGGCGCACGCCTTCATCTCCAGCGTCACGCACGGCGACGCGGCGACGGCGGTGGTCGCTGCGCTCGGCGCACGCTCCGGCATCTACAATGTGGTGGACGATGAGCCGCTGCGGCGTCGCGACTTCGCGAACGCGCTCGCTGGCGCGTTCCGCCGCAAGGATCCACGGATGCCGCCGGCGTGGCTGTCGAGGATCGGTGGCTCGACGATCGAGCTGCTGTCGCGATCGCAGCGCATCGCAAACCGCAAGTTCCGCTGGGAGACAGGATGGGTGCCGTGCTTTCCGAGCGCGCGGGAAGGGTGGCGAGCGATCGCGGCCGACATCGACTCTAGCTCCAGCGCTTGAATGGCACCCCCGAGGAGAAGCCACAGAATCCCATGGCGGTCGGCGATCGTTGTCGGATCCATGTGCCGGAGGGCGAACCGCACATCTTGGATGAGCTCACCCACTCTGTCGGGCCGGCGCATTGGATGCCTCCACGTCGAATTCCATCCGGGGAAGGGTGCGTTCCGGATCTCCCTCCATCGGCGCGGGCTCCTCGCCCACCAGCCGCGCGCCCAGCCGTTCGTAGAAACCTCGGGCAGCCGGATCAGACACGAGTCTCACCGGCACGGCACCGAGCCGGCGTGCAGCATCAAGGGCGTCGCGAACCAGATCACGTCCTACTCCGCGCCGGTGAAAGGAGGGCTCGATCCAGACGTGCTCGAGCATCCAATGATCACCATGATCTTCCAGCGCGCACATTCCGAGGATGTTCCGATCGTCATGGGCGACTGTGACGCGATGCTGGTCGATGTACTGGCCTGTGAGGGTGAGCTGAGACGCCCACGTCTCGAGCCACGACGCCGGATATCCCCAGTGCGCTTTCGCGGCCCGCGCGAGCCGAGTCAACCGCTCCGCCTCCGTTGGAAGAGCGCGGCGAATGCGCCACCGCGGATCGAGGGTTGCCGGCATCGTCACAAGGAGCGCGAGGTCGGGAGCGGACAGTTGGGCATCTGGCCCGCGGCTCCCTAAGCGCCAGTCCGGAGCCGCCGTGCCGCGCCGATGTACGCGATCCAACAGGCCATGGCAGCGAGCGCGATGGGGCCGAACACGGCCGGATAGTCGCGGATCAAGAAGTGGAATGACCGCACGTGATCATCCCCAATGGAGAGCTTGCTCGTCAGCGCCAGGACCGAGAGGCCGATCGCGACGCCGAACAGTCTCCGGTGCCAGCGCAGCAACGTTCGCGTTCGCCTCAGCGACCGCAACTCCAACTCCGGAGGCAGGTCAACCGGGCCCCGGCCGCCCAGTGGATCCGCTACCTGCGACCGTACCTCGCGCGCGAGCGACTCATCCTGACTGAGATACTGTTCGACGAGCGAGCGTGTCGGAGCGCTCGCTTCGCCCGCCAGGTAGAGCGGAAGGAGGTCCAGGATCACGTCGCGTGTCACAAGCATCGATCTCTCGGTCATTGGGAGGCTCCTGTTCGAATGCCGCCAAGCACCATCCGCGCCCGACATACCTTCACCTTTGCCGCTGACAGGGAAATCCCCAGCGCGCGTGCTATCTCCGCGTAGGGCAAGTCGTGCTCGGCACGCATGATCACCGCCGCACGGTCAATCTCCGGGAGTGTGTCCAGGCGCGCCATCACCGCCGCGAGCTCGGCGCGCTGTTCCGTCTCCTCGTACGGGGTCGCGCGCGGGGCCTCGAGATGCTCGCCGAGGGCGACGTGGCGGGCGTCCCTGCGCCGCCCCTGAAGAAAGAGGTTCCGGGCGATCGTGAACAGATAACCACGCACCGTGGCAAGGTGGATAGGCTCGTTCGACGTCCAGACGCGGACGAAGGTCTCGGCGGTGATGCCTTCGGCATCGCTGGGCTCGCCCGACAGGTACAAGGCAAAGCGGAAGACATCCGGCGCGTACTTGCGATAGAGCGCCTCCAGGCCAGCGGAAAGCACTCTGCCCTCGCTCACGCAAGCCCGGCGATGATGTCGGTGAGCGCATGGGCTATGATCCCCGGCCGCAAACGTCTCTGCCAGAGCGCCAGTAATCCGAACAGAATGCCGAAGACGGTGATTCTGGCGCACGCGCCGAGACCCTGGTACCCGTGCGACACCCCGAACAGAACGGCTTGCATCGCGAGGGCGAGCGCCGCGCTGCCTGTCAGGGCGGTGAACTGCCGTTGCAGGTAGCCGCGAAAGGCGAGCTCCTCGGCGAAGCCAGCGCTCGCCGACAGCGCGATCCAGACCACAGCCTCCTCGGGGCGTCGAGCGAGGAATGCCCGGACGGCCACCCCGCTCGATGCTCCCGACCAATGGGTCCATGCCAGCTCGATGAGCGCCCAGGCACCCCACACGCCGATGCCGAGGAGGATATCCGTCACCAGCTTCCGGCGCGTCCCGATGGCGTCGCCGAGCAGGTCGCTGATCGTAGTCGCTGTACGGCGTATTCCGATGCGCACGTAGAGCACGAGGGCCCACTCCGCGACGATCAGCGAGAGATAGAGAGGAATGAGGCTGGGGTGCGATGGCGCGGCCGCCGCGGTCGCGTGCGCGCGCGCCTGGGTGATCGCGCCGGCAACGGCGAGCGTCGTGAAGACGGCCACGACGACGGCGGTGTGAGTCCACGACGCAACAGGCGTCAAGCGAGAAGCGGGTGGAGGGGACGAAGAAGGAGAGGCGGTAGCGTTCACAGATGTCTGGTGCGGGTCGCGGACAGGGCGTTCGGGATGGGCATGACGCTCGCTGTAGATATCCGCGAGATGGCTGGTGGTTACAAAAAAAAAGACGGCCGAGGCAAGAAAGGAGAAATGCCATGCCCGCAGACCGCGTGATCGACCTCAGTCACGAAATCGAATCCGGGATGATCACCCATCCCGGCCTCCCCGCGCCTGCCATCTGCTATTTCCTGAGCCGGGAGGAATCGCGGACGCGGTACGCGAACGGGACCGAGTTCCACATCGGAAAGATCGAGATGGTCGCGAATACCGGGACCTAGATCGACAGCCCTTATCATCGGTTCGCGGATGGCACGGACATCTCGGAATTGACGCTCGCGGCCCTGGTCGAGCTGCCGTGTACCGTGGTCCGGATTCGGGCTGGCGAACCCCGGGCCATCACCGCGGCCTATTTTCGCCAATCTCGCTGTTCGCGGCCGAGCAGTCCTCGTCCACACCGGGTGGGACTCACTGTGGCGTCAACCAGCCTATTTGGAGAACAACCCACATCTGACCGAGGATGCCGCGGTGCAGCTGGCCGAACGGGGCGCGGTCTTGGTAGGGATCGACTCGGTGAACATAGACTCGCTCCTTGATGGCCGCCGCCCGGTACACACGGTGCTCCTTGGAAGGGAGATCCCCATTGTCGAGCACCTGTGCAATCTCGCGTCGGTCCGTGAGGGGGCGCGATTCTTTGTCGCCCCCGTAGCCGCGAAGGGAGTGGGCACATTCCCCGTCAGAGCGTTCGCCATCAACGAGTGAGATCATGGAGCGCCGCGCGCACGAGGGTGGCACGACGAGGGTCATTTTTGCGGCGGATCTCGAGGATAACATCGACGAGTTCGGCGTTGTCGGCCCCGATGGCGTAAGGTTATTGGTGATGGGCAAAGTAGGGCAGGGTGGCGCCGGCTCAATGTGCGGAGCCCATGCCACGCCCCGCGAGTTCGGTGTCACGGACGTCGTCGTCGTGGCGAACAAGGTGCGCGATGCGGCCGACCGTTCGGCGATCGCTGATTTCTGTCGCGCGCACGACATGAATCTGGTCGGCGAGGTGCCCTACGACGGCGGGCTCGCTGAGGCCGAGCGTCGAGGCGGCGCGCCGATCGATGTGGCGCCGGAGTACTCACGCCCAGGAACGCTTCGTCTCATACCTCGAGCCGATCGCCCTGGCGGGCCACCACGGAATAGAGCGCGGGCATGAGATAGACGCTGATCAGGAGGCGCGAGAACAATCCGCCGACGATCACGAGCGCGAACGGCCGTTGAGAATCCGAGCCGACGCCCGCCGAGAGGGCGGCCGGCAGCAGGCCAAGCGCGGCGACGAGCGCTGTCATCATGATCGGCCGGAGCCGGAGCATCGCCGCCTCGTTCACGGCGTCGGTGATGCTCAGCCCGTCGCCCCGCAACTCGTTGACGTAAGAAATGTAGACGATCGCCGTCTGCACCGACACGCCGAAGAGAGCGACAAACCCGATCCCCGAGGACACCGAGAACGGCGTCCCCGACACAAGAAGCGCCAGCAAGCCGCCAATCGGCGCCGACAGAACCACACCGACGAGCGTGATGAGGGGAAACTTGAAGTTGTCGTAGAGCAGGAAGAGAATGAAGAAGATCAGGACCACCGTGAGCGGCAGGATCACCGCCAGCTGCGTACGCGAGGCGGTGTAGTCCTCATACTCGCCGCCCCATCGCACCGTGTAGCCAGTCGGGAGCGACACCGCCTTCGCCACCGTGCGCCGCGCCTCCTGGACCGCGCTGGCCAGGTCACGCCCCTCGACCGAATACTGGATGCCGATGAAACGCGAGTTGTCCTGCCGATAGATGAACGAGGCCCCATTCGCGACCTGGATGTCTGCGAGCTCACGGAGCGGGATCTGCTGACCGTCCGGCGTCGCGACGCGGATGTCACCGATCTGTTCCGGGGTCTGGCGATACTGGGGTTGCAGACGCACTACGAGATCGAAGAGGCGCTCGCCCTGCGCGACCTGCGTCGCCGCCGTGCCGCCAACCGCGGCCTCGATCAGCGCGTTGATGTCGCCGGAATTGACGCCGTACCGGGCGATCTTCGCGCGATCGACCCGGATGGTCAGGCTCGGCTGTCCCAGCTCCTGCACAACAGTCACGTGCGCGACGCCGCGCACCTGCTCGAGGGCGCGCTTCACTTCCTTGCCTTTCTGCTCGAGCACCACAAGGTCGGGGCCAAACACTTTCACATCGAGTGAGCTCTTGAGTCCGGTCTCGGCTTCGTTGACCGCATCCTCGGCTGGTTGGGTGTAATTGAAGGTGATACCGGGGAACGCCTTGAGCTTCTGATCGACCGCCGCGATGAGGTCCGATTTAGTGCGTCGGGGACCGCTCCACTCACCGTACGACTTGAGTCCGACGAAGAACTCGGCGTTGAAGAAGCCGGTCGGATCGGTCCCATCGTCTGGCCGCCCGTGCTCCGACGCGACGACCGTCACCTCGGGGAACGACCGCAGGATCTCGCGAACCTGCGGCACGATCTTCGACGATTCCTCGAACGAGATGGTGTACGGCATGGTGGCACGAACCCAGAGTGCGCCCTCGTCCAGCTTGGGCATGAACTCGCCCCCGATGGCGGGAATGAGCAGGAGCGAGAGACCGAAGACGATCGCCGACCCGCCGATCACCCAACGCGGACGCGCCAGCGACCAGCCGAGCCCGCGAGCGTACTGGCTGCGCATCCACTCGAAGATGGGGTTGCGGCGCTCTCGTACGCCTTTGTGCAGAACCCACGCGCAGAGTACCGGGATGAGCGTCAGCGTGATGACGAGGGCTCCGATGAGGGCGAAGATCGTCGTGTCGGCCATTGGCCGGAACAATTTCCCCGATGGACCAGCGAGGGCGTAGATGGGCAAGAAGCCGGCGATGATCACGGCCACCGCATAAAAGATCGGCCGGTCCACCTCGGCCGCTGCCTCGATGATCGTCGCGACCACGCCACGCTTGCCGGGAGCGGCGGTTGTCCGAGCCGCGAGGCGGCGGTAGATGTTCTCCACCATGACGACCGCGCCGTCCACCAGAATGCCGAAATCGATGGCGCCGATCGACAGCAGGTTGGCGGGAATGTGCCGAATGTCGAGACAGATGAACGCGAACATCAGGGCGAGGGGAATGGTCGTCGCGACGATGAGCCCCGCACGCACGTCGAAGAGGAAGAAGATGAGGATCGCGATGACGAGAACGATCCCTCGGAGAAGGTTGTTCAGGACGGTGTGGGTGGTCTCGTGGATGAGGTCGCTTCGATCGTAGTACGGCACGACCTTCACATCCTTAGGCAACAGCGACGCGTTGAGCTCGGCCGTTTTCGCCTGGACACCCTTGAGCACCGTCTGCGCCTGCTCTCCTTTCCGCAGGAGAATCACGCCTTCCACGGCGTCATCCTGGCGGTTGTAGCCGAACTGGCCGAGTCGGGGCGCGTGGCCGATCACGACCTGGCCAACATCCTTGACCAGGATGGGGGTACCATTGTGTACGGCGAGCACGATGTTGGCGATGTCGTCGGTCGTCGCCACGCGCCCCAGGCCGCGCACGTAGTAGAACTGCCCGCCTTCCGAGTAGAAGCCGCCACCCGCATTGCTGTTGTTGTTGCCTAGCGCCGCCGCGACAACGGGCACGGTGAGTCCCACCGCGGCCAGTCGGGATGGATCGATCTCGACCTGGTACTGCATCGTTTCGCCGCCGAGTGATGACATGTCGGCGACACCGGGTACAGCCTTGTACTGCCGCTCGAGCACCCAGTCCTGGATGATCTTGAGCTCCATCGCGGACCGGTCCGGGCTCTGGATCACGTACCGGTAGACGAGCCCGGACGGCGAGAACAGCGGTGAGACCGACGGCGTCACGCCGGAGGGGACCGACACGTCGGGGATGCGCTCGAACACCTGTTGTCGGGCAAAGTGGGTGTCGGTTCCGTCGGTGAAGGTGAGACGCACCGACGACAGCCCGTACAGCGAAATGGATCGCATCACCTTGAGCCCGGGAGACCCGTTCATGCCGAGCTCGACTGGCGCGGTGATCAACCGCTCGACTTCCTCGGCGGCGTGGCCCGGCCACTGCGTGACGATCTCGACCATGGGAGGCGAGAGATCGGGATACGCGTCGACCGGCAGCCGGGTGAAGGAAAAGATGCCGACCACGACGAGGGTCACGGCGAGGAGCGCCACGATGAGCCGCTGGCGGAGAGCCCCGGCGACGATGCGGTTGACGAACGACACCCGCCGGCGGTGGGCGGGCTGTTCGCCCTGCCCCTCGCCGCGCAGCGAGTAAGGCGCCTGCGCCTCGGCCTCCCAGTCCTCCCGTGCCGCTCCCGCCGGATGAGACAGGGGCCGAGGATCGTGTGGCACTTCGCTCGGGTCGTCCGGGGTCATCATTGCCCCTGCGCGAACTGCAGGAAGAGTCCGCCCTCGGCAATGATGCGCTCGCCGGGCTTGAGGCCGGCCGTGACCTCGAACTGATCTCCCACCCGGGAGCCGATGGTGATCTGCCGGCGCGCGAAACGATCCGCCGCATGTGGCGCGCGACCGGCGGCGGCGCCGGTGGCCGTGGCAGCGGGGAGCTCCACGAACACGAACGGCAAATTGTCCTCGTCGCGCAGGACCGATGCGACGGGGATGAGGATGCCCTGGCTCTCCCGCGACGAGTGAAGCGCGACCTGCACGTACATATCCTTCTTCAGGAGGCGGCCGGTGTTCGGCACGACGACCCGCACCGCGGTTGCCTTCGTCGAGGGATCGACGAGCGCGGCGATGTAGCTCACCGTCCCGGTGAGCGGCGTGTGCGACGCCCCGGTCACGATATCGGCGCGGTCGCCAATCTTGACGAGAGCGAGGTCCGCCTCGAAGACGCTCGCCATCACCCACATCGTGGTGAGATCGGCGACGGTGAAGGCTTGCGTTGTGCCAGCCTGGAGAAGCTGTCCGGGGTTGATCAGGCGCTCGACGACGGTCCCATCGATCGGCGCCCGGATCGCGCCTTCGATCGTCGGCGCTCCCTTGCCGTCGCGCAATTGCGCGATCGCCGCGTCGCTCACGCCGAGCGCGCGGAGCTGTTGGATGGCGGCATCGCGATCGGCAGCGGCGGCGAGGGCATCGGTCTGTGCCTGCTCCAGATCGCGGCGCGCGAGCGCGTCGTTCTTGAAGAGCGCCGAATCCTGATCCGCGATGCGCCGCGTCTGAACGGCTGCCCCCTGGGCTTTGCGGAATGCGGCCACGGCAGCGGCGAAGTCGGGCGAGGAAATGATCGCGAGTGCGTCGCCCCGGTGCACATACGCACCGGGTTGAACGAGAATGCGGATCACCGGCCCCGAGAAGGGGGCGATGACGGGCGTGGAGATGTCGGCATCGAAGGCCACGGTGCCGGTGCTCTGAAGCGTCGGCCGGAAGCTCGCAACCGTGACCGGCTGGACGCTCACGCGCTCGCGCTGCTCGGCGGG
>JBBSGP010000034.1:0-33505 GCA_038253885.1 Gemmatimonadales bacterium | reverse complement strand
GAATCGACCGATCCGACGGCCGCCTGGGTGAGTCGACTTCTGGGATGTCCCGCTCGTGCGCTGACTGGAGCGCGCGGCGGCAGTATTTCTCTTGATTCGGCGTGTAACTCCCAGTAATTTCCGCTCTTATGCTTTTTGCCGACCTCGCCGAGCGGCTGGCGGAGGTGAGGGGTCGCATCGACGCGGCCGTGAAGCGCGGTGGGCATAACCAGCAGGTGACCATCGTCGCGGTAACCAAGTCGCACGGTGCCGATGCGGTCCTCGCGGCCTGGAAGGCGGGCCTACGCGACGTCGGCGAGAACCGTGTCCAGGAAGGTTTGCGGAAGATGGCCGAGGTCCAGGTGCCCGTCCGCTGGCATCTGATCGGCCATCTGCAGCGCAACAAGGCCGCGAATGTCTCACGATTCACGATGTTGCATTCGCTCGATAGCTTGCGCCTTGCCGACGCCGTGAACGAGGTCGGGCTGACGGGGGAGAGGCCGGTGGACGCCCTGATCCAGGTCAACGTCTCGGGCGAGGGGTCGAAGGGGGGATTCGGGGCCGGCGAGCTGCCGGCGGAGGCAGAGCGTCTGCTGGGACTGCGCGGAATTCGGGTGGGCGGAGTGATGACGATGGCACCTCTCGACGCCGACGAGAGCATGCTGCGAACCGTCTTTCAGCGCGCGCGGTCGGCGCGGGATGTTCTGACGGGCGTGGGGCATCCGGCGCTCGGGCTTTCCATGGGAATGTCGAACGATTTCGTGATCGCCGTCGAAGAGGGCGCCACCATGGTGCGACTCGGAACGGTGCTCTTCGGGGAGCGAGGCACATGATCGACGAAGGCTTCCATCTGACACCCCTCGATGTCCGTCGATTCGATTTCGGGCAGGCCTTCCGCGGGTACGACAAGGAGAAGGTGGAGGAGTTCCGCAATCAGGTTGCGGACGAGCTGGAGCGTCTGACCCGAACGAGTCAGGAGCTCGAGGTGAAGGCGCGAGGCTTTCACGAGCAGCTCCGGGCATTTCGCGAGCGGGACAAGGCGCTGAACGATGCGCTCATCTCGGCGCAACAGCTCCGATCGGAGATCCGCGAGCAGGCCGAACGAGAAGCGCAGCTCATCCTGCGCGAGGCGCGCGCCGATGGAGACCGCCTGGTGGACGCCGCACGCAGCGAGATCCGGAGGCTGGAGACGGAGCGCACGAGTCTGGAGAAATCGTGCCGCGCCTACATCGGGCAGCTGCGCACGCTCGTCGAGCGCCAGCTCGCCGAGCTGAATGCCGCCGAGACGTCGCCACCACGCGCCCCAGAGCCGCGAGGAGCCACGCCTCCCACGGATGAGCGAAAGACTCCCGTCTGGCTCGAGTCGCTCGTCAAGGAATGACGGTGAGAAGTGCCGAGCGCGGCGCCGAGAGCGGGGCGCCGCGCCACGGTGTCCTGCCGCACACCGTGGAGGCGATCGACCGTTCGGCAGCGGTCGTCGGCCAGCGATTCTCGGGCGCTCCCCAGGTCGCGATCATCCTTGGAACGGGTCTCGGCGCCCTCGCTGGCGGAATCGAGGTCGAGGCCGAGATCCTGTACGCAGAGCTCCCGGGCTTTCCGCGCGCCACCGTGGAATCCCACTCCGGTCGGTTGCTGTGCGGCCGCCTTGGAGGCAAGCGAGTGGTGGCGATGCAGGGCCGCTTTCACCGTTACGAGGGATACTCGCTTCAAGAGGTCACATTCCCGGTGCGGGTGATGCGTGCCCTCGGCGCGGAGACGCTGGTGGTGTCGAACGCCTGTGGTGGAATGAACCCACTGTGGAACGCCGGGGAGCTGATGCTCATCGCCGACCACATCAACCTGCTCGGCGATAGCCCCCTCGCCGGCGCGAACGACGATCGTCTCGGGCCGCGCTTCCCCGACATGTCGACGGCCTACGATCCCGAGTTGCGCGCTCTCGCGCGTTCGGTCGCGATCGAACGCCGCATGTTGTTGCGGGAAGGAGTGTATGTCGCCGTGACCGGTCCCAACCTGGAGACGCGAGCGGAGTACCGGTTTCTCCGGATGATCGGAGCGGATGTCGTGGGCATGTCCACCGTGCCGGAGGTGATCGTGGCGGTGCACGGCGGGATGAGAGTGCTCGGCCTCTCGATCATCACCGATCAGTGTCTGCCCGATGCGCTCGAGCCGGCGAGCGTGGAGAAGATCATCGCGACGGCCGGCCGGGCCGAGCCCCAGCTCGCCTCGCTGGTCACGGGCGTTCTGGAGCGCCTGTGAGCCAGGCCGTCGCGGGGGTGCGGTGGCCGCTGCTCCCATCGGTCACGGCGAATGAGCTCGAGCGGGAGATGGACGCCCAATGGACGAGCGAGAATCTTTTCGCTGCCATCGACGCTCTCCGATCCGGTGCCGACGAGTTCGTCTTCTTCGAGGGCCCACCGACCGCCAACGGACAGCCTGGAATCCACCACGTTTTCTCGCGCACGATCAAGGATCTGATCTGTCGCCACCGCAGCATGCGCGGCTTCCACGTCACGCGAAAGGCGGGCTGGGACACGCACGGTCTTCCGGTGGAGATCGAGGTCGAGAAGCAGCTCGGTATCAGCGGCAAGCAGCAGATCGAAGCCATCGGTGTGGAGGAGTTCAACCAGCTCTGTCGCGAGAGTGTGTGGAAGTACAAGGACGAGTGGGAGCGCCTGAGCCGGCGCATCGGCTATCAGCTCGACTATGCGGAACCCTATGTCACGTACTCGAACGAGTACGTGGAGAGTGTCTGGTGGGCGCTCGCGACTCTGTTCGAGCGCGACCGGTTGTATCGCGGCCACAAGATCCTCCCCTATTGCCCGCGCTGCGGTACCGCGCTCTCGAGCCACGAGGTGGCACAGGGCTACGAGGACGTGAAGGACCCGAGCGTCTATCTGTCGCTCGATCTCGTCGACAGCGCTGGCCACACCACCGGTCGCAGAATCCTGGTATGGACCACGACTCCCTGGACGCTCGTCTCGAACGTCGCTCTCGCGGTGAATCCGGCGCTCGTGTATGCGGAGGTGCGCCGCCACAAGGGGGAAGAGAGCACCCTTCTCCTCGCTGAATCGAGGTTGCCGGCCGTGCTCGGCGCGGATTGGGTCGATCGGTGGACACTCGTTTCCAAGCTGCCGGGAACGGAGCTCGCGGGACTGCGCTACCGCCGTCCTCTGGATTGGGTTCCGCTCGAGGGAGGGCTGCACGAGGTGATCATCGCGGAGGCGTTCGTGTCGGCGGACGACGGGAGCGGCGTGGTGCATCTCGCGCCGGCCTTTGGCGCGGACGACTATGCCGCCGGCAAGCGACAGGGGTTGTCGTTCGTGCAGCCGGTCACTCCGCGCGGGGAGTTCCCTCCCGAACTGCCGGTGATCGGTGGCCTGTTCGTCAAGTCAGCGGATCCGCTCATCATTGCCGAGCTGGAGCGACGCGGCACACTCTTTCGCGCCGGGACGATCGAGCACTCCTACCCTCATTGCTGGCGGTGCGGCACGCCGCTCCTGTACTACGCGAGGCAGTCCTGGTTCGTGCGCACCACCGCGTACCGCGACGGGATGCTCGCCCGGAACGCCCGCGTGAAATGGCAACCGCCCGAAGTGGGAGCGGGGCGATTCGGGGAGTGGCTGGAGAACAACGTCGATTGGGCGCTGTCTCGAGATCGGTACTGGGGCACGCCGCTACCCGTATGGACGTGCGGGAGCAATGCCGGCCACGTCGAGGCGATCGGCAGCTACGCCGCGCTCGCCGAGCGGTGGGGCAGGCCGCTGCCGGCGGATTTCGATCCCCACAAGCCCTTCATCGACAGCTACGAGTGGCCGTGCCGCGAGTGCTCTGGCACGATGACGCGGGCCGCCGAAGTGATCGATACGTGGTTTGACTCCGGCTCGATGCCTTTCGCGCAATGGCATTTCCCGTTCGAGCGGGCGGATGTGTTCACGCGCCACTATCCGGCGGACTTCATCGCCGAGGGCGTCGATCAGACGCGCGGATGGTTTTACTCCCTGCTCGCGATCGCGGCCGGGTTGGGTGACGCGCTGCCGCAGAACGGGGGCGCGCACAGCGCCGGCGGGACCAACGCCGTCGCGGCTCCCTATCGCTCGGTGATCGTCAACGACCTCGTGCTCGATGCCAGCGGCGTCAAGATGTCCAAATCCCGCGGGAACGCGGTGGATCCCTGGGACGTCCTCGAGCGGCACGGCGCCGACGCCGTGCGACTCTTCCTCGTCGCATCCAGCCAGGTCTGGATGCCGCGCCGCTTCGACGAGGATGCCATCCGCGAGACCGCCTCCCGCTTTCTCCTGACGTTGCGCAACGTCTACAACGGCATCTTCGCGACGCTGGCCAATTTCGGATGGGAGCCCTCGTCCCGCGATCCGGCCGAGGCGGAGCGCTCGCCGCTGGATCGCTGGATCCTCTCACGGCTCGGGACCGTGGCGCGCGAGGTCGATCAGGCGTTCACGGACCTCGAGCCGACGCGCGCGGCGCGCCTGGTGATGACGTTCGTGGTGGATGATGTGTCGAACTGGTATGTGCGGCTCAGCCGCGGACGCTTCTACGACGTCGAGGACGCGGACAACCGGGCCGCATTCTCGACGCTCCGGGACGTTCTGGTCACCGTCTGCCGTCTCCTGGCGCCCGTCTGTCCCTTCCTGACCGATTGGATGCACCGCGCGCTCACGACCGAATCGGTCCATCTCGCGCCCTTCGCGGCCAGCGCGTCGGCGATCCGGGACGCCGTGCTGGAGGCGGGGATGGAGCAGATCCGGATGCTCGCCAAGCTGGGGCACGCGGCTCGGGATGAGGCCGCCGTGAAAGTCAGGCAGCCGCTGGGACGCCTGGTATGTGTTGTGCCGAGCGCGAGTGCCGCCGCGCTCGCCGAGCTCGAGCCACTGCTCCGGTCCGAGCTCAACGTCAAGCGCGTCGAGTTTCTGTCGTCGGGGGACGCTCTGGTACGGCTGGAGGCGAAGCCCAATTTCCGCTCTCTCGGCAAGCGCTTCGGCAAACGAACGCCGCTGGCGGCTCAGGCGGTGGCGGTGCTGTCGAGCGAGGCGCTGATGGCGTTCGAGCAGGGGTCGTCCATCGTCATCTCGATCGAGGGGGAATCGCACACCCTCCTGCCGGACGATCTCAGCATCGCTCGGAAAACGGCGGGTGCGCTGGTGGTGAAGGAAGAGGGTGGCTACGTGGCCGCACTCGATTCGGCGGTCACGCCCGAGCTCCGGAGCGAGGGAATCGCCCGGGAGCTCGTGAGCCGCGTGCAGCGGCTGCGGAAGGAGTCGGGGTTCTCCGTCAGCGACCGCATCCGGCTGCAGGTAACGGGAAATGGGGAGGTCGAGCGGGTGGTTCACGAGCACCGCGGGTATATTTCCGCGGAAGTACTGGCCAGCGACGTCGCCGTGGGCGGCGAGATCGCTGGCTCTCCAGACGCGACGCCGGAGGTGGATCTCGATGGACTCACCGTGCGGGTCGCCTTGACGCGAGTTCTGTAGATGCCGTCTTCGTCACCGGGCGGGACCAAGAAGCCCAAGGCCATGAGCAAGAAGAATCTGACTCACTTCGAGAAGCGCCTGCTGGAGGAGCGCAAGCGCGTCCTCAAGGAGCTGGGACAATACAACGAGACGTTCAACGTCTCGCCGCAATCCGCGGATGGCGATCTCAGCTCGTACTCCTTTCACATGGCCGATCAGGGCACGGATGCGATGGAGCGCGAGAAGGCATTCCTGTTCGCCAGCCAGGAAGGGCGCTTCCTCTGGCACATCGATGAGGCGCTCCGACGTCTCTACCGATCGCCCGAGACCTTTGGCAAGTGTCATAATTGCGGCGAGGAGATCGCCTTCGAGCGACTCGACGCCCTACCGCACGCCCGCTACTGCATCGCCTGCAAGCAGCGCGAGGAAGATGGAAAGAAGTCGGCCTAGGAGGGCGCTCTTCTGGTTGCTGGCCGGGAGCATCGTGCTGTTCGACGTACTCACCAAGTGGCTCGCCGAGCACGAGCTGCATCCTCTGCGCTACGATCCCCGCGAGGTCGTGGGCCCCTGGGTGCGGCTCACCCTCGTCTACAACAGGGGCGCGGCGTTCGGCCTGAACCTGGGTCCGTATTCGCGCTGGATCTTCATGTGTCTCACCATCGTGGCGCTGGTGATTCTCGCTCGCCTGTATCGCGCCACGGCCGCGGGAGAGCGGCTGCGCCTGATCGCCATCGGCCTCGTGTGCGGTGGTGCGGTGGGGAATCTCATCGACCGGGTGCGATCGGATTCGGGTGTCGTCGATTTTCTCGATGTGGGCTTTGCCGACCATCGATGGCCAACGTTCAACGTCGCCGACATTGCCGTCAGTGTCGGCGCGTTTCTGTTGGCCTGGGCCCTCTGGGGAGAGGAGAAGGTGCCCGATGTCGCGACGTCCCGGGAGCTCTCCGATGCCGGAGCGGGCGTCGGCGATTGAGTTGAGTGTACCGGGTCCGCTGATGACGGAATCCGGGTGAGCCTCGACTCTCGTGGAGCGGAGCACGAGGTCCTGGTGGAGGATGACTCCGCGCTCCGGCTCGATCTTCTGGTGGCTCGCCGGCTCGCCATCTCCCGCACCCAGGCTGCCACGCTCATCAGCACCGGTCACGTTCTGGTAGGGACGCGCCGCGAGCGTGCCAGCTACAAGCCGGTCGCGGGCGATCGCATCCTGGTCACCATCCCGCCTCCGCCGGGGCGCGAGGTCACGGCCGAGCTCATCCCGCTGGACATCGCGTTCGAGGACGACGAGGTGTTGGTGGTGAACAAGTCGGCGGGGATGGTCGTGCACCCCGCGCCCGGGAACTGGAGCGGCACCCTGGCGAACGCGCTCAAGGGGCGGGGAGGGGGCCTATCGACCGAAGGAGGCGCGGGTCGCGAGGGGATCGTTCACCGCCTGGACAAGCACACGTCCGGCCTCCTCCTCGTCGCCAAGACCGACCGGGCGCATCGCCGCCTCGGCGCCGCGATGGCGGCACGGCGCATCGTACGCCGTTATGCCGTGCTCTCGTGGGGACATCTGGACGGAGACCAGCTGACCGTGGACCGTCCGATCGCCCGGGATCCGCGAGACCGAAAGCGCATGGCAATCGTCAGTACGGGGAGAGCTTCTAGGACCGATTTCCTGCGCCTGGCTCGGCTGGAGTCGGCTGATCTGCTGCGCGCGCACCTTCACACCGGACGCACGCATCAGATTCGCGTCCATCTGGCGGCCGTTGGCCATCCGGTGGTCGGAGACGACACGTACGGGGGCGGCGGCGGACGCCGGCTGATGGCGCTGCCTCCCGAACGGTATTTCCTGCACGCGGCGTGGCTGCGTTTTCCGCATCCCGTCACGGACGAGGTCGTCGATCTTCGCTCTGCATTGCCCGACGATCTGACGCGATCGCTGGCCGCTGCCGCGGCTGGGGATCTGCCGGACCACCCCGATGCGCTGTCCTACCTTGGCTTCTACCGCCCCGACCCCTGAGCTGACTCGCGCGCCGCTGCTGGTCTTCCAGCTGGCGGCGCGCCACTACGCCGTCGAGCTGGCCGCGATCCGCGAGATCATCCCGCTCCGTTCCGGAACGCGCCTTCCGGGGGCGCCCCAGTCGGTATCGGGACTTCTCAATGTGCGCGGCACGATCGTCACGGTGATCGATCTGGCCGTCGCGCTCGGTCTCGAGCGGGCTGTTCCGCCGGACGGATCCCTGCTGTTGGCCGAGCACGGCACTCGACTCGTCGGCCTCGCGGTGGACGACGTCGTCGAGATTGGCGCTGTCGACCTCGAGGAGGCCGACTCCCTGCCGCCAGAGCTGACGCCAGGCGGCGTCACTCGCGGGCTGGGCCGCTGCGGTGATGACGTGGTGGTCGTGCTCGACCTCGCCGCCATCGTACGGCAGATCGTGACCTGAGTTTTTCCGTTCCCTGACTTACCGTGGGAGGACAGTTGCCACAATCGGTGCTGGTTTGCGACGACGCCATCTTCATGCGCACGATGATCTCCGACATCCTGCAGCAATCCGGCTACGAGATCATCGGCGAGGCGGAGACCGGCGTCCAGGCGATCGCGAAGTACAAGGAGCTGCGTCCCGACCTCGTGACGATGGACATCGTCATGCCCGATATGGGCGGCATCGATGCCGTACGGGAAATCACTCGCTTCGATGCCAACGCTCGTATCCTGATGTGCAGCGCGATGGGGCAGCAGGCGCTGGTGGTGGAGGCCATCCAGGCTGGCGCCAAGGACTTCGTGGTGAAGCCCTTCCAGCCGAGCCGGGTGATCGAGGCCGTCCAGCGCGTCCTCGGCTAGCCAGGAACCAGCGACCGCATCATGGCCGTTCCCGGTATCGACCTCGCCCGCTACGCCGAGCTCTTCCTGTCCGAGAGCCGCGAGCATCTGGCGGCGATGAACCGCTCACTTCTCGAGCTCGAGCGCGCTCCGAGCGCGCCCGAACCGGTGGCGGCTCTCTTTCGCGCCGCCCATACGATCAAGGGAATGAGCGCCAGCATGGGCTACACGGCGGTGGCGGAGATCACGCACGGGTTGGAGAGCGTGCTGGAGCGAGTTCGCTCCGGCGCTCTGCAGGCCAACCGTGATCTGATCGATGCGCTGTTCGGCGCCGCCGATGTGCTCGAGCTGGCGGTGGAGCGGTCGGTGCAAGGTGGCAGCGGCGAGGTGGAGAGTGCTCCGATCATCGCCCGATTGACGTCACTCGCCAACGGTACTCCGGTGGTTTCGCCCGAGCAGCTCCGCGTGACGTCGGCGCCGGGCGACGACCGGCGGGCCACGGGACGCCGCGAAGTACGAATCGACAGCCGGCGGTTGGACAGTCTGATGAACCTCGTCGGGGAGCTGGTGATCGCGCGAGATCGCGCGGTACAGCTGTCGCGCGGGCGAGTGGATACCGCGCTCGAGGAGAGCATGGAGCAGACGGGCCGGCTGATCACGCAGCTCCAGACCGAGATGCTGCAGTCGCGCATGGTCCCCGTGTCGCGGGTGTTCGATCGCTTCCCGCGCGTCGTCCGGGATGCCGCGCGCTCCGCCGGCAAGGACGTGGTGCTCGAGGTGGAAGGAGGGGAGATCGAGCTGGACCGCGCCATGCTGGATGAGATCGGGGAGCCGATCGTGCACCTGCTGCGCAATGCCGTGGATCACGGTATGGAGACGCCCGCCGCTCGCGCCGAGTCCGGGAAGCCGCCGGTGGGACGGCTCCGCCTGACAGCGATCCGTGAGCGATCGGCGGTCACGATTCGCGTCAGCGATGACGGGCGAGGAGTAGACCGCGAGCGCGTGCTGGCGACGGCCCGCGAGCGGGGGCTGGTCGAGGCGTCAGCGGCGGAGCTGTCCGACGAGGAGCTCCTGCGCGTCATCGCCCATCCCGGTTTCTCGACAGCGGATGTGGTGACCGAGCTGTCGGGGCGCGGCGTGGGCGTGGACGTCGTCCTTAGCCGCGTCCGGGCACTCGGTGGAAGCGTCCACATGCAGTCGGAGAAGGGGCGCGGAACGACGGTGACGCTCCGGCTGCCGCCCACACTGGCGATCGTTCGCGCTCTGCTTGCCCGGGTGGCCGGTGAGACCTATCTGCTTCCGATGTCGCACGTGTGCGAGACGGTGCAGCTCGACCCGGCCGCGGTGAAGCGGGTGACGGGACGCGAGGTGATGCTGCTCCGGGACGATGTGCTCCCCCTGATGCGGCTGCGCGAGGCGGTCGGCCTGCCGGCCGCCTCCCGTCAGGCGAGCACGGTGCTCGTCATCGAGCACGGGGGTCACCGGGCCGGTCTCGTCGTGGATGAGCTCGTGGGTCAACAGGACGTCGTGGTGAAGCCGTTCGACGCGGCGCGTGGCGGCGCTCCCATCTTCTCGGGCGCTACAATTCTCGGGGATGGAGCGCCGGCGCTGATCGTGGACGTCGTGAGCCTCCTGGCACACCGCGCATGACGGATCTTCGTGCGCTCAAGAGCGGGCAACTGGACGCGCTGCGCGAGGTGGCCAACATGGGTGCGGGCCACGCCGCGACTGCCCTGTCGCAGATGACCGGCAGCCGCATCATGATCAGCGTGCCGACGATCACGATCGCACGGCTGGACGATGTGGTGGCCGGGATGGGCGACAGCGAGGCGCCGATGGCCGCGGTTCTCATGCAGATGATGGGCGACCTGACCGGACGGACGATGCTGCTCTTTCCGCAGGCGACGGCGGAGAAACTGGCCACCATGATGCTGCGACATCATCCGGAACCATCGACGGGTTTCGGGGAGCTGGAGCAGTCGGCGATCAAGGAAGCCGGCAACATCCTCAGTGGCGCCTATCTCAACGCGCTCAGCGATTTTCTCGGCCTCATGCTTCTTCCCTCGCCTCCCAGTCTGGCGATGGACATGGCCGCCGCCATCCTCACCTCGGTCTACGTGCAATTCGCGACCGACCGGGATCGCGTGGTCGCCGTCGAGACGGAGTTTCTCCTCGACGACCGCGAGGAGCGGCTCCGCGGGATCTTCCTGATGCTCCCTGACGACGCATCGCTCCAGCTCATTCTGCGCGCCGTCGGCGGGGCCTGAGAGATGGGGATCGCGCTGGCATCCGATCGGGAACGCGACATCCTGCGATCGTACGTGCGGCGCATCGATCCGTCGGACGCGGGAGCTCACAACAACCTCGGGGTGCTCTACCACCAGAAGGGGTTGGTCGAGGAGGCGTTCACGGCTTTCTCCCGCGCGCTCGAGCTCGATCCGAAGATGCAGGTGGCTCAGCGCAACCTGGAGATCGCCTGCTTCAGCTCCGATTTCTATGTTGGTCGGGTCGGTGCGCTCACCGAGCGGCTGCGCGTCGATCCCGCCGACCGCCACGCCCGATGGGAGCTGGCGCGGACCTACGCGGCGCTCGGCGATTCGCGGGAAGCGGTGGAGGAGTTCACGGCTCTGCTCGCGCATCACCCCGGCGATCGTGACGCCATCGTGCAGCTGGGTCTGGCCGAGAAAGCGCGGGGCAATCTGCCGGCGGCGCGGGGTTGGCTGGAGCAGGCACTGACCCGTGATCCGGATGACGCGGTCATCAACCGCCATCTCGGGGAGGTACTCTATAACCTCGGCCTCAACGATCACGCGGTGGCGGCGCTGGATCGCTCGATCGCCGCCGAGCCCGATAGTCCGGACGCGCATTATCTGATCGGCTTCGTGTACGGGGACATGGGGCGCCCCGAGGATGCTCGGCGCTCGACGCGGCGGGCCGTCCAGCTGAATCCGTCGCTGGCGCGGGCGCAGGCGAATCTGTCCCTGGATCAGTACAACCCGGCGCGCTATCAGGAGCTGCTGCCTGAGCGCCAGGCGCGTCGCGAGCAGCGGCCGCCGGATCAGCCCGAGGCCGCCCGTCTGGCCCACCTCAGTCTCGGCGTCGCGTTCCGGGCGAAGTTCTACTACGCCGAAGCACTGCGCGAATACCGCATCGCGCTCGACCGGGGTGCCGATGAGGCGATGGTGACGCGGGCGATGGCCGAGGCGCACCTCCTGTCGGGAAATGCTCGTGACGCGCTCGGTCTCTACGATCGGGCGCTGGAGCTGGGTGCGCCGACCGCGTCGCTGCACTGCGAGCGCGGGGTTGCCCAGCACCAGAGCGGGCTGCACGAGGACGCGGCGGCGAGCTACCGGAGCGCGCTGGCGCTCGACCCGGATCACGCCGTCGCTCGCAACAATCTCGGGGTGGCGCTCCACCACGCGGGCGATTCCCGTGCTGCGCTGGCGGCATTCGACGAGGTCGTCGTGCGCCGCCCCGATTTCGTGAAGGCGCTGCTCAATCAGGCTCTCCTTCTCTTCCGTCTGCGATCACCGCAGGCCAGTCTCGAGGCATATCGCCGGGCGCTGGCGGTGGCGCCCGATCATCCCGTTGCCTGGAACGGGATCGGTCTCGTTCTGGCGGACCAGAAACGGTTCGACGATGCCCGGAACGCCTTCGGCTCGGCGATCCACGCTCGCCCGGCGTTCGCCGAGGCCCACTACAATCTCGGTTTCGCGCTCGCCAACCTCGGTGACTACGAGGGCGCTCTCCGCGCGACCCGGCGCGCCCTGGAGCTCGATCCCTACTACGTACCGCAGAAATTTCAGCTCGCACTCGAGATGCAGCACGACGGCTCGGGGGGAGGGCTGGACATCGCTCCGGAGCTGGGGGAATCGCAGCGGGTCGATGGAGGCGTCGAAGCTTTCACCTTCGAGCCGGCACGGCTCGATGCGCTGTTCGCGGAGCTCGTCGCGGTCACCGATCCCGACCCGGAGACAGAGGCTCCATCGACCCCGGTCGCGACATTGGCGGATGATCCATTGGCTCTGGCGTGCGAGCATGTCGCCGCCGGGCTGCTGGACAGAGCTGCCGCCGAGATCGGTCGAGCCATGGGTCGGGGGGCCGATCAGGCCGACGCGCTCACATTGCTCGGCGACGTGTTCACGCGGCAAGGATTGCACGGAGAGGCGCTGGAGCGCTATCGACAGGCGGTCGCGTTGCGACCGGACTCGCCGCGTGCCCAGGCGGGCGAGGCGCGGTCGCTCCTTCTGCTCGGCCGGCCGACCGACGCTCGGCCGCTCGCCGAGGCGTTGCTCTCGCCGGGGGCAGGTGTCGACATCCTGCTGCTCGTCGCGACGGTGCGGCGCGACTCCGGCGACGGGAAGGGCGCACGCGCGCTTCTGGATCAGGCGCGCGAGGCGACGCCGCTCCGCCCGGACGTTCACCACCAGCTTGGCGATCTGGCGTTTCAGCTCGGCGATGATGTCGCGGCCATCGCCGCCTATGGTGCGGCGCTCGGAATCGATCCTGATCTGGCGGTGGTGCGCCACCAGATGGCGCGCGCGCTCGCGCGCAGTGGTGCGTTCGCCGATGCCGAGCGCCAGCTTGTCGCTGCGCTCGAGGCGGTGCCGACGTATGTCGACGCCACGCTGGAGCTGGCCTCGGTTCGCCGGCAGATGGGCAATTTGAGAGAGGCTCTGGAGCCGCTGGTGAAGCTGCTGACGCGGGATCCGTCTCACATCGATGGGCTGGTGACCCTCGCCGGGACACTGCTCGAACTCCAGCGGCCCGAGGATACGGCGCGTGCTCTCGAGCGCGTGCGTCACCTCGATCCCGATCATCCGCCGGCACTGCATCTGGAAGCCGTGCTGCTGGCGGGCCGGCGCCATTACCTCGAGGCGATCGAGCGCTGGAATCGTGTCGTCGAGCTCGCGCCGGCGACCGATGCTGCCGAGAAGGCGCGGCGGGGCGCTCGCGCCGCGACCATGATGCTGCGCGGCTTCCGGCCGCGGGGGCCCTGAGATGTCGATTGAAGGGCCCCTCAGGGAGCTCGGCATCCACGATGTCTTCCAGCTGCTCGATCTCAGCCGAAAGAGCGGTGTGCTGTCCGTGACCTCGGCGCTTCGCGACCAGGGTGGCTCGGTCTACTTCGAGCGCGGCGCGGTGGTCCACGCCGCGCGCCGGAACGAGCCGTACCCGCTGGCCGATCAGCTCCGTCGGGCCGGCAAGGTGACAGAGAAGGACATCGAGGGCGCGCGGACGGTTCAGATGTCAGGCGGTGGCACGCTCCGGCTCGGCGACGTGCTGGTGAGCATGGGCGTCATCGGCCGCCGACCGCTGGAGCGACAGGTTCGCTTCCTCATCGAGGAGGTCGTGTTCGATCTCATGGGGTGGCAGGATGGCTACTTCGTGTTCGACGAGTCGGAGGAGCTGAGCGTGCCATCCGAAGCGAACATCCGCATCGCCACCGACTCGCTGCTGATGGAAGGCGCCCGCCGGATCGACGAGTGGTCACACATGGAAGGAGTGATCCCCAGTCTCGCGGCGATTCCCGCTCTGGCGCCGGCCGACGGCGATCATGCGTCGTCGCTCGATCTCCTGCCCGGCGAGTGGGCGGTCCTGGCAGAAATCGACGGAGCGCGCGACCTCCGGCAGATCGCGGCCAGTCTCGCGCGCAGTGACTTCGATGTCGCGAAGGTGATGTACGGGCTGGCGACCACCGGCGTGGTGACGGTCACGGTGCCGACGAACGGGTCGGGATCGTACCGCGCGGTGAGCGCTCCCCGCGTCAGAATCGAAAGTGCGCCGGCGCCCGAGGAGCTCGAGAAGGCGCTCGGGGCCGCGCGGCTGGCGGTGGCCGAGGCGCCCGAGCATGCGGACGCGCGCATGGCCCTGGGTCGGTTGCTCGGCCGGCTGGCGAGACACGAGGAGGCGGCGCAGGAGCTGCGCACCGCGCTCCGTCTGGATTCGGGGAACGCCGCGGCCGTCCGCGAGCTCGGTTTCACCGCTGCGTCGCGCGGCGCCCTCGAGGAAGCGATCGACCATTGGGGACACTACCTTCGCATGACGCCGAATGCCGGGGACGAAGCGCAGATGAGAAGCGCGCTCGACGCGGCCACGGCGCTGCATCAGAAGTTGGAGGAGCACGCACATGTCTGACCAGATCGCCCGTCTGAGCAATGAGCTGGCACGGGACCCCTCGAGTCTCGTCTTTCTCGCGCTCGCGGAGCAGCTGCGCCAGAATCTGGAGCTCGAAGTCGCCCGGAAGGTTGCGCTCCGCGGACTGGACCGCCATCCGCACCTCGCCGCTGCGCACGAGCTTCTGGCGCGCATCCACGCCGATCTTGGCGAGCTCGACCGCGCGTTCGAGGAATGGGAGATGGCGCGACAGCTCGGTCCGGCGCGCTCGGGACCTCGCAAGGGGATGGGCTTCGTGCGCTTTCGGCAGGGCCGCCTCGACGAAGCGCAGCGCCTTCTCGAGGACGCGGTCGCTCTGGATCCGAGCGATGAGAGCGCCGCGCGAGCGCTGGCCGCGGTGCGAAACCAGCGCCACCAGAACGGTGGCGGCAATGGCACGGGCAACGGCGCCGGGAGCGCTCAGGGCGTCGAGGCCGGCAACGGCGCTGGCGTTACCCAGCCCGCCCCCGTCCTCAGTGTCGCCGAGTCGGCCAGGCAACTGTTCGCACCGATCCTCGGCGATGGCGAGCGGACGGCTCTCCTCGTCGATGGCACCGGACTGGTGGTCGCGGGCGCGTATCTCACCGAGGACGGTCATGATGTCGCGGCCGAGATCGGCGCCGAGCTGAGCGGCGTCCCCGAAGAAGCGCAGAGAGCGGTGCAGCACCTCGGTCTCGGGGCCTGGAGCTGCGTCGTGTTCGAGACCGAGGTCGCGACCGTCGCCATGGCTCCCGTTCACACGCGGCACCTGCTCCTGGTGGCAGCGCAGCGATCGGAGCCGCTGGGCTATCTCCGGCGGATGCTGGAGCGATGCGTCGATCGCGCCGACCGATGGCTCGCGGAGGACCGATGACCAACCCGGCGACGCTTCCCTATGACGCCGTCCTGCTCCCACTCAGCCGCCAGCGCGGCGTCATGGGTGCGTTGGTGGCGGGCGAAGCTGATGGCCTCATCATCGCATCGCAGATGCAGTACGGCGTGGAAGGCGACGCCATCTCGGCGCTCGCGGCGTCGCTCTACCGGAAGGCCCGCCTGTCCGCCGCGGCCGCCGGGCTGGGCAGTGTGCAGCTGCTCCGACTGGAAGCCGAGGGAGGGCACATCTGCGCTATCGGCCGCGACGATCTGGTCGTGGTCGTGCTCGCCGATACCCGCGCCAACATCGGCCTGCTCCGGTCCACGATGATGCGCGTCATCCCGCTCCTGCCATGATCGCGGCGCCCGATGTGGGGTGGGTGGACGCTCCGCTCAGGCGCTTCGTCGAGGACGCGCGTGTCATCTACGCGCTGCTGCTGCATCCGACCGGGCAGGTGCTCGGTCAGTTCGGGTTTACGCGGCGCGTGGACATCATGGGCGCGAGCGCGCTCGCGGCGGCGATCCACGCCACCTCGGCGGAGCTCGGGAAGGAGCTGGACGGAGCGCCGTTTCGGGGACTCCACTTCGCGGGAGCGAGTCGCGAGGTGTTCATGGCCGAAGTGTCTCCGCCGGGCGCGTCCTATCTCTTTCTCACCGTGTTCGACGTCATGACGTCGCTCGGTCTGGTCCAGCTCTACTTTCGGCGCCTGACCGCCGCCATCGTGGCGGCGCGCCCGGCCCCTCGTGCGCCGCTCTCCGATGTGCAGCTGGAGCAGGACCTGACAGACCATCTCTCGCTCGTCCTCGGCCGCGCGCCGGCCTCGCGCCCGCCTTACCCCTCGTCCTGACCACGTGTCCCTCGTCAACTACGCCACCCGCGAGATCACCTGCAAGATCGTCTACTACGGTCCCGGACGCTCGGGCAAGACGACGAATCTGCACTACATCTACGGCCAGCTTCCCGAGGGGCGCCGCGGAAAGATGGTGTCGCTCGCGACGCAGACCGACCGCACCCTGTTCTTCGATTTCCTGCCTCTCGACCTGGGCACGATCTCCGGGTTCACGACGAAGTTTCAGCTCTACACCGTGCCCGGGCAGGTTTACTACCAGGCGACGAGAAAGCTCGTGCTGCAGGGTGCGGACGGAGTGGTGTTCGTGGCCGACAGTCAGACACGTCAGGTCGAGGAGGACATCGAGAGCATGCAGGATCTCCACGCCAATCTCGGTGAGCAGGGAGTGGACGCCCGGGCCATGCCGATGGTTCTGCAATACAACAAGAGAGATCTTCCGCGAGAGCTGGTGCTGAGCGTCGCGGAGCTCGACGAGGCGCTGAATTTTCGCGGCATTCCCTCGTTCCCGGCCGACGCTCTTCACGGCAGCGGTGTCTTCGAGACGCTTCGCGGCATCTCCGAGCTGGTGCTCAAGCGACTGAGCGCGCCGGCCAGCGCCGGGAGCCGCTGACGTGCCGCTCGACAGCCGCTTTCGCTTCGAGAACTTCGTCGTCGGCTCCGCGAACCAGCTCGCCGTCGCGGCAGCGCATGCCGTCGCCGAGTCGCCGGGGACGAGCTACAACCCGCTGTTTCTCTACGGGGGATCGGGTCTCGGCAAGACACATCTCCTCGGGGCGATCGGGAACCTGGCGACGCAATTGCAGCCCGGTCTCACGGTGCTCCTCGGCTCGCTCGAGGAATTGATCGAGGAGCTGCACGGGGCGATCGCGACCGGACAGATGGACCGCTTCAAGGAGCACTACAACCGGCTCGACCTGCTGCTGCTCGACGACGTGCAGTTCATCGCCGGCCGGACCGAGACGCAGGCGGAGATGCTTCGGCTCTTCAACGTGATGCAGCAGGCGGGACGGCAGATCGTCCTCACCAGCGATCGCCCACCGGCTGAGATCGCCGATCTGGACGAGCGGCTGATCACCCGCCTCTCGGGCGGCCTGATCGTCGACATCGGCGTGCCGGATTACGAGACGCGAGTCGCGATCGCGCGCCGCCAGTGCGAGGAGCGCGGGCTGAAGCTGAGTGCCCCGGTCGTCGAGGAGCTGGCGGGAATCGACTTCACCAACGTGCGGGAGCTGCAGGGAGCGTTGAACCGGCTCGCCGCTCATCAGGCGCTCGGACAGGGTGAAGTGACGCCGGGCTCCGTGCGGGCGCTGCTCGGCGAGCGCAGCGTGGCTCAGCGGACGTTTCCGGGTCGCGCGCCGAGCGCCGACGGCACCTCGGCCGCGCCGGAGGAGAATGGCGAGTTCCACAGCTTCGTCTTCGGGTTGCAGAGCGCCGTCGCGCCCCATCTCGACGCCTGGCGCACCAGGCTGACGGAATCCATCACCTACTGGCACGAGCTGGGTTACGGCACGAGCATGCTCGAGCGGGCGCTCGAGGACCCGGGCGAGGTGGACATCGAGGCGCTGCTCCAGAAGTACGAACAGGGTATCGCGGCGCTGCAGCGCCTGGGCGAGTCGGTGGAGGGGCCCCTGGCGCGCTCCGATCCGTTCCGCGATCCCGAACGCATCGCGGAAGCGGAGCAGATTGCGACTCGGATGCGCCACGCCCCTCCGCCTCCTGGTCCGGCGCCTGAGCTGACGCGCGCGTCGTTCGAGGTGAGCGCATCCAACCAGATGGCCGTGCGCGCCGCGGACGCCGTTGCCGAGTCACCGGGTACGCGCTACAACCCGCTCCTCATTCATGGACCGGCCGGCGTGGGGAAGACGCACCTCGCTCACGCGGTCGCGAACTCGCTCGCGGCGCGACGTGGCGGCGGGGGAGTCGCCTGCCTGAGCACGCCGGAGTTCGTTGACGAGCTCATCGACGCCCTGCAGAGCGGCACCGTCGAAGCGTGGCACGCTCGCTATCGCGGTGTGGACGCTCTGGTGCTGGACGACATCCACGTGATGGGAGGCAAGGAGCGCTCGCAACAGGAGCTCTTCCACCTCTTCAATACGCTCCACTCGAACGGCCGCCAGATCGTGCTGGTGAGCGACTGCCCGCCGCGCGAGCTCTCGGGCGTGGACGCGCGGCTGCGCTCGCGCTTCGAAGGCGGACTGGTGGTCGAGATTCAGCCGCCTGATCGCGCGCTTCGCCAGCGGCTGGTGCGACGGGCACTGACGGCGACGGGCGGAGTGCCCACCCCGGAGCTGATCGAATACCTGGCGGGCCGTCCGGTCGCCGACATGCGTGAGCTCGTGGCCGAAGTGGGTCGGGTGGTGCAGGCAGCCGCGCGCGAGAGCGTTCCCGCGTCGCTCGCCCTGGCGCGGCACGAGCTCGAAGGGGTCAGGCCGAGCCCTGGCGCACTTCGCGCCACCGCCACCGGAGTGGTCGATCCCTTCTTCATGGACGCGGAAAAGGTGCTGTGGGATTGGCCCGATCTGTCTGGCCGCGCCATCGAGGATCTTCGCTGATGGCCATCAAAGGTAGCCTCAAGGAGGCGAGCCTCCCGGACGTCCTCCAGCTGCTGACGCTGGGCCAGAAGACGGGATGCCTGAGCGTGACCGATCGCAACGAGTTCGGTCATGTCTACTTCGATCGCGGTCGGATCGTCTACGCGTCGATCGTCAACCGTCGCGATCGGCTGGGCGACATCCTGCTCAAGAACGGGATCATCACGCAGGATCAGCTCGAGGCCGCCGTGAAGGCGCAGGCAAAGCAGCGCGACAAGCGCATCGGTGAGCTGCTGGTCGATCTGGGGGCGCTCTCGCTGAGCGTCCTGAACTCCTACATCCAGCTCCAGATCGAGGAGGCCGTCTATTATCTGTTCCGCTGGACTCACGGCACTTTCAGCTTCGACACCGACGTCGTGCCGGACAGCGGAGGCTTCCGGGTCTCGATCAACCCCGAATCGTTGCTCCTCGAAGGGGCGCGTCGGGTGGACGAATGGAGTTTGATCGAGAAGAAAGTCCCGTCGTTCGACATCATCTTCGACGTGGACCGAGCGCGTCTCGGGGCGAGCGACGCCCAGTTCACGAAGGAGCAGCAGAGACTCCTGCCCCTCATCGACGGGCGGCGGGATGTCGCGGCGCTGATCGAGGAGTCTGGTCTCGGTGAGTTCGAGGCAGGCAAGGGGCTCTACGGATTGGCGACGGCCGGATTCCTTCATCGCGTCGGACGCTCGGAGCCGTCGGCCGATGGGGGTCTCGAGGCTCGTCTCGAGGAGCATCAGAATCTCGGGATCGCCTTCTATCGCTCGGGGATGCTCGACGAGGCCGCGCGCGAGTTCCGACGTGTGGCCGAGCTGCGCCCGCAGCACGAGGGGGCGAAGTTCTACACCGGCCTGGTGCATCTGCGGGAAGGGAAGTGGGCCGAGGCGGCGCGACTTTTCGAGAGCGCGAGCGCGGCGTCCAACGCGTCGCCGGCCACGCTCCACAATCTCGCGTATGCGCTCGAACGGCTGGGACGCAACGAGGCCGCGCGCTCGGTGCTCGAGGAGGCGGTTCGGAGGGGCGGGAGCGCGGACGCCCGGATCCAGCTCTCGCTCGGCATCCTCCGGCTCAAGCTCGGGGACGTCGATGGGTCGGATTCGGCGCTGCAGACCGCCCGGTCGCTGGCGGGGCCGCGCGGGCCATCGCCGGTATGGTTCCACTATGCGGCTCTGGCGGCCGCCTTTGCCGGCGATGTCGAGCGCGCGTTCGTGCTGGTGCGCCAGGGTATCGAGGCGCATCCGCGCTCGGCGCCGCTTCGCAACATGCTGGCGGTCGTCGAGGAGCGGCGCGGCCACCACCAGGCGGCAATGGTTGCCGCCGAGGAGGGATTGAAGGAAGACAGCGAGCTCCCGCAGCTCCATCGGAATGCCGGCGACGGCTACTACCAGATCGGCCGCAGCGACGACGCTCTCGACGCGTATCAGCGCGCCGTCAAGCTGGCTCCCGGACTCGGCGCTGGCGTCTACCACCGGCTCGGGACTATTCACTACCGGCGTCAGGAGCGGCAGGAGGCGGTGTCGGCGTGGGAGCGCGGGCTCGCGCTCGACCCGACCAGCGAAGAGATCCGCGCCAGCCTCGACCTGATCAAGACCACAGTGTGATGTCTGCCGCCGGGCTGGACCGCGAGTTCGAGGCACTCACGGAGAAGATCACGCGCGAGCGCGGCTTCGGCTGTGCGAGCTACAAGGACAAGTGTCTGCGACGGCGAATCGCCGTGCGGATGCGTGCCCGCGCCGTGCACAGCTACGCGGCGTACGCCGCCGTGCTCGATTCGGACACGCGCGAGTACGACCTTCTGCTCGACGCCCTCACCATCAACGTCAGCAAGTTCTTCCGCAACTGGGAGACCTTCCAGGCGATCGCCGCCGACGTGATTCCGGCGCTCTGGGGCGGCGACGGGTGTATCAACGTCTGGAGCGCCGGCTGTGCCGCGGGAGAGGAGCCCTATTCCCTCGCCATCCTCTTCCACCAGCACGCCGCGGCGACAGGCGCAGCTGACCGCGCGTCCCGCGTCGCGGTTCTGGGCACCGACATCGATCGCACCAGCCTCGATGCCGCACGACGAGCGGAATATCCCGAGCTCGCATTCGCCGATACGCCCATGGAGATGCGCGACCGGTACTTCACTCCGGAATTCCCTTCGACCGTCGATGCCGAGGTGAGATCGCTCGTCCGATTCGAGCGGCACGACCTGCTCACCTCTTCGCCGCCGGCATCGACGCTCGACCTCATCGTCTGCCGCAACGTCATCATCTACTTCGATCGTGAGACGCAGGAGCGTCTGTTCGAGCGGTTCTACGATACGCTTCGTCCGGGTGGATTTCTCGTGCTCGGCAAGGTCGAGACGTTGCTCGGGGCGTCGCGCGGCTGTTTCACCACCGTCAATGCGCGCCAGCGCATTTTTCGCCGACCCCTCCCATGACCGAGATCGTCGTCAGGGTGGCCGACGCCGCCGTCGCCTGCCGGGAAGCCACGATCTCCACAATCGGGCTGGGCTCGTGTGTGGCGATCATGCTCTACGAGCCGGTCGCGCGGGTCGGTGGTCTTGCGCACGTGCTCCTGCCGACGGAGCGCTTGTCGCAGGACCGGGACAATCGCGCGAAGTTCCCGGCCACCGCCGTGCCGCTGCTGCTCGAGCGCATGCGGGCGGCGGGGGCTCACTCCGCCCGCATCACGGCGCGCCTGGCGGGCGGTGCCAGCATGTTCCCGGGGATGGCGACAGCCGGGCTGCAGATCGGGGACCGCAACGTCCAGGCGAGCCGGCAGGCGCTGGCAGCGGCCGGTCTCCCGATCATCGCGGAGGACGTCGGCGGCGCTCACGGGCGGACTGTCGTCTTTCGTATCGCCGATGGGCGGATCACTGTGCGATCACTGGTGAGGGGCGATGTCGAGCTCTAGAGCGCGCACCGCGCTGGTTGTCGACGACAGCGCGTTCATGCGCAAGCTCGTCTCGGAGCTGGTGGAGTCCACCGACGAGTTCCGTGTCGTCGGGACCGCGCGCAACGGGCTCGATGCTCTCAAGAAGGTCCAGGAGCTCGAGCCAGACATCGTGATCATGGACATCGAGATGCCGGAGCTCGATGGACTCGGCGCGCTCCGGCGCATCATGCAGGAGGCGCCGCGTCCGGTGCTCGTGCTCAGCGCCGCGATCGCCGGCCAGGGAGACGACCTGGTGGTGCGGGCGCTCGAGCTGGGCGCTGTCGATTTCATCCGGAAGCCCTCGGGGGCCATCAGCCTCGATCTCGGAGTCGTTCGCGACCGGCTGATCGAATCCCTTCGCGCAACGGCACTGGTGAATCTGCAAGGTGTGGACATGCCGGCTCGGTCCGGAGAGGTGAGGCGCATTGGGCCGCGAGCGAGGGCAATTCGGGGCGCGGCGCGGCGAGTCGTGGCCATCGCCGCATCGACAGGCGGGCCACGCGCGCTGGCCACTCTGATTCCCCAGTTTCGGGCAACGATGGACGCGGCCATCCTCGTCGTGCAGCACATGCCGGCGGGCTTCACCCGGAGTCTGGCCGAGCGGCTCGATCAACGATGCGCCCTCCCGGTTCGCGAGGCCGAGGACGCGGAGCCCGTGCTGGCTGGCCGGGTCTACGTCGCCCCGGGAGGTAAGCACATGCGTGTGAGGGTGGACGCGTCTGAGCCGCGAATCGCGTTGGATGAGGCGACGCCGCTGTGGGGAGTGCGTCCGGCCGCGGATCTGCTCTTTCGCAGCGTCGCGGCGTGCTACGGCTCGGCGGCCGTCGGTGTCGTGCTGACCGGAATGGGTCGCGACGGCGCCGCCGGACTGCGCGCACTGCATGACGCCGGCGGGGTGGGCATCGCTCAGGATCGCGAGAGTTCGGTGGTCTTCGGCATGCCGCAGGCGGCCATCGCCGGCGGCGGAGCGGATCACGTGCTCGCGCTACACGACATCGCCGAAGCGCTGGAGCGTGCATTGCCTCATGTCGCCGGAGCGCCATCGTGACCTCCGCCGTGGTGCCGCCTCCGGTTCAGGAGAGTCCGGAGGAGGCTCTCGTCTTCCGCCTTGGAGAGGAGCGCTTCGCCCTCGCCCTCACGGCGGTGGACGAAGTGGCGGAGTGCGCGTGGCCCCACGCCGTCCCGGCCGCCGTCGCGCCCATGCTCGGTGTCGTGGCGCTCGGTGGGGCGCTCCTTCCGGCGTACTCGCCGCACACGCTGCTCGGCATCGACCGAAGGGACACGGGTGGAGCTCAGGCCATCGCGCTGCTTCTCCGGCGTGGCGACCGGCGCATCGCGCTCGTCGTCGATGAGCTGCTGGACGTGATCGCGTTCCCCCGCGCCGCGCTCCGACCGGTGTCGCTGGGCGGCGCGGAAGCGCAACTCGTTACCGGGGTGATCTCCCGCGAGGGGGACATCGTCGCCGTGCTCGACGCGGGCTCGCTGGTCGATGCGTGTCTCGATTGTCATCCTTCGGAGGGCTCCTGATGTCAGATGCGCCGCACCAGATCGTCACCTTTCGCGTGGCGGATGCGCTCTTCGCCGCCGATGTCCGGGTGGTCGAGCGCGTCCTTCGACATGCGGTGCCCTCACCTGTCCCCAATGCCGCTCCGTGGATCACGGGCGTGATCGATCACCAGCAACGGGTGCTGCCGGTGGTGTCGATGCGCGCGCGACTCGGTCTTCCGGAGATCGCGTCGCCGCCGACGGCACGAATCCTGGTGCTCGCGCTGGAGGAGACATCCGAATCGCCGGGCGCGAGCGAGTGGATCGGGGCGGCCGTCGATGCCGTGCTCGATGTGGTGACGGTGCAGCCGGCCGATCTCTCGCCGCCACCGCCGCTCTTCCGGGGACTCGCTGCCGGCTACTTGCGGGCGATCATCCGTCGTCCCGAAGGGCTGGTGATGCTCCTCGACACGCGCGCCCTGCTCACGGCGCCGGAGCGGCTCGCCCTGCATGACGTCGCCGAGGCGACGAGCGATGTCTAGCGACCCGCTCGTTGATCTCCAGCGGCGCTATGCGGCCATCGCCGAGCGTCTCGATGCTGCGTCGACGCCCGGCGGGCGAGAGTCCATCAAGGCCGACATCATCGCCCTCTACAAGGATGTCGAATCGCAGCTGGCGCAGCTGGCCGCGATGCGGGACGACATCAGAATGTTGGTGGAGCGATGGAAGGCGACGCAGCGACCCACCCACGCGAGCCCGCCGGCGCCGCAATTCGTCGCCGAGCCGGCCCTTCCCGTGGCCGACCATCTCAACGCGTCGACGTTTCGCGAGAAGGGATGGAATCTCATCTCGCTCGGAGATCATGAAGGAGCGGTCCGCGCGCTCGGCCGGGCGCTCGAGCTCGCCCCGGGCGATCCGCAGACCGAATCGCTGCTCGGCTGGGCGCTGATGCTGCAGGAGAAGTACGATGACGCCCTGCTCAACTTCCAGAAGGTGCTCGTCAAGCAACCCACGAACTCGCTCGCCCGGATCAACCTCGGATTCATCTGCCTCAAGAAGCGTATTTTCGGCGAGGCGATCGAGCATCTCTCGAAGGCCATCCGGATGGATAACGATCGGAAGGCGACGCTCTACGCGCACTTCTATCTCGGGCTGGTGTATCTGGAGAGGGAGATGTACGACGACGCCGAGAACTTCTTCCGCAAGACGATCGCGCTCGGACCGAACCTGATCGAAGCCTACTTCGAGCTGGGTCGGTCTCTCTGGTTCGACGGAAAGCGGGCGGAGGCTGTGCAGACGTGGCGGGATGGTGAGAGCGCGAACAAGTTCAATCCATGGGGCAAACGCTGCGCCGAGATGGTGACCCACATCGAGCGGGGTGGCGCGCCGTCGCGCGCCGTGCATACCGCTCCCTAGCGACGCCCACGCTCGGCGTCGTGCTGGGCATCGGCATCGCCGTCTCGCTCGCCGCGGCACCGCTGACCGTCGCCGCCCAGTCGGCTCCCCACCGTCTCGATCGCGGACGTTTCACGACCCTCGCCTATCCGGCGGATACGGCGCTGGCGTCGGCGCTGCTGGTGCACGCCGAGCGGACGGACAGCTTTCCCGGGCTGCCGCGGCCCCGGGAACGGGTGCTGATCGCGCTCGCGCCCGACCGGTCGCGGTTCCGGGAGTGGAGCGGACCCGGCGCGCCGGAATGGGGAGCCGCGATCGCCCTCCCGTCGGAGTCGCGTGTCGTCATGCAAGGGACGCGAGCCGGCTCTGATGCCGGCGACCCGGTGCAGGTTCTCCGCCACGAGCTTGCTCACCTGGCGCTACACGAATGGCTCGGCGATCTCCCTCCGCGATGGTTCGACGAGGGCTACGCCAGCATGGCAGCCGGCGAGTGGGGTCGGGATGAGCTGCTGACGACGAGTGTCTCTCTGCTCGTGAACGGGGTTCCCTCGCTGGACTCGCTGGACATGGGCTTCGCCGGAGGGAGCTCGCGAGCCGGCGCGGCCTACGCGCTCTCCTATCGAGCCGTGGTGGAGCTCGCAGCAATGGATCGCGAGCGCGGACTCACGCTGTTCTTCCGCTACTGGCGCGACACCGGATCTCTCGAGAAAGCGCTGCGCTCGGCGTACGGAGTCACGCGGGCCGGCTTCGAGATCCGTTGGCGAGAGCGCACGATGCGACGGTACGGCGCGCTCGCGCTGGTCGCAAACGCATCTCTGGCGGCGATGCTGGCCGCGATCGTGGTCGTCCCGCTCTTCCTCGTCCGGCGGCGACGCGACAAACGGCGCATGCTGGCACTCATCGCGGCCGACGATGCCGTGGACCGTGCGCGACGAGACAGCGCGATCGACGCATTGCTGGCCGGGATTCCACGGTCATCGACCACTCCGCCGGCATCCCCCCGGCCGTCGGAGCCACCGGCCTGACTTCGTCGTAAGTGGCGATCACCGCTTTGCTTGACACCTTTCCGGGGCGGGTCTATCCTACACCTCCCATGTCCGAAGACGCCGCCCCCGCTCGCGCATCCGCTCTCGCCCGTACCTCTGTCTGGTGGGCGCTGGCCGTGCTGGCGATCGTCGCTGGCTACGCGGATCTTTACCGAGGAGGAGAGACGCTGGCCCCCATTCTGCTAGTGTTGGGGTATTGCGTGCTCGTCCCCACCGCGATCCTCAGGTAGCGCCGCCGCAAGCGGCGGTTCGTGCGGGGAGAGCGGTCGGCCGACGGTGAGCCGACCGCCGTCGGTTTCAGGACGGTTGTCGGATCGGGCGAATAGCTCAGCTGGTTAGAGCGCCTGCCTTACACGCAGGATGTCGGGGGTTCGAGTCCCTCTTCGCCCACCTGTCGAGCGCGACGGGGCGTTCGGGGCGGACCCGAGGGGTGATGCCGGGGTACAGATGTTCAACGCTCTGGGAGGACACATCGTGATGTTACGGACTCAGCACGCGACGAAGATGGCCGCACTTCTGCTGGCCGGCACGGCCGTCACCGGCGTTCTCTCCGCGCAACGCACAAGCGCGCCGCCACCGGCCGACGCTCCGCGCTTCATGGTCCCCTACCTGCACTCTCCCAACCGGGCATTGGGTGGCGAGGCGGCGGACGCCATGCGCTCCAGGCTTCGCCAGGACTTCTCGACCCGGCAGCTGTACGTCATCCAGAAGAACGATCAGGCGGCGACGCTCGAAGCGTCCGGGTACAAGCCGGACAGCGCCTACGACATCGTGACCAATCGCCTTCTGGCGAACAATCTGCGGGCCGATGAGTTCCTCGACGGCACAGTGAGCCGGAAGGACGACGGCGGGTTCCATCTCGAATCGCGCATGGTTCTCACGCGGAATGCAGCCTGGGTGCAGCCTCTTCCCGCCGTGGATGGCGCGCGCCTGCTCGATCTCGCGACGGCCTTCTCCAAAGCATTGGCCGACGCGCGCCGCCAGCTCGCCGACGAGAGAAAGTGCGAGCTCGCGGTGACCGCCAACAAGAACGATTCCGCGCTCGCCTACGCGCGTTCGGCTCTCGCATCGTACTCACGCTCGACACTGGCACGTATCTGTATGGGACAGGCGCTGGCCAACTCCAAGGCGAGCAGCGACACCGTGATCGCCATCACCTCGGCCGCGCTCAAGCTGGACCCCAATAGCCGTCCCGCCCTGACGCTCCTTGCCGACGCGCTGGACGCCGCGAAGAAGACGGATTCGTCCATCGCCGTGTACACCCGGCTGCTCTCGCTCGACCCGGCCAACGTCAACCTCCAGCAGCGGGTCGTCGAGAAGATCGCGGGCGCAGGAAATCCCCAGTTGGCTATTCCGATCATCGAAGCGGCTATCAAGGAGAACCCTGGCGACCCGAACCTGCTGCGCCTGCGCTTTCTGCTGCTGCTCGCGGTCAAGAACTACAAGCAGGCAATCGGTGCCGGCGAGGAGCTGTACAAGACGGATACCGCGGCCACCGACACGACGTTCTTCACGCGCCTGGCCGCCGCCTACGCGGCCGACAGCCAGCCGCAGAAGGCGGCCGAGGCAGCTGCTCGCGGGGTGTCGAAATATCCCAATAACGCGGCCATGCGGGTGCTTCACGCAACCACGCTCCGCCAGGCCGGTCAGACTCAGCTGGTCCTTCCCGAGCTGAACAAGGCCATCGCCATCGATCCGAAAGTGCCGCGCGGCTACTACCTCAAGGCGCTCACCTTTCTGGACCTCAATCAGCCCGACAGTGCCGGCGCGGCGCTCAAACTCGCGCTCGCCAACGGCGAGCCGAAGGAGAACGTCAGTCAGATCCTGCTCGTCAACGCCAACAAGAGCCTGAAGCACGCGGACTCGACGAAGATGAAGCTGGACTATCAGAACGCTCTCGGCATGATCAACGCCGCCGATAGCATGGCGGCGTCTCCCAACAGTAAGCTTCTGATGAGTGTCGCGGCGTACAAGCTCGGCGAGCTGATCGCGAAGGAGAATCAGCAGGCGAAGAGCTGCGACATGGCGAAACAGGAGGATGCGTTGTTCACCACGGTGCAGATCAACGCTCCGCAGGCCGCCATGGCCGACAAGAACCTCGCCGCCCAGCTCATCGCCGGCGCCACACAGTACGGGGCCTACGTCCAGCAGCAGACGAAAGCGTTCTGCAAGTAACAGCCGCGATGCGCGGCTGACTCGCTCGGCTCGACCCGGACGCTCGCCCTCAGGGGCGGGCGTCTTGTCGTTTGCCCTGCCGCCTCTCCGGTAGACGGGCGACATGGACGAGGAGATCTCTGGGCCGCGACCGGTAAGAGAGCTTCGCGCTCTCCAGGCTCTCGCCATCGACGTTGACGGACACCGGGTGCTCGGTCTCGATATCGAGCGCCGGCAGCTGCGCGTAGTGCACCCCCTCCTCGCCGACGTGATCACCGCGCCGGAGCTTGAGGAGCACCCGCGAGAGCCGCGCAAGGGGCATCGATTCCACGATGCAGATGTCGAGCAGGCCGTCGGTGAGGCTGGCGCGCGGAGCGATGACTGTACCTCCGCCGGTGACCCGGGCGTTCCCCACGCCGAAGATGAGGAACTCGCTCTCCAGCTCGAACCCGGTGCCCGTGAACCGGGCGCGCGTCGGCTGCAGATCGGCCAGCTTGCGCACCCCGGTGAGCGCGTAGGCGAGTGGCCCGAGCTGCTCCTTCGCTTCTGGCGGCGTCTCGGCGGTCGCCTCCGCCCCCACGCCGCCGGTGGAGACATTGAGAAAGCGCCGGCCGTTGAGCGATGCGGTGTCGATCCGCACGGGCTTGCGTTGCAGGATAACATCCATGGCATGATCGGGATCGTCGGGAATACCGACCTGTCGCGCGAAGTCGTTGGCGGTGCCCAGGGGAATGATCCCGAGCGCCACCTTCGAGCCGTCCAGCCCGTTCAGCACTTCGTTGATGGTACCGTCGCCTCCCACCGCGATCGCGACGTCCGCTCGGAGCCGAACCGCGTCGCGGGCGAAGCGCGCGGCATCACCGGGCTCCCAGGTCACGCGCGGATCGACCTCGTGCCCTTTCGCCCGCACCCATTCCACCATGTGACGGATCGCCGGCTGCTCGGCTCTCGCGCCATGGAGGATGAGGAGCAGCTTCTTGGGCACGTCAGCGGTCATCGAAGGAGCGAGCAAGAAGGTCGGAGCCTGGTACCGGTCCTCGGTAGTCGGCGCGAGGGATGTCCAGAATGACGGCCCCTGAAATTCCTCCGTCGGCCGAACGAGACTGGGGAAGCGCCTACCATACACCGGTGCTGGCGCAGGAGGTGCTTTCCTTTCTTCGCGGCGCCCGTCGCGTTCTGGACGGCACGCTGGGGGGCGGAGGCCACACTCTGGCCCTCCTCGAGCACGGCGCGATGGTAACCGCTCTGGACCGTGACCCGCAAGCCATTGCCGAAGCGCGCGCGCGGCTCGACGCGTATCGTGCCACCGGCTGCTTTCGCGCCGTGTTCGGGAACTTCGCCGATATCGAGCAGATTCCCACGATCGCAGCCTCTCGCTTTGACGGCATTCTCCTGGACCTCGGCGTGTCCTCGCATCAGATCGACGATCCGGCTCGCGGTTTCTCCTTTCGCGAAGGGGCCCCGCTCGACATGCGGATGAACCCGGAACGCGGCGTCACCGGGGCCGAGTTCCTCAATGGAGCTCCGGAGCACGATCTCATCCGCATCTTCCGGGAGTACGCGGACGAGCCGCGGGCCTCGCGGCTCGCGCGTGAGATCGGCCGGCGGCGCGTCTCCACGCCATTCTCCACCAGTGACGATTTCGTCAAGGCGATCCGGGGCGCGCTCGGGGCCCGGAGCGGGCCATCCGACTTCGCCCGTCTGTTTCAGGCTGTCCGGATCGAGGTGAACGACGAGCTCGCCAGTCTCGATCGCGCTCTGCCGGTTCTGCGGGAGCGCTTGGAGCCGCTCGGAGTTCTGGTCGTGATCGCCTATCACTCCGGCGAAGACAGGGCGGTGAAGCATGCCTTTCGCGACTGGAGCGCGAGCTGCGTCTGCCCGCCACGCCAGCCCCAGTGCAGCTGCCGGGGCCATCCTCTGGGCGAGACCCTGACACGCCGCTCGGTGACGGCGTCCGACCACGAGAGTGCAAGCAACCCCCGTGCGCGCAGCGCGCGCCTGCGGGCGTGGCGTCGCGCCGCGTAGCGCCGCGCGGGCGAACGCTGCTCGCGCTGGCGCTGCTTGGTTTCGTTCTGGTCGCTGCAGGCGTCATCTGGCGGAGGACGGCGGGCATCCGGCAGGCGAACGTGGTGCGCGCGCTCGAGCAACAGCGCCAGCAGCTCACCGCGCAGCGCGCCAAGCTCGAGGCCGACATTCGCGATGCATCCAGCCGCGCGACGCTGGCTCCGATCGTCGAGAGACGTCTCGACATGCACGTTCCGAAGGACTCGCAGGTCGTCATTCTTCCGCGCACGAGCTCTCCGTAGTAGATGCCACGCCCCCACCGCCTCGTCCTCATCCACGCGCTGCTGATCGTCTTCGTCGTCGCCCTCGTGGGTAAGGCGGCGCAGCTCCAGCTCTGGCAACGCCACCGCTGGGCGGAGAAGGCGCAACGCCAGCACTTCGCCGATGCGGCGGTACCGGCGCCCCGGGGAAGCATCTTCGACGCGGCCGGTCATCCGCTCGCCGAGAGCCACGAATACCTGCGCATCAGCATCGCGCCGAAGGAGCTCCGCGACCGGCGCGCGGCCGCGCGAGCGCTCGCCGGCCTGCGCGTGTCTCGCTCTCTCATCCGGACCGCCACCGACAGCACCCGATCGTGGCTGGCTCTTCCGGGACACTTTCTGCCTGGGGATGCCGCGCGGCTCACGGCCCTCCAGGGCGTATACCCGGAGCCGGCGATCGATCGCTCGTACACCAGCCGCGATGCCACCCGTCGCGTGATCGGTCGGCTGAGCGCGGACGGCACCCCTCTGGAGGGGATCGAGCTGGTGCTCGACAGCCTGCTTCGCGGGCGCGCCGGCCACGCGACGCTCGTCCGCAGCGCCCGCGGCACGCACTTCGACGCGCCGCTGGACACCGCCGTCGCTCCCAGGCCGGGCGACGATGTGGTGCTGACGATCAATCAGGAGCTCCAGGAGATCGCCGAGCGCACTCTTGCCGATGCCGTGGTGCGGATGCACGCCGACGGCGGTGACATCGTCATAATGGACCCATCGAGCGGCGAGATCCGGGCGATGTCCAGCTCGCGCACGGACCCGCGGTCCACCGGCAGTCCGGCGGTGAGCGAGCCGTTCGAGCCCGGCTCGGCGCTCAAGCCCTTTCTGGCGGCGCGCCTTCTGTCTCTGGGCCGGGCGACGCCGGATGACGTGGTGAATACCGAGAACGGGTTCTACACGATCGAGGGACGGCAGATCGAGGACGACCACAAGTTCCCATCGCTCACTCTCCGCGATGTCATTCGCTGGTCGAGCAATATCGGTATTGTCAAGTTCGCGAGCCGGCTGTCCAGACGGGAGGAATTCGAGGCGCTCCGCGATGCCGGCTTCGGCACCGCGACCGGCGTGCCGTATCCCGCCGAGTCCAGGGGAACGCTCCGTCCTCCGGGTCGATGGTCCCGGCAATCGCCTGCCTCCCTCGCGATGGGCTATGAGATCGCGGTGACGCCCCTCCAACTCGTCGCCGCGTACGCGGCGATCGGCAATGGCGGGGAATTGCTGGAGCCGGCTCTGGTGAAGGAGGTGCGGTCACCCGATGGCCGCATCCTGTACCGGCATGAGCGCCGCGTTGTGCGGCGCGTCATGAGTCGGGCGGTGGCGGAGAGCGTCGGTGACATGCTTCGCGGAGTTGTCGAAGGAGGCACCGCGATGCAGGCGAGCCTCGGAAGCTTCGAGATGGCGGGAAAAACCGGTACGGCCCGCCGCACCGAGGCAGGGCACGGGTACGCCAAGAGCCACTACACTGCCTCGTTCGCGGGCTTCTTCCCGGCCAAGAAGGCACAGTACGCGATCCTGGTGAAGCTCGACAACCCGACGGGAGAATTCTTCGCCGGCAAGACGGCGGCGCCGATATCGAAGGCCCTGCTCGAGGCCGCGATCGCCGCGCGCGATGCCGCGCTCGACCGCCGCGCGCTCGCGGTGGCACGCCCGGCGCCGGCGAACAGCCACGAGGCGACCGAGACCGTCGCCCAGCTCGAGCCGTCGGCGCCGTACATCTTCGCTCTCCCCGCGGAGAAAGCCCGCGTGGCGCCGCCGGCCGCACTCTCGCGAGCGGTGCCCGATGTGCACGGTTTGCCGATGCGCGAGGCCGTGTTCGCGCTGCACCGAGCGGGTTTCCGGGTTCAGACGGATGGTTACGGCGCCGCCAGCGGGACGCAGCCAGGCGCCGGGACGCTCATCCATACAGGCGCAGTGATCCGATTGAGCGCCGGTGGAGGCCTGTGACGTCGTTCTCCACCTCGCGCGTGATCGAAGCGCTCGGCAAGGCCGGCCTCCTCGTCAGCACGAGCGGCACGCTGCCGGAGCACGTCACCGATATCGTGGACGACAGCCGCGCGGTGACGCCAGGCGCGCTCTTTGTCGCGGTACGCGGGTCGGCGCAAGACGGTCACCAGTTCCTGTCGCATGCCGACGAGCGAGGGGCGTTCGCCGCCATCATCGAGGAGCCGGGCGGCACCACGCTGCCCGCCATCATGGTGCGAGAAGGACGCCGCGCCGCTGCGATCGCGGCTGCGGCCGCGTTCGATAATCCGGCGCGTTCCATCCGTCTCGTCGGCGTCACCGGCACCAACGGCAAGACCACGACGGTGGATATCCTCCGGCATCTTCTCGACTCGATGCCCGATCGAGCCGCGTCCATCGGCACCCTGGGTGTGCTGGTGGGCACCGAGGGAGCTCCCTCAACCGACGGTGCCGGACTCACCACTCCTGGCCCGGTCGAGCTCCAGCGGGTGCTCCGCCAACTCGTCGGCCGCGGTGTGCGCACCGTAGCCATGGAAGTCTCCTCGCACAGCCTCGACCAGCAGCGCGTCGAGGGACTCACCTTCGATGCGGCCGTGTTCACCAACTTCACCCGCGACCACCTGGACTACCACAAGACGATCGAGGGATATTTCGGAGCCAAAGCACGACTGGTTCGGCTGCTCGCGAGCGACGGGGCAGCGGTCGTCAACGCGGACGATCCGGCCTGGACGAGTCTGCCCAGCGCGCGCCGCATCGTCACCTTCGGGCTGGGCGACGTGGCGGAGGTCCGTGCCGATTCGATCCGCTACCACACCGATGCGAGCGAGTGGCGCCTGATCGTGGGCACCCAGCGGCACCAACTCCGGCTTCCGCTCATCGGCGACTTCAACGTCGCCAACGCGCTCGCGGCCGCGGCCGCCGCCTGGTCACTGGGGATGCCGCTGGGCCAGATCGCGTCGAAGCTCAGAACGGTGCCCCAGGTTCCGGGCCGTCTGGAAGTGATCCATCGGAATCCGACAATTCTCCGTGATTACGCGCATACTCCCGACGCTCTCGAGCGAGCGCTGGCGGCGCTGCGGCCATTCGCACGCAAGCGTCTCATCGTGGTGTTCGGCTGCGGCGGGGATCGCGACCGCGGGAAGCGCCCGCTGATGGGCTCGATCGCGGAGCGTCGCGCGGATGCCGTCATCCTCACGAGCGACAACCCCCGGGGCGAAGACCCCGATGGGATCCTCGACGACATCGAGCGTGGCATGCGCGGCGAGCGTCACCAGCGCATCGAGGACCGTCGAGACGCGATCGCACGCGCCATCGCCATCTGCGGGCCTGACGATGTGGTTCTCCTGGCCGGAAAGGGCCACGAGACCTACCAGATCCGGGGGACGGCGCGCCTTCCGTTCGATGAGAATCAGATCGTGGACGAGCTCACGAGAAAGGAGCCCGGCACCCGAGGAGATGCGGGCGCTGGGGACGCCTGGTGACGCCACCCTTCTGGACACGGGATCGACTGGCCGATGCGCTGGAGCCCGAGTCCGAGCGCGGCGGGCCAG
>JBBSGP010000033.1:0-34526 GCA_038253885.1 Gemmatimonadales bacterium | reverse complement strand
TGACCGCCGCGGTGCGCTGGCGAGTCAGCGTCCAAGCCAGGATCCGTCGCGAGTATTGATCCATCACGATGGCGAGATACCACCAGCGCCCCGCGAATGACGGGCATACACGGCATGCACGGTGACCTTGGCGCGATAGCCGCGCACGGCCTTCGCGCGAAGCCCCGCCATGCGCATGAGCCGCGCGACGCGGCGCCGACTCACCGACCACCCCGCGGTCACCAGGAGCCGATGAGGCGGTGGCGCCTTCGGTGCACGCCCACGCAGACGCCCGTCGCGCGCGTCCTTGCGCCACTTCGAGAGCATGAAGGGATGAATCTCCAGCGCCGTGGCGACGGTCTTCACGTGGATCCCCGGCTGCTGACTCAGCCGAAAATCGTGTCCCTGTACGAACCAGTGTTCCACGTGCCGTTGATGGAGAAGATATTTCGCGGGTTCGTTACTCCGCGCCCGCATGCGATGGTGGTCAGCGCCAGCACCAACACGAATCTCCGCATTGTCTTACTCGCGATCTCGGATGAATGGAATGAACCTGGCGCCTTCGCCTGCTCACTTCCGCGCGGTCCGGGCGACGTTCTCCAGCAGCATGGCCGCGAGTGCAGCGAAGAGGGCCGGACCACGCCACGGACTGGGGAGCGCGACGCGCGGTAACAGACCGATGGCGAGCGCTACGCAGATCATGATGCCGATGGTGAAGCTTCCGTCTTCCACGAAGAGTCCCCACACTTCTCGAGCGGCTCTGATGAGGGCACTCACGACGGCGGCACCGAGCTCGGAGCTGCCGCGCGTACCGTTCCTCGCCTCGCGCTCCACACGCCCAGTGCCGAGATGATCAGGAAGCCGGCGACGAGGCCGAGCAGCGCGAGATCTTCGCCAGGCCACGGAAAGCCGAGTCCCTCGCCAATCCAGAACACGCCGAAGGCGGACAGCAGCACGCCGACGACAAACTTCAGAGTGTTCTCGGGAACGCGAGCGAGCGGGCGTCGGAGCGTGACGCCCACTCCGATGACGAGTGCTCCCGCGATCGCCGCGCCGGCGCTCGCCGCGAGGAGCATGCCGCCCGCGCCGGTGGCGATGACGATGAAGATCACCTCGAGACCCTCGAGGGCGACCGCCTTGAACGACGTAGCCACGGCAACGCCATCGAGGCCGGCGTACCAGCTGGCGCGGGATTCCATTTGCAGCTGCGCAGTCTGTTTCGCGTAGATCGCTGTTTCATCGTGCAAGCCGACGACGCCCGCCGATCTGAGGATGGCTTTTCGCAGCCAACGCATCCCGAAGAGCAGGAGGAGCACACCGACAACGAGCTGGAGGGTGGACAGCGGCACGCGCTGGAGCGCTGGACCGAAGCCGACAACGAGCAGCGTGAGCAATGCCGCGCCGCCGGCGGTGCCAACGAGCGCCGAGCGCCAGCCGCGAATCGTGCCGACGGCGAGCACGATGGTCAGAGCTTCCACGAACTCGACGAGCGACGCGAGGAAGGCCGCGGTGACGGCGGTGCCAACGTGTGCCCAGCTCATCTCACCCGCCAGACGGTATTGCCGACGTCATCGGCAACGAGGAGGGCGCCGCCCTTGTCGATCGCGACGCCGACCGGTCTTCCCAACGCATCGGCGTTATCCCTGACAAAACCGGTCAGGACGTCGAGGGGCGCGTCCACCGGAAGTCCGTGGCGGAACGGAACGAAGATCACCTTGTAGCCGCTGCGCGGCTTTCGGTTCCACGAGCCATGCTGCCCGACGAACATTCCATGACTGAACGAAGCGGGAAGGGAATTGCCGTTCGTGTACGCCAGCCCGAGCGACGCCGTGTGAGGGCCCAGTGCGTAGTCGGGAACTGTCGCCTTGGCGACGAGATCCGGTCTGTATGGCTTGACTCGCGTGTCGACATGCTGCCCGAAATAGCTGTAAGGAAAACCAAAGAAGGCGCCGTCCCGAACCGCGGTCATGTAGTCGGGAACGAGATCGCTCCCCAGCTCATCGCGCTCGTTCACCGCCACCCAGAGCGCGCCAGTCTCCGGCACCCACGCCATGCCCACCGGGTTCCGCAGGCCGCTCGCGAAGACGCGGTGGTTGCCGGTTGCCGGATCCACCTCCCAGATCGAGGCCCGTTCCTCCTCCCTCTCGACGCCGAACTCGGCGGCGTTGCTGTTGGACCCGATCGATACGTAGAGCCTGGAGCCGTCGGCGTTGGCGATCACGTTCTTGGTCCAATGATGGTTGAGCCGGCCAGCCGGGAGATCAACGACCTTTGCTCCGGGAGCGGTGATCCGAGTCTCGCCGGCGGAGTAGGGAAACCGGACGAGCGCGTCCGTGTTGGCGACGTACAGAGTGTTGCCGACAAGGACCATGCCGAATGGGGACGTGAGATTTGAAAGAAAGACCGTCTGAACGTCGGCGATTCCGTCCCCATCGGTGTCTCGGAGCAGCGTGATGCGATTCGCGCTGGACACCGCGCCACCGGCGCGCCTGGTGAAATAATTCGTGAGCCAGCCTTTGATGCCTGGATTGTTCTCGGGGCGGGGAGGAGCATTCGTCTCGGCCACGAGAACGTCGCCATTCGGGAGGACGTACAGCCAGCGCGGGTGATCGAGGCCGCGAGCGAAGGCGGTCACCGTCATGCCAGGGGGCGCGACCGGGTGCGCGCCGGACGGCCACCCTTTCCCCTTCACGTAATTCACCTGGGGAATCAGCGACGGGCTCGGTGATGGAATCACCGGGTTCGGACCTTCGCCCGCCAGCACCGGGTACCGGGCGGACGGGCCGCACGCGGTCGCCGTGGCGCCGGCGAGAATGGCATAGAGCACCCGCTTTTTCATTGAGGTCTCCAGTCGGAATTCAAATGTACCTGACCGTAGGAGGCATCTGCTCACGCCCAGTGGCGCCAGCCGCCCGCGCCTATTGCCTGGCGAGAGCAAGGTTCGCAGATTCGCGCACCTCCATTAGAGAGTGCCGCATGTTCCCCATCCCGCGCGCGCGCGTTCTTTTCGGTTGTGCCGCGCTGATAGCCCATTTGAGCACATCTCCGCGAGTGTCGGCACAGGCAGAGGTGGGCGATCTGCTCGCCGACGGGCGGGTCATCGTCAAGGTCTACGTGACAATGCCCCAGCCGGGGCGTCCGTACGGCCGCCCGCTCGAAGGCGTGACGCTGGTCATGCTGGCGGCGAATGGGGAGAGAACCGAGGTAGAGACCGACGCGGCAGGCACGACAAAAATCGCCCTCGCACCCGGCACCTATCACGTCACTTCCGGGCCGATCGAGTGGCAAGGTAAGAGATACCGGTGGGAGGTGACGCTGGCGGTTCGCGGGGGGATGCCGCTGCTGGACCTCACTCCGAAGAACGCCATCACGCTGGAGGCCGGTCACATCGCCGAGGCTGTCGCTCCGTCTTCCCCCCGCACGACACCCGGCAACGTCGTCCCCAGCGATGTGACCACACCGAAGAAGGGTACAAGCAGCTCGCAAGTCGCCCCGCCAAATAGCCTCTATAAGAGCCCTGGCAGGGCGGCGCTGATTTCCTTGTTGATCACTGGAGGAGGCCAGATGTACAACGGCCAGGTGGGGAAGGGAACGGCACTTCTGGTCCTGAACATAGGATCGATCGTCGCCGGGGCTGCCGCCTCGTCGCGTGCCGTGTGCTCGCCTGGATATGGTTGCAGCGATGCGAATCTGACGCCGCTGTATGTCGGCGCGACCGTGGCTGTCGTAACGTGGATCTACTCCATGACCGACGCCTACAACACCGCTGAGGCCCATAACGCGGAACTAGAATTTCGCGCTGGCGCCCAGTCGAGGGTGCAGCCGGTCCTGGCGCCCGGCTCCGACCGCAGAGTGTTGATCGGGCTGTCGCTCTCGCACTCTCGCCGAGCCAGGTAAGCGCGCGCTGAAAAGGAAGGCAGCATGATGATGCGGATGATCTGTACAGCCTTTGCGATCGGAACGCTGTCGCTTCCGTGCGGCCGGGCCGGCGCGCAGCCGGTGGACCGCTCGCCGCCGGCGAATGCCGCTGAGCTCGACAGCATCATCCGCCGGACGGTCGCCGAGAAGCAGCTCATCGGTCTCTCGGCTGGCGTCATGCAGCGTGGCAAGATCGTACTCGCGAAGGGTTACGGAGTGCGCGCCCTCGGAACCTCTGACTCGGTGACGACCGAGACGTTGTTCGCCATCGGGTCGGTGACCAAGCAGTTCACGTGCGCGGCGCTGCTCGTTCTCGCCGACGAGAAGAAGCTCTCGCTCAGCGACCGTGTCGCGACATACATGCCCCGGCTCACTCGAGCGCGCGACATCACGTTGCTCGACCTCGGCCACCACGTGTCCGGCTATCGAGACTACTATCCGCTCGACTTCGTCGACAAGGAGATGCAGCGGGCCGCGACCGATGAAGCGATCATCAATGAGTACGCCACGCGCCCCCTCGATTTCGAGCCCGGCACGCGTTGGTCCTACAGCAACACGAACTTCCTCATTCTCGGCCGAGTGATCGAGCGGGTGAGCGGCCAGCCGTTCGGCACCTTCCTCGCGCGGCGCTTCTTCGGTCCGCTCGGAATGACGCACACCGCCTACGACCCGGCGCCATCGCCCGCGTTGGTGATGGCCAGGGGCTATACCTCGTTCAGCATGGCGACCCCGGTGCCCGCAGATCCCGAAGGGAAGGGATGGGCGGGGGCCGCGGGGGCGATCTGGTCAACGCCCACCGATCTGCTGGCGTGGGACCGCGCTCTGGTCGACCACAAGATCCTGTCTCCGGCGTCGTACCGGACGTTGACCACAGCACGGCGGCTCGCTGACGGCCGCTCGACGGGTTACGGCTGTGGCGAGGGAGTGAACGATCGCGGTGAGTCCATCGTGCTCTCGCACGGTGGCGCGGTGAGCGGCTTCGTCGCACAGAACACTGTCGTGCCGAGCACTCGCTCGGCCGTGGTGCTCCTCTCCAACGCCGACTTCGCCGCGATCGGCGCTCTCAACGCCGAGCTCGTGGCCAAGCTTCTTCCGCATGTCGACGTCCCGGCGATCAGCGGGCTTCCCGCTCTCGACGCTGGCAAGGCGTTCCTCGCGCAGCTGGAGACGAGCGCGGTAGACCGCTCGACTCTGGGCGAGGACTTCGACGCCTACCTCAGCGCCGCGAAGCTCGCAGCGGCCAGCGCGGCGCTGCGGCAGCTGGGACCGATCGCGAACGTGCGGGTCGTTCAGACCAGGGAGCGCGGCGGGATGGAGGTCGCATCGCTCCAGTTCACCGTCGGCACGGTGCCCGCGCAGGCGCTGATGTACCGGACCCCCGACGGCAAGATCCAGGAATTTCTGTTGTCGCGGCGCTGAGCCGCCTTTCAGGGTGCTGCGCGAGCATGCCTGAGAAGATCGACCCTGGCTTCGAGCCGGGAGCGCCGCGACGAGTGATCGTCATCTCGACCGTCTTCATTCTATTCGGAATCGTCATCATCCCGATGTCGCTGACCGCCTATCGGGCAGGCCAGCCCATTCCCATGCTCAGCAAGACCCGGCCGATCTACGGATGGGAAGGGCTGCTGATCTCCTTTCTGGCCGTGCTCGCAGGCATTGGCGGTATCTGGGCCGCGCTCAGGAAGATCAAGCCCGGCTCGGTCTGATGCGTCGGACAACATCTCAGCGTACAGGAATCTTCATGGAGCCCGGCATGTCCATACGTCGGTCCGGCCCCCCTCTGTCGAGCGTGCTCGCCGTCGTGGTTGCCGTCTCGATCTTCCACGCCTTGCCCCGGGTCGCCAACGCGAAGGCGGGCGTATGCCGGAGCGCCAACTGCGGCCGCAAGGACCCGCCCAAGCCCACGTGCGACGACAAAGTGTGGGAGGATTACAAGAAGAAGCTGAAGAACGTGCAGGATCTTTACGACGAATCGGCCAAGAATGACGACGAGGCACAGAAGGAGCTGCGCGAGGCGCTCAAGGAAGTAGGGCTCGGCGTGGGTGAGGCTGTCGGAGAGGAGGTCGCGATCGACGTGGCGCACCACGTCATCGAGAAGGCGCTTCTCCAACGAGCGGAGGAGGTACGGGGAGCGCTGGGTGTTTTCTACAAGCAGCTCGCCGCCGACGCCGAAGTCGCACCTCCGGCGGCATTGGCCGGGACGATTCTGGAGCTCGCGCTCAAGACGCGCGAGCTGTCGATCGCGGATGAGGATTATGCGAAGAGCGTGGATGCGAACCTCAAGAACACGCTGCGGCTAGCGGATGGAATGTGGGATCGGATCCTCGCCGAGGCTCAGGCGGCGCCTCCTCCCTGCGATGCCGTGCGAGCGGAGCTGCAATCCAAGCTGAAGGCGGAGCAGAAGCTGAACGACGACGCCCAAGCGCTGCTCGACGGCTGGCCGCTCAACGGCAACGGGACGTATCACATCGGCGACGAGAATTACGATGGCGCGGCGGCATTCGCCAAGGCCAAGGCGATCGTGAGCGCAAGCGATCGCTCGGCGCTGCCGGGACCGCGCGCGCGACTGTGGCTCGCCCGCTACGGGCCGATGAACAGGTCGAGACCGGATCTGCGGAGCCCGCCACTGACGCGAGCGCAGGTGAAAGAGATCATCGCCCAGATCGACATCGCGAGGAGTCAGCTGCGGCAATACGATCGCAACATGAGCGCGGCGCTCCGCGCACACCGTCGCATCGTGAACCGTCTCCTTTCGATTCGCGCGCGGATGGGGGGCGGGAAGAGGGGATGAGACAACATTGATCCTGGTGACCGGCGTCTCCGGCTACATCGGCGGACGCCTCGTGCGTGCCCTCGGGGAACGAGAGGTTCGCTGCATGGCTCGGGAGCCCGAGTCAGTCCGATCCCGCGTGCCCGACGGAATCGAAACCGTCCAGGGCGACGTGCTCGATCGACGGTCTCTGGATCGTGCTCTATCGGGAGTTGATGTCGCCTACTACCTGGTCCATTCGCTGGCGGCCGGAAGCGCTTTCGAGGAGCGGGATCGGCGTGGTGCGCTGAATTTCGCGGCGAGCGCCAGGGACGCGGGTGTACGGCGGATCATCTACCTCGGCGCGTTGGGCGAGCCCTCCGCGTCTCTCTCCTCGCATCTCCGGAGCCGGCAGGAGACGGGCGAGGCATTGCGCTCTGCCGGAGTGCCGGTGATCGAGTTTCGCGCATCGGTTGTGATCGGGTCGGGAAGCCTGTCGTTCGAGTTGATCCGAGCATTGGTAGAGCGCCTTCCGGTCATGATCTGCCCGCACTGGGTTTCCACACCCACTCAGCCTATCGGGATAGATGATCTGATCGCATACCTCGCTGCCGCCGCGGACATGGAGAGCGAGGAGCGAGTATTCGAGATCGGCGGACGGGATGTCTCGTCCTATGGCGACATCATGCGCGAGTACGCGCGCCAGCGCGGGCTGCGACGACATCTGATCTCCGTGCCTTTGCTGACACCGCGATTGTCCAGCCTCTGGCTCGCATTGGTGACCCCCGTCTACGCGCGAGTCGGCAAGCCGCTCATCGAGGGGATGCGCAATCCGACGGTGGTCCGCGACAATTCGGCTTTGACGCGCTTCGCGATCCGGCCCGCCGGCCTGACCGAGATGGTCCGGCGTGCGCTGTCGAGCGAGGATGAGGAGGCAGCCCGGAGGTGCTGGGCCGAGTCACTCCGCTCGGCGGAAGAAACCAAGACGTGGGGTGGCGAACGGTACGGCTCCCGCATAATCGAGTCACTTACGGTCGTGACCACCAAGACGCCCGCCGAGGCGTTCGAGCCGATTCGTCGAATCGGAGGAAAGGCCGGCTGGTATTACGCGAACGTCCTGTGGCGCGTGCGGGGGCTTGTTGACCTCTGGACGGGAGGTCCCGGCCTGAGGCGCGGCCGAATTCATCCCGACCTGCCGGAGGTGGGCAGTCATGTCGATTTCTGGCGCGTCGAGGCTTTCGAGCCGGACAGTCTACTGCGTCTGCGCGCGGAGATGCGGCTGCCGGGCCGCGCGTGGCTTCAATTCGAGGTGCAGCGCAAAGGCTCGGGATCGGTGATTCGGCAGACGGCGATCTTCGAGCCGCTCGGGCTGGCGGGGTTGGTCTACTGGTATGGTCTCTATCCGATACACCGCGTGATGTTCAGAGGCATGCTGCGCGGGATCGCCACGGCCCTGGTCCCCATTCCGCATACCATGCCGTAGCGCTCAGACTCACGGGGAGGACGTCTCGACCTCCTCCTGATTATCACATCTTGACAGTCAAAAGGAAGGGAGCTAAATCTCGGTCCACACCCATAGTGGGGGAGTTCCGTGGACGAGACGAACACCGACGTCATTCAGGGCACGCTGGACATGCTGATCCTCAAGACGCTCAGCCTCCAGCCGATGCACGGATTCGGCATCGCCCGCCGTGTCGAGCAGATCTCCCGAGGGGTCTTCAAGGTGAATCCGGGATCACTCCTGACGGCGCTCAAACGGCTGGAGCGCGCGGGGTGGCTCGACGCCGAGTGGCGCCAGACGGAGAACTCGCGCCGGGCAAAGTTCTACTCGCTCACGCGCACCGGCCGCCGGCATCTTGCCGTCGAGACCGCGGACTGGGAGCGCCGTACCTCGGCGGTTGCGCGGCTCCTGAGAGCCGAGGGCTGAGTCCGTGTCGCTGTTTCGGCACCTCGCGCGCGGCTTGAGGGCGCTCACCAACCGGTCCGACACCAACCAGGACGTCGTCGACGAGGTTCAGCACTACCTCGAGCAGGCCACCGCCGCGCACCTCGCGCGTGGGCTCTCGGACGACGAGGCGCGCCGCGCCGCGCGTCTCGAGGTGGGCGGCGTTACCGTGCTCGCCGAGCGGGTGCGCGGGTACGGGTGGGAGAACGTCGTGGACACGGTAGTCGCTGACCTCCGCTACGCCGCCCGCCGCCTGCGCACCGACCCGGGCTTCACGGCCATCGCCGTCCTGACTCTCGCGCTGGGGATCGGTGCCACGACCGCGATCTTCAGCGCGGTGAATCCGATCCTCTTCGAGCCGCTGCCATATCCGCGAGCGGGGCAGATCATGATGATCTCGGAGCTCCGTGCGCACGGAGAGGGAGCTCGCAACGATGGTTCTTTCGGCATGTATCGGCGGTTGGCCGAGCGAACTCGCTCGTTCGACGCTCTGGCGGTACTCAAGGCGTGGCAACCGACGATGACCGGTGGCGACCAGCCCGAGCGTCTCGACGGACAGCGGGTCAGCGCGAGCTTCTTTCGCGTTCTGGGCGTCAAGCCGGCATTGGGCAGGGACTTCGAGAGCTCGGAGGATCGGCTCAACGGACCGCATGTGGTGATCCTCAGCGATGCGCTGTGGCGGCGGCGCTTCGCCGGGGATCGCACGATCGTCGGCCGTCGCATCACGCTCGATGAGACGCGGGTCGCCGGGGACAACGGCTATCTGGTCGTCGGCGTCATGCCGAATGATTTCGAGAATGTGTTGGCCCCGTCGGCCGAGCTGTGGGCGCCCCTGCAATACGACATGTCGCAGGGCCGGGCATGGGGTCACCACCTTCGCACGGTGGGCCGGCTCCGGCCCGGACTTAGCTCGGATATGGCGACCCGTGAGCTGAACGTGCTGGGGCGGGCCATCCTGAGCGAAGAGCATCCCCCGACGTACGGCCCCACCATCGAGTTCCTCGCGGCGTCGCTTCAGGACGAGGTCACCCGTGGCGTCAAGCCAGCCCTTCTCGCGATTCTCGGCGCCGTGATCCTGGTGCTCCTGATCGCTTGCGTGAACGTCACGAACCTGCTGCTCGCCCGCGGCGTGCACCGGCGTGCAGAGTTCGCGCTACGCGCCGCTCTTGGCGCGGGGAGCAACCGGCTGGTGAGGCAGCTGCTCACCGAGAGTCTCCTGCTCGCGGCGATGGGTGGGTTGGTGGGCATGCTCGTGGCGATCGCCGGAGAGCGCGCCATGGTTGCTCTCAGCCCTCCAGGACTGCCGCGTATCGGTGCCATCGGTGTCGATCGGGCGGTGTTCGGTTTCGGGCTCGCGATCACGACGCTGATCGGTATCGCATTTGGATTGACGCCGGCGCTCCAGGCGGCGCGCAGCGACCCGTATCGCGCGTTGCAGAACGGCTCGCGGCGAACGGCCGGCAGCCACCGGCGCACGCGCAGCGCGCTCGTCGTGGCGGAGGTCGGGCTGGCGCTCGTGCTGCTCGTGAGCTCCGGACTCCTTCTGCGCAGCCTGAAGCAGCTGTTCGCGGTTGCCGTCGGTTTCGATTCACGGCAGGTCCTCTCGATGCAGGTGCAGACTGCCGGCCACCGGTTCGCCAGCGACAGCACGACCCACCGATTCTTCGCCGACGTGCTCGAGGCGGTTCGTCACGTGCCCGGAGTCGCCGGTGCGGCGCTCACCAGCCAGCTGCCGTTGAGCGGTGACTTCGATTCGTATGGGGCCCGCTTCGAATCGATACCGACAATTCGCGACGACCAGGACGCGAGCGCATTTCGCTACGCGGTGAGCCCGGGTTACGTCGAAACCCTGCACATCCCGCTCGTGCGTGGACGGCGGATCGACGATCACGACGGAGCCGGCGCCCCGCGCGTGGCGCTCATCAATGAATCCTACGCGAGACGTCTATTCCCCGGAATCGAACCGCTCGGTCAGCGTTTGACGATGGGGCCGACGGAGGGAAGTCCTTATACCATCGTCGGCGTGGTGGGCGACGTGAAGCAGATGTCGCTGGCGGTGAGCCAGTCGAATGCCGTGTATATCCCCTCAACCCAGTGGCACTGGGCCGACGACGCGATGTCATTGGTCATCCGAACGCGCGGAGAGGCGGCGTCGCTCGCGCCAGCCGTTCGCCGGGCCATCTGGTCGGTCGACAAGGATCAGCCAGTCGTTCGCGTCGCGACGATGGACGAGCTGCTTGCCGCCTCGGCGGCCGAGAGGCGATTCGCGCTCGTCGTGTTCGAGGCGTTCGCGCTCGCGGCCCTCGTGCTCGCGACCGCCGGCATCTACGGAGTGCTGTCCGGCAGCGTCGCGGAACGGACGCGCGAGATCGGAGTGCGCGCCGCGCTGGGTGCAACGCGAGGAACCATCGTCGCCCTGGTGCTTCGGCAGGGACTGACCCTCGCCGCGCTCGGCGTCGGGCTGGGCCTGGCCGGGGCCGTAGCGGCAAGCCGGGCCATCGCCGCGATGCTCTTCGGCGTCTCGCGTCTCGACCCCATCACCTATCTCGGGGTCATCGCTCTGCTGGCCGGAGTGTCCGTGGTGGCGTGCGGGGTGCCGGCGTGGCGTGCCGCCCGGGTCGATCCGGCAATCACGCTGCGAGCGGAGTGACAGCGCTCGGAGGAACGGCGTAGCTTGTGTGCGCGGCTCACGCCGCGTGCTTGGCTTCCAGACTGGGCTCCGTGGCAAGGATGACGACGCTGTGCCCGAGGTCCCCCGCGGCGCCGGCGAGCTCGCTCGCGTCGCCACCGTGGTAGGCCTGCTCACCATGCTCGCTCCAGTCCACGCTCGCGAGCTCGTCGGACAACGACACGCGCACGCCGAGCGTGGCGCGCACGGCTGCCAGAATCGTGGCCGTGACCGTGCCCGAGAGCGCGATCGTGACGATCACCGCGATCGCCTGAACGCCGAGCTGATGAGCGTTCCCGGCGAGAAGGCCGTCGCCGCCGGCCGAGTTCACGACCCTCGTGGCGAAGACGCCGGTCAACAACGCGCCGGCGATTCCGGCCACGCCGTGGCAGGCGAAGACGTCGAGGGCATCATCGATCCTGGTCCTGCCGCGGAGATGGATGGCGGCGTAGCTGGCGCACGCGCCAACCATGCCGATCACCAGCGCCGCGCGCGGGGTCACGAAGCCCGCCGCCGGAGTGATCGCCACGAGCCCCACGATGGCGCCCGTCGCCGCACCGACCGCGGTCGTCCGCCGCGTGCGGAGATAGTCCACGATCATCCAGGTGACGAGCGCCGCCGCGCCCGCGGCCTGAGTGGTGGCAAGGGCGTTCGCGGCGACTCCGGACGCGCCGAGCGCCGAGCCGGCGTTGAAGCCGAACCACCCGAACCAGCAGAGACTCGCGCCGAGGAGCGCGAGCGGCACGTTGTGCGGCACGAGGGCGGCGCGCCCGACCTCGCGCCGCCGGCCGAGCATGACTGCGGCGACGAGCGCGGCGGTGCCGGCGCTCACGTGCACCACGGTTCCGCCCGCGAAATCGAGCGCACCGAGCGTGTGCAACCAGCCAGTGTCGCCCCACACCCAGTGCGCCAGGGGATCATAGACCAGAGTGGTCCAGGCGACGGCGAACGCCATGAACGCCGGAAAGCGCATTCGCTCGACGACCGCGCCGGCGATCAGCACGACCGTGATCGCGGCGAACATGCCCTGAAACATCGCGAAGGCGACGTGCGGAATGGTCGCGGCATAGGCGGCGTTGCTCGCCGAGCCCACATTCGCGAACCCCCACCAGGAAAGCCCTCCGATGAGGCGCGACCCCGACGAGAACGACAAGGAGTAGCCGGCGAGCACCCACTGCACCGTGACGACGCTGAGCGCACCGAGCGACATCATGCAGGTGTTGAGTACGCTCTTGGAGCGGACGAGTCCGCCGTAGAAGAGCGCCACACCGGGGATCATGATCATCACCAGCGCGGTGCTGACCAGCACCCACGCCGTATCGCCCGCCGAAATGGTCGCCGCGTCGGCCGGGGGCACCATCATACGCCTTCCATGATGTGGGGGTGGGGGTGGGGGTGGGGGTGGAAAATCGGCGCGGTTTCCGTGGGCAGGCTGTCGGCCTCATGATCGAGCTCATCGCGCGCGCGCCGCTGGACCTCATCGGCGGTCACGGGAGTGAGCGCCTCGGTATCGCTCTCCGCGGTGCGGATCCTTATCACCCGCTCCAGCGGCTGGACGAAGATCTTGCCGTCGCCGACGGCTCCGGTGCGGGCGGCGCTGACGATCGCGTCGATCGTCGGCTCGACGAACGGCTCCGACACGGCCATCTCGATCTTGACCTTGTCGCGGAAGTCGAGGACGAGCGCCGATCCGCGGTAATGCTCGACGAGCTCGCGCTCGCCGCCGTGCCCCTTGACCCGCGAGAGGGTCATGCCCGTCACTCCCACCCGGAACAGGGATTCCTTGACGGCGCGAAGCCGGTCGGGGCGGATGATGGCGGTGATGAGCTTCATTTGAGCGGTCCTGTCAGTCTTGATAGGTCCGACGCAGCCGAGCAACTCGCGGATTGTAGCTCGCGGAGGCTTACCTGTCAACAAAAACGTGCACGTCCGGCACGTATTAGGGCACAATAATACATTTTTGCCACCAAAATTGCCCTGCTGCAACTAAAATCATGCGGCAACGGCAATTTTCTTGGCTCAGTGGAACGGACCGCACGCCTGCTCAAGAGGTGTTGGTTCGCGATCCCCGGGGTTGCCAGCCGCGTGGGATTGCGGCCTATTGGGCGACGTTGGCTATGGATGCGTCGAGCGACGCGACTGCAGAGCTTCCCTCCGTTTCAGAAGGATTCACGGTCCATGAAAAACGCCTCCCGCATCTGCATCACCGCCGGCGTTCTCGCGCTCGCGACGAGCACCAGCGCGATCGCCTGGACATCGCTCGCCGGCACGCCGCCTATTGCCGCGCACCGCTCGCCCGCATGGACCAGAAACGCGGTGATCTATGAGGTGAACGTGCGGCAGTACACGCCGCAGGGCACGCTCGCGGCGCTGCAACGGCAGCTGCCGCGGCTCGACAGTCTGGGGGTGAACATTCTCTGGATCATGCCGGTGCAGCCCATTGGCCAGAAGAGCCGCAAGGGCTCGCTCGGCAGCTATTACTCGATCCGCGACTACACGGACATCAATCAGGAATTCGGGACGAAGGCGGACTTCAAGGCGTTCGTGGAGGCCGCGCACAAGCGAGGAATGCGGGTGATCCTCGACTGGGTCGCCAACCACACATCGTTCGACCATGCGTGGACCACGGCGCACCCCGACTGGTACGTGCATCGCCCAGACGGATCGATCTCGTTCGCGCGCGATGATCAGAACAAGGAGACCGACTGGACGGACGTCGCCGAGCTCGACTACGACAACCGCGCGATGCGGAAGGCGATGATCGGCGACATGAAGTGGTGGCTGGACACCATGCGAATCGACGGCTTTCGCTGCGACGTGGCCGGCGGGGTGCCGAACGACTTCTGGGCCGAGGCACGACGCGCGCTCATCGCCGCGCGCCCCGACCTGTTCATGCTCGCCGAGGGCGAGAACCCGGCGCTCCACGGCTCCTTCGACATGACGTACGGCTGGGAGCTACACCATCTGCTGAACGCGATCGCGCAGGGGAAGAAGCCCACCGGCGAGCTGGACGCCTATTTCGCGCGACAGGCCCGCGCGTATCCGCCGGGCGTCTACCGCATGTACTTCACCAGCAATCACGACGAGAACAGCTGGAACGGGTCGGAATTCGAGCGCATGGGCGAGAACCACGTGCCTGCCTTCATTGTTGCTGCGACCGTAGAGGGCTCGATGCCGCTGCTCTACACGGGGCAGGAGGTGAGCATGCGCAAGCGCCTTCGCTTCTTCGACAAGGATACGGTGGACTGGACCGGTCCATCGCAGGCGGATTTCTACCGGAAGGTGTTCGCCCTCAAGCATGCCAACCGGGCGCTCTGGAACGGCGCGTACGGTGGCAAGCAGGCCCGACTCCGGACCGAGGGCGGGGGGGGGGGGGTCGACCGGGTCTACGCTTTCACGCGAACGCGCGGCAACAACACGGTGCTCGTGGCGGTGAACTTCGGCGATGCGCCCGCGCGGGCGGCGTACAAGGGACTCGCGCGGCCTGGCCGCTATGCGGACTGGTTCAACACGTCAAAGATCGCGCTCTCGGGGGCGGGGCAGCTCGAGGTTCCCGCCCACGGCTATCGGGTGCTCGTGCGCTAGTGTGAGAGCTGAAGAATCAGTCTCCAATCCATGTGTCCTCCTCTGGCGCAGGGGCCGCGCGGGGTGGCGTTGGGGGTGGGGGTGGGGGTGGGGTTGGGGTTGGGCAAGATCTCGAGGATGTGGCCTTCGAGTGGTGAGAGAACGGGAAAGGGGACGTAGCCGGCCAGCCTCCCGCCCGTGGCGCGTAACGGCGCAGCGGAGATGCCGCCGAGCAGGCTCCGCACTGCGAAGCTGCCCGGCGGCATCACGTCATCGACCGACGTGAGCGACACGTTCCGAAGGGGCTTGCCGGAGAGATTCGCGATGACAATGACGACGCGGGCGCCGTCCCGACGCAGGTACGCCGTCGCGGCAGCATCGCTCGTGGTGAGCGGGAGGAGCTTGCCACTAGCGAGCGCGGCGTTGGCGGCGCGCAGATGGATCAGGCGCCGGTAGAAACGGAGCAGGGAATGCGGATCTCGTTCTTGCGCCTCGACGGTGGTGGCGAGCGAATCGTCCTGTAGCCGCGCCCAGGGTGTTCCGCGCGTGAAGCCGGCGCCGGCCGCAGCGCGCCATTGCATCGGGGTCCGCAGCCGCTCGTCCGGCTTGCTTCCGGTCATTCCGATCTCTTCGCCGTAGTACACGAAGGGGAGGCCGGGCATCGTCAGAAGGAGGAGCGCCGCAAGGCGCGTCCGCGCCATATCGCCGCCGAGCTCGGTGCGCGTGCGCGGCTGATCGTGGTTGCGCAGGAAGGGCGACCAGTGTCCGAAGGGAACGTCCCGCTGCAGTCGGAGCACCGGCAGCAGGAGGCCCCGCGCCGAACCGGTACGAACCGCCGAGACGATGCTGTCGGCCAGCTCGAAGGCGAAATAGGAGTCGAGCTGATCGGGATAGTAGCCGACCAGAGCGTCGGTGTTGTCGGACACCTCTCCAACCGTGAACGCATCGGGCTTCACCGAGCGCACGTACGTCTCGTAATCGCGAAGAAGGGCGTGCGTGCCCGCCGTGTGCACGATCCGGTTGTCCTCTTCGACGAGATACGGAATCGCATCCAGCCGGAACCCATCCGCTCCCATGTCGTCGAGCCAGAAGCGCGCGATCTTCTTCGCTTCCGCCACCACGGGCGGATGGCTGTAGTTCAGGTCTGGCATGTTGCAGCAGAAGAAGGCGTAGTACCACTCATCTCGCACCGGTGATTGTCGCCAATTGCTCTGTCCCCAGGGGTTCAGATCGGGCGGCTCAGTCGCCGACCAACGGAACCAGGCGCGGTAAGGCGAGCTGGTATCGCGCAGAGCCGCCTGGAAGTACGGGTGCTTCGCGGACGCGTGGTTGAGCACCATGTCGACGAGCACTCTGATCCCGCGCCGGTGCGCGGCGCCGATCAAGCGGTGGAAGTCGGCGTTCGTGCCGTACTCGTGGTGGACGCGATAGTAATCGCTCACATCGTAACCGTGATAGCTCGGTGACTCGGCGACCGGCATGAGCCAGATGCAGCGAGCGCCCAAGCTGCGCGAGCTGCGCGGGTCTCCGTCGTTGATGTAGTCGAGCTTGGAGATGAGGCCCTTCAGGTCCCCGATGCCGTCGCCATCGCTGTCGTAGAACGATCGGACGAAGATCTCGTAGCAGGTGGCGCCGCGCGTCCAGGCCGGTAGCCGCTGTTGCGCCGCGGCCGGAGCGGCGACCGCAATGATGACGAGGGCCAGACGCGGTAACATGACGAGGACCCAAGCGTAGCCGGGGGCGACAGGGGGAGCAAGCTCGGCGGCGGGGCTGTTCAACCGTGCCGGAAACCCGCATCTTGGCGGCGCTGTCCTCCGACTACCTGTCTGCCCACTCAGCCGCCCGTCTGCTCCCGACAAGAAAGGATCATGCTGCCGAGGCCGCGTCTCAGTCCTGCCCAGATGTTCAACATGAGCTTCGGCTTCCTCGGCATCCAATTCGGGTGGGGGCTGCAGCTCGCCAACATGTCGGCCGTCTACGAGCGACTGGGGGCGCGGCCGGACCAGGTGCCGCTCCTTTGGCTGGCGGCGCCGGTCACCGGATTGCTCGTGCAACCCGTCATCGGCGCGCTCAGCGATCGGACCTGGGGTCCGTTGGGACGGCGCCGCCCTTACTTCCTCACCGGGGCCATTCTCGCATCGATGGCGTTGTTCGCGATGCCGACGTCGAGCAGTCTGTGGATGGCGGCGACTCTGCTCTGGGTGCTCGATGCGTCGATCAATATCTCGATGGAGCCGTTCCGTGCGTTCGTCGCCGACAAGCTGCCGGTATCGCAACGGACGAAGGGCTTCGTCATGCAGTCGCTGTTCATCGGGATCGGGGCGAGTCTCGCCAACGCGCTACCGTACGTGTTCGCGCGTCTCGGCGTGGTGGGAAGCACGACCAGCGGGATCCCGCTCTCGGTGAAGTATTCGTTCCAGGTGGGAGCGGCGGTATTCCTTCTGGCGGTGCTGTGGACCGTGGCAACGACGACGGAGTTTCCGCCTGAGGATATGGCGGCGTTCGATCGGGCACGGCGCGGGCAGCTGGGTCTGGGTGCGCTGTTCCGGGAGATCGCTCAATCCGTTCGCGCCATGCCGGCGACGATGCGCCAGCTCGCCATCGTGCAGCTGCTCACCTGGCTCGGGCTCTTCTGCATGTGGCTCTTCTTCGTACCGGCAGTCGCGCGCCACGTCTTCGGTGCCACCGACGCCGCTTCGCCGCTCTATACCCGGGGCATCGAGTGGGGTGGATTCACCTTCGCGTTCTACTCGGCGACCTGTTTCATCGTCGCGCTCGCGCTACCGAAGCTGGCGGATGCGACGAGTCGCAAGACAGTGCACGCGACGGCGCTCGTGTGCGGTGGCGTCTCGCTACTCTCGGTCTATCTCATCCACGATCAGTATCTGCTCCTGTTGACGATGGTCGGTGTGGGCATCGCGTGGGCATCGATCCTCTCGATGCCGTACGCCATCCTGTCGACGGCGCTGCCCCCCGAGCGCATGGGCGTCTATATGGGGGTGTTCAACTTCTCCATCGTGATTCCCGAGATCGTGTCCGCGCTCGCCTTCGGGCCGCTCTCGCGCGGGCTCTTCGGCCAGGGGAATCCCAAGGCGCCGCTGTATTTCGTGATGCTCGGGGGCGTCTGTCTGCTGGCGGCGGCGGCGTGCGTGGCGTTGGTGGATGATCGCGGGGCTCGAGAGCTTCCCGAGGCGGCGATCATTGCCGCCGACGAATCGGAGCGATTGCTCGTCCAGGGATCGGCGCAACCCGTTCCCAGCAGCGGGCCGGCCCATTAAAGGGCGGGCGCGGGACAAGCTGGGGGCGCTCACACAGCTGCGGCGAACGTTCCGCAACTGGCCGCGCGTGCTGCTCGATCATCTCGGGCTGGCCCGCGGTTCGTACGTGTGTGAGCTGCGTGATGGCACGACGTTCGACGTGCGCGCCGGCACCGACGACCGTCACGTGCTGTTCGAGATCTTCGGCCGGGACATCTATCGCGCTCCCATCGGGCCCGGCGACACGGTGGTGGACATCGGAGCGAACATCGGCGGATTCTCCATTCTTGCCGCCCGGCGTGGAGCACGAGTGATCGCGTTCGAGCCGTTTCCGGCAAACTTTGCCGCGCTCGAGCGCAACGTGCAACGCAACGGTCTCGACACCACGCTGGTGCAGGCCGCGGTCGCCGACACCGAGCGCACGAGCGAGATGTTCATTCCCGACGACGGCAGCTTCACCGGCCGCTATAGTCTTCACCCGGGGCGCGGTCGCCGGACCATTCGGGTCGCCTGCCTGTCGCTGGATGACGTGGTCGACCGGTATGGGCTACCGCGGATCGACCTTCTGAAGCTCGACTGCCAGGGAAGCGAGTACGAGATCCTGTTCAGTAGCAGCGCCGAGACCCTGGCGCGGACGCGAGCGGTTATCATCGAATGCGAGGAGTTCCCGGATCGCCCCGAGTGGTCGGCGAAGGCGATGTGTCGATTCCTCGAGCGGCAGGGGTTCGTCACGTCGGCCGTCGGCAACATCGTCCGGGCGACCCGGGTCGGGGTGCCGCCACCGCGTGCCGACTAGGCTGGCGCGGATGCTTGTCGGTTGTCGCGTGCCGCGTCGGCATCGATTCCTGAATCAGGGAGACCGGGGCAGGAGCGCCATCTCGTCGAGGAATCGGTGCCCGCCGGTGTCCTTCCCACTTCTGGCGTCGACGCGCGTGAGGACCAGCCGGTCCTTGGTGCGGGTCATTCCGACGTAGAGCAGCCGCCGCGCTTCCTCGATCTCCCGCTTGGACGGGTCCCTCCCGCCCGGAAGCTGCGCATCCTCGGCGCCGACGATGTAGACCCGGGAGAACTCCAGCCCCTTCGTCGAATGCAGCGTCAGGAGGTTGACGCGGGCCGGCTCCGGCTCCGCGCCGTCCCATCGTGAGAGCACGGCTCGGTCGAGAAAGGCGGCGATCTGCTCGGCCAACGGCTGGCCGGCTGACTGGTCTAGCAGCACGCGGAGCCGGCGCATCGCGCCGGGGTAGCGCTCGTCGGCGCTCCGATCCGCGCGGATCCGGAGCATCCGCTGCTCGCCGCCGAGCCGCTCGATCACCTCATCCACGGTGGGAATTGACTCGTCACCGGCCTGGTCGCGCTCGAGACGATAGCGGTCCAGGCACGTGCTGTAGCGTCCGAGTGCGTACGGCGTAGACAGCCGCCGCAGCAGCTGCGCTTCCGATTCCGTCGGCTCCTCATCGCCGAGCGCGAGCGCGACTCCGAGATAATCGAGGAGGTTGGCCAGCACTGTCTTGCGTGCGCGCGCGACCTTGGCTTCGCCCAGCGCGAGAAAGACGTGCGCCAATGTCCGGGCGTCGTCGTGCGCGCGGTGTGATTGTCCGGGATCGACGCCGTAGTGCCGGGCAAGGTCCACGAGCTTCGCGCTCCCGGCATGGAGCTGGCGCGCCAGGGGGAGAGTGTCGTAGGTGCGGAAGTGGGCACGGGAGAGCGCATCCGTCATCCGGCGGAGCAGTGGAAAGTCGAAGTGATAGCCGTAGTGAGCCACGAGCAGATCGCCACCGAAGAACTCCTGAAACGCCGGCCACAACTCCTCGAAGAAGGGCGCATCCGCGACGTCATCTTCCCCGATGCCGTGTACCGCTCGCGCCCCTTCGGTGATCGGGACGCGCGGCTTCACGAGCGAGCGGAACTCCTCGACGATCTCTCCATCGCGAACCCGCACGGCGGCGATCTCCACGATCTCGGCGCGCGCGATATCGCGATCCGTGCTCTCGAGATCGACCGCGGTGAAGTCGCGGAAGCGGTTGCCGAAATCCCGGCTGACGAGGAGCTGGGCCGCCTTGAAGACGGTGAGCGAGAGCCCGAGCGACGGTGCGTCGGCCGGTCCGAGGGCTGTGGCATTGGCGGGTCGATCTCCGCCGAGCAGAACGCGTGGTAGTCCGGCGCCGAGGAGTAGCTCCCGGAGCGGGATCTCGATACCGCCGAGACGAGGAATCCAGATCGGACGTCCCGTCGCAAGGGCCTCGGCCAGGCGGTGCGACAGCCGTTGCACCTCTTCGTTCTCGGCCGGATCGGAGAGGACGTCGTGTACATCCTCGAGCACGCTGCGAAACGGTCCGACGCGCTCCGAGAGGATGTCCTGGACGAGCGACGCGAGGGTCGTGTGACGAGCGCCAAGCGCGGCGAGGTTCTGCAGGACCGCGAACCCGCGCCTGATCTTGCGGGCGTCAGCATGTCGCCACGGCAGCTCCCGAGCCATCCGCTGGAGCTGCGACAGAACGTTCTGATCCGTCGCCTCCGCCGTCGCGCGGGCTTCGTCGAAGACCGCCGGGGGGAGCACCACCTGGAGGAAGCCTTCCTGGTGGAACGGATCGTCTGGGCTCTGGATCAGGCGAAGGGCAGCGATGACGTAGCCAACCGCTGGGTCGTCGGCGAGGGCGCGTCCCTGCACCAGCCGACAGGGAATGCCGGCGGCGAGGAAAGCGGCCTCCGCGAGGTCGCCGATCTCGTGCTTGCGATAGAGCAGCGCGACATCCCCCCACGCATGCTGACATTCCTCGCGGTCCCGGCGAAGGTCCTCGATGATCCACGCGATTTCCGCCTTCTCGGTCGCGAAGGTGAGAGCGGTGACGGGGTAGGGCGAGTCGCGATCGGGCTCGGCATGGCGCCGGTGCTCGAACAGTGGAGTATTGATGGCGGCGAGGCGGCGTGCCAGGACGACGACCTGACGGGGACAGCGTCTGTTCTCGCCCAGCTCGATCACTCCTTTTTTCCCGAAATCGTTCATGAGAGTGAGGAAGAGCTCGGGATCGGCGCCCGCCCAGGAGTAGATCGACTGCTCGTCATCGCCGACGGCGAACAGGTTGCGGTGGTCGCGGACCAGCTCGCGAATGATCGCGTACTGGATGCGATTCAGATCCTGGAACTCGTCCACGAGCACGCAGTCCCAGCGCGCTCGAACCGTGGCCCCAGCGGCATCGTTCCGGAGCAGCTCGTCGGTCTTGAGCACGAGCATGTCGAAGTCCACGAGGTTCTTCTGCTCGAGGAGGCTGCGGTAGCGCGAGAAGAGCTCAGCGTCGTTCTGGCGCAGCGGCTCGCCGAGGAAGCGGTGTGTGGAGAAGCGGCCGAGCACCTGGCGGTGCCACCTCCGGTATCCTTCCAGCCGACGGAGAAGGGACAGCTGAAACTCCTCGTCGACGATCCCGAATCCGCGCTGAAGGCCGACGGTCTCGCCAAGCTCGCGAAGCAGCTCCGCGCAGAACGCGTGGATCGTCCCGCTCTTCACGAGGCCAGCGCGCGGGCCCAGCCGGCGCTCCAAGCGGGTAGCGATCTCGCCGGCGGCCTTGTTTGTGAACGTGAACGCGCAGATCCTCGCCGGGTCGAATTGGAGCTTTTCGACCAGGAAGCCGATCCGCTCGATCAGGCAGAACGTCTTGCCCGCGCCGGGGCCGGCGAGGACCAGGACGGGCTCTGAGCCGGCCTCTATGGCCCGGCGTTGTGTGGCCGACGCGATGGGGGTGTCGAGCGCGTCGAGTATCGTCATGGGCGGTACAACTATTCTTGGCGCGTGCTCGCAGATAGGCAAGGAGACCGTCAGGACTACGCTCGGCGCGCCTTCCCTTGCATCTCCCGCCGGACGACCAGAGATTCGCTATGCGGATGACTCGGATGATCGAGTCGATCTTCTCCAGGCAGAGATGCCACAGCTAGGAGGTCGGGAATGACGCATACGATAAGGGGGCGGACGCTGGTTGCGATGGCCGCGCTGACGGTGGCGGGGTGCGCCCACCCCGCGATGGTGGACCGTCAGAGCGAGGAGCAGGCGATCCGCGCCGCCGGCGCGGAGTGGATGCGCAATATCGCCTCGCGCGACATCGACAAGATCATCGCACTTCACGCGCCCGATGCGACGGTGATGTTCTCCAATGCTCCCAGTGTCACCGGCACGACAGCGGTGCGCGCCGCGTACGCCGATCTGCTCAAGATGGGAGGGCTGTCTCTGGCCTGGACCCCGACGCAGATTCGCGTTGCGGAGAGCGGTGATCTGGCAACTGAAGTCGGTACGTACCGGATGAGCTTCGACAGCCCGAGTGGCAAGGTCAACGACACCGGCGGCTACACGACGACCTGGCGCAAGGCCGACGGCAAGTGGCTCGTCGCGAGTGATGCGGGCGTGAGTAGCGTACCGATTCCGATGGCGACCGCGGCGGCGCCGGCTCCCGGCATGATGATGGACGCTGCCGACATGGAGGTTCGCTCGGGTCAGGCTGTCAGCTGGACCGACCTCGTCGTGCCCGGGTTCCCGCCCGGGACGAAGATGGCCGTGCTGCATGGCGATCCATCGGGCAAGGGAGACTATACGCTCCGCTTGCAGTTCCCGGACAAATATGCCTTTCCGGTGCATTGGCATCCGGTCGGTGAGCACCTGACGGTGCTGTCGGGGACGTTCTTGCTGGGAATGGGCAACAGCGTGGATGCGAGCGCGCTGAAGACGTACGCTCCGGGCGACTTCCTCTACCTTCCGGGCCGCAACTCCCACTTCGGTGGAGCTCGCGGAGTGACGGTGATCCAACTGCACGGGACGGGACCGTTCGCGATCAACCTCGGCACGGCGAAATAGCGGCGGCAAGGAGCGCGTCACGAGCTGGCTCAACCGTCACGGCAGATGGTTCCTGATCCGACGTCGCGATATCGAGCGAGCCAGTGTTCGCTTCGAGCGCCGTGGTATCTGGGCCGTTGTGGTTGGACAGCTCGTGCCGGGCGTGCGTGACCTGATCTGGTGCTCGTGTCGGGGACGGCGGCCGGCTGTCGCCCCGACGCCACAGCGCGCCGTTCGGGAGGTGAGGCGGTCCGCGGCGCGCGCGGCATCGCACAATATGGGTGCGGGTCGTGCCACGAGATTCCAGGAGTTATTGGCGCCACGGGGCTCGTTGGGCCCTCTCTCAGCCTCTTCACGCGGCGCAGCTTCATCGCCGGAGAGTTGCCGAACGCGAGCGAAGATCTGATCCGTTAGATCGTGACGCCGCACCCGGTCAATCCCGGGACGGCGATGCCAGACCTTGGCGTGGGCGATGGCACGGCACGCGAGATGGCAGCGTATCTCTACACACTCCGCCGACGCCATGGCACGACGCCCCGTCGAACGGATCTGCCCGGCGTGACCGCGCGAGTTGGTAATCTTCTAGTAGTCGGTGATCTTTCCCTTCCGGATCGTCACCGCTTCCGATTGCCCCGCGATCTGGACGCGATACGTCCCCACTGGCAACCCGATCTCCTGAGGACCGTAGCCGCTGTGGAGCTTGGTCTTGTCGTCGGCGTCCATCAGTGCGACGGCGGTGCTCGAACCGGTCTTGATACGCAGCGTGCCCACGCGCAGCTGGGTGTCGTGTCCGGATTGGATGGTCACCCCCTCGATACGCTTGCCGGAGAGGGAGACAGCATAGGGTCCGGGAATCAGATCCCACGCCTGCGCGCCGTAACCGGTCTGCAGCTTCACCTTCTCGCCGCTCTTGAAGACGGCGACCGGGGAGCTCGAGGCGGTCCCGCCCTCAGGGAACGCGATGACGAGGCGACCCAGTCGGCCGAGCGCGGAGTCGGCCAGAATGTCGCAGCACTCCGCACCGGATGTCCGTCCGCTGGCCGAGGTGGTAGTGGATGGTCCGGCGGAGGTATCGGCCGCGGCCCGAGGCGGGGCGGAGGCTGTCCGGTCCGCCCGAGAAGAATCCACGACCGCTTTCGCGGGAGCGGGTGACGTCGCGGGGGCCGCTGTGGGCGGATTGGTCGCAGGAGGCGCCGGCTCTTCCTTCTTGCCGCAACCCCCGAGCGCCGCTGAGATCCCCATCGCGAGAGCGACGACCACCGCTGCCTTCACCGTGCCAGTCATTGCGGCCTCCTGTGGGCGCGAGTCCGTGGTCCGGACATCGCTGTTTAGAGGGAGTGCCCGATGGCTCTTTCATGTTACCGCCGGGCGCCAGGCAGCGGTCGAAACGGTCCAGGCGGGGCGGGGCGAGCGCACCCATCCACTACAAGGGTGTGCCGGTAGCTCGGCGGCGAACAGATGTGATCGTCGATGGAAAACTCGTGACGCGAGAACTGGCGCCATTGACATGACCTCCTTCGAGCGGCAGCATCTGCAAGTGCTGGCCGAATCGCATGACATTCATTCCCACGAAGGAGGCAACCATGTTTGTCGCCGTGGAGCACGAGATCAGCGATCCCGAGCGGTTCTGGGGCAAGGCGCAGGAGATCGTCCCGACCCTTCCCGCGAACCTCAAGCTGCACCATTGCTTTCCCAACAAGGACGGCTCGCGCGGCATCTGCGTGTGGGAAGGCGAGTCAGTGGTTGCGGTGAAGAGCTTCCTCGAGCCGAAGGTAGGCGACGTCAGCTCCAACGATTACTTCGAGGTGGAGAACAAGGAGGCGGTCGCGCTCCCGTCTCAGCTGGCCGCTACGGCGTCTCGGTATACTTGACGTCCACGCGGAGACTGTCGGGCGGCCCCGATATGGCATCGCGCATCTGGACGAATCCGCCGTACTGGATCTTGAGCCCGATATCGCTGTAGAGCCCGTGCGGGTCGCCCGTCACCTCCACACATAGCCGTCGCCCCGGTACCCCGCGAACGTCGAGTGCGACTCGATAGCTCCCGGTCGAGTCGAGCTGCTGCGACACGCTCGCCAGAACTGGCCCGTTCACGCACTTGACGACGAAGGGATTGACCCGGAGCGTGTCGGAGTAGAGGCGCACGATCGCGGTGGCGCCGGGAACGAGCACTCCACTCGTGGACGTGATCCGACCGTAGACAATCGCCCTGGTGTCGCAGTTCTGCGAACAGACCGGCGCCGTGGAGCTCCCGCACCCCATCCATCCCAGCAGGCCCGCCGCCAGTCCGACCGCTGTTGCCGTGCTACTCGTTCTCACCTGAAAACGCCGGCGCGCGAACCTGAAGGGACGCGTGGCGTAGCGAGCCCACACGCGCGCGGTACCGCGCACGCCCAGCACTTCTCGCACGTATTGCGGCGAGGGAAAGAGGAGCCAAGCCGCTAGTCGGACTTTCACGAGCCACCCTCCGGGAACCAGTCGCAGCAGCGCCGCCCAGTCCTGAACTGAGTCCTTGCACGCAGCCCGAAGCGCGACGTCGCGCTCGATGGCGGGGGCCCGTTGCGCCAATTCTTGCAGCCGCTCGACGCCGCCTGCCGGAATGGAAGCGCCGATGTCATCGGCAAGATACCGAAGCATCACCGAGAGGGGCAGGGCGAGCCTGCTTCGCTCGGCGGCGGCTGCGAAGCGCTCCCAGTCCAGACCCGGGTGATGCTGGATGACGTGCCACGCGTCGCACACCCACCGCAGCGATCGACGGCTGCGAGAGCACGAAGCGTGGCCGCAGATGTGGAGGAGCATGTCCTCGGGGGACAGCACTGTCATCGAGATGCCAGCCGCTCGTTGAGTGCGCGTGTGAGCCCATGCTTCCGATTCGGGGAGAGCGTAGAAGGAGGAGTCGAACAGGCGCTGGTGCAGCTCGACCGGCAATCCCGAGCTGTGGCTCAGTTTGATACCCGTCGCGTCGCTATCCGGCTCCGCGTCCGATCTCGTCAGTCCTGCCCATTCGAGTGCCGAGACGGCGCGCTCGAGATGCTCGGGGCGGATGAGAAGGTCGATGTCGTGACAGTGACGGAGGGCCGGCTCGGCGTAGAGTGAGGTTGCCAGGGCGGCACCGCGAAGCGCGATCGCGGGAACCGCGTCGCGCTCGAGCGCGACCATCACCTCCTCGAGGATGCGCAGGTAGGTGGCGGTCCGCATCTGCTCGCGCGCGTAGGCGAGGCGGAGATATGGCACGAGCGACGGGTCCAGGTCGGCCCCGGCTCGGCGCAACGACGCGAAGAGAACGGTGAGCAGCCGTTTCACCGGGAGAGAGTCGTCGGCCATTGCCGCCTTCACGTCGCCGGTCAGGCCGCACCACCTCCGCCACGACTCACGGGCCTCAGTGCCGTCGCGCAGCGCGGCGCGCAGCAGCCACGTCATCTCGCGCGATGGCAGGAGAACGGTCAGCGCCGTCGCGAGCGCGGAGCGTCGCTCGGACGTCACGCCGGTCGCTCCGCTCGCTTGCGACCGAGAGCCCGTCCCACAAGGTGGAGCATCTCCTGCTGGCTCGCCTCTCGCCCGAGCCGACTCAGGCTCCCGCGGTGCATGCGACGATAGGTGAGCAGCTCCGGGAGCGTTTCCACCACGGTGCCCTGCTCGCGCGCCCGCGCGAACCATTCCACGGTGGCGCTGTGGCGCAGCTCCGGATCGAACAATCCGACCACGTCGAAGGCGCGGCGGCGAACCATCATCGTGCTTCCCACCCAGCCGGGGCCGTCGATGCGACCCTGTCGCCGGTAGTGCTCTTCCTCGCCTCCCATGTCGTCGCTCCAGAACAGCTGCGCATGCGTCAGGCAGCAATCAACGTCGGGCCGCGCGTCGAAGAACTCGGCCTGCCGCGCCAGCTTTTCCGGGTGCCAGCGGTCGTCGGCATCGAGAAAGGCGATGAGATCACCAGTTGCTTCCGCCAGCCCACGGTTGCGCGCCGCTGGAGGCCCTTGATTCGGCTGTGAGACGCAACGAAGGTCATTCCCCATCTCCGCGACCGCCGCCATCGTGCCATCCGTTGAGCCGTCATCCACGATGATGATCTCGTGCGGCCGATGGCTCTGCGACAACACGCTGGCGACCGCCTCGCGCACGAATCGCTCGGCGTTGAACATCGGGATGATGCAACTCACGAGAGCGCTCATGCCGGTACCACGGAGGAAGTCGCGAATTCGGCGACGCGCTGCAGGAGCTCGTCGTAGGCGCTCACGTGGCTCTCCCAACTGAACAGGTCATTCGCTCGGCGCTGGCCCGCTCGCCCCATGGCGGTAGCGCGATCGGGCTCGGCAAGGAGGGATGTGATGGCGCGCGCCATCGCCGGGCTGTCCTCAGTCGGGACCAGATACCCGGTCTCGCTGTCCACGACTGCCTCGTGCACTCCACCGACGCGCGTCGCCACCACGGGACGCGCCAGCTGCGCTGCCTGCAGCGATATCAGGCCGAAGCCCTCAGGAACGCGCGACGGCATGAGAACGACAGTGGCCTCGTTGATGATGTCAGTGATGCGATCGGGATGTACCCAGCCGAGGAACTGTACGCTGTCAGCAACGCCGAGCTCGGCCGCTTGACGCTCGAGATCCGCGCGAACCCAGCCATCGCCGGCGATGAGCAGCCTGAGGCGAGGGAATCGCGCCAACAGCCCGGGCATCGCCGACAGCACCAGATCGAAGCCCTTCTCGTTGGTGTTGAGACGCCCCGCGCAAAACAGTGTCGGCTGGTCGAACGGTAGGGGCGTGGCAGCGACGCCGGCCGCGAGGGGCTCGAGCGCGTTGAGGATCGCCAACGACCGCGGGGCGATCGACGGCAGCTGACGCTGTATCGCCTCGAGGGCGGTGACGGAGCAGGCTGTGACCCATGTGGCGGAGTCGAACAGACGGCTCAGCGTTCCTTGCGCGGCCATGACCTGATCCGGATAAGCGCCGTGAACAGTACAGATCGTCGGGGCGGGATGCGCAGTGACAGTCGTGAGGTGGAAGATCGCGTCGAAGCTGGCGTGATAGACATGAACGACGTCGGGGCGGAAGCGGCGCTTGAGCGCCGCCACGTCACGCCGGACCTCGGCCAGGAGCTGCACGTCACGCTGCGTCACCGCCTGCGTGAATGGGAAGCGGTGGACGGGGATTCCGTGGTAGCTCTCCTCGGCGGCGAGGCCCTCTTCTCGGAGCGCCACGACGGCGATCTCATGGCCGCGATCCCGGAGCGCCAACACGAGCTTCGAGCCCAGTACCTCGACGCCGCCGATCAGTGGCCAGAAGGAATCGCTCCAGAACAGCACTCTTGTCACGCGCGCCTCATGCGATCGAACTGAGCAGAGACTCGGCTTGTCGCGGGATCTCATCGAGGTCGGGGCCGAGCTCGAGCCAGAAGGCCGGAACCTGCTCGGCCAGACGGGCCAGCACGGCGAATCGCCGCTTCGTATTGCCGAAGGGCATCTGGATGAGAGAGCTGGGCGCCATGGCGCGGAGGGCTTCTGCCCGGGTTGCGCGACGAACGGTGGGGCTCGGGTTGCCGGTGATCGTCGGGAGCGCGATTGCCCTGATCGGAGCGAACGGTATGACCCGCTCCGGAAAGATCTCCGCCGGGAACAGCAGCGACTTGGTGTCCACCGGGTCGCGGCTGCGCACGGCATGAGGCGCGAGCGGAACGAAGCGCAACAGGTGATCAGGCTCGACACGCGTCGACGCGAACATGCTATGGCCGACGAGCGTCCCGTCCGCGCGCTCCTCCAGACCCACGTGGTCGTCGCTCAGGAAATCGAAACCAGCGGCCAGACACGCGAGCGAACAGGTGGACTTGCCGGCGCCGCCGGATCCGCAGAAGAGGATGCCCCGACCATCCCGCGCGACGAGTCCGGCGTGGACCGTCTCGATGCGATGATCCGTGTACCAGACTGGAAGCAGAAAGGGCAGGGGACGAGTTCGCTCGTGCATCGAGACGCGATCGGCGGACGACCTCCACCCGATGATCCGGCGTGCACCCCGATCCAGCCAGGTCACCCAGGCCGGGCAGTCATAGCGGATGTAGCGGCTAGCCGCTGACGAGGCCAGCACGCCCGGGGGCGAAGGCCAGGCGGTCTCGGGTTCGCGGAGCTCCCCGGTCGGTGGATACGCAACTCTCGATTCGCGCTCGTCCCAGACATCGATCGCGAGTGAGAGCGGCTTTGCGCCCGGAGATGTCGTGCGCAGGTGCGAGAAGGGCCGGGTGAGCGCGTCGTACAGCGCCGGCCCGACGACGCGAATGCGCACCCGGCGCCCGGCGAAGAGAAAATCTCCCTCGCGCTGAAGAGCCGGGCAAGCGGCGTGCGCCTCCTCCCATGCCGCTGCCGCGTGCTCGAAGCCCCTCGACCGCTCCGGAATCGACGGCGATTCCGGCCGCTCCTCATCGACGGCCCGGGGGGAGATGGCGGTGGCGGCCATGCTCAGCGGGATCGCGGCTCGGCCGCCATCCCGTGCGGCTCCGTCCACACGATGTCGTCCAACTGCGGCATGGGGGGATCGAGGGCCACCAGGTCCGTTCCGCACCCGGAGTTCCTCTGTTCTCGATCGCGGCAGCTCTCATCCTCGCGTCTGGAATCATCACGTCCGCGCCCTGGCCGGAGAGGCAGCTCCCGATCGCCGGCGATAGCGTATACGGCACCGTCGTCGATACGGCCGGCCAGCCGGTGCTCGGCGCCCGGGTGGCGCTGATCGAGCTCGGCCGGGCGACGCTGACCGCCGCGGACGGCTCGTTCGGCATGGGCGACGTTCCGAGCGGACGCTACACGGCAACGGTGCAGCGGCTCGGTTTCGCGCCACTGGCTCGGCAGCTCACCCTGCCCTCTTCGGTGGCGATCGTGTTCCGGCTCGTGCCCTCGCCGCTTCGCTTTCAGGCCGTCACCGCGACGGCGACGCGAGGCGCCATCGCTCCACTGGCGTCGCCGTTATCCACCGATGCGCTGTTCGGCGAGCGTCTCAGGCGCGAGCACGAGGTGTCTCTCGCCCACGCGCTCGACGGTCTTGCCGGCGTGCGCACGTTGAGTACGGGCGAGCAGGTGGGGAAGCCAGTGGTACGAGGCCTGAGCGGTCCGCGCGTGCTGGCGCTCGACAATGGGCTCCGGATGGAGGACTACTCGTGGAGCGATGAGGATGGGCCGTCGATCGACTCCCGGCTCGCTGAGCGTGTGGAGGTGATCCGGGGACCGGCGAGCGTGCTCTATGGGTCCGACGCCATCGGCGGAGTGATCAACGTCATCCCCGACGACGTGCCGAGTGCCCGAGGCCGCCGCTCATTCGTGCGGGGAGCGCAGGAGCTGTACGGGGCAACCAACAACCGCGAGGTGGGCGGACTGCTACGGCTCGAAGGCGCGAGCGGCGGATTCGGGTGGCGAGCGACGGGGATCGGACGTCGCGGGGGAAACATCCACGCGCCGCCAGGGAACGAGGAGACACCGACCGGAACCATCTACGACACGAAGTATCATGCCCTCAACGGCGAGGTAGCCGCCGGTTTTCACGCCGAGCGGGCCAACGGAACGCTGCGCTACGAGCGATACGGCGGCGACTTCGGAATCCTCGACGGCCCGCCCGTTCCTGACGATGACGTCAGTGGCCCACTCCGCCGGTTGGCCGACGATCGGATCCAGGGAATCACGAGCTGGCTCATCGGCGACACGCGACTGGAGACGCGCAGCCAGTGGCAGCGCCATGCGCTCCAGGAGCTGGTGGGCGAGAGCCGAGTTGGCGGGGCGAGACCGTCGGTCGATCTCCTGCTCCGCACCTCCACGACGGACGTGCTCCTTCATCACGCCTACTCGGGCCGGCTCTCCGGCACGCTGGGCGCGTCCGGCCTTCAACAGGTGAACACCTCGAGCGGGGAGTATCCGCTGGTACCGAACGCGCGAACAACCAACGGCGCCGCGTTCGTCTACGAGCAGGCGACCGTTGGCGAATGGAGCGTCTCCGCCGGCGCGCGGGGCGACCTGCATCGCGTGGTCGCCGATGCCAATGAGGAGCTCCAGCTCGCCGGGCAAGCCCGCACCAGCTCGGCGGTCACTGGCGATGTGGGCCTTGTCTATCGCCCCATCGACGGACTCTCACTCGCGGCAAATGTCGGACGTGCCTTCCGCGCCCCGACGCTGTACGAGCTGTTCACGAACGGGCCTCATCTCGGCGAAGCGCGATACGAAGTTGGTCTCACCGGCGCGCGGCCTGAGACGAGCCTCAATACGGACCTGAGCGTGCGCTGGGAGAATGGACGCTTTCGCGGCGCGGTCGCCGGCTATCACACTCTCATCGACCATTATCTCTACATCGAGCCGACGGGAGAGGAGCGTACCGTCCCAGGTGAGGAAGGTGCGGTGGACACGTTGCCGGTGTACCGCTACAAGCAGACTTCCCGCGCGACGCTCACCGGTGTGGATCTGTCGTCGGAGGTGGAAGCGCTCGACGTGCTGACGCTCCGCTTCCGATTCGATTACGTGCACGGAACCAACGACGCCACATCGGAACCGCTTCCGCGGATGCCGGCGTCGCGAGGAGATCTCGAGGCCGAGCTCCATACCCGGGTCGCGGGGCGTGAGCCCGGAGACGGCGGGCGAGAGCGTTTGCTCGGCCATGCCTACGTGTCGATCGGCACGCGCATGGTGGCGAAGCAGTCCCGCCTCGGACCGTTCGACACGCCGACCGATGGCTACGCGTTACTGCAGCTCACCGGCGGCATCTCTCACGAGCTGCGTGGGCGTCCGCTCTTCTTCGATATCCGCGTTCGGAACGCGCTGAACAGCCGGTACAGCGATTTCCTCAGTCGCTACAAGCTCTTCGCCTACGAGCCGGGAAGGAACATCGTCTTCCGCCTGTCCACCGGCCTGTAAGAGGCACACGACATAATTCACTTTCTGGTGCCGGCCGAGCAGGAGTTCGGCCTGCGAGACTACCTCACGCTCTTCGGCAAGGAGCTCACCCAGCGCGTTCGCATCCATCATTACGAGGATCTGCCGAGACAGACACGCTTCGAGCGCGGCACCTACATCCTGTCAGCCATCGACCAGCTCCACCCGGGAACGGTGCGCCTCGTCGAGGAGCTTCGCTGCCGGCTCGCCGAACTGGATGGCACTCGTGTGCTGAACCACCCCCTGCGAACGCTGTCGCGATACGAGCTTCTCGAGAAGCTCTGGGGTCTGGGCCGCAACAGATTTCGCGCGGTGCACGCCGCGCAGGACATCAGGGGACTGCGCTACCCGGTCTTCCTCAGACGGGACCGGACACATGAAGGCGCGATAACCGACCTTCTGTACACGCCCAAGCAGCTCGATACCGCGCTCGGGCACGCGCTCCTCGGCGGGCATCCCTTCCACGACCTGCTGGTGGTGGAGTTCTGCAATACCGCTGACGAGCGCGGATACTTTCGCAAGTATGGCTCCTTCGTGGTGGGGAAGGAGGTGATGGCGCGCTCTCTCGAGCTCGGGCCCCACTGGATGCTCAAAGATGAGACGTCCGATTTCTCGCGCGACATGCTACTCGAGGAACAGGAGTACGTGAGGTCGAATACGCATCGGCACGAGCTCGCGAAGATCTTCGCGATCGCCGGCGTGGAGTATGGCAGAATCGATTACTCGGTGTCGGACGGCGCGATCCAGACGTGGGAGATCAACACCAATCCGACCGTCGGTCTCCGCATCGGGTTCGACCTCTCCGGGCGACCGCCCGAACTGGCCGCGATGCGCGACCTGAACAGGGAGCATTTCGGCGCTCGCTTTCGGGCGGCGATGGCGGCGGTGGACGTCGAGAGCACAGGACCGCCGATGGAGCTCGCCTTCGATTCCCGAATCATTCGCACGGCGCTCGGCGAAAATCGGCGCCGTGCGATCTCATCTGCTGGTCTGCGGGCCGTTCTCCGGCCTTTCAAGCCACTGCTCGCGCCCGCGGGAGTCCGGGTCCTCGGCCTGCTTGCGCGATTGATCCGTCGCGCCAGGCGATATGCGCGCCTGGCACCGCCGCTTAGGTCCCCGCCCCCGCCTGAACATCCCCGCCGAGGAAACCAGCGAGGACCGCGCTTGCCTGGCAGGTGGTTCCGTCGGCGTGCGTGAGGGTGCCCGTGAGCAATGCCGAGAAATGGGTCACGGTGCGCGTGTGGGAATCGATGAGGTTGAGAGACAGGGCGTCGGTGATGTCGAAGATGAAACCGTCGCCTCCGATCGAGCCGTGCGCGTCGCTCCTTGTCAGGGTCTGATGAAGGGTGACCTCACGCGGGACACCGTCGAGCTTGAGGTGGAGAAAGGCGTTGTTGTTGACCGGGTTGATGAGATAGTCATACGTGAAGCCGAAGGACGTCTGGCCCTGGCACGCGACAGAGGCGGCGCCCGTCGCGGTTGCGGAGACAAGGGAGAGCTGATTCACGGTTCCTACCACCAGCGTGGCCGATCCTCCGCCGGTGAGCCGCGGAGGTGGTGCCGTGCCCAGGTCCAGGGAGGGCGCCGAGACGCCGAGCGTCGCTGGTGCAGTCGCCGGCTCGGTGCATGCGGCGACGAGGAGCGCGATGGCAGCGCTCGCAGCGAGACGATTCATTGCTGATCCTTTTGGGAGGGGAGACCGTGCGAGATTCGTACGGAGCGGCACGCCAATGTGCACATTGTGTCGCCGTTCCGCCAGCGCCGCCGCTAGTTTCGCTCTACTTGACGACGCGCTCGCAGAGATTCACATGTTTCGGTTCGTGTGTCGACACAATGTGACTCAACCGCCAGACTTGCTCTCCATGTCTCTCCCGAACCGACACCGCATCCTGGCGGTCCCCACTGGCCGCTACCTCTCGCGTGCACTCGTGGTCACCGGCGCGTTGACGCTCGTCTTCTCGAGCTGCGCGCGGCGGGAGAGCGGCCGATTCGTTGTCGGATTCTCGCAGATGGAGAGCGACAATCCGTGGCGCCTGGCGCAGACCAAGAGCCTGCGGGAGGAAGCGGCACGACGCGGCTATTCCCTCGTCGTCACCGACGCGCAGGGCCAGACCTCCAAGCAGGTCGCGGATGTCGAAGATCTGGTCGCACGCCACGTGAACCTCATCCTGCTCGCACCCCGGGAATACGAAGGGCTAGCTCCGGCGCTGCAGGCGGCGAAGCAGGCTGGAATCCCCGTGATCCTGGTGGATCGAGAGGCGTCCGGCACGGCCGGCACCGACTTCGTCACCTTTCTGGGATCGAACTTCGTGGAGCAGGGGCGGCGCGCGGCCGAGTGGCTGGTCACGGAGACAAACGGCCAGGCGAGCATCGTCGAGCTGACTCTCACTCCCGGGTCGTCTGTGGCTCGCGACCGAGCTCGAGGGTTCCGCGACGAGATCGCGAAGCACCCTCGGATGACGATCATTGCTTCACAGACCGGGAACGGCTCGCGCGCGCAGGGACAGAGCGTGATGCAGAACATCACGCAATCGTTCGGTAAGCAGATCACCGCTGTCTATGCCCACAACGACGAGATGGCGCTCGGCGCGATCCAGGCGCTGAGCGCCGCCGGGCTCAGTGCCGGCACGGATGTGAAGATCATCTCGATCGATGGAGAGCGCGCGGCGCTCGAGGCGATCCAGCGCGGCGAGCTCGGCGCCACCGTCGAGAGCAATCCCCGCTTCGGGCCGCTGGC
>JBBSGP010000032.1:0-35357 GCA_038253885.1 Gemmatimonadales bacterium | reverse complement strand
GGTGTCGCGACCCAGAAGTTGGGGTGAGGCGGTCGCGCCGCTTCGGTGACCGGCTCGACCGGAGCGCTGGAGAGATGGCGCACGACTGCCCCGCTTGGGTCGAGAACGTCTAGCGTGATCTCGCCCCGTGGCGCGTGCTCGAGCCAGTAGTCGACGATCACCCCGTCGGGCGGGTTGAGTGCGTGCGGAACCTCGGGAGGGAAGGGCGTGTCAGCGCCGACGTTGCGGCGAAGGCGCACGGCGTCGCCCGGCGCAAAGAGATGTGCTGTCTCGGTCGCGACCGCCGGCGTGAGTTGGCGTAGCGTCGAATAGTCGTCCAACGCCCAGAGCCCGCGTCCGTACGTCGCGACGATGAGATCGTTGCCCTTGATCGCGATGTCGCGATAGGAGGTGGTGGGAAGATTCTGCATCAACGACTGCCAGTGGTCACCATCATCGAACGAGACGTACATCCCGCTCTCGGTGCCCGCAAACAGGAGTCCCGGTTTCTTCGGGTCGCTCCGGATCACGCGCGCGAAGCTGCCACTCGCCTGACCCACCGGTAGGCCGTCGGTGATCTTTGTCCATGTCTTGCCATAGTCGTGGGTCCGGAAGAGATACGGCGTGTAATCTCCGGTCCGCTGCAGGGCGATGGCGACGTACGCCGTCGACGGATCGAAGTGCGAGGATTCCACCGCCAGCACCTCAGCGCGGGCGGGGGTCGCCAGATTGGGAACCGTCGCGTCGGCCCACGTCGTCCCGCCGTTCCGTGTCACCTTGATCATGCCATTGCTGGTCCCGACCCAGACCGTGCCGGCAGCGACGGTCGACGCCGAGATGGATTCGATCGCGCCCCCCGGTGGCGCGGCGGTGCCCGGGGCGGTCGTCGGAGATGCCGCGTCCGGTCGCACCGCCAGGTCGGGACTCAGCGACTTCCAGTGAATGCCCCCATCGGTGGTGGACATCAGCGACTGGAAACCGGCGAGCAGCAGATGGTGGTTCCACGGAGCGAACGCGATCGGTTGCGAGAACGCGGTGCGCAGCTTCCTGGACGGATCCGCCGCCGGACTGACGTTGATCCACAGCTCGCTCGGATAGGAGATCTTCACAATCCCCGATCCACTCGCGTAGACGGTGTTCGGATCGAGCGGATCGGCGATGATCGTTCCCCACTCCCATCCGGAGACCGGATCCCAGTCGAGAGGCGTGACGGCGCCGAGGTTACCGCGCGCGCGGGTGCGGATCGCCCCGGCGTCCTGCTGCGTACCGTAGATCCAGTAGGGGAAGGAGTTGTCGACGGACAGGTGATAGATCTGCTCGGTGGACTGGTTGTACCACGAACTCCACGTCGCGCCGCCGTCGAGCGTCACCACGGCGCCCTGGTCGATGCCCATGAGCATCCGCTGGCCGTTGGCGGGATCGATCCATAGCTGCTGCGGATCATCGCCCCCCGGCGCGCCCTTGAATCCGGTGAAGGTCTTTCCGCCGTCGGTGGACCTGTAGCTCGACGTGCTGAGCACGTAGACAACGTCGGGATTCTGCGGGTCGACGTAGATGCCGCAGTTGTAGCCGCCCTGTCCGTTGCGGATCCGCTCGTCGTCCTCGGCCATCCGGCGCCATGTCGTGCCGCCATCGTCAGAGCGGTACAACCCGGAGTTCGCGACCAGGAAGACGCGCTGCGCACCGGTTCCCATCCCTACGGCGACCGACGTGCGTCCGGTCAGCCGGGGCAGGCCGCCGCCGGTCAGGTTGCGCCAGGTGACGCCGCCGTCCACCGACTTGTACAGCAGGGTCGACGTGCGACCGGTATCGACCGTGATGCTCGCGCGCGCCGTCCCGAATGGAACAGGCGGAGGGACATAGTGCAGCACCGTCGTTGCAAAGATGACGTTCGGCGCATCGGTGGCGCGCGCCAGCTTCTGGGCGCCCGTGCTGTCGTCCACGAAGAGCGTCCTGGTCCACGTCGAGCCGCCGTCGCTGGTGCGGTAGACACCGCGCGAGTCGCTCTTCGAGTGGATATCGCCCTGCGCCGCCACGAGTACGACGCTCGGATCGCGCGGGTCCACCAGCATCGACGGAATTTGCTTCGTCGCATCGAGCCCGAGGTGACGCCAGGTGCCGCCAGCGTCGATGGACTTGTAGACGCCGTTTCCCTCGTTGATCGCGCCGCCGCTGACGAGGTCGCCCGTGCCGACGTAGATGATGCTCGGATCGGAGGGCGCTCCTTCGATCGCACCGATCGACGAAACTTCCTTGACGGCGTCGAAGACGGGGTACCAGGTCTCACCGGCGCTCGTCGTCTTCCACACCCCGCCGGCGGGAAAGCCGGCGTAGAACACCGCCGGCTGTCCGACAACGCCGGTGACTGCGGCCACCCGTCCGCCGCGAAAGGGGCCGAGATTGCGCCAGGCGAGGCCGGCGTACAACCGCGAATCGAGGGAGCTGCGCGGCTGAGCGAGTGCAGGTGGGGCGAAGCAGAGGCTCGCAAGTCCGAAGCTCGCGGCGCATCGGCGAACGGAGGGCACGGTCATGTGTGGGGCGATCCTGGGGGCGGAGGAATCCGGGGGCACGCTGGTGAGTATGCGCCGCCGTTGCCGGCCTGAGCAAGCAGGTGCTCCGGCACCAGGCAATTGGAGATACCCTGCTCCGGCTGCTACTGTGGGAGATGCTATCGGAGCCAATGCTGCGCCGGGGCGAGACCTCCGTGTCCTCCAACCTCGCAGCCGAGGATATCGGCGGCGGGAAACACTTCCGCCCGGACGTGGAAGGAGTGCGGGCCGTCGCGATCTTACTGGTGGTCGCGTACCACGCCGGCGTTCCTGGATGGGCCGGCGGCTACATCGGCGTCGACGTGTTCTTCGTCGTGTCCGGCTACCTGATCACGGGGTTGCTGGTCCATGAAGCGGAGCGGTCTGGGCGCGTGAGCATGTGGAGCTTCTATGCCCGCCGTGCGCGTCGGCTGTTGCCGGCCTGCGCCGTCACATTGCTGGTGACGATTGGCGCCGAGCGCCTGCTGCTCTCGCCGCCGGAACGCGAGCTCCATGCTCGTGCGGCGACCGCCGCGGCGCTGTACGTGAGCAACATCTGGTTCCAGCTCCAGAGCGCCAGCTACTTCTCGCCCGACATCAGCGGAAACACGTTTCTGCACACATGGTCGCTGGCCGTCGAAGAGCAGTTCTATCTCATCTGGCCGATCCTCATTGCGGTGACGCTGGCGGTGTCCCGCTCGAGGCGGATGTTGGCAATGGTGATGCTCACGGCCTCCATCATCTCGCTGGCGGCTTGTCTCTGGCTCAAGTCGTTCAATCAACTGGCGGCGTTCTACGGCTCGCCGGCGCGGGCTTGGGAGTTCGGGACTGGCGGCGTGGCTGCCCTCGTGCCGGCGGCCGTCGTGTTCCGGCTCAGGGCGTGGGGGGCCGCCGTCGCCGGCCTCGGCTTTCTGATGATCGTGGGCGCCGCCGTGGTTCTCACGTCGAGCGCTTCCTATCCCGGCGTTGCCACGATCGTCCCCGTCGGTGGCACCGCGGCGGTACTGGTCGGGGGCGCGGCGGCAATGGATCAGGGAGTGAGTCGCGTGCTTGGAGCGCGGCCGTTTCAGGGTCTGGGGCGGCTGTCGTACTCCTGGTACCTCTGGCATTGGCCGGTGCTCGCGCTGGGAGCGACCGTCGTACCGGCGCTCGCGTTGCCCGGGCGATTGGCGCTCGCGCTCGGCGCTCTCGGACTCGCCACCGTCAGCCACATCCTGGTCGAGAATCCAATTCGGTTCAGCCGCTATCTGGCCACCCGACCGGCGTTGACCCTCGGACTGGCCGCCTTGATCACCTCGGGTAGCGTTGCCGCGAGTCGGCGCGCAAAGGCATCCGCGGTGGCGGAGGCCGGCACCCCCGCTCAGCGGAGCGTGCTGGCCGCGGCCGAGAGCAGGCCGCAACAGTTGTATGATCGAGGGTGCATGCTGGACTATCGAGTCGAAAGTCCGGGAAACTGTACCTTCGGCGACCTGCGTTCTGGGACGACCGTCGCATTGTTCGGCGACTCACATGCCGCGCAGTGGTTCTCAGCGTATGAGGCAGTTGCCAAAGAGCGCGGGTGGCGCTTGATCGCGTTCACGAAATCCGGTTGTCCGTCGGCGCGAGTCACGGTCGTCCGATTTCTCCTGAATCAGCCGTATCCGCAGTGCACGGCGTGGCGCGAGGCCGTTCTGCGGCGCATCCTGATACTCAGGCCGGCGCTCGTGGTGATTGCCAACTCGGACAACCACGTGTCCCTGCCGGATCGTCGCGACGAGGTTCGGGTCAGCCTGCAACAATGGCGCGATGGGCTGCACGCCACGTTGGCGCTGCTGGACGGGGCTGGAATCGGCACGATCGTGCTGCGCGACACACCCGCCGGCCCGGTGGACGTCCCGATCTGTTTATCGCGGGCGATCTCGCACCGGAGCTCGAGCGTCGGGTGCAGCCTTCAGCGTAGCGAGGCCTTGCGGGAGGATGTTTTCCGTTCGACTCGAGTCGCGGCGACCGGACTCTCCCACGTGGCGCTGCTGGATCTGTCGCAACATTTCTGCGACGACAAGGTCTGCGCGCCGATGCGCAACGATATGATCGTGTACCGCGACGCCAGCCACATCACCGACTCCTACGCGCGGAGTTTGGCGCCCTACGTGTACCCTCGGTGAGCGGGGGGCGCGTGCCGCCGACGCAACGTTTGCGACCCCATATTCCTCTGGTCCGGGTCTGGGTACTCGCGCTAGCGATCTTCGTCATCGCGGCGCGTACCTCGCGCTCTTTCGCTCGCCCGGCGACGGCGATGCGCTCCTATTGGGTCGGGCTGGTGGGTCTACTCGCCATCGGCGTCGCGCTGGTGCTGAGTTGGCGAGGCCTCGGCGACCCTGGGGTTCACACGCCTCGGACACGTCGTCTTCTCCGGGGCGTCGTCGCGATCGGCACCTTTCTGTGGGTCCTCGCGATGATGTTCCCTTTTCTCTGAACCGATCCATGAGCTTCTTCGCGGCGTTCTCCCCTTCAGCTCGTGCCCTGCGACGAACGTCGCTCGCGTGCTTTCTCCTGGCGGAGGGAGCGGCGGCGCAGCGCCCGCCCTCTCGCGCGGTGGCGATTGTCGGTGTCTCGGTGATCGACCCTGCCTCGACGGCGCCCGCTGTCAGCGGCCAGACCGTTGTCGTCGCGGATGGTGTCGTCCGTGCAATCGGACCGACCGGCTCGACGGTCATCCTGCGCGGCGCGCGACGGATCCTGGCCCAGGGAAAGTTCGTCATCCCAGGGCTCTGGGACGCCCACGTGCACTTCATGAATACCGGCGAGACGGCGCTACCCCTACTGCTCGCGCTCGGCGTGACGAGTGTGCGCGAGATGGGCGGCTACATCGACAGTACGCGTGCGTGGCAGGCCCGCATGAATGCCGGCACGCTCGCCGGCCCGCGCGTCGTGACGGCCGGGCCGGTCCTCGAGAGCCCGCGGTATCTGCAAGGCGTGCGCGACCGAAGTGTGCGCGATCCCCGCCTGGCCAGCCGCGTCCTTCCCTATCGGCTCTCGGTGGGCGATTCCCTCGACGCAGCGCGGGCGATCGACTCGCTCGTGACGCTCCGCGTCGACTTCGCCAAGGTGCGGACCACCGAGTCAGCGGAGGCGTATTATGCGATCCTCCGTCACGCCCGGCGGGTCGGCCTCAAGGTGGCTGGCCACCAGCCAAGCGCCGTGTCACTGCTCGACGCAATCGATTCCGGGCAGTATGACGTCGAGCACGCCATCTCACCGCCCATGACCCGACTTCCCGACTCGACGCGGGACGCGATCTACCGGAGGTTCGCCGAGCGCGGAACCTGGTACACCCCGACCCTCGTCGTCTCGCGGGCCGTGACGCTGTCAGGCGATTCGGCGTCCCGCGCCATCTTCGGTGCCGATGCGGCACGAGCGGACGAGCGCCGGCCGTACGCCTCACCCTGGCTCCTCGAGTGGTGGCGCATGCAGGTGGACGAGCGCATCGCGGATACGAGCGCGGGTCGAACGGCATCGGCGCGCGAGTCGTACGTGAGCAGCGCCAGCGACGTTCGCCGCATGTGGGACGCAGGCGTCAAGATCCTCGCCGGCACCGACGCCGGCTCGGTGCTCGTCTACCCCGGCTTCAGCCTGCATGAGGAGCTGCTGCTGCTGGTCGAAGACGGGAAGCTGACACCACGAGAGGCATTGTGGGCAGCCACGGTCGGGCCTGCTCGGTTCGCCGGAATGAACTCGACACTCGGCAGCGTGGCGCCCGGACGAATAGCCGACCTCGTGTTGCTGGACGCCGACCCGTTGACAGACATCCGGAACACGCGCCGGATCGCCGCGGTGATGCAGGGCGGCCGGCTGTACACGCGAGCCGATCTCGACACACTCTTGCGCGGCGTGCGACGGGTGACGTCACCGCGGAGCTACGCGATCCTGAACGGGCGCTGGTTCGATGGGCGCTCCTTCGTATCACGTACCATGTACGTGAGCGACGGTCGATTCGTCCGACGACGTCCCGCCGCCGTGGATCGGCGACTCGACCTTGCCGGCCGCTACGTCGTCGCGCCCTACGGTGAAGCGCACAATCACAACATCGAAGGAGCGCCTCCCCAGACGGTGAAGCGTTACCTCGATGCCGGCATCTTCTATGTGGAGGACCCGGAAAGCTTCGGCGAGGCGACGGCGAATGCCGTGGGCGTGCTCAACATCCCAACGAGCGTCGACGCGATTTTCGCGGGCGGTGGTTTCACCAGCCCGGATGGTCACCCCTCTGGTCTCGTGCGTCGCAATATCGCGCGTGGGAGCATGAAGCCCGGAGACGACGATGGCCGATTCATGTACCCGATCAGGGATTCGGCTGATTTCGACCGACGTTGGCCGGGTTTTCTTGCCCACAGAACCGACTTCGTGAAGGTGCTGCTCCTCTACTCCGAGAACCACGCCCGCACGAAGGACGATGCGAAGGAGTTCAACTGGCACGGGCTCGACCCCTCTCTGGTGCCACTCATCGTGCGTCGCGCCCATGCCGCGGGACTGACCGTCACCGCGCACATCGAAAGCGCCGCGGACTTCCACACGGCGCTGACGGCGGGTGTGGATCAGATCGCTCACATGCCAGGCTTCCGGCCGGCTCACGATTCCATCCCGCGGCTCGCGAGCGACCTGGGCCGGTACCGGATCGCCGATGCCGATGCGCGCCTCGCGGCGGCACGGGGGGTGACCGTCGTCACGACGCTGGGGAGCGCTATCGCCCTTCTGGCGCGCGGAGACTCTTCGGGGCTCGATAGTGGGAGCCGAGCCAGCGTGCTGCGGCTCTACCGGGAGAACCTCCGTACGCTCCGGACGCACGGAGCTCGAATCGTCTTCGGAAGCGATGAATACCGCGGGAACACGCTCGCCGAAGTGATGCAGCTCCGCACGCTCGGCGTCTTCTCCGACGAGGAGCTGCTCTCGATCTGGTCGATCGAGACTCCCCGATCGATCTTTCCTCGGCGCAGGATCGGCTGCTTCGAGAGCGGCTGCGAGGCCAGCTTCCTCGCGCTCGCGGATGACCCGTTACGGGATTTCCGGAACGTGCAGAGAATCACCCTCCGCATGAAGCAGGGCGTCCTCCTCCCGTGACCCCTCAGGGTTGAAGAGTCGGGGCGCTGGATTTCAGCGCGTCTTCGAGCCTCGCTCTGACCGCTGGCCATTCGCTGTCGATAATGCTGAAGAAAATGCTGTCGAACCGCTCCCCGTTGCGCCTGACCATGCGGGAGCGCAGTACGCCCTCCTCTCTCGCGCCGAGCCGAAGGATGGCGGCGCGTGAACGGGCATTGCCCGACATCGTTTGAGCGGCCTTGGGCGCGCAAGCGGTGACGAGTCTGCACGCACGGAGCACTGCGCCGCGCGCCGACGAGTCAGGCCAGGGTGTCCAGTTGTGCCGCGTCCAGCTCCAACACCATCGCGGGAACCTGGCCGTAGTCGCTGTACCGGAGCCAGGTGGGCTGTACCCGGACGTAGACGATGCCCGGCCATGACTGGCGTTCGCGCCCATCGGGGAATTGCGTGAGGTAGAGCGCCTTCAGCGCAGCCAGCGCCGAGCCACGAGGTTCGTCCGCCACGCCCTCGTACTGCACAGTCTTCTCTTCGCCCGGCGACAGCCCGCCGAGGACGCACGCCACCTTGGGGTTCTTCCGGAGGTTCCGAATCTTTCTTGTTGACTCGAGCGTGTCGAAGAAGATCTCGAACCTGTCCGTGACAACCACTCCGATCACGGCCGCCTGGGGTGCCCCGGCCAGGGACACGGATGCCTGCACGGCCATGGCGTGAGACCGCATGAACGCGAGCAGATCAGACCGATTCATGAGGGCAGAGACCCTCTCGCCATTCGAACGAGGAAGAACCCACCCGCGATCCACAGAAACGCGACAGTGAGCCACGCCACCGGCGACGTGCTGAGAGCAAGGGGGTTCGTCGCCCCGGGTACCGCTGACGGAACGATATCCTTCGTGTTATTGACCGCCGCATGTAGTAGCATGACGAGGAGTAGACTACCGGCGGTGCGCCAATACAGCGGTGCCGTTGGCGCCTCAGGAAGTCGCCGGAGACGACGAGGTGGCCGAACGATCCAGCCAGCCGGTTTGGCGGCCGGTGCCGGCGCGAGCGCACGATGCTCGTCCCGGAGCTCCGCCATCAAGGGCTGGCCGTAGTCGAGCAGATAGGTACAGGCTCGGCCAACGTGGTGCATCGCAGGCCCTCCTTGGATATGCCGTGCTGGTTAGCCAGCGGGGCGAAGCACTGTAACTTCTTTTATCAGAATTATTGACGCGAATGCCGTATTGACCGCTCTGCCTCAATCGGGCCGGAAGCTTCCCACCATGCCGAGCGAACTATGCGGGGGCTGATCGGGCGCGTCCTTCAGGGTGCACATCACCAGATACGCGCGGCCGCGCTGCAGGTTCAGCCATAACCGGGGCTCGGGCGGCTCGCCCGGCGCCGACACGATCAGGGCTGCCTGACCGTCGATGAAATTCCGACGGGGTGAGCCCATAGCGAGCCCACGCAGCACGCTGTCGAGGGCCACCCCAGGCTTGAGAAGCGCGATCGCCATCTCGTGGCGCACGGCGCCGCGATTCTCGAAGGCGAAGGTGGTCACTCCAGCGCGAATGTGCGGTGGCAACCGGAACGCGTAATCGGTCCCGATGATGGTCACGGCGGGCGTCGCTGCGGCTTTGACGCTCGGGCCGGGGGCGACCCCGACGGCGTTTTCCGCCCATAGAAGCGCAATCGCGAAAGCGAGACAACAGCACCGCGTCATAGCTCACCCGCGGTGGCTGGGCTCGCTTGAGCTGACGCCCTGCGAGCAGCCAGAGCGATGGGAAGACCAATAAAGAACATGTGAACAAACAGACCGGTTGTCAGAACCAGGGGCGGATACGCGTGCTTGCGAGGATCGGCCGAGAGAGGAAGAACGACGAGGTTCATGACCGCATAGACGACAACGCCGTACAGAACACCGGAGGTGACGGCGTGACGGGTAAGAAAAGGCAATTGCCGACTGGCAACATAGAAGACGGTTGCCACCGAGAAAGCGATGAAGAAGTGCAGCAGGAGACCCAGCGCTGCCGTAGCCGGTCCTCCGTCGAAGGCCGCGGCGCCGAGAAGTCCACTGGCGACGGACTGGAGCAGCCGGGTGGGGGAAACGCCTCGAAAGGCCGAGAACACGATCGCGTACGTGATGTCGAGCGCTCCAGCGATGGAGCCGCCGACGAGAATCGCGTACAGGGCAGCGTTGCGACGCATCAGTGGTTCATACCTCGTTCAGGATGGGCGATGGGAGCCCGCACTATTCTGCAATGCCTTCTGGATGATCGCGCGCGCCTCCTCCTGGATCCGGGCCAGGTGGTCGGGGCTCGTGAAGCTCTCCGCGTACAGCTTGTAGACGTTCTCCGTTCCGGACGGGCGGGCGGCAAACCATCCTCGTGCGGTGACAACTTTCACCCCTCCGATCGGAGCGTCGTTGCCGGACGCCCGTGTCACCACCTGCGTGATCTTCTCACCGGCAAGAGCGGTGGTCGTCACCTGGTCCCCGGAGAGGTGCGCGAGCACCGCCTTCTGCTGCGGTGTCGCGGGCGCGTCGATGCGCTCGTAGAAGACAGGCCCGAGCTCGCGGGTGAGCTCACCGTAGAGCTCACCCGGGTCGCGCCCCAGCACAGCCGTCATTTCGGCCGCCAGCAGACCGAGAATGATTCCGTCCTTGTCGGTGGTCCACGCCGCGCCATCTCGGCGAACAAACGAGGCGCCGGCGCTCTCTTCTCCCGCGAAAGCGAGTGACCGGTTGAGCAGGCCGGCCACGAACCACTTGAACCCGACGGGCACCTCCACGAGCGGGCGCCCGAGCTGGGCAGCCACTCGATCGATCATGCTGCTCGTCACGAGCGTCTTGCCGATCCCGGCGTCCCGCGGCCACCCGGACCGGTGGGTGAACAGGTAGGAGACGGCGGCCGCGAGATAATGATTGGGGTTGAGGAGACCGACGCTTCGAGCCACAATGCCATGCCGGTCGTGGTCGGGATCGCACGCCCAAGCGACATCGAAGCGATCCTTGAGTTGGATGAGGCGCTGCATCGCGTAGGACGAGGAGGGGTCCATGCGGATCTTCCCGTCCCAATCGACTGTCATGAAGCGGAAGGTGGGGTCAACCTCGTCACTGACGATCGTCAGCGGCAGGTTGTAGCGCTCGGCGATCCTGCCCCAGTAGCGCACTCCGGCTCCTCCCAGCGGATCGACCCCGAGCGTGACCGATGCGTCACGGACGACCTCCAGGTCGATGACGCCATCGAGGTCAGCGACATACGCGTCCATGTAGTTGTGACGGCGCGTCGTAGCAGCCTGGAGCGCGCGAGCGAGCGGGACCCGCGGCACCGAGGTGAGCGCGTCGGCGAGCAGCCGGTTTGCCTGATCCTGGATCCACCGAGTGATGTCGGTATCCGCCGGCCCGCCGTTTGTTGGGTTGTACTTGAAGCCGCCGTCCTCGGGCGGATTGTGCGATGGCGTCACCACGATCCCATCGGCGAAGCCGCTCGTCCGGCCCCGGTTGTATGTGAGGATCGCGTGAGAGACCGCCGGGGTTGGCGTGTACCCCTCATGCTCGTCGATCATCACCACCACGTGGTTGGCAGCCAGCACCTCGAGCGCACTCGCAACGGCCGACTCCGATAAGGCGTGGGTGTCGACCCCGAGAAACAATGGTCCATCGATCCGATGTTGTCGCCGATACAGGCAGATCGCCTGCGTGATGGCGAGGATGTGGGCCTCATTGAAAGCGCTCTCGAACGACGAGCCTCGATGACCAGACGTGCCGAACGCGACCTGTTGCGCGGGCACGGAAGCATCCGGCTGCCGCGTGTAATACGCCGTCATCAGCCGGGGGACGTGGACCAGCAGGGAGGGGTCGGCGGGCTTGCCCGCGCGTGGGTCTGGCTGGCGGCCGCGGCTATCCAGGTTGTCCTCTCGATTATCCGACCAGGCAGGTGTCACCGTTGATTTCTCATGGCATCATCTCGAAATGAGATCGGTGACGTCTCGGAAAGCGTGAAGGCAGGATCAGAGCTCGGGCTTGACGCTGTGGACGCGCAGGTCAGTAGCCGAAATAGGCCGCGACCAGGGCGACAAGCGGCGCCATTCCCTGCATCATGGCGCCACGCGCCATCCGCCGATTGCTGGTGATCAGGACCAGAGCCGCGCCGAGCATGCAGGCGCACGCGAAGAGCGCCAACGTCCGGCCGACGAGCGGCCGGGACGCGTGCGCGATCACTACGCCGGCCAGGGCGCCGATCGCCAGGAACAGATTGTAGAAGCCCTGATTGTAGGCCCACGGCTGGACCGCCGCGAGGTCCTGCGGGGCGGTCCGGAACCGGCGATGCACCTCCGGGCGCGCGAAGATCACCGATTCCATCGCGAAAATGAGCAGATGGATGAGACCGGCCAGCACGGCTGCGGACTGCGCGACGAGACCCATGACTCGAGAACCTCCCGTTCGTGATCACCGATGATCATAACAGGCCGGCGCCCAATCGGCCTTCCGCCGCCACGCCAGAGCAGGCAGGCGATCCGGGCTTGCCAGACATGATATATGCGTATATACTACCTGCATGCATATTGTCAGTGGCGGCCGCTCCGTGCCAGCCTCGTCGGGTTGTCGACCTCGCGCACTGGAGCTCCGCACCGATGAATAGAAACACCGCTCCATTCGCAGTCGAGGAAGCCAACGACAGCAGCGGCTTTCTGATCTGGCAGGTGACAATGATCTGGCAGCGACGCATTGCCGCCGTGCTCCGCCCATTCGAGCTCACGCAGGTGCAGTTCACCCTGCTCGCGAGCCTCCTGTGGCTGTCGAGACGTGAGCGCCCGATCACACAGGCGATGCTCGCTCGCCACGCCAAGCTGGACATGATGATGACCTCGCAGGTCCTGCGCGCGCTCGAGCGTCACGGCCTGCTCGAGCGTCATCCGCATCCCACCGATACCCGCGCCAGAGCTCTGACGTTGACGAGAAGAGGGCGCGCGCTGACGCGCCGCGCGGTCCCGGAGGTGGAGAGCGCCGACCGCTCATTCTTCAGCGCTCTCGGGCGCGGGCTGGAAAGGTTCAATGACGCCCTGATCGCGTTGATAGACACGTCCGCATAGGAGATCACACAATGTGGCAACGCCACTACGAGACAACCACTGACGTCCCGGCGGAGAAGCTGTTCCGTGCCATCGCGGACATCGATCACTGGAACGAGTGGGACTCGGGTCTGGAGCGGACGAGGCTGAACGGCGTCGCGAAGCCGGGAGCGAGCTTCGTGCTGAAGCCGAAGGGCGGGCGGGACGTCAGGATGTCGATCGAGGAGCTGAGCGCGCCGGAGCGCCTTGTCGACGTCGCGCACCTGCCGATGGCAAAGATCCGCACCTCGCACGAGTTTCTGCAGTCAGGGGATCTGACGACGGTCCGCTTCACGGTTCAGGTCTGGGGGATGCTGGGCTACTTCTGGCGCAAGGTCGTGGGCGAAAAGCAGATCGAGGAAGCGCCGGCGCAGACTGCGTGCTTCATCCAATACGCTCGTGCCAGGCCGTGACGGCGGGAAATGGAATGGATTTCGGGCGCTGGCGACCCCTTTTCCGATGAAGCTCTGGCTCGACGCCGACGCCGCTCCACGTGACGTGAAGGAGGTATGCTATCGAGCCTCCGAGCGCCTCCTGCTCGAGACCGTCCTTGTTGCCAATCATCGCCTCATGATCCCGGCGGGCTACCCGCAGCTGTCGAGTGTGCGCGTGGAAGGAGGGCCCGACGTGGCTGACCGCTACATCGCGGAGCACGCCGAGGCGGGCGATGTGGCCGTCACTGCCGACATCCCGCTCGCGGCCATTCTCGTTCCGAAGGGCGTTGTCGTGATCGACCCACGGGGCGAAGAATATACAGTGGAGAGCATCGGCGAGCGGCTCTCGGTCAGGGACTTCATGGATGGCCTCCGCGGCGCCGGCGTCGAGACAGGCGGACATGCAGCCTACGGGCCGCGTGAGAAGCAGGCGTTCGCGAATGCGCTCGACCGCGCGCTCACCCGCGCGCGCCGCCAGCGCTAATCTGGCGCTGCATGCAAGCGGAGGAATGCCGCAGCCAGACGGAGCGCCTCGCCTGCCTCCGGTAGCAGACCATCGAGCATCTGCCAGCAGTGAAAGCAACCCGGGAACTCCTGCAGAACCACCGTGGCGCCTGCCGCTCGAGAGCGTGACGCCACCATCCGAGCGTCATCGAGAAGGAGCTCCTCCGAGCCGACCTGGATGAGGAGAGGTGGCATGCCATCGAAATCAGCGAAACGCGGCGACACGTCGGGGTCGTGCGCGTCCGCGCCACCACCGAGATAGGCCGCCGCGAACGCTGGAATATTCTCTGGACGGAACATCGCATCGCTGCCATCATCGGCGCGCACCGTGCCCGCCCTCCCGGTCAGATCGGCCCATGGCGAGAAGAGCGCCGCGGCCGACGGATAGCGATGCGCACGTACGCGCCCAAGAGACGCGCCTGCCAGCTCACCCTGGCTGGCACCCTGGCCAGAGGGCTGTCGTGCGCGTCACTCCGCTCTCAGCGCCCGTACCGGATCCACCCTGGTGGCTCGCCGCGCCGGGACGGCGCTCGCGGCCAGCGCGACCCCGATCAACGCCGTCGGGACAAGCACAAACGTGAGCGGATCGGTGGCGCTCACCTCGTACAACATCGACCCGAGCAGCCGCGTCGCGAATATCGCCGCGACGACGCCCACTACCGCACCTGCCGCCGCGAGTGTTGCCGCCTTCCCGACCACGAGTCGCGTCACGCCTCCGAGCGGGGCGCCCAGCGCGAGACGAATACCCATCTCCCGTGTGCGCTGGCCGACGAGATACGACATCACGCCGTAGATGCCGATCGCCCCGAGGAGCAGCGCCGCGAACGCGAAGGCCCCAACGAGCATGACCGTGAAGCGGGCGCGCTGGACCGATGCAGAGAGGACCGCGCCCATGGTCCGGACGTCGCTGACTGGAACGGTCCGATCGACCTCGCGAACGATCGCGCGGATCTGCGCGGCGATCGCCACCGGATCGCCACTCGTGCGCGCGAGCACCCACATCTCGTTGCCGGACATCCGGGTGCGCTGCTGCCACGGGACGTACATGCTCGCCCCCACGGTGTCGCGAAGACTGTCCTGCTTGGTATCGGCAACGACACCGACGATCGTCAACCAGGGGCTTTTCCATGGATATCCGACGCGGTGCCCGATCGCGCCGCCGCTCGGCCAGAATCGGCGCGCCACGCTCTCCGTCACGACCGTGACGGGCGGCGAATCCGCGCCGTCGGCGTCGGTGAAGACGCGGCCCTGCTTTAGCGGAATATCGAGCGTCGCGAAATAGCCCGGCGTGACCTGCTGGTAATGGCCGATCGTCGGCAGGGAATGCGTGGCGTCCTCGAACTGCCCCTGAATACGGGGCGAAATCCCCCACACCGATTGAGCGAGCGGCAGCTTGTCGACCGCGGAGACGCGCTGCACGCCCGGGAGGCCGGCCATCCGTTCCAGGACCGCCAGATAGAGCGCGGATGTGCGGCCGGGATCATTGTAGCTCGCTCCCGGCGGCGAGACACGGGCGGCGATGACCTGCTCCGGGTGAAAGCCGGGGTCGACGCGTCGGAGTGCGCTGAAGCTCCGGGCGAGCAGGGTGGCACCGATCACGAGTAGCACCGCGAGCGCCATCTCGGCCGCGACGAGTGCGCCCGAGACGCGATGATGCGCGATGCCGTGCGTGGCTCGGCGGCCGCCCCCCACGCTGCTCATGGACGTCGTCCCCGAAACGGCGGTCGTTGCACGAAGCGCGGGGATGACGCCGAACAGCACACCGGTGATGACCGTCAGGAGCGTCGTGAAGGCGAGAACGGTACCGTTCACCGAGATCTCGTGAGCGCGTGGAACGTCCGTCGGCATCGCGTTGATGAGCCACCGCAAGGCCAGGAGAGCAATCGCGACGCCGAGGACCGAGCCAATGGCCGAGATGAGCAGACTCTCCGTCACGAGCTGCCTCACGAGGCGTCCGCGTCCCCCGCCGAGCGCGGCGCGGACCGCGAACTCGCGCTCGCGCGCGGTGGCCCGCGCAAGCAAGAGGTTCGCGACGTTGACGCACCCGATGAGGAGCACCAGAAGGACGCATCCGAACAGCAGCCACACCACTCTACCCGATGCCCCGATGACTTCCGCCTGAAGGGGTTTCGGCGCGACCTCCCGGCGGTAGCTCTCGCCTGGATCCCAGAGGGGGTTCGCCTTCCGCAACGTTGGCCAGACCTCTCGCACCTGGCGTTGCGCCTGCTCCACCGTGACGCCGGGCGCGATGCGCCCCACTAGGCTCTTGTCCCCGATCGCCCAGGTCGCTCCCAGATCCGCCGTGTTGAACACGCCAGGCTGCCAGTATTCGATCGTTCTCGAGGGAAAGTGGAAATCCGGCGGCATCACACCGATGATCGTGTGGGGCACACCTTCGAGCAGGACGCCCCTCCCGACGACATCCGGTGTCGCGCCGAACTGGCGCTTCCACAGACCGTCGCTGATCAGCAGCACTGCGTTGTTGCCGGCAATGCCATCCTCTTCGATGAAGCCTCGTCCCAGCTGCGGTGACACACCGAGCAGCGACAGCACGCTCGTGGTGATCGCGGCGCCCTCGATACGCAACGCTTGCCGCCCATCGTCGATCGGATGAGTCTGGGTCGCGTAGGCGCCAAGCTGGGAGAAACCGCGGAGCCGCTCGCGCAATGCGAGGAACTCGCCCGCCGAGCCGGAGCCGAGGCTCAGTAGCTGCTCGGGCCGGGGGTAGGGAAGCGGCCTGAGGATGATGGCGTCGACAACGGAGAAGATGGCGACGTTCGCGCCAATACCCAGCGCGAGCGTCAACACGGCGGAGACGGTGAAGCTCGGCGTGCGCCGCAGCCATCGCGCGGCATAGCGTGTGTCGGCAATCGCGTCTTCCAGGACTCGTGTACCACGCGCATCACGATGTCCCTCGCGGGTTCCGTCCACCGAACCGAGCGCTATCCGCGCCGCTCGGCGCGCTGCCTCCGGAGCCAGGCCGGTGCGCCGGTACTTCTCGGTTTCCATCTCCAGATGGAAAGAGATCTCCTCGGAGAGGTCGTCCTCGACAGCCGAGCGCGTGAGCAGAGCGCGTGCCCAGCCACGGATGGTCGCGAACCAGGATCGCGAGCGAGTCATCGGGAGTTCACGACGCGAGAATGAGCTCGACCGCGCGCGAGTATTTGCGCCAGCTGTCGGCTTCGCGGCGGAGCTGCCGCGCGCCCAGCGCCGTGAGGCGATAGTACTTGGCCCGCCGATTGTTCTCGGTGGTGGCCCAGTCGCTCTCCACCCAGCCGCGATTCTCGAGTCGGAGCAGCGCCGGATAGATCGAGCCTTGTCCCACGTCGAGGGCGTTGCGTGACATCTGCTGGATGCGTTGCGCGATCCCCCAGCCATGCATTGGCTCGAGGTCGATTGTCTTGAGGATCAGCATATCCAGCGTCCCTTGCAGGACGTCGGACGGGGCATCATTGGGCATCGGACAGTCCGGGGTTTCCTGTCGAGCATCGGAAGGAATAAGGGCTCTCCTTCCGGATGTCAACAGGAGTCGGACAGCTGCGTCTCAAGCGTCGCCGGCCCCCCGCCGGCGACGATCAGATCTCGCTCAGGTGCCGGTCATGTACGCGCAACCGCCGTTCTGTGCGCGGATGAGCGCGTAAATCCCCGAGGGGACGAGGATGGCGCCCGTGACCAGATTCGCGCGCACCTCCGTGCGTACCTCCTCTACGTCTCGGTGCATTCGCTCGGCTATCCTCGAGGACCAGCTACCCACCGAGATATTGCACACGAGACTGATCAGGCCGCGCTGCCGGAGCGTGTCCAGCTTCGTCGAGGCTTCATCGGGGGAAGCGCCATCCCTCGCCTTCCAGAAGACGTTTCGCCTCGCGGGCGAGCGCGTCACGGGGTCGTTGATCTTGAGCTCCTCGCCGATCCCGTAACGCTCCCAGAGCACGTCACCCGAATGCCATCGGGGTGCCAAGTCGGCGAAAAACGATCACCGGGCGAGTCTGTTCATCGCGGGTGGCATGCACGGTGTGGAAGTGGTCGAGGAAAGTGGTGGCGTAGCCCATCGCGGCGCCATCGCTGATGTCGCTGGCATTGAAGACGACCCGGAACTGGGCTGACGCGAGCTTGTCGATCCACGTTGTGTCCCACGGCGAGTCACTTGGCGCAGAGACCGCTTTCGTCTCTTCCGCATCGAGTGCCATGGCTGTGGCGAGGACGCCCAGCTGCGTGAGAAAATCTCGTCGGCGTGTCATGGCTCCGCTGCTCCGATTGAGTGTTGTCCGACTGGACGTTCGCAAGATTCACCGTGGGTTCCCTCGCGCGTCGCAACTGACCGCCCGGCCGTCGCGGCCATGACACATCCCGTACGGACCGGGTGCGTCAGGGGCACGTGGCTACCCACGGCACCTCCGCGAGAAGACGCCAGGGCGGTGCGTCCACATTCCGCGCTACGTCGCCTCCAGTCGCCGAGCGATCGTGTAGTACATGAACGATCCGACCGCCCCGAATACGAGAATGATCCCATACATGAAGGGAGCGTCCGCGCGGTAGGGCAGAAACTGGATGATGAGGTGGGCGATGCCCATCGCCCCAATCACGAACGCCCACCGTAGCGAGGCATAGATCGACGTACGGTGGTGGTCCGCCGCGGCGATCGAGGCGATCAGGTCAGGTGTCGCACCTGAGTCGATGGCCCGTCGCAGTATCCGACCGTGAGAGATGATGGCCGTCACGGCCACAATGGCGACTGCGACTCCCCAGATCACTGCGATCGGAACGACTATCGGGACCATTCCTTCCATGGCATCCACCTCGAGACGAGTGAGAAGGCTCTTGGACCGCGGCCAATACCAAAGTACTGAGAGCGCCACGCTCCTCATGCGCGATCGCGATACCAGTACTCGCTGACTGCTTCGCTGCGCGCTTCGGCGCGCCACGATCGTGACAGCATCAGCCGAGCTCCCAACCCTAGATAGTGCCAGTCGCCGTACTTGTCGAACTTCCGAGTGGAATAGACGGCCGGCGCGTATCCTCCCCGAGCCAGCCGCCGTTGGCCGGAACGGCCAAGGTGCTTCAGGCGCCGGAGAAAATCGACGTCCTCCGCGCACCAGCGTCGTTCATCGTACCCGGCGAGCCGCTGGAAATCATCCCGCCGGCAAAAGGTCAGGCCCGCATCGATCTGAGTCACGAAGGAAAACAGGGTCAGGAGCGACATGGCGACTCCGATGCCCAGCGACCACCGCTCGGGGCGAATGCCAGAGGCTCCGCCCACGATCGTCGGATCGGAGAGCGCATCGTCGACCGCATTGAAGCTGTCCGGATGGATTCGCATGTCCGCGTCGATGAATGCGAGGAACCCTCCCACAGCTACCTCGGCGCCGCCGTTCCGAGCCGAGGCGATTGTTCGCGTCGCAACGCCGACGACCCGACAGGCTCGGGCAATGGCGATCCTCGACGTCTCGTCCGTCGATCCGTTGTCGACGACGATCACCTCGATCGCGTCAGACCCGAAGGTGTAGGCCGCTCGCGCCCGATCGACGCTGTCGAGGAGGCGCGGCAACAACGCAGCCTCATTGAACGCGGGTATGACGAGCGACAGTCGTACAGGCGCTTCATGGGCACATGGGCCGGTGGGCCACCCATTCGCGGGCATCGTCATCGGACTCCGCGGCTATCGTCTGGCGATTACCCGGGCTCGTGCAAGGATTGCCTCCACGAAAGCGGTCTTGCCTTCGATGTAAGCGCCGCGGTTCCTCCGGTACAGCTCGGCCAGATCACACTTCAGAGCGGCATACTCCGCAGCCGCATCTGCGTGCTCGCGCAGATAGTCGCGGAATGTGCGGTGGTCCCGCCAGAAGGTGCTACCGACGAGCGTCAAGTGAAGGTGGAACTGCCTCGGCTCACCGCGCCGGAAGAAGTCTCGACCGGGGATACCCTGCTCACCACGATACCGGTAGCCGGCACGTTCAATCGCCGCGATCGCTGCGACACGATTGCTTTCTGCCGGAAGTCCCGCCAGCATATCCAGCACCGGTTTCGCAGGCATCCCCGCTATTGCCGTACTGCCGGTGTGCTCGAAGACGAGTGCGACGTTGTAAGCGGCAAGGCTGCGCTCGAGGCGCCCGACTTCCTCGGCATAGAGCGCGGGCCAGGTTGGGTCGTACGGAACGACAAGAACGGTGCCTGCTGTCAACCCGAGAGGTCCGGGCGTCACGGCCGACCAATCGGGCGGGTGACTCACTGCGCGGCCGAGCGAACCGGCGGGGCATCGAGTTGGGCGCGATACCTCTCGGACTCGGCCGGCTTCGGCCAACGATCGTACAGCGCGACGAGGTCGCGCAGCACGCCGCGTCGCAGGGCCCACGACGCGTGCTCGCGCTCGTGTAGGCTCGCGAGCAATAGAGCCTCGGCTTCCGGATACCGGCCGAGCGCGGTCAGACAATGGCCCAGTTCTTCCTTGGCTGCGACGATGCGCTCCGCGCGGGGCTTGGCGGCCTGCTGCTCGAGGCGCAGCACATCCCGGAGAATCGGTTCGGCTGACGCGGGATCCCCTCGCATGACGTAGAGCCGGGCGAGCCCGATTCGCGTGGTGGTGCTGTGGCGCTCCACCCCGTGATACGCTGCCGTATAGATGGTCAGCCCTTGGCGGAACAGTGACTCGGCGCTGGCGTAGTTGCCGCGATCGCGCACCACGGTGGCGAGTCGCTCGAGTATGGAAGCCGTGAAGAGATGCTGTTCCCCGTAACGCGCCCGTTGTCGGGCGACGGCGTCGCGCAACACTGGTTCGGCCTCCGCCAACCTATCCTGGGCCCGCAGCACCTCGGCGTACTGGGAGAGCTTGAAGCTCAGTATCGGGTCAGCTCGGCCGCGCCGAACGGCGAGCGTCTTCTGATACAATCGTTCGGCGGAAGCGTAATCGCCTTGGTGGGCCAGAAGCTGGGCAAGGGCATCCGTGATGTCTGCCACCGCGACGCTCGAGTCGCCGAGCTTCTCGCGCCGGATGCCGATTCCCTCCCGGAGGGACGCAGCGCCTTCATCGAACCGGCCCAGACGGTCGAGCTCCATCCCCAGGTTCCAGAGACCCTGGGACAACTCGAGGTGATGATTGCCATAATGCCGCCGGAGCAGTCGCACCGCCTCGCGCAGCACCGGCTCCGCTTGCACGTAGTCCCCCTCCGCATCGAGCATCAGTCCATAGTCGATGAGCATCTTCGCGGTCTGGGGATCATCATGGGTCGGCAACGATTTCCGCAGCGCGAGCCATGAGGCGAAAACCGATTCAGCGGCAACGTACGAGCCCCTGGCATGCAACTGTTGCGCGAGATCGTGGAGACTCTCCGCCACGCGAGCGTCGTGGTCGCCGTACACTGCTCGGCGAGTCGCGAGCGCCTGTCGGAAGCGCGTCTCCGCCTCGTCGTCCTTGCCGGCGTCACGGAGGGCATACCCGAGCGTGCGAAGGTTGAGGGCAAGTTCGGCGTTCCGATCGCCGTACAGGCGACGCTGTCGCTCCACCGCCGAGGTGAGCAGCGGCACCGCCTGCGTGTAGAGGCCCAGCCTGCCGTAGATTCGCCCCAACACGCCCCACATCTCGACCTGCACCTCTGGCTCGTCGCGCAGCTCTCGATCGACGCGCTCCGCTGCCCGGTCGAGCAACTCGCGCGCGGTCACCTGCGCGCCGCGATTCGACTCTGGATCCGAGAGCTCAAACACGCTCAACACGAAATTCGTGACGTCGGCGGCTTTGCGTCCCTCACGTCGAGCGACTGCGGCCTGCCGGGCGGTGGTGGCCATCCCGCCGAGCATCGAGAGCGCCACCACTCCGCCTGCGGCAACCCCGAGGCGATGGCGTCGCACGAATTGCCAGGCGCGGTATGTCGGACGATCGCCCGCGCCCCAACCGGACGTCCCTCGAGAGCTCGTCGCAAATCGTCAGCGAGTGCCTCGGCCGACGCATAGCGCCGCGTGGGCTCTTTGGCCAAAGCCCGCATCACGATGTTGTCGAGGTCCCCGCTCAAACGCTGACGCAGGCGCACTGGCCGCAAGCCCCGAGCCCGACTGACCGCGTCTGGCGTGATCGTTGTCACCGATCCGTCGCGGTGCCGAACCACACCGGTACGCATCGCGGCGACGCTCGGCCGGGGTGGGTCCTGCTCGCTCACGAGCCGCTCGATCTCCGCAACCGACAGCCGCTCGAAGCGGTAGGCCTGGTGTCCAGAGAGCAGCTCATAGAGCAGCATGCCCAACCCGTACACGTCGCTCACCGTTGTTGCCGGCTTGCCGTGTATCTGTTCCGGGCTCGCGTACTCCGGCGTCATCACGCGCAGGCCGGTATGCGTATGCGTGACTGTGGCCGCCGAGGCCAACGCGTCGGCGTCCGGAGGTTCGGCGTCGAGCAGTTTGGCAATGCCGAAGTCGAGCAGCTTCACGTCGCCGCTCCGGGTGACCAGCACATTCGACGGCTTGAGGTCGCGATGTACGACGAGGTTCTGGTGCGCGTACTGGACCGCGTCGCAGACGGCGGCGAACAGTCGGATGCGCGCGTCGATGCGTAGCTCGTGCGCGTCGCAGTAGCGCGTGATGGCCTGACCATCGACGTACTCCATCGCGAAGTACGGCTGCCCGCTTTCGGTCACGCCACCGTCGAGGAGCCGCGCGATGTTCGGATGAGCGAGGCGGGCGAGAATCTGCCGCTCTTGCAAGAAGCGACGAAGGATATCGGCCGAGTCCATCCCGCGACGGATGAGCTTGATCGCGACCCGCTGCTGCCACTGCCCATCGGCGCGATCGGCGAGGTAGACGCTTCCCATTCCGCCGCGCCCGAGCTCGCGAATCACTCGATATGGTCCGACCCGCTCCGGGGGCGTGCCGAACGCCGTCTCGTCCGCCTGGTCCGGCACCGACTGTAGAAGCAAGGCGGCGACCTGGAAACCGGCCGGCGTCTCGAGAAAATCGCCGGCACTTCGATCCGCTCCGAGCAGTGTATCGAGCTCGCGCCGGAGATCCGGGTCATCCGCGCAGGCTTCATCGAGCAGCCGCGCTCTGGCGTCGCCGTCGAGGTCGAGCGCGCGATCGAGAATCGCGTCGATGCGATCCCAGCGCTCGCGGGTGATCTCCGTCATGGTTCTGTTTCCGTGGCGATCGCCGAGGAGCGCTTCGACCCGGGCGGCGCGCCCTCCTCCGCAACGGCCCGGAAGAGAAACGCCCGGGCCTTTCGCCAGTCTCGTTTCACCGTCCGGGGAGACATCGCGAGGACTTCCGCGGTCTCCTCCACCGAGAGTCCGGCGTAGAAGCGAAGCTCCACCAGGCGGGCGAGGCGGGGGCTCAACGTCTCCAGCTTGGAGAGCGCTTCCTCCAGCGCGACGAGATCGGTTGCGAGCGACCCGCCGGGCTCGCCCGGGCCACCGGCCACGTCGTCGGCCGCACCGAGGTCGACGTGGATCAGTGCGCCGCCGCGTTTGTCGGCGCCAGCGCGACGCGCGGAGTCGATGATGATCTGCCGCATCGCACGCGCGGCGACAGCGAAAAAATGCTGCCGATCCTGGAAGTCGAGTCGCGAGCTGTCGGCGAGCTTGAGATACGCTTCGTGGACGAGCACGGTCGTGCTCAAGGTGTCACCGTCGCGCCAGGCACTGAGCTGCCGATGCGCGCTGGAGCGGAGATCCTGGTACACGTGCTCGAACAGCTCCCCGAGCGCGTCGGTCTCCCCGCTCCGCGCGGCGATCAGCAGCCGGGTGAGTTCGCCCTGCGGCGCCATGCGGTTCTCCGGTCGGACGCTGCGAACTGCAAGGAGTCATGACCGTACAGCGGCCTCCCGTCAAAGGCAAGCCGGAGCCGCGGGTAGAGCGGACCAGCGGCACTATTCACCCGCGCGCGGCGGCCGATGGCCCCTGCGGGCCGCGTATTCCGTTCTCAACAATAGGACCGGTCGCGCGTCCACCCGGCCCGGTGGCTCCGTGCAGCCGGCATTCACCATCCCCCCCAGGTGGAGCGCCCGATGTCGTGTTTCCGTGATCCTCAAGTGGGCCGGGAGCGCCAGGGCGCCTCCGTTGTGCTGCTCGCCATCGTGGCGCTCTTCGCCGCCGGCTGCGGGCGCGACCAGTCCGACGCGCCGACAGGGCCGGCGCCGCGGACTCACAGCTCCGCGAACACGATGTCCGAAGACGAGGCGCTGGTCCAGGCGGTGCGGCTGCTCGCCGCCGGCCGCGGCATTGGCCAGCTCCAGCATCCAGCTCCCGTCCGCGAGCCGCTGGTGCACCTGGGCCGCATGCTCGCCTTCGACAAGATCCTGAGTGGCAACCGCAACATGGCCTGCATGACATGCCACCTGCCGGCGTTCGGCACCTCGGATGGTCTTCGCCTGTCGATCGGCCAGAGCGGGCTGGGGCTCGGGCCCGATCGCCATCTCGGGAATGGCGTGATCATACCGCGCAACGCGCCGTCTATGTTCAACCTCGGCGCGCTCGGCTCTCTATTCTGGGACGGTCGCGTGTCGCGCGACAGCCACGGCGATTTCCATACCCCGGCTGGTGCGAGTCTCGGCCCGGAGATGGCGCGGGTCTTCGAGTTTGGGGTGGTATCGGCCCAGGGCCTGTTCCCGGTGACGTCGCGCGAGGAGATGCGAGGCATTCCCGCGGACGCGCTCCGTCACCAGGGCGGCAGCGTCAACGAGCTGGCCGCGATCAGCGACGATGACTTCGCGGGAATCTGGAAGGCGCTCATGGTGCGTCTGGGCGAGGTTCCCGAGTATCGCCGTCTCTTCGAGCAGGCCTACCCGGGCACGTCGTTCCGGAAGATGACCTTTGCCCATGCCGCCAACGCCATGGCCGGCTTCTTTATCGACCGGCTCTCGTTCAACGATTCACCCTGGGATCGATTCCTCGCCGGCAACGATCACGCGCTCTCCTCCGTCGAGCTCAACGGCGCGAAGGACTTTCTCACCGCGCGCTGCTCGATCTGCCACAACGGTGCCGCCCTCACGGACGGCAAGTTCCACAACGTTGCGCTGGTCCAATTCGGGCCGGGCAAGGGCAATGGCCCTGGGGGCCTCGACGATTTCGGTCGCATGAATATCACCGGCGATCCGCACGACAGGTACGCCTTCCGCACCACGCCGCTCCGGAACGTGGAGCTCACCTCCCCGTATGGCCACGCCGGTCAGTTCTCCGATCTGCGCGACTTCGTCGCTCACTACAGCGAGTCGGAGACCAACCTGTTCCACTTCGACGTGCAGCAGCTGGCGCCGGACCTCCGCGGCACCTTTGTCCACAACGCGGCGGACGTGATGGCGACCCGCGACACGCTGCTCAAGGGCGTCGTCTTCACTCCGCAGGTGATCGATGAGGTGACGGCGTTCATGCGGGCGCTCACCGACCCGGCCGCGCGCCACGTTCACGCGATCACGCCACAGCACGTGCCCAGTGGCTTGCCGGTCGACCGGCCGTGAGAGACTGAGCCTTCCGCGCGTGTTCTGATCCGCGCGGAGGCGGATCATCCGAGGGACTTGCTGATCCGGAAGACGGCCATGCGGGTGATGGAGCGCTCCTCGGACTCGCGGCCACGGCACCGGTGCGAACAGGGGGGAACGAGGGGGATCGGTCGCGCGCGTGAACCCGCGTCCCGGTTGCTCGCGCCAAGATTGTGACAGGCTCTTGACAATTATTCGAGAGGCTTCATACTCGTCAAGACAGCCTCTGCCCACCGCTTTCGTCTCAAGCGGTGTGCAGAATTGATGCTACCGGTCAGAGTCGCGCGAGCGGCCCGCGGCCAATTGGTCACGCGCTGAAGGTTTGGCTGTGGCGGCGCGCCGTGTTGGCGCACATGCTGATCCGTGTTCGAGTTCGTCGGGTCGAAACGTGGCCCACGTTCCCAATCGCGCCCGATGGAGGGCCGTCGTATGACACTGAGTCGTTACCTGCCGATCGCGCTCGCTGGTGTACTGGCGTGGGCCGCGCAGCTCGGCGCGCAGGCTCCCACCGGTTCCGTGACGGGACGGGTCGTCGATTCGACAAGCCAGCAACCCCTCGAGGGCGTCACGGTCCGGATCGTCGGCACCGCGCTCGGGACGCTGTCGGCGGCCAACGGGAGGTTCACGGTAGTCGGCATTCCGTCGGGGCCGCAGACGCTACAGGCACAACGGATCGGCTATGCCCTCCAGCAGGTGCCGGTCACCGTACCCCTCGGATCATCGGTCACCGTTCAGATCTCCCTGAGGTCGGTCACGGTCAACCTGAACGAGGTCGTGGTCACCGGGTACGGAACCCAGAAGCGCACCGCCATCAGCGGAGCGGTCGCGACCGTCAACGCCGACCAGGCCAACGTCGGCGTGCAGCCCAACGTCAACAGCCTGCTCCAGGGCCGAGCGGCCGGCGTCAACGTGACGGTGAACAGCGGTGACCCGGGAGCCGGCGCCCAGATCCGGATCCGCGGCGGCACGTCGATCAGCGCCAGTAACGAGCCCCTGTACGTGATCGACGGGGTGCCGATCCAGAATGCGCAGACCGAGGGCGGCGGCGTCGGTGTCTCTGGCAACTCGCCCTCGCTCCCCCGTAGCCCGCTCAACCTTCTCAACCCGAATGACATCGCCCGCATCACCATCCTCAAGGACGCGGCGGCGACGGCCATCTATGGCAGCCGGGCCGCGAATGGCGTCATCCTGATCGAGACCAAGAAGGGAACGGCGGGCCAGTCCAGTATGGAGTATGACGGCTACATCGCCGCCTCGTCCCCGACCAAGAGCCTCGGTCTTCTCAACGGAAACCAGTACCGAGCGTTCGTGCAGGATCAGGTCACGAAGGGCAACCTGAAGGCCGACCGTCTCACGACACTCGGAACGGCGAACACCAATTGGGAAGACGCCGTCACCCAGAGGGCCATCACCCAGAACCACAACTTCTCGTTCACGGGCGGAACGCAGACGACGCAGTATCGCGCCTCCCTCAACTACATGGATAACGAGGGCGTGGTTCTCTCCAACGGCTTCCGGCGATACCAAGGACGGCTGAACGGGTCGACCCAGGCGCTCGACGACAAGCTGCGGCTGGGGCTCAACCTCACCGCCTCGCAGGTCCAGAACAAGTACATCACCTTCGACAATACCGGGGGCTTCGAGGGCGGGGTCTTCACGAACGTGGTGAACTACAACCCGACGCGCCCGATCATGGTCAAGGACACGGCGACGGGACAGAACGTCTTCTTCGAACAGCCTGGGCAGCTCTCGGTGCGCAATCCCGTGGCGCTCACCGCTCAGCTCAACGACCGCGCCAACACCACCCGTATCCTCGGCAACATCGAAGCGGCCTACGCCCTACTGCCGAGCCTCACGGCGTCGGTGAATGCCGGCGTCGATCGCTCCTCCGGGCTGCGTCAGACGTACTTTCCGAACGTGAACCCCGTCGGCGCGCTCACCAACGGTCTCGCGCGCCAGACGGACCGCAACGTCTCCACGGCGACCATCCAGACCCTTCTCACCTACGCCACGGAGTTCGCCGAGAAGAACACCGCGGAGATCGTCGGGGGCTACGAGTACAGCGACACCAGGATCCAGGAGTTCGGTGCCGAGGCTCGAAACTTCCTCACCGACGCGTTCAGCTTCAACAACCTGGGGGCGGGCGCGCTGTTGGTGCGCCCCTACTCGCTCGATGAGCCGCGGCGCCTCGCGTCCCTGTTCTCGCGCCTCAACCTCGGATTCCAGGACAAGTATTTCCTCACCGGCGTCATTCGGCGCGATGGATCGTCGGTATTCGGGACGAACAACAAGTACGCGGTCTTCCCGGCCGTCTCCGGGGCGTGGCGGATCAGCCAAGAGCCGTTCATGAAGGACAACCCGTTCTCCGAGCTCCGGCTCCGCGCCAGTTACGGACTCCAGGGCAACCAGGCCATCACGCCCTTCCAATCGCTGATCCTGCTCGGGACAGCCGGCGACGCGCGATACACATTTGGAGACGCGATCGTGACGGGTGTCGCCCCCTCGCAGAACGCGAACCCCAACCTCAAGTGGGAGCAGACGGCGCAGACGGACCTGGCGGTGGACTATGGCTTCTCGGAGAATCGCATCACGGGAACCCTCGAGTACTACGTCAAGAACACCCGAGACCTGCTGCTGAACGTCGATGTACCGCAGCCCGCGCCCGTGAGCAAACAGATCCAGAACATCGGTCGTGTGCGGAACCGCGGAGTCGAGTTCTCGATCGATGCGCAGCTCGTCGACGCACCACAGAAGAGCTTGACGATGGGGCTCGTGTTCGACCGGGTGCGCAACACCGTGGTCAACCTCGGCGCAGGTCGTCAGTTCATCGCGACCGGCACGGTGAGCGGGCAGGGTCAGTCGGATTCGAGGGCTCAGCGCATCATCCCGGGCCAGCCGCTTGGCACCTTCTTCGCTCCGCAGTTCGTCGGCGTGGACTCGGCCGGGCGGCAGCTGTTCAACAAGTATACGGTGACTCGTGACTCGTCGGGGCGCGAGATAAGCCGCACTCGCAGCGGGACGACGACCGATCCGAAAGCCGACGACAGGATGGTGCTCGGGAGCGCGAACCCGGATTTCAGCCTCGGCCTCCGGAGCCAGGGTACCTGGCACAAGTTCGATGCGAGCTTCCTGGTCCGCGCGTCGCGGGGCGGCAAGACGTTCAACAACACCGCCCTGGTGTATGCGACAAAGACCCAGGTGCTGGCGGACAAGAACTTTCTGTCGTCGGCCCTGACCGACGGCATCGCCATCGGCCAGCCTGCCATCTACTCGTCCCGCTACATCGAGGACGCCTCGTTCCTTCGACTGCAGAACATCACCGTCGGGTACACGATCAATCTGGGCGGTGGCGGCGCCGGTCGGCCCAACAGCGCGCGCCTCTACGTCTCCGGCGACAACGTGTTCCTGCTCTCCCACTACACGGGCTACGATCCCGAGGTCTTTGCCGACGCGGGCCTGGCTTCGCGCGGGATCGACTATCTTTCCTACCCGCGCTCACGCACCTTCACGGCTGGGGTTCGCCTCGGCTTCTGACCCGCTTGGCGGATCGTTCGCGCGTCACCGTCCCGACGCTTCGGACCAACGGTACTCCTACTCAGGCATCCAGAGCATATGTGGAATCCTCCCGTGAAGATCTCCCTTAAGACCACAGGTATCGTTGCGCTGCTCACCGCGATGCCTCTCGTGGGCGCCCTGCAGGGCTGCTCGGATTTGACAGAGACCCCGACCAGCACCATCTCGCCAACCAACTATTACCGGACCGAGGCGGAAGTCCTCGGCGGGCTGGCGGGCGTGTACGCTGTGCTCCGGCAGAGCGAGGAGGGATACTGGTTCATCAGCCAGGTGCCGACCGACGAGACAGTGGTTCCGATCCGCGGCGGGGACTGGCTCGACGGGGGAAAGTGGATCGAGCTACATAAGCAGACTTGGACGGCCGGCAGCGCGGCGGCTCAGGGGGACATCAACGGCTCATGGAACGGGATCTTCACCGGCGTGTCGCGCGCGAACGTGTTGCTCGGTGCGCTAAAGCCCAACTCTATCCGGAATCAGGCGATCATCGAGGCCGAGGCGCACGCCCTGCGCGCGTTCTACTACTACGAGCTCATGGACCTGTTCGGCAACGTGCCGATCGTCGAGGACATCGACGTCAAGCCGCGCAAGAACAGCACGCGCGCCGAGGTGTTCGCGTTCGTCGAGAAGGAGCTGCTCGCGGCCCGCTCCGCCTTGCCGTTGAAGTGGGACGCGGCAAATTATGGGCGCCTCACGCAGGGTGCGGCCGATGCGATTCTGGCGAGCCTGTATCTGAACGCCGAGGTGTTCAGCGGAACGGTGACGGCCAGCGGTCTGACGAAGGGCCCGGCGCGCTGGCAGGACGCCGTGACGGCGGCGGACCGCATCTTGAACTCCGGGCAGTACTCGCTGGCGAGCGATTGGAGGAGCATTTTCTCTCCGAAAAACGAGTCGTCGCCCGAGCTCATCATGGTCAACAGAAACAGCCCTCAACCTGACCTTGGTCTCACCTTCATCAATCGGGCCCTGCACTACAACTCCTATAAGAGTCCCGGGGGATGGAACGGCTTCTCGACGCTGGCGGAGACCTATAATGCGTTCGATAACGCGGACCTGCGCAAGCAGATCTTCCTCATCGGGCCCCAGTTCAGCGTAGAGACCCCGGACCTGCCGATCAATGACCGCAAGGGTGCCCGGCTCAACTTCACGCTGACCATCGGCGACATAACGCAGGCGGCGGAGAACGAGGGCGCGCGCGTCTATAAGTACACATTCGACCCGGCGCACTCCCAGCAACAGATGGGGAACGACTACGCGATCTTCCGGCTGGCCGAGATCTACCTCATCAAGGCAGAGGCGCTGAACGAGCTCGGACGAACGGGGGAGGCCGTGGCACTGGTCAATATCGTTCGCGCGCGCGTCTTCAACCCTCCGCAGCCGCTATCCGCTGGGCTCTCGCAATCGTCCTTCCGGACGGCGGTCCTCAAGGAGCGGCTGCTCGAGCTGAACAATGAGGGCAAGCGCAGACAGGATATGATCCGGTTCGGCGTGTTCACGTCGCCGAACTCATACAAGGCGGCGCAGACCGAGCCGTTCCGCATCCTGTTCCCAATCCCAGTCATCCAGCTGCAAACGAATCCTCTGCTGGTGCAGAACCCGGGGTACTGATCCGGGTCGGGTTGTTGGAGTCCGGAACGCGGGAGCGTGACCATCGCACGGTCACGCTCCCGCGCCTCGTTCAGGACCCCATCCGAGCCTATCGCAGCGTCGGCCTGTGGACTCAGTCACGGCGGCCTCCGTTCGGCCGTGCTGGCTCGGAGCCCACCTGATGAAGAACTTCGCTTCCCTAAGCCTCTGGCTCATCCTGGTCGCGGGCGGTGGCATCGCCGCCTGCTCCAGGTCGCACGAGACGGGGCGTGAGCAGCGCACCGCCGAGGCCCCCGCGACCGACGGCCGGCTGTTCACGGCGCTGCCGTCCACCTACACGGGCGTGCGGTTCGAGAACCGTCTGACAGAGACGCGCGACCTGAACGTCTTTACCTATCGCCATTTCTATAACGGCGGTGGCGTCGCGCTTGGCGACCTCACCGGAGACGGACTCCCCGAGATCGTGCTCACCTCCAGTCAGGGCGAGACCAAGCTCTACCTGAACGAGGGGAAGTTCCGCTTCAGCGACATCACCGAGGAATCGGGAATCCGGGGCGCATTGGGGTGGGCCACCGGCGTCACCATCGCCGACGTGAACGGCGACGGCAAGCTGGACATCTACATCTGCTATGCCGGGCTTGTCGAACCGGCACGGCGGGCCAACAGACTCTACATCAATCACGGAGTGAACGCCCACGGTGTGCCAACGTTCACCGAAGAGGCGGCGAAGTACGGGCTCGCCGATACGGGTTACGGGGCGCAGGCCGTGTTCTTCGACTACGACCGCGATGGCGACCTGGACCTGTTTCTAGTCAACAACTCACCCCGGGCGGTAAGCAGCTTCGGCCTCCGCAACGTCCGCAATGTCCGGGACTCGGTAGGGGGGAGCCATCTCTTCCGGAACGACGGCGGGCACTTCGTCGACGTCAGCCGAGAAGCCGGGATCTACGGCAGCGAGATCAGCTTCGGTCTTGGCGTCACCGTCGCCGACGTCAACCGCGATGGCTGGCCCGACATCTATGTCGCGAACGACTTCTTCGAGCGCGATTACCTCTATATCAACCGCCGGGACGGGACCTTCTCGGAGGCGCTCGACCGGCAGGCGCCGTACACGAGCGAGTTCTCGATGGGCGTCGACATCGCGGACATCGACAACGACGGGTGGCCCGACATCTACACCGCCGACATGCTGCCCGAGGATGAGTACCGGCTCAAGACCACAGCCTCGTTCGACGGGTGGGACATTTACCAGGCCAAGGTTCGCAACGGGTACCATCACCAGTTCATGCGTAACATGCTCCAGCTGAACAACGGCAACGGCACGTTCAGCGACGTGGGCCAGCTCGCGGGCGTGGCGCGCACCGACTGGAGCTGGAGCGCGTTGATCGTGGATCTGGACCTGGACGGCTGGAAGGACATTTTCGTGACGAACGGCATCGCGAAGGACCTGACGTCGCAGGACTACGTCGCGTTTCTCGCGAACTCGGCGACGATGGCCGAAGCGGCGGCCAGCCGGCGCGTCGACTTCATGAAGCTCACCGGGGCGATGGGCTCGACCAAGCTCGCGAACTACGCCTTCCGGAATCGCGGCACTCTCGCGTTCTCGAACGAGAGCAAGGCGTGGGGCCTCGACAAGCCGAGCTTCTCGAGTGGCGCCGCGTACGGCGATCTCGATGGCGACGGGGCGCCCGACCTCGTGGTGAACAACGTGAACCAGGAGGCGTTCATCTACCGGAACGACGCCCGAGCGCAGCTGCCGAACAACCGGTACCTCCAGGTGCGCCTCGCCGGCGAAGCCCGCAACCCATTCGGCATTGGCGCGCGCGTCACGCTCCGCGCCGGAGGCCGCACGTTGATGCAGGAGCTACAACCGACGCGCGGATTTCAATCGAGCGTGGACTACGTGCTGACGTTCGGGCTCGGCGAATCGGCCACGGTGGATTCGGTCACCGTCGGCTGGCCCGATGGGCGCGTGAGCTCGCTGACTCAGGTGGTGGCCAATCAACGTCTCGTCGTGAAGGAGTCCGAGGCGCCCGCGTCGCCGGCGCCCGTGCGGGCGAAGGCGGTCGCCACTCTCCTCACCGACGTCACGGACAGCGTCGGACTGGAGTACGCCCACAAGGAGAACGACTTCGTCGACTTCGATCGGGAGCGGCTGATTCCGAAGATGCTCTCGACGGAAGGGCCCCTCATGGGAGTTGGGGACGTCAACGGCGACGGGCTCGATGACATGTTCATCGGAGGCGCCAAGGAACAGCCGGGGCAACTCCTGATCCAGCAGCGCGACGGGAAGTTCCTTCGCAGCAATCCCGGGCTGTTCGAACAGGATGCGGTGTCTGAGGACATCGGCGCCGTGTTCTTCGATGCGAACGGCGACGGCTCCCTCGACCTCTATGTCGTGAGCGGAGGCAACGAGTTTTCCGATATGGCGCCGGCGCTCCAGGACCGGCTGTACCTGAACGATGGGCGAGGGAATTTCCGGAAGGCGGCGGGCAGCCTCCCGCTCGAGAACATCAGCGGCTCGCGCGTCACCGCGGCTGACTACGATGGCGACGGCGATATCGACCTGTTCGTCGGCGGCCGCTCCGTGCCTGGCCGCTATGGAGTTGATCCACAAAGTATGCTGCTCCAGAACGACGGTCGCGGCCACTTCACGGACGTGACAGCACGGCTTGCTCCGGAGCTGGTGCACGTAGGGATGGTCACCGATGCACAGTGGCGCGATGTGGATGGCGACGGTCGCCTGGATCTCGTCGTCGTCGGCGAGTGGATGCCGATCACCATCTTTCGGAACATGGGCGGCGGCAAGCTCAAGCGGATCGCCGTGCCGGGCCTCGAGAGGAGCAACGGCTGGTGGAATCGCGTCATCGCCGGCGATTTCACCGGCCACGGCCGCACGGATTTCATTGTCGGCAATCTGGGGCTCAACACGCGCTTCCGGGCGACCGAGACCGAGCCGATGACGATGTACCTGAAGGACTTCGACGGCAATGGATTCGCCGAACAGATCGTCGCGTGCTACAACCAGGGCCGCAGCTACCCGCTCGCGCTGCGTGACGATCTGATCAGGGCACTACCGTACCTCAAGTCGCGGTATTTGAATTACAAGGATTACGGGAACCAGGCGGTCACGGACGTCTTCACCCCCGCCGAGCTCAAGGATGCGACCCGGAAGGAGGCGCATACGCTCGCCACAGCGCTGGCCCAGAACAACGGCGACGGCACGTTCACCCTCGTGCCGCTGCCGCTCGAGGCGCAGATCGCGCCAGTCTATGGGATTCTGGCAACCGACGTCGACGGCGATGGCAAGCAGGACCTGCTGCTCGCCGGAAACTTCGACGGCGTGAAGCCGGAAATCGGCCGCATGAGCGCGAGCTTCGGTTTGCTCCTCCAGGGCAATGGCAAGGGGAAGTTCACTCCAGTGCGAGCGGCACAGAGCGGCTTTGTCGTCCCGGGTCAGGCGCGCGACATCCAGCGCCTCCGGACGAGCAAGGGCAGCCTGTACGTGGTGACGCGCAACAACGATCGCCCGCTTCTCTTCCGAAACGGCCCGCGCAACTGATCATGCGAATGCGAAGCCTCTTCCTGGCGTTCGTGGCGACACTGCTCTCGGGCTGTGGACAAGCCCGCGCCGGCGCGGCCACGCCGCCGAGCGACGCCGCGCTGCTGCACGCCGCGATGCGAGAGCTCACGGGCGTCATCGTTTACGACATCTTCAGCCCGCCGCAGGCGAGCCGGGCGTACGCGTACGCCAGCATCGCCGCGTACGAAACGCTCCGACAGGGCAATCCGGCCTACCGCACGCTGGCCGGTCAGGTGCAGGGGCTCGCGCCCGTTCCCTCGCCCGAGCCAGGCGTCGAGTACTCATTGCCGCTCGCCGGCGTCCATGCCTTCATGACGGTCGGCCGGGCACTCACCTTCTCACGGGCTCGGATGGATTCTCTGCGCTCGGCGATGGATGATGAATTCCGGAGCAGGGGAATGTCGCCGGCGGTGCATGGGCGCTCGATCGCATATGGGGAGCTGGTGGCGGAGCACGTGCTCGCGTGGGCGGCGAAGGATCGTTTTTCCCAGACCCGCGGCTACCCGAAGCTCACGGTTACCACTGTACGCGGACATTGGGTGCCGACGCCTCCCGCCTACATGGACGCCGTCGAGCCGAACTGGGGCCGACTTCGTCCCTTCGTGATGGATTCGTCGAGCCAGTTTCGACCGGCGTCGCCGCTACCGTTCGATACGGCGGCGGGCAGCCCGTATTTCCGGGAAGTGAAAGAGGTATACGAGGCGCGACGCCAGCTCACGGACGAGCAGCGCGCCTTTACTGCGTTCTGGGATTGCAACCCCTACGTGATGCACGTGCAGGGGCACGCGATGTTCGCGACGAAGAAAGTCACTCCCGGGGGTCACTGGATGGGGATCGCGGGGATCGCGGCCCGTAAGGCCAAGGCCGACATCGTGAAGTCGGCGGAGGCGTACGCGCGCACGGCGATCGCCCTCGCTGACGGCTTCATCAGCAGCTGGGACGAGAAGTACCGGAGCAACATGGTTCGACCGGAGACGGTGATCAACGCGTACGTGGACGAGGGGTGGGAGCCGCTGCTGCAGACGCCACCTTTCCCCGAATACACGAGTGGTCACAGCGTCATCTCGACCGCGGCGGCCACGGTGCTCACCGAGCAGTTCGGTGCGGGTTTCGCGTTTGCCGACTCGACCGAGCAGGGCTACGGGTTGCCCGTCCGCTCTTTCGCGTCGTTCGACAACGCGGCCGCCGAGGCGGCGATCAGCCGCCTGTACGGCGGCATTCACTATCGGCGAGCGATCGAGCAGGGCGTGATGCAGGGACGCAGGGTGGGCGAGCTTGTGCTCGCCCGGGTCCGGACCCATACGTCTCTGGTAGCCGGAGCCGGGGAAGCTGGCGCCGTGCGGACGTCCGGCAGCCACTCCGGTCAGTGAGGCGGCTTCTTCGTCTTGATGACGATGACGCCGTTCGCTCCGCGCACCCCGTACATTGTCGTGCTGGCCGCGTCCTTCAGTACTTGGATCGACGCGATATCGTATGGGTTGATCCCCGTCAAGCTCCCGCCGGGTCCGGGGACGATCGGAACGCCGTCGATCACGTAAAGCGGCTGGGTATTCGCGTTG
>JBBSGP010000031.1:0-35938 GCA_038253885.1 Gemmatimonadales bacterium | reverse complement strand
GGTGACGATCGAGGTCTCTCCATACGACCTCACGCGCGGCCGGATCACTTTCCGTCACAAGAACTGACACCTCAACGCCGGCGCGGCATCGCCTGCCGCCCGCGTGCCTCGACCGGCCAGCTGACCACGACATCGCTGCCACGCACGCCCTGGATCACGTCGTTGAGGTGAACCACGATGCAGACGTGGTTCGGGATCACCCGGACCTGCTCGCCGACCGTCGGACGCCATGACGTGCGCGAGAGATCGAGCACTCCGTGCTCCTCTGACATCCGCGTCACCGTGACCTCGGGGCGATCGAGCAGCTCTCCGAAGCCCTCTGCGCCACCCTCCGAGCGCAGAGGCTCGCGGCCCAGCGCCTTGGTGCCGGCATCGATCACCGCCTGCCCATCCACAGCCGTGCTCACGACGGTGGCCAGGACCGTCAACGCGCAATCCTCCCGATCGCACGCCCCGATCTGGGCGGTCGTTCGATCATTGTACACGTAGGTGCCCGGGCGAAGCTCCGTCACTCCCGTGATCTCGTGCGTGCGCCACATCGTCGGCGTCGACCCACCGCTCACCGTCGCCGGTGCGAGTCCGCCTCGCTCGAGCGCATCGATGGCGATCCCGACGGACGTGGCCAGCCCATGGAGCGCGGCGTCCTGCTCCGCCACGTGGCCGCGGATGTGTCCGGGATAGAAGGCCAGTCCCCGGTATTCGAGTGGCGCGCGTGCTGCCACCCGGCGTGCCAGCGTCACCGCCTGCTGGGCGGACGCGAGACCCACCCGGTGCATTCCCACGTCGAGCTCGACGAACACGCCCACGCTGCGATTCGCGGCGCGCGCGGCGTCGGCCAGAGAATCCACCGCCTCCTCCGAGTCGAGCGCCACCGCGAGCCTCGTCTCCGGCGGAAGCTGCATGAGACGGCGCAGACGGGGAGCTCCGACCGGGGGGTAGGCGAGCAGAAGATCCTCGGTCGCCTCGCCCATGACTTCGAGCTCTCGCGTCGTCGCACAGGTGAGCCCCTTCGCACCGCGACGGATCTGCTCCGTCGCCACGTATGGGGACTTGTGAGTCTTGCTGTGCGGGCGAAGCGCGAGGCCGTGATCGGTCGCATACGCTGCCATCCGATCCAGGTTCCGCGCCATCCGGTCGAGCTCGACCACGGGAATCGGGGTCTCGAGCTCCGATATCTTCATTCGATGCTTACTCGCTGCTAGAGAGGGCCGATCCTCGCGGCCAACCACGAGCCTCGAGGAGAACATGAGCGATGGTCCGCGAAGCTGGCAACCGCCAATGCTTCCAGACGTGATCGCCGTCACGGTCTTTCTCGCGAACACGGACGACTGGGCTGAATTCAACTCCATCTACAAATCCCTGCTCACCCCCCCGTATCCCAGCCGGACGGTCGTGGGAGCACAGCTCCGGGGGATCCTGATCGAGATCAGCGCGGTGGCCAAAGTCAACTGAGGAGAAGAGGAAACCTCCGGTGGCCCTGTGGCGTCAAAGGAAGAGAGGTTGCCCATCCCGTGACTCGAGCGAGATCTCCCTTGGACCTCCGGTCCCACCGAAACGCCTTCGTCGTCCTGCTCGCCGCGTGCCTCGCGGCGTGCGGACGGCTGGATGTCGGCCCTGCGATCGCGAATCAGCTCGCGCGCGGTCGCCAGTTCGCCGATGCCCTCGCCGAGCGCGTGAATGCGGACGCGGCGGCGAGCACCGCGGATCTCCTGGCAATCGGGTACCTCGAGCGCCAGCGTCTCGGTCTGGGAAGTCCCTTTCGCCTGGTGGACTACCTCGAGCATGACGAGCGCCTTCCGGATTCCGTGCGACAACGCGCGGCCTGGGCGGTGCTCGCCCGCACACTGGATGGCTCGGGCTATCAGGTGGGCGCGACCGCGCTGGATGACGCGGCCCTCTCCGTCCCGATCGACGGAAGCGGAGCGCGTCATCTCGCACTGATCAGCGTGACGGTGCGCCGGACGCGTGATCCCCGCGCGGGCGAGCTGGCCAGTCGTATCGCGTACACGCTCGCATCGGCGGAAGGCGCTGTCCGGCCCGCCACGGCTCAGCTGGCGGCCGGAGTCGCGGCTCTCGTCCGTGACCGTGAGCTCGCCCGTCGAGATGCCGCCTCCCTTCTCGTGGTGGCCCGACGAGAGGGCGTTGACCCGCTCCAGCTGCTGCCCGTGTGGCGCGCCGAGCGCCGCTTCGAGGTCGAGCGTCCGCTGCTGGAGCAGCTGCCACCGGCGGTGGAGCAGGAAGCTCTGGACGTCGCACCCGCGCTGCTCACCCAACTGCGCGCTCTCGTCGCGTCACCGCGCGGCATCCCTGGCGCGAGCGCCGGATCGCCGTCGTTGGTGAATCGACCGAGCGCCGAGCGGCTGGCCGAGGTCATTGCCCTCCGCCGGTCGCCTCCCCAGGCTCCGATCGTCATCGCGCTCGGCCAGTTGCGACGGCGATTGATGCTCTCCGCGCCCGACCGGCCGGGGCGCTTCGCGCGCTGGCGCTTTCTCTCTCACTCGAGCAACGAGGAGAGCTTTGCCGCCGAATACGCAATCCTCTCCGGATCTCTCGGTACCGGCATGGACGGCTCGTTGTCGCAGATCGCGATTGCCGCCGCGGTGGCGCTCCGGCCCTATGCACAGGAATCGCCCTGGCTCCCTGGTTCCGACGGTCCCACGAACAGGCAGCTCGCCTCCGCGCTCGGTCCCAATGCGGTGAGCTTCGATGAGGCCGTGCCCGTCTCGTGGCGACCTTACTACCGTCGGATGCTGCTCACGGCGCTGATCGATCTGGAGCGGGTGGTGCCGTCTCTCGACGTCCACGGTTTGCGCGTGCACTTCGGCGACAGCGGGGCGGGGAGGGCAGCGCTCGCGCTGCACGATCCCCGCCGCCGCACAATCTGGCTGCCGCTGGCGACGAGCGCCGGCACACTCGCTCACGAGATCGCGCACGACCTGGATTGGCAGGAGGCCCGCCGGCGCTATGCCATCTACGGCGACTACGCCACCGACAGAGCGGTCCGCGAGCGCCGAGGAGCCCTGGCTCAGTCGGTGGAGGGATTGTCGGCGGCGATGCTCGAGTCGCCATCGCTCGAGCGTCCCTCCGCTCTGGCGCAACGTCCGACCGAGTTATTCGCGCGCAATGTAGATTGGTTCGTCGCGTCCGCCCTGGCCCACGACGGCCGGATGAACGGGTACCTGTCGTCGGTGCAGGACGAGTACATCACCGGTTACGGCGCCGTGCGCCCGCCCGACCAATCAGGAGAGGCCGCACGGGCGCTCGTTCATCTCCTGGATGAGGTTGCCCCGCCAGCGGAGTCGGCGCGGGACACGTACCTGGCGCGGTTCGGGCCGGCCAGGACCCCGTCATCAGCCGATCTGCTGCGCGCTCTGTTGGAGTCTCCGCTTCCGCGCCCCGATAGCGCCGTCATCGGCGCGCCACTTCCCGAGCCCGTCGCCCTGAGCGCCATGCGGATCACAGCACTGGCGCGACTCGATGCCGCGGCATGTCGCGGTGTCGCGTCGGATGCGGAGCGTCTTCTTCTGGCATCCCGGCGACGATTGGTGGCGCTCGCCGAAGCGGCACCTCTTCGGGCCGCGATTCGCTCGCGCATGGCGAATGTCCTCGCATCGCAGCTGAGCCCATCCGCCGGAATCCCCGGGCTCACCGACGGGATGGCAGCGGCGATGAGCGCCGCGTCCGAGGCCGCTCGCTCCCTCGACGCCGTGGATGCGCGAGCCGAGAGCCTGGTTGGAACGAGCGCCCGCAGCCGGCTCTGCGGTGCTAACGGATCGGGCTGACTCCTCCGAGGCCCAGCACCCGCCCGGGATGCGCGCCGGTCGCTTGTCCGTTCCGGTAGACGAGCACTCCATTGACCCATACCGCGCGGATGCCGAGCGGCGATGCAATGGAGCTCCCTGATGGTGGAGCGCTCAACATTCCCTCCTCGAACAGAACCAGATCGGCAAACTGACCCGGCAGAATCGCGCCGCGGTCCCGCAGTCCCATCATCGCGGCGGCGAGAGAGGTCGATTTCTGGATGACCGCCTCGAGGGAAAGCGTCCGCCGATTGCGCGCGATCCGGGATAGCTCGGAGATAAAACTCGGGACGTAGTGGGTGTGCTGGCTCTCTCCGGAGCAGAGAACCGTGTGCGGCCACTCCACGATTCTCGGGAAGCCCGCCTGCGCAGCGACACACACCGCTGCCGTGACCTGAAGTCCGGACGCCCGCGCGCGATCGAGGGCAGCTGTCAGACTATCGCCACTGCTCGCGAGCGAGTCTGGGCGCGTCGACCAGAAAGCGGTTGCCGGAATCCTGGCGTCGCGCGCGATCCGGACCAGCTGATCGATGCCCGCCGCACCCATCCTGTCGCTCCGGATCGCACCGCTGAAGCGCGCGGCGGAGTCGGCAGCGAGCCGCGCCAGCTCGATCAGCTCCGGAACCGCTGCGTCTCCCGCCGAGTCGAGCCCGAGAGCGCTGGAGAGTCCCAGCGCTCCCGCTCCGAGGTCCTGTGAGAGAGCAGCCCTCATCAGCGTCAGCTCGGCAGGCGTGGCGACGCGCCCGGAGTCGCCGCCCAGAACCGCCGCGCGCAGACTCAGGTGACCGGCATAGGAGGCGACGTTGACCAACGTCGGACTTCGGCGAAGGCTGTCGAACAGCGGCTGCAGGGGATGCACCGACTCCCCCGATCCGCCGATCACGACGCTGGTGATACCCTGCCTCGCCGCCTCCAGCACATCGCCATGCGTCAGGACTCCTCGGTCGAGGCGGCTCTGCGTGTCGATCAGGCCGGGCGCGAGCACGAGGCCGTGCCCGTCGATCACCTGGTCGCCGATACCGGCGCGCATCCCGCCGACGGCGGAGATCCGATCGCCGTCAATGAGAACATTGGCCCGCCGTCGCTGCCCCCCCAGACCGTCGATCACGCTGACGTCCATGATGATTGTCTGGGGCGCGCTCCCCGGCGGCACAACATAAGGGCGATGACACCCCGCGAGTGCGGCCACGAGCAGGCCGACGGCACGGGACGAAGGCGGTGGCATCAGACTCCTGATCCAGTGGTGAACGAGGAAGCTGTCACTGGCCTCTCAGCGACGGAAGAGAGGGGCGACTCTCCAGCCCATGGCGCGCCGGAGCCAAGGCGTGCGACATTCGCATCATGGCCCGAATGCCCGCAGAGAGCACCCCCGACGCCACACGGTCGCATCTCTCGCCCCAACTCGAGCAGCTCGTCGACGTCGAGACCCCGGAACAGGTTGTGTTCTCCTACACTGTCGCCGGTGTGGGATCCCGCGCCGCCGCGGCGCTGATCGATTACCTGGTCACCTTCGGAGTGCTGGTGCTGCTCTGGACGCTTCTCGCCGTCCTGACTCCGGCGATCGGGAGCGAGGGAGGCGCCGGCCGAACCGTTGACTCGGTGGAGCGGATGAGCGGCTCGTGGGCGTTCGCCATCCTGATCCTCGTGCAGTTCATGCTTCTCTGGGGCTACTACGTTCTGTTCGAGGCGTTATGGGACGGGCAGACGCCGGGGAAGCGCCGGATCGGCCTGCGCGTGGTTCAGGATGGCGGCTACTCGGTCTCCTTCGCGGCGTCGGCGGTGCGCAACCTCGCCCGGCTCGTCGACATGCAGCCAGGGTTCTTCTACGGCGTCGGCATTCTCTCGGCCGCGATGTCGAGCTCGGGAAAACGACTCGGCGATATCCTCGCCGGAACCATCGTCGTGCGGGAGCGCGTGCTGCCACTCTCCCCTTCCGCGCGTGTCGGCACGGACAGAGTCACGGATCGCCAGAGCGCCGCGGCAGGTGGCGCGGTAGCCCATTCGGCGGTGCTCACTGATGCCGAGTACGAGCTGCTCGAGCGCTTCACCTCCCGCCGCCACTCACTCGAGCCGCAACGGCGCCGTGCGCTCTCCGACCAGCTCGCCAGTCGTTTCCGGGACCGACTTCCAGCTGGTCCGGGACCGGAGGCACGCCGGCTGCTCGAGCTCTTCGACGCGGAGCGGACAGCGCGTGGTCGCGGCATGGCGGGTCGCGGCGACACCGGTGCCGCGCGCGAGCAGCACGCGATCGTGGCGCTGGGGGCGGAGCGCTGGAGCAGCTTTGCGCGAGCCCTCGCGGAGGCGCAGCGCCGAGGCCTTGGTCACCTGGGCGAGGAGGAGGCGCGGTCGTTCGTCGCCAGCTACCGCGAGCTCACCACCGATCTTGCCCGTCTTCGCACCGCCGCACGGGGGCGCGACATCGATGCGCTCTTCCATCTGAGCAGACTCGTGGCCGCCGGCCACAACCTGCTGTATCGGCGAAAGCCCCTGTCCCTCCGGGTCGCCGGTCGCTACCTCGCGATCACAGTGCCCCGTGAGATCCGGCGGTCCTGGCGTCCTATTTTTCTGGCGTCCGCCCTGCTCTTCGGCCCTGGCATCGTGACGTATCTGGCGGTGATCGACAATCCGGCGCTGGTCTCGGAGCTGTTGCCAGCACGCATGATCGACCGCGCGGAGCGCGATGCCGCCGATTGCCGCAAGGGGAAGTGCAGTTACGTGGATGTGGGAGATTTCGAGCGGCCGGTGATGGCGTCATCGATCATCTCGAACAACGTGCAGGTGACGTACGCCGTCTTCGTCTTCGGCATCACGGCCGGCATCATGACGGTCTTCATGCTCGTTTTCAACGGTGTGAGCCTGGGCGCGGGCGTCGGTCTCTTTCACGTGAAGGGGGTGGAGCACCTCATTCTGGACTTCGTCGTCGCCCACAGCGTCTTCGAGCTCAGCGCCATCTGCATCGCCGCGGGGGCAGGCCTCCTCGTGGCGGCGGCTCTGCTCTTGCCCGGCGACCGGACGCGACGTGAGGCGCTCGTGATCAACGGACGGCGCGCCATCCGCCTGGTCAGCGCGTCGACGGTTCTCCTGATCTTTGCCGGCACAATCGAAGGATTGATCTCTCCGCGAACCGACATCGCGACCAGCACCAAGGCCCTGGTCGCCGTGCTGTGTGCCGGCGTGCTGGCCGCCTACATCAGCCTCGGGCGGGGCGCGTCCGACGACGGTGCGCGGGAGGAGTTCGCCTACAGCGACGAGCGCGCCTTGATCTCCAGATAGCGATTGATCACAGCCGCGGTCATCTTCTGCGGCGAGACGTCGAGCACCGACACTCCCGCCTGCCTCATGCGTGTCAGCGCGTCACTCCGCGCCAGCACCAGCTCCTCGGCGGCGGCGCTGGAATACAGATCGCTCGCGGACCCGGCTGCTCTCGGCAGCGCGGCGTCCACGAGGCCGTCGTTTCGCAGTGCGACGACCAGCGGCAGATGCCTGGCGACGCTCCGAGCCGTGTACGCGATCACGGCGTGAGAGGCGCGAGGGTCGATCACGTCGGTGATGAGAACGATGAGAGAACGCCGCCGGTGACGGGACGCCAGCGCGCGGAAGGCGAGGGCGTAGTCGGGCTCGGCCATCGTCGGCGCGAGAGGGACGAGCGCTTGCCGGATCCGCGGTAGCACGCCGACACCGCGCATCGGCGGGACGAACGCCCGAACCTCGTCGTCGAAGACGATCAGTCCCACCTGGTCGCCCGAGTGGATGGCGACATCGGCCAGGACTGTCGCCGCCGACAGGGCGTGCTCGAAGCGCGAGATCTCGCCCGAGAGCTGCGTCATCATGCGGCCGGCATCGATCGCGATGATCACTATCTGCCCCTGCTCCACCGAATACTCGCGACTGATGAGCTTCCGCCGCCTCGCGCTCGCCTTCCAATCGATATGGCGGGGATCGTCTCCGGGCACGTACTCACGCAAGCTGGCGAAGCTCGTGCCCTCGCCGCGCCGGCGAATCGTCCGAACACCGGCATCTCGCAACCGGTGCTGGAGCGCCAGCAATCGGTAACGGCGCACTCCGGCGATCGACGGGGTGACGGTGATCCGGTCCGGCAGCTGATAGCGGAGCGTGCGTTGCGCGAGGCCGAGTGGACCGCGGGCTCGCAATGCCACTGCGCCGAGCGGGAACGCACCGCGCTGGCGTCCGCGAATCAGCACCGGGATCAACGCCTCACCTCGTGCGCCGAGCCGGCGCTGGGGTAGCGCGCTCTCCCGCACGACACCGACGGGAAAGGCATCGTAGACCCGCACCAGCAGCGGTTGCGGCCATCTGGACACGATGCGATATCCGCCTTCGACGACTTCCGTGATGCCCACCGTCTTGGGGAGCTTTCGCTCCACGTCGACGAGGCTCGCCGCGGGAATCGCCTGCCCGTCGGCCAGGAACGCACCCAGAAGCAACAGCGACACGAGACCGGCAAGTACGCGTCCCGTCTCACCACTGGAGAGAAGCCATACCGGTGCCACCAGCAGGACTATCGCGCAGAGGCGTCGCGTGGGAAGCGGGAGCGAGATGCGGCGAAGCCAAGCCAGACGGGTCGGTCGCTCGGAGGTCGCGGCCAGCCTTGTGGCCGCTGTCATTGCGGTGCCGGCACGCGGTTGAGGAGCGCCTGCAGTACGTCGTCGCTGGAGCGCCCTTCCACCTCCAGCTCCGGGGCGAGCAGAACGCGATGGCGCAGCACGGAGAGGGCGAGATCCTTCACGTCATCCGGGGTCACGAACTCGCGGCCGGCCATGATCGCGGCGGCACGCGCAACGCGAAACAGCGCCACCGATGCTCTCGGAGAGCCTCCGAGTGTCAGCGCCGGCTCCTCCCGCGTGCTCCGTACGATCGTCGCGATGTACTCCTGCACCTCGGGAGTCACGCGCACGCGGTCCACCGCGGTCCGCACCTCCCGGCAGCTCTCGGCGTCGAGCACGGGCGGGGGCACCACGTCGCTCGCCCTCTCGGCGTCGAATCCGCCGGCGTAGTTGGCGAGCATCCCCAGCTCCGCCTCCTTCGACGGATAGGGGACGCGGATCTTGAGGAGGAAGCGGTCGAGCTGGGCTTCCGGGAGGGGATAGGTGCCCTCGTACTCCACCGGATTCTGGGTCGCGAACACGGTGAAGAGGTCGCCGAGCGGACGGCCGGTGCCATCCACGGTCACCTGCCGTTCCTGCATCGCTTCCAGCAGCGCGGCCTGCGTCTTCGCCGGCGCGCGGTTGATCTCGTCGGCGAGCAGCAGGTCGGTGAACACCGGCCCTGGCCGAAACTCCGAGCTGCTTCCCCCATCGCGGAGCACGTTGATACCGGTGATGTCGGCGGGCATCAGGTCGGGGGTGAACTGGATGCGGCCGAAGCGCGCGTTGAGAGCGCCCGACAGCGCGCGAACGATCAGCGTCTTGGCCGTGCCGGGCACGCCTTCGAGGAGCGCGTGTCCGCGCGCCAGGAACGCCACCAGCGCCTCATCGATCACGGCGTCCTGTCCCACCACGCGCTGCGCCACCGCCGCGCGCACGTCCCGCATCCGCTCGGCGACCTGCTCGGCTGTCATCACTGGCTCATGACCCTCTCGATGTGATCGATCGCGGCACCGACCAGAGGAAATTCCTCGGCGGGAAGCTGGCGCGCCGACGCACCAACCAGAAACGTGACGTCGTCGGCGACCTCGGGGTAGCGCGTGGACAGCCCGCGGAAGTACGCCGATTCATCCCCGCCTCCTCCCGAGACCGCACCCTGGGGATGGCGTCGTCGGAGTCCACGCACCAACTGGCGAGTCGCGAGCCGTGTGGCTCCGATCTGCTGGTAGGCGCGAGAGAGAGCGCCAACGTGCTCCAGGGGGGACCGCCGCTCGATCGTGGCTCGTGCCGTCGGGGCCAGAGGGCGCGCACCGGCGGCAACGAGGAACAGGAGCGCCGCGATGATCGCCTGAATCGTCAATCGGCCCGGCGGCGTGGTGGCGAGCGCGTGCCAGAGCGTGCGCGGCAGGCTCGGATGCACCCCGTAGCCCTGATGGAACTCGTCGAAGCTCACCGTCGCTTCGCGCCCCGCCGACAGCCACTCCACCAACCGCACCGCCAGCGTCGCCGAGGGACCGCGACGCAGCACTCCGTTCTGGAGCATTCGCCGGTCCGCGAGGAGAGCGATGCGCCCGCTCCCATAGCGAAGCCCGAGCACACCCGGCTCCCGCCGCCCGCGACCGGCGCGAAGAGTCACGAAGTGAAGAGCGTCCGACGGAAAGGGGACCTTCGTCGAATCGGATCGGCTGCGACGCAGAGGCCGCAGCGATTCCAGAAACGGAGGCAGTCCTTCCGACATGTCGATGGGCGAGCCGTCATCTCCCTCCAGGCCGCCCGACGACGTGCTGCTGTGCACGACCATCGGCATGCTGCTGGAACGAGTTCCGATCTTGAGCGAGTCGGAGATCATGGTCCCGGTGCGCGGTACGACAAGGAGACCGGCGCCGCGACGAACGGCGTCGAGAACCTCGCCGACCTCGGAGCTCGTGAGATCCGTTGGCGGATCCAGCACGGCGTAGACGGTGCTCGTGTCCAGACGCGAGCGGAAAGGAACATCCCGCTGCGTTGCTCTCCAACCGAGTCGCTGCAGAACCTCCAGGAGACCCCGGGCTCCGAATGCGCCGGCCGAGTGCGTGGTGAGCAGATAGACCGGCGCCACCTCATCCGACGGCGACAGGAGGATGCCGGCCACGACCACCAGCGCCAGGAGTGAAAAGACGATGCGCGGCGAGAGCCACCGCACCGACCGGATTCTGTGCTTCCACTCGGTCGCGGAGCCGAATCGATGCACGCGGTCAATCACGAAGCTGCACCAGGGGTAAGGCGAGGGCACGGAGCCGCTCGTAGCGCTCGCGGTCACAGAATCCCACTCCGTAGATCACGGTCTCGTAGCTGCGCGCGAACTCGCGAAAGCGTGTGAACAGCGACGACGAGCGGCCGCGCAGCTCGCGCACGTAGTCGCCGACCGTCTTGGACGGATGGATGCGCAGCTGATTCCGGCGTGCGGCCGAGTCGAGCAGGGCCGCGTAGAGCGCGTGAGCGGCGTCGGTGAAGTTGCCCTGGGCGGCGAGCTCCTGAGCGGAGAGCCACGCGTCTTCACCCCCGTCCCGGCCCGTGGACGGGAACCGGAGGGGTCTCCGGGATGCTTCACGCTGCAGATGGGCGAGATACCCCGCACGCGCGATCATCGCGAAAAGCAGAATCGCGACCAGCGCGATGACGCTCCAGTACGCGAACGGGGATGTCCGGCTTGGAAAGAGGGCAAACACCCGGCTGAGCAGCTCCATCACCGCGTTGATCAGTCGCTCGGCGACAGAGATCCGGTTGTACGCGGGCGCGCTGAAGACGACGCGCACCGCTTCTCTGATCGCGGATTCGCTGGCGGGAGTATGCAAAGGCCGGCGGCTACGCGGGCTGGCTCGCCGCCGTTCCGCCGAGCTCCGCCGACATCACCTCGATGTCGTACGCTTCCTTGCGAATTCGAACATCGTAGTACATGAGCGTCGAGATCACGCTGATGAGCGGATAGACCAGGATGGTGAACACCTGCTGGAGCAAGGTACCGATCATCTCGTTGCCGGTCATGCTCGTCAGCATGCCGCCGACGATGAGCTGGAAGATGAAATAGACAAGCGTGGCCAACCCGAGCGTGCCCAGAATCTTCCCCTTTTCCCCCTTGGACAGCTCGCGCGTGCGGCGAAACGCGTCGCCCACTCCGCGCTTCTCGAGCACGATGACGGCGGGCACCGCGAAATATTGCGCGAGCAGGTAGATCCCCGGAGCGAGGAAGAGAGCGAAGCCGAGGCCGACGAAAATCCATTTCCGCAAACTCGCGAGCACGATCGGCAGCGCCTGCCCGAAGGTCTGCCGCAGCGCCGCGCCCGCATCGACGGCGCGCCCCAGGTAGCCGTCCGCGACGGCGATCATCGTCGCCGCGTCCGAGAGCGAGCCGATAATCAGCGCGACGAGAAGCAGCGATAACGTGGCTACCGTGCGCCCGGGGCTCATGACCGCACGGCGCCCTCCCAGCAACAGGAACTGAACGATCATGTAGGGCGCGAACGTCACTGCTGTGAGGGTCACCAACTGGGTGTAGTGCGTCCTGAAAAGCTGGAAAGCGGCGTCGATGATCTCCGCTCCGGTTCGCGGGCGAAGGGCGGTTAGCGGCACGAGATTCTCGGGAAGGGATACGCTAAGATAGGGCGACCATGTCCCCGCGCCAGCCGGCGCGGCGCGTTACCGCGACGCCTGCGCCGCCGCCGGTCTCGACTCGGAAAGAAAGCTCATCGCCCGGTCGATGAACGGTCCCGGCAGAGCGAGACCGGCGAGCGAATGTCCGGCGAACGGGACGAAGTATCGCCGCAGCCGGGTTCCCCCATTGGCAACGAACGCGGAGTCGTGGGGCCGGAACTCATCGTGCTGACCGCGGATGATCGCGATGCGAATGGATGGCGGCAGGTCGTGCACGAGACGAAGCGTCGACCACGACCCTTCTCCCGACGCCTCGTGGTTCGCCCAGTCGGAGGGTACGATGATGAGATGTCCACTGGATCGCGGTGACATGGCGAGGATCCCGGTGAGGCCCGGCGGCGGAGCGTGAGCCGCGGTCCAGAACGCGACCTCCGCACCGAAAGAATGCCCGCCCAGAATCACCGGCAGCGACTCGGCGTGGACCTCGACCCGCGAGCGGGCGATCACCGGGCCAATCGCCGCCTTGAAGGCGCTGTCTCGGTCCGGATAGCGATCGGGGAAAGAGCCGAGCCACTTCCGGAGGTCGAGCCCGACGACCGTGAAGCCATCCTTCGAGAGCCGCTGGGCGAGCAGCTGGTGGGGTTTCCAGAAGCCGACATCGTTACCGAAGAAGAAGACGAAGGCGCGCGCTGGCTTGCTGGCGTTGGCGGATGGATAGAAGAAGAGCGGCAGCGCGCGGAGCGCCGGGTCGGTCGGTGTGTAGGGAGGCGGCGGGCCTTGCCGCATGCAGCCGCCCAACGCGGCGACGAGTAGCGCGCCCAACGGAGCCCAGCCGCGCCTCACTTCTTGACGACTCCGCGAATTCCGCCGGCCACGAGAGCAGCAACGTTCGCCAGCACGACCGGCCGCAGCGCACCACCGGGCGAGACCAGATATTTCGGCTCCCACTCGGGGTAGAACCACTCCTTGAAGTTCCTCAACCCCTGAAAGTTGTACCATCGCTCGCCGTAATCGAAGATCGCCATCCCCATCTGGTTCCAGAACGGAGTGGTGCTCGTCCTCCGGAGTCCGGACAGGGGTGCCATTCCGAGGTTGAACCAGCGATAGCCTTGCGCTCGTCCCCAGAGCATCAGCTCGGCCAGCAGGAAGCGCATGATGCCCGGAGGTGCTTGGGCGTCGTATCGCATGAGATCGGCCTCGATCTCCTCCATCTGCCCGGATCGCCAGACATTCGCGAACGCCACGATCCGCTCCTTCTTGCGGACGACGGCAATCGGATAGCGGCCGACGTACTCATCATCGAAGAACCCCAGTGAGAACCCCTTCTCGCGCGCCTGCTTGGCCGTCATCCAGTGGTCGGAGATCCGCCGCAGCTCAGAGCGGAGGGCGGCGGCTCGCTCCGGCGGCACGAGCTCGAACCGACAGCCATCGTCCACTGCCTTTCGCCAGACCCGGCGGATGTTGCGTCTCTTCGGTCCGTCAAGCGAGAAGTCCTCGAGTTTGACCCGCGCCTCCTCGCCCAGCTTCGCCAGGGCGAGACCGAAGTCGAGATACAGGTAGAGCTGCTCGCGCCCCACCTTGTAGAAGACCGGCCACCCACCATGACGGACCGCGAGATCGACGAAGCGCGCCGTCAGGTCCGCGACCTCGCTCGCCGGAGCGACGGGATCGCCCATCGACACCCAGCTCCGCCCGGCGACGCCGTACATCACGAATCCGGTCCGCGCGTCGTTGAACAGCAGTGACTTGTCGCGAAGAAAAACCAGGTGGGCATCGGCTTCCGAGCTCTTCGCCACGACCCGCTCCGCGACCGCGAGCTCCTGATCGGTGGGGGCCATCGGAATGGGCACAGCGGGCCTGATGAGCCGGGTGACCCCGACCACCATCAGCGTTGCCATCACCGCCACGGAGGCCCGGAGAAAACGCGGGGCCTGTGCGTCGAAGGCGAACTGGAACAGAAGATCGCCCGAGTACCCCTGCGAGCGGTATGAGAGAAAGCCGAGCAGCACCGACGCCGCCACGACGAGCGCGATGGCGGCCACCCACGCACGGGTGAATCGCTCCTGTACCAGCGATGAGCGGCGGTAGAAGTACTTCCGATTGGGCGCAAAGGCCCCCAGCATCACCGACAGGAACAGGGCCTCCTCGTAGTCGAGCGCCTTGAGAAGCGAGAACAGGATGCTCGCGGCGAGGAGCGCGACGGTGAAGGTGTACGCGATGGCGAGCCGGCGCTGCAGTCCCCGCGCCAGGATCAGAAGCCCCACTCCGGCGAGGCTCCCGAAGAGGTGTGAGACTTCGACCACCGGCAGGGGAAGAAAGTCGTCGATGGCGTGAATCCTGTTTCCGACCGCCGGAGTCGCGCCGGAGAAGAGAAGCACCGCCCCGGCGAGGAAGGTGGAGAGAGCCATGACGCGAGGCACCAGGACGGGTGCCACCTGACCGGTGACGCGAGCGACACGGTCGAGGGGCGCCTTCTTTCTGAAGAGCAGCCAACTGCCCACGAGCAGCGCGACGACGATGCTCGGGATCAGGTAGTGGACCGGTGTCGTTGTCACTCCGGACTCTCGGACGCGGCGGTGCGGCAGCAGCCTCGCACCGGGCAGCGAGCGCAGTGCCGGACGCGCGCCGTGCAGATGAGAGCGCCCAGCTCCATCAATGCCTGATTGTGGGTGTACGATGCACTGCCGGATCGGGGAAGAATCGCTTCCGCGAGAGCCCACAGCGCACGGCGACCGGCCGTTCTTGCCGGATCGAGCCCCGGAGCGAATACCCGGCGCAGCACGCGCGCCACGTTCGTATCCACGAGAGCCGCTCGTCGCTCGTGGGCGAACGACGCCACGGCGCCCGCGGTATACGGACCGATACCCGGCAATCGACGCAGCTCGGCCGGATCCGACGGCAGAGACTGTCCAGGCGGGATGCTGAGCGCGATCTGATGAAGACTTCTCGCCCGCGCGTAGTAGCCGAGCCCGCTCCACGCTTCGCGAACGCGCGCCGGCTCGGCCGTGGCGATGGAGGCCAGAGTCGGAAAGGCGCGCAGGAACTCCGGATAGCGATCGATCACCCGGGCGACCGGAGTCTGCTGGAGCATGAGCTCTGAAACCAGCACCTCGTAGGGGTCGCGCGTTGCACGCCACGGCAGATCGCGGTGGTTGTCGCGATACCACGCTCGAAGCCGGCGACCGAAGCGTCGCGCGATCGCGACCCGGATGCGGGTGCGGGGGAGAGCCGCTGGAAGTCGTGTCACTGCGTTCCGAAGCTAATTCGTCCCGGCGAATGTGAAACCGGAAGGTGGTTGGCGGGGTAGTGACCAGGCACGTGCCATCTCACCGAGCCGGCGCGCCGCTCCGGCCAGCTCCCATCGCGGCTCCGCCGCCGTCCAAGGACCGAATACCATGCCCGCACCCTCCCGGCTCGCGTTCCTCCTGCTCGCTCTCGCCGCCGTCGCCGAATCGGCCGACGCGCAGGACTTCAGCTTCATTCCCGGCACGGCACGCTATCGCATCACCGCCGAGCAGAAGATCTCCCAGGAGATGATGGGGCAGAAGCAGGAGGCGAGCGTCAACACGACCGAGCTCACCTCGGTCATCTTGTCGCAGAAGGCGAAGGATACCCTCCAGTTCACGATCACCTTCGACTCCATCGGCATCACAACCGGCGGTGCGGCGCCGCCGATGGATGTGAGCAACCTGAAGGGCAGCACCGTGATGGGCGCGATGTCGTCCCGCGGCAAGGTGTACGATCTCAAGGCCTCGATCGTCTCGGCCACCGCGCCGCAGATCGCCGAGAGCTTTCGCCACTTCTTCGTCATGATGCCGAAGAACGTCAAGGCCGGTCAGGCCTGGACCGACACCACCGAGAGCAAGACGTCAACGCAGGGGATGGACATCACGACCACGGTGATCGTCAATTCCGCCCTCGTCGGGGACACGACGTACGCGGGCCAGAAGGCGTGGAAGATCCAGCGGAGCTCGACGATAAAGCTGGCGGGCACGGGCAACGGCGCGATGCTGTCCGGCGGCGGGACGGGCTCGGGGACGTACTACGTGAGCCCGCGCGGACTCTACTTCGGCGGAACCAGCACCCAGGAGAGCAATGCCACGGTGACGGTCGCCAGCCAGGGCCTGATGATCCCGATCGTCAACCACGGCAGCTTCAAGGTCGAGCTGATCCAGTAGCGCCGTCCCTTCGGCCGTCGGCGTCGGCGCACCCCTCAGTCGTCGGGGGTGCGCCTCCGCTCGCGCTTCCGATCGCTTCTCCTCCGTTTCTCGCTCAACCTCGCAGCCTTGGCCGCCCGGCTCGGTCTTGTCGGTTTCCGTTTCTTCGGAATGGTGAGCGCCCGTCGCAGGACATCGGCGAGCCGGTTCTCCGCCGCCTGACGATTTCGCAGCTGGCTGCGGTGCTCGCTGGACACCACGCGCACCTTCCCTTCCGAGTCCAGCCGCGACCCCAAGCGGGCGCCGAGTCGCGCGCGCAGCGCGTCGTCCACCGCTTGCGATGCTCCCAGGTCCCACACCAGCTCGATCCGGGTGGAGGATGTGTTCACGTGCTGTCCGCCCGGCCCGCCGGCGCGCGTGGCCCGCGTCACCAGCTCGCCGCGGGGAATCGTGAGCTGATCGTCGATCCGCAGATCGTCGCTCACGTGCTCGCCGTGCCTGCCGTGCGCGGCAGGCGATGGACTCGCACCGCCGCCACGCGGCGCCCGTCCATCGCCACGACCTCCAGCTCGCCTCCCGGGAATGCCGCGCGCTCGCCCACCCGCGGCAGGCGGCCCAGTCGGGAGAACACGTACCCGCCGAGCGTGGACCAACTTCCCTCCGGGATCGCCATGTTGTGGTCCGATCGCACGTCGATCAGCGACAGGGAGCCGGCGAGCTCGAGCATGCCATTCATCTCGAGTGACTCGCGCGTGGCGGCGTCGTACTCATCCGCGATGTCGCCGATGACTTCTTCGATCAGGTCCTCGAGGGTGATGATGCCCGCCGTCCCGCCGTACTCGTCCAGCACGATCGCCATGTGCGCGCGAGTCTTTCTCAGATCGTCGAGCACGCGCTCGGCCACTCGCGTATCGGGAACGTAGAGCGCTTCGCGCACGAAGCGCTCGAGCGAGAACGGGTCGACCGGGTCGTTGAGCCAGAGGTCCTTCACCAGCACGACGCCGATCACGTCATCCAGTGTCTCCCGATACACCGGGAAGCGCGAGTACCCTTCGCTGCGCATGATCGCCCACACCTCGTCGCGCGTGGCGCTCACATCCAGCGCGACGATATCCGTGCGAGGGCGCATCACGTCCCGCGCCTTCTTATTGTGAAAATCGAACACGCCGGCCAGCATCGCGCTGTCCGTCTCGTCCAACAGGCCGTGGGCGCGTGTCTGCATGACCAGCAGCCTCAGCTCCTCGGGGGAATGGACGCGCGCGCTCTCGTCCAGCAGTTGCACGCCGAACAGCTTCAGAAGCCGGTTGGCCGAGCTGTTCAGGAGCCAGGTGAAGGGCGCCGTCGCCGCCGCGAACCAACGCAGGGGCCTCACCAGCAACCGGCTGATCGCCTCGGGACTCCTGATCGCCATCGATTTGGGCGCGAGCTCTCCGAGGACGATGTGGAGATAGGTGATCGTGGCGAATCCCGCGACCACCGCTGCCGTGGCGTGCGCCGCCGTTGGCGCGAGCGTCATCCCGAACCACCCCGCCACGATGTCGAAGAGCGACGCCATCGACTCTTCACCCAAATAGCCGAGCCCCAGCGAGGTGACGGTGATGCCGAGCTGGGTGGCGGACAGAAACCGGGTGATCCGGTCGAGCGTGTCGAGCACGATCCGCGCGGACCTGTCCCCCTCGGCCGCCATCGCCGTCAAGCGGCTGCGGCGAGCGCTCACCAGAGAGAACTCGGCGGCGACGAAGAACGCGTTGGCCAGCACGAGCACCACCACCACCAGGAGGCGGACCGCGATGGTGCCCAGCGTCAGGTGTTCGACGGTGCCGCTCACGTATCCCCGTTCGCTCATTGGTCGTCGAAGATATAGCAAAATGCCATGCTCAGCGGAACGTGACGAGTCTTGCACGATGCAAGACCGTCGCGCGCCATCGCGCGTTCCGCCGCCAACTCCACGACATGAGTCAGCCCGTTCCAACGCGCGACGCCTTCATGTTCCAGCCGCGGCGTGTCCTCCGGTGGATCTACATCGGACGGCTGTGCCTCGCCGCCGCCATCTTCATCGCCGCGCTCTTCGTCTGGGAGCATGCCGAGGCGAACTATACCCGCGTCGCCACTCTGGTGCTGCTGGCGGCGATCGGCTTCACCGGCGCCTCCCTCTGGAAATCGTCGCGATCGCGGGGGCCGCTCACGCGGACTTTCGCCTACCTGCAGGCGGTCTTCGATCTCTGCATGGTCACGGCCATCGTTCACATCACTGGCGGGGCGCTTTCCCAGTTCGCCGCTCTCTACATCCTGGTCACTGCCAGCGCGTCACTGTTGTTGCCAGTGGGCGGCGGTCTGCTCGTCGCCATCCTCGGCAACGTGCTGTATTACGGCGATGTCATCCTCCAGCGCGAGACAACGCTCTCCGCTGCCCTCGTGCTGCAGCTGGTGGTGTTCGGCTTGGTCGCGCTTGGCACCGCCTTCCTGAGCGCCCGTCTCAAGCTCGCGGGTGCCGGACGGGAGGAGCTGGAGGCGCAGCTCGAGCTCGCGCGCATGCAGGCCGAGGACATCCTGCGCAACATCGCCAGCGGGGTCATGACCATTGACGCGCATGACCGGCTGCTCTACGCCAATCCGGCTGCGGGCAACCTGCTGGGGTTCGACGCTGAGCAAATGCTGGGCAGGCCGATCGGCTCCTTTCTGGCCGAGACTGCCCCGGTGCTGGGAGCCGCCCTCCAGCGAGCCGTCCAGCGGGGAACGATCGTGCGCCGCGGCGAGGCGAGGATCAACAGCAACGGTCGGAGCTATCCGATCGGGCTCACCACGACGACGGTTCGAGGTGACCAGACCAGCTCGGGAGCCTCGGCGACGGTGATCTTCACCAACATCACCGATATCAAGGCCGTCGAGCTGCTCCGGTTGCGGGCCGAGCGTCTGGAGGCGGTGGCCGAGCTGAGCGCATCGCTGGCTCACGAGATCAAGAATCCTCTGGCCTCCATCCGGAGCGCCATCGAGCAGCTCTCCGGTGCGCCGCGCGCCACCGACGATGAGCGCACTCTGGGAGCCCTGATCGTGAGAGAGTCCGACCGCCTGTCACGCCTCCTGTCGGAGTTCCTGGATTTTGCGCGTGCGCGGGTGACTCACGTGCAGGAGCTGGATCTCGGGGCGATCGTGCGGGACGCCGCGCGGATGGCCTCCGCGCACCCCGATCGGAAGAAGGATGTCCAGGTCGCCTGCTCGACTCCCCCTTCCGATCAGCCGCTTGTCATCGAGGGCGATGACGACCTGTTGCACCGGGCCGTGTTCAACCTGGCGCTCAACGCGCTGCAAGCGTGTCCGGCCGGCGGTCACGTTCGCATCGAGGTCGGGCCCATACAGACCGATGAGGTGCCGATCGGGATGTCGCCCGATGGATTGGATAACCTCGCCGTTGCCCTCCGAATCGGGAACAGCGGTCCCGCGATCCCGGAGGAGATCCGCGACCGGATCTTCGAGCCCTTCTTCACGACCAAGACAGGCGGGACCGGTCTCGGCCTTCCCATCGCACACCGCGCCATCGAGGCCCATCGGGGAGTGCTCATCATGGACTCGAACGAGCGCGGCACGAGCTTCACCGTCTTCCTGCCAGCCACTCAGCCCGCACCGGAGCAACACGTATGAGCGCACCCCCCGCAGTCAGGCCGCTCATCCTGGTTGTCGACGATGAGGCCGGAATCCTCGAGACGCTCGGCATCCTTCTGAAGAACGAGGGCTTCGCCCCGCACCTCGCGCAGGGAGGCGTCAAGGGCCTCGAGCAGCTCGGCGAGCTCGCGCCGGACATCGTTCTCACCGATGTGCGGATGCCCAACGTCAGCGGGCTGGAGGTGTTGGCCGCCGCGAAGGCGAAGGATCCCGAGATGCCCGTCATCCTGATGACGGCCCAGGCGGATCTGCGCTCCGCCATCCGCGCCGTGAACGAAGGGGCGTACTACTACATCCAGAAGCCGTTCGTCAACGACGAGATCGTCGCCATTCTCAGGCGGGCGGCCGAGCACCGGCAGCTCCGCGCCGAGAATCGGACGCTGCGGCAGGAGATCCGGCGCCGCGATCGCAACGTGCCCGGCCGTCCAACCGGCAACAGCAAGCCCTGGCTGGATGTCCTTCGTCTTGCCGAGACGGTGGCACCGACAGAGTCCACGGTGCTCATCCAGGGGGAGTCGGGCACCGGCAAGGAGATCGTTGCCCGCTACATCCACGAGCTCTCCTCCCGCGCCGAATCGGCGTTCCTATCGATCAATTGCGGAGCGCTCCCTGAGAGCCTTCTCGAGAGCGAGCTCTTCGGTCATGTGAAGGGGTCGTTCACCGGCGCGGTCAAGGACCGCATGGGACTCTTCGTCTCCGCGGCCAAGGGCTCCTTCTTCCTGGATGAGATCGGCGAGACCACGCCGTCAACGCAGGTGAAGCTGCTCCGCGTGCTGCAGAGCCGCGAAGTCATCCCGGTCGGAGCGAGCGAGGCGGTTCCCGTGGACACCCGTCTCATCGCGGCCACAAATCGCGATCTGGAAGAGGAGATGAAGCGCGGGACCTTCCGCAGCGACCTCTTCTACCGCCTGAACGTGTTCGCGCTGCACCTGCCGCCGCTGCGCCAGCGCCGCGACGACATCCCCCTCCTGATCGAGCTCTTCCTGCAGCGAGCCGGCGATCAACGTGGCGAGGAGCCGAAGCGCGTCAGCGAGGAGGCAACGGATGTGATGCAGGCCTACCCCTGGCCGGGGAATGTGCGCGAGCTGGAGAACGCTCTCGAGCGCGCCGTGATCCTCACCCCCGGCAGCGTGATCGAGCTTCCCTCTCTCCCGCAGCGGATCACCGAGAGAAAATCGGAGGCGCTCGTCACCGACCGGACGCCGGTGAATCCGAGCCTCGAGATGGTGGAGCGCGCCTACATCACCTGGGTGCTGCAGTCGGAAGGCGGCAACAAGAGTCGCGCCGCCGAGGTGCTGGGCATCGACCCGTCGACGCTGTACCGGAAACTCTCTCGCTACGGAGTGGAGCCGTGATCCTCCAGGCTGAGCCAGCCGGGGCTCGGTCCCCGGCGGTGTTGCGGTGGGGGGGCTTGCAGCGGCGGATGTCGCTGCGCATCGAGATCCTCTTCAGCCTGGCTCTGCTCGCTACCGCGTCGATCATGTTCGCGGTCATGGTCGTCTTCTTGTTCGACGACTACGGGACGCGCGAGCATGCGGCGCCCGTCATCACCACGCTGGTGCTCGCCGACGTCGTGGTGTTCGTGCTGTTCGGTGCCGTCAAGCTCCGCCAGCTCGTTCTGCGGCCTCTCGACGAAGTCGTGGCCACGACCGCCGCCATCGCTGCCGGGGACCTGAGCCGTCGCGTGCCCGTCGACGGCTCGCTCGAGTTCAGCCGCCTCGCCACCAGCGTCAACCGGATGACGACGCGGCTACTGGAGGAGCAGGCTCTTCTCGCCCGTCTGGAGAAGATCGCCAGCGTCGGGCGGCTCGCCGCCGGCGTGGCCCATGAGATCGGTAATCCCCTCGGGGGGATCACCGGCTACGCCCAGCTGTTGCGGGCCAGGGTGGAAAGCGATAGCGAATCCGAGGACGCGGTGCGTGGGATCGAGCGGGAGAGCGCGCGAATCGACCGCATCGTGCGCGGCATGCTGGAGTACGCGCGTCCGCGGCGCCGCGCGATCAGTTCCGTGGACGTCAACGCGTGCATCCGGAGCGCCGTCGAGCTGCTGCGCGCTCAGGGCGCGCTGCGTGACGTGAAGCTCTCTCTCGACCTCGACGCCCGCGCTCCGTTCCTGGCGGGCGACGCGCACGAGGTGGAGCAGATCTTTGTGAATCTCATTCTCAATGCCGCCGATGCCCTCGACGGTGCCGGCGACGTTTCCATCGTCTCGCAGCGGGTGCCGTTCGCCGCGTTGGGGCGGGAGGGAGTGCGTCGGTCGGTCGATCCGGCTGTCGTCACGGTCGCACGCGAGCAGAATCCTCGGCTGCGCGCATGGGTGAACACGGCCGGCGAGCCCGACGAAGTGCTGAGGATCGTCGTGGCCGACTCCGGACCTGGCGTTCCCCTGAGCGAGAGCGAGCGGATCTTTGACCCCTTCTACACCACCAAGGAGCCGGGGAAGGGCACCGGCCTCGGCCTCGCCATCGTCGCGCGGGTCGTCGAGAGCATGGGCGGTGCCGTCTGGGTGCGGCCGGCGCGAGAAGGGGGAGCGGCCTTCGTCATGATCTTCGCGGCCGGGCCGTCGGCAGCCGCTGCGGTTCCGCCCCAGCAGGTAGCAACGGGATGAGGATTCTCGTCATCGACGATGAGCCGGCACTCCGTCATACCCTCTCCCGCCTCCTCGCGTCCGACGGCCACACTGTCGTGACCGCGGGGGATGGCGATGAGGCTCTGACGCTTCTCGAGACGGACCCCGCTGATCTCGTGCTCGTCGACCTTCGCATGCCCAAGGTCGGCGGGCTCGAGTTCCTCGCTCGATACCAGGCAGCTGGCGGAACCGCCCTGGCCATCGCCATGAGCGCCTACGGAGACGATGACGCCGCCATCGCCGCGATGCAGCGCGGCGCATACGACTATATCCAGAAGCCCTTTCGAGCAGATGAGGTGACGCTCATCGTCCGGAAGGCCATCGAGCGCGAGAAGCTGCGCGCCGACGTCAGCCGATTGCAGCAGGAGCTGAGCGCGATTCGCAGCGGCGAGATCATCGGCCACAGCGAGGCGGTGCGGACCGCTCTCGAGATCGCCCACAAAGTGGCGCGCCATTCATCCACCGTGCTCATCACCGGCGAGAGTGGCACCGGAAAGGAGCTGGTGGCGCGGCTGATCCATCGGGCCAGTCCGCGTAGCGCCGCCCCGTTCGTGGCTGTCAACTGCGGTGCCATCCCCGAGCCGCTGCTGGAGAGCGAGCTGTTTGGCCACGTGAAGGGCGCGTTCACCGGTGCCTGGATCGACAAGCCGGGGCTGTTCGAGGAGGCAGAGGGCGGCACGCTGTTCCTGGACGAGATCGGCGAGCTACCGGCGCCCCTTCAGGTGAAGCTCCTGCGGGTGCTCCAGGAGGAGGAGGTGCGGCGAGTTGGCGCCACGACGTCTCGGCGCACCGATGCACGCGTGATCGCGGCCACGAATCGCGACCTCGACTCCGACGTCGGGAGCGGGCGGTTCCGGGGCGACCTCTATTACAGGGTGAATGTCGTCAACATTCCTCTCGCGCCACTGCGAGAGCGACGCGAAGACATACCCGAGCTGGCGCGCCATTTTCTCGACCGCTACAACAAGCGGTTAGGGCTCTCCGTTGCCGCCATTGCTCCGGCTGCCATGCGGCTGCTGGTCGAGTATCCCTGGCCCGGCAACATCCGCGAGCTCGAGAACGTGATCGAGCGCGCGCTGGTGCTCACTGATCTGGGCACCATCGAGGCCGCGCATCTTCCCGAGACGCTCCGGTCGCGCCGGGCACCGAGCGAACCCGCCACCGGCGATGATCTCTCGGTGAAGCGCCAATCCGAGGAGCTGGAGAAGACGCTGATCAGCCGCGCCCTGGCGCGGACGCGCGGGAACCGCACGCGAGCTGCCGAGCTGCTCGAGCTGTCGCACCGCGCCCTCCTGTACAAGATCCGCGCGTACGGACTGGGCGACTGACGCTCCCGTCTATGCAAGAAGTTGCGAAAGGCGCAACAAGTTGCGTAGCCCGGAAGGCTTCCGAATAACTCAAGTCGTGTGGTGACAACAGCTTGAGCAACGGCACGGGTCGCGCATTGGGGAGCCCGCATGAACACTCACCCGAAGGCGACCCCGCGCGGCTTTACCCTGATCGAGACACTGGCCGTCGTGGCCATCATCGGCATCCTCGGCGGCATCGGGCTTCCGAGGCTGATGCGCTCTCTCAGCGGTCCCGCCACCCGAAGTGCCAAACAGCAGGTCGCGGCGTACCTCGTCCGCGCCCGTGCCGCCGCGATCGAGAATGGCCAGCCGGCGCTCTTCGTTCGCACCGGCAACAGCATCGAAGTCCTCCTCGACCAGGGGGGAGTCAAGAGCGTCTTCTCTCCCCCGCAGGATCTCGGAAACATGTACGGCGTGAGCGTCGCCACCAATCGCGACACGATCCAATACGATCCGCGAGGCTTCGCTTCCAGTTTGACCGGAACAGTGAAGATACTGGTGACCAAAGGTACGAAGGCCGACTCCGTCTGCGTTCTCGGCCTCGGACGCGTCTCCACCATCAAATGCGGATACTAATGCGCCCTCAATCCCACCCCCCCCGGCCGACCCGCCAAGCGCGGCGCGGCTTCACCATCGTCGAGCTGATCGTGGCCGTGATGATCATGAGCGTGGGTGTGCTCGGACTCGCGAGCACGGCAGCGGTGGTCAACCGTCAGATGGGTGGCGGTGCGCGCCGAGCCCTCTCGGCGTCCGTGGCCCAGTCGCGCTTCGAGACGCTGCGAAGCACTCCGTGCGCCTACATCGTGACCGGCACGGCCTCCTCGCGCGGTATCACCGAGAGCTGGGTGGCCACGTCCGCTGGCAACCGGCAGTTCACCGTATCGGATACCGTCACCTTCCCGAATCCGCGCGGCGTGCGCACGCAGGTCTACCGGAGCTACGTCCGATGCTAAACCCACGCCGGTCACCGTCGCAGGGCACACGGCGCGGGTTCACGCTCGTCGAGATCCTGACCGTGATGGTCCTTCTCGGCTTCGTGATCGCGGGCCTCATGTCCGTGATCGTCAACCAGCAGCGCTTCTATACCGGCACGTCCGAGATCATCGAGACCCGGGGGAGCGTGCGCGAGCTGTCCGAGCTGGTGCCGAGCGAGCTGCGCGGCCTCTCGCCAAAGAGCAGCGACATCTACTCGATGGCGGCGAGCTCGATCGACTATCGTGCCAACCTCGGCGCCTCGGTGGTCTGTGCCAGCAAGCTCGGAACGACCATCGTCCTGCCGCCCCTCGGCAAGAACAACGCGCTCACCGTCTGGCTGAGCGCCCCCCAGGTCAGCGACACCCTGCTCGTCTACGATGTGGGGACCAAGCCGGATACGTCGGACGACGCCTGGCACGCCCACGTGGTGACCAGCGTTCCCGTCGTCGGCGTCTGTCCGATCAGCACGGGCTTCGCGGCGAATGTCGTCGAGCAGGGGCAGGGCATCTCGCTCGGCATCACGCCGGCGCTGAGCGCCACGGAAGTCGTCGGATCGGCGATACGCTTCTTCCGGCACGCCCGGCTCCAGCTCTACGCCGCGGCGGACAGTCGCTACTACCTCGGTTTCTACGACTGCAACACGTCGCGCGGATGCACCACCGTGCAGCCCGTGAGCGGTCCGTACCTCGCGCCGGGAATCGCCGGCGGGCTCGTTTTCACCTACTACGACATCAACGAAGCAGTCACCGCGACGCCGGCCAACGTCCGGCGCATCGGGGTCGACGTGCGCTCGCAGAGCCGCGATGAGGTGCGCGTAGGAGGCCGGGCCACCGGTCTGTACACCGATTCCACCAAGATGATCGTCGCGGTGCGGAACTGACAATGTCCTCTCCCACGAGGTTTCTCATGCGCCATTCGCGCGAACGCCGCTCGGGCTTCGCCCTCGCCCTCGCCATCGCGGCGATCGTGGTGATCGGCGGCCTCATCGGGGGCGTCTTCTTCGCCTCCACGCAGGAATACCGGATCGGGCGCAACGCGCTCATGCAGACCCGGTCACTCACCGCGGCGGAGTATGGCCTCAACGCCGTGCTCTCGCCAACCAACTGGAACATGAAGTGGAACACCAGCATGGCGAATGGTGCCGTGAAGGATACGGCGCTCACTCCGGGTGACGGCTCCAGGGACTCGATCCACATCACCCGCCTGACGCAGCAGACCTTCCAGGTCGTCTCCGAGGGACGGGTCGGCTCCGGCATCGGGACGATGTCCCGCCGGCGCGTGGGCATGCTGGTCGCTCTCAACATCCCCACCGTCAACATTCTGGCGGGCCTGACCACCCGTGGATCCACCAAGATCGGCGGCTCGTCGTACATCGACGGCAACGATACCACCTACGCGGGATGGAACTGCCCGCCTCCGGGTCCTTCGCTGCCAGCAATTGCCATCAACGATTCGACACAGATCACTACCACCGGCTGTGGCGGCTACAGCTGCCTTGCTGGCAGCCCCAAGATCTCCCAAACGCCGCTGGCCGGCGACACCAGCACCTATACGCAGTTCGGAAGCCAGGACTGGGCCAGCATGGCCGCTCTGGCGACCAGGACCATCACGGGCAGCCCCACAATCAATGGGATGGCGGCGTCCTTCAACGCGGACGGCTCCTGCAACACGGCGTCGACCTCGAACTGGGGCGATCCGTACCGGATCAATCTCAATACCAATTGCCAGGATTTCTTTCCGATCATCCACGCGACCGGTAACCTCCAGATCACCGGTGGCTACGGTCAGGGGATGCTCCTCGTGGATGGCGACCTGGATGTGTCTGGCGGTTTCGAGTTCTACGGCCCTGTGATCGTGCGCGGCCGGCTCAAGACCACCGGTACCGGCGGGCACTTCAACGGCGGCGTCATGGCGGCCAACGTGGACCTCGAGCAGAACACCGTGCTCGGCAATGCTGTGATCCACTATTCCTCGTGCACGGTCGCCAAGGCCCTCGCGGCGTCCTCTTTTCCCGTTCCCGCCAAGGGGCGGTCATGGGTGGAGTTGTACTGAGAAGTGAGCCGCCGGATGCCACGCGGCGGCTGTCTGAATGTGAAATTGATGATCTGACGGGCTGACACGCAGTAGATACTTCGCACGCCGAACGGGCGGCCGATCCTCTGGCCGCCCGTTCGACGTGAGTCGGCGCCCCCCCCGCGAAGGCACCGGTCTCCTTGCTCGCCCGTCACTTACGCTCCCGGTCTCGCCTGTTACGTAACGTGACCCCGATCGTTTGACGGATACTTGCGGCTCTCATCCGCGGTCTCCCAACCGCGCAGTGCCGCCCGGCACGTTCGTATTGCCAACGGTCCGCAGCAGGTCCTACTCACCGTCACAAGACCGGTCACATGGCGCTCTTCGGTCGCAGCAAGAAGACGACAGTCGGGCTCGACATCGGCTCGGGCCTCATCAAGGTCGTGGTCATCGACCACGGCCGCAGCGAGCCCGAGCTCATCAAGGTGGCGATCGCCCCCCTCCTCGCCGACGCCATCGTCGAAGGTGAGATCATGGACCCCGGTATCGTCGCCGATGCGGTGCGTGGCGCCATCGGGAGCCTCGGAGTCCGATCCCCGAGCGTGGTCACCGCCGTCGGCGGTCGCGACGTCATCATCAAGAAGATCCAGATCGACCGCGTGAAGGAGCAGCAGGCGCGCGAGATCATTCGCTGGGAAGCCGAGCAGCACGTGCCCTTCGACATGGAATCGGTGGAGCTGGACTTTCAGATCCTCGATCCCGACGCGGAAGGGCTCGAGATGAGCGTCCTCCTGGTCGCCGCCAAGCGCGAGCTGATCGAGAGCAAGTTGCGGCTGCTGACAGATAGCGAGGTGACACCCGCCTGCGTGGATGTGGACGCGTTCGCGCTCCACAACGCCTTCGAGCTCAACTACCCCGACGCGATGTCGGGGGTGGTCTGTCTGGTGAACATCGGCCACGAAGTGACGAACATCAACGTCCTCGACGACGGCATCCCGTTGCTGACGCGCGATATCGCGGTCGGCACCCGCCGCTTTCGCGAGGACCTGCAGCGCGAGCGCGGACTGAGCGCCGAGGAAGCCGATGCCCTTCTCCAGGGCTATGATCGCAGCCCCCACCTGCAGGCGGTGACGGACAGCCGCGGCGAGGAGATCGGCGTTGGTATCGAGCGCGCCGTCCAGTTCCTGTCCACGTCTTCCCGCTCCAGCAACAGGCTCAAGTCCGTCTACACCTGCGGCGGCGGCTCTCGCGTGCCGGGTCTCAACGACGCCCTGGCCGCGCGCCTCCGCATTCCCGTCGAGCAGGCCAACCCGCTGCAGCGCCTGCGGGTGCGTGACGGTGCCTTCGATGCGCTCGTCATTGACGACGTCGCCCCGCTGCTGATGCTCCCCATCGGGCTGGCGCTTCGCCAGGTCGCCTGATCTCCCGCCGAAGACTTCGCCATGATTGAAATCAATCTTCTGCCCGGCGCCGGGAAAAAGACCCGGAGCCGTGGCTCCGGAGTGAACCTCGGGGGCGTCGCGGCGGGGATCTTCTCCCAGATCAAGGATCCCTTCCTGATCGGAGCTGTGGCCGCGGTCATCGTCGCGATCCTCGCCGTCGGCGGGATGTGGGTCACTCAAAGCACCAAGCAGCGCTCCCTCGACGCACGCCTGCGGACGGCCGAGCAGGACTCGATACGCTACTCCGCCCTGGTGAACCAGAAGCGAAAGGCCGAGGCGCGCCGCGATTCCATCGTGAGACAGGTGGAGCTCATTCGCTCTTTCGACAGCAAGCGGTTCATCTGGCCCCACGTTCTCGACGAGGTCAGCCGGGCGCTTCCGCCCTATACGTGGTTGACATCGATCACCCAGACCAACGTCACCCAGATCGCCGCCGCGCCGGCCGTCCCCCCTCCGCCCGCGCCCGATGCGAAGGATGGCAAAGCTCCCAAGTCCAAGAGTGACGCCCTCGCTCCCCTGGATTCCGGCGCGAGCGCCGGCGTGCAGTTCCGGATCGTCGGCAACACCGTCGACATCCAGGCGCTGACGCGCTTCATGAAGCTGCTCGAGGCGTCGCCGTTCATCGAGAACGTGGCGCTGGTCAAGTCGGCCCTGGTCATCGTGGACGGAAAGGAGATCACGGAGTTTCAGCTCGAGGCGAGCTACCAGGCTCCCGACCCCTCCGCGGTCCGGACGGTTCCTGTCTCCCTGTCGGTGAGGTAACCCGTGGCCATCCTACCCAGGGGCCAGCGTGAGCAGATGCTCGTCTTCACGATCTTTCTCTCGATCGTCGCGGTCGGCGCGTACTGGTATTTCGCGTACGACAAGAAGGCGGCGGTGCTGTCGGAGGAGGACCATCGCATCCAGGCGATGGTGGAGCAGACGAACCGCGCCAAGGCCGACATCGCGCGCGGCAACGCGAGCGATCTCTCCCGCCAGCTGGCGCTCTACCAGCAAAACTTCGAGCTGATCCGGACGCTCGTGCCCCAGGGCAACGAAGTGCCGGCGCTTCTCGAGCAGGTGTCCACCGCCGCACGCCGTGTCGGGCTCGACCTGGCGCAGGTGGACCCGCAGCCGGTCGTCGAGGGAGAGCAGTACGACACCTACCGATACGGCCTCGGGGTGCTCGGGAGCTTCCACCAGATCGCGACCTTCCTCGCGAACGTCGGGTCGCTGACCCGCATCGTGATCCCGGTGAATCTCACCCTGCAGCAGCCCACCCTGGGAGCACAGGCGAACAAGCCCAGGCAGAAGGGCGCGAAGACCGCGACCATCGAAGCACGCTTCCAGCTGCAGACGTTCGTCGCCCGGAAGACGCCGCTTGCTCAGCCCGCGAAGAAGAGCGCGGCCGGAGGAGCGAAGTCATGAAGACGGAGCTGAGCGCGACCGGCCTCGTGGCCATCGTCATCGCCGCCGGGTTGCTGGCGGTCTCTCCCGCGCCACTGGATGCGCAGATCGCGCCACCGAACATCTCACGTCCGAAAGAGCTCGCGCGGAACGCCGTGGCAGCCACCGACGCCCACACGGCCGCGGAGCAGATGCAGGCGCCGGCGCCCGCTCCTCAGACTGGCGCACCGAAGACGGCCGCGCCGAAGACGGCCACCACGGCCGGGCCACAGACTCCGACCTCGGGCGCCGCTCAGCGGCCCGCGGCCGGTACCATCGGCGGCACCAGCAGCTCCGTGTCGGCGCGTGGCAAGGGTGGCGAGATCTCTCTCACCCGCGAGGTCTTCAGCTACCAGCCAGACGGGCGGCGCGATCCGTTCGCATCGCTGCTCAACAGCACCGAGCTCCGGCCCATGATCACCGACCTGCGGCTCGTGGCCGTGCTCTACGATCCGGCGGGACGTTCGGTCGCCATACTCCGCGACATCGGCAGCAAGGAGCAGTACCGCGTGAAGGTCGGGCAGACGCTGGGTCGCATGCGCGTCGCGCAAATCCAGCCCCGCTCGGTCGTCTTCACGCTTGAAGAGCTTGGGTACAGCCGCCAGCAAATCCTGGGGCTGAGCGATTCCACACGAGTGAGGACGCCATGAGGCGGATCTGGACGTTGGCCGGGATGATCGGGATCGCGCTCCCACTGAGCGCACCGGCGGCCCGCGCGGCAGGAAGCCATGACTCTCCGAAGATCGAGGTGACGTCGCTCAGCGTCGTCGCCGTCACCGGTCGGGCAGAGCTGGTGATCGCGGTGGACGGTGCGGTTGAGCTGCAGGATTTCAGCCTCGGCTCGCCAGCGCGGGTCGTTCTCGACATGCGCGGTGCCCGCCTCGGCGTGCTCCCGCGCTTGTACGACCGCGTTCCGCGCGGGGGCATTCTGAACGTCCGCATCGCCCAGTACCGAGAAGACGTCGTCCGGGTCGTCCTCGACCTCGATGTCGATCGGAAGTACACGGTCACGCGCGGCGCGCACGAGGTGCGTATCAGCATCGACGGCAGCGGCGCTCCGAGCTTCGTGGCGTGGAACGTCGGCACCCCGAAGGTGGCGGTGCCCGCCGTGTATCCCGTTGCCGCCACTCCGAGCCTCGTCGTGGCGCGCGCCTCCTCGGGTGACATCGCTCAACAGCAAGCCCGGACGGCGGGGCAGAAGATCACCTCGCGGAACCGGCTGAAGGACGTCGGTGTCCCCGTCGTCGGGAAGGCCGACGAGCCGCGGATCACCGTGACCTACCAGGACGCCGACATTCGCGACGTACTCGCCGCCTTCGCCGTCTTCTCCGGGCGCACGATCGTCGTCGGAAAGGGCGTGACCGGCACCGTCTCCGCCGAGATCCGCGATCAGCCATGGGACGTCGCCCTGCGCGCGATCCTGCAGGCGCAGGGGCTCGCCGCACGAGAGGACCAGGACGGCATCATCACCGTCGACAGCTACGACAACATCGCGGCTCAGCAGGCGACCGAGCCTCTCACGACACAGATCATCGCCGTCAACTACACGCACGCTCAGTCGCTCCTCGAGACGGTGAAGAGCCTGCTGTCGCAGGATTGCGGCAACCGCAGTGGCGTTCCCGGCCCGTCGGCGAGCGGCAACGCGCCCGGACAGTGCCGCATCCGCGGCAGCGTCTCGGCCGACAGCTCCACCAACCGGTTGGTGATCACCGACGTCGCGTCGCGCATCCAGGACATCGCCAGCTACATCAAGGATCTCGACCTGCGCACGCCGCAGATCGCGATCAAGGCCAAGATCATCTTCGTCAACCGGACCAACATCGAGGATCTGGGCATCGCCTACGACCTCGGCACGTCGAATCAGTTCTTCAACAAGCTCGTGCAGCGCACCGATCCGACGACCCTGAAGCCGATCGACACGAACGGCGATGGGATCCCGGACGCGCTGGGCGGCGGAACGCCATTCAACCAGAACCTCAACGTCGTCGAGATCGGGGGCAACGCGCTCTCCGGCATCGCCAACGCGAATCAGCGCGTCATTCAGCCGGCGCTCGAGCTCATCTTCTCGACCGCGATCGGCAAGTTCAACCTCTCCACGTTCATCGATGCGCTCCAGGAAGTCAGGCTGGCCGACATCCAGGCCGAGCCGAGCGTCACCACGCTCGACAACCGGCGCGCCGAAATCCTTTCGGGCGAGGAGACGCCGATCCGGATCATCGACCTCGGCACCCAGGCCCAAGCTCAGGGCGGCCAGCAGCAGCAGCCGCGCGCGACGGTGCAGTTCAAGCAGACCGGAATCAACCTCGCCGTCACGCCGCACGTCACGAACAATCGCCAGATCCTGATGGTGCTCCATGCCGAGCGGTCGAACCTCCAGACCGCCGCGTCCGATCTCGGATTCACCTTCCAGACGCAGAAGGCCGACAACCAGCTGCTCGTCAACGATGGCGAGACAGCGGTGATCGGCGGGCTGACCGTGACCCAGGTCACGTCGTCGCGCTCCGGAATCCCGATCCTGGTGGACCTTCCCCTCGTTGGCCGTCTGTTCGGCCACACCACGACGACCGAGGACAAGCGCGACCTGCTCATCCTCGTGACTCCGCACATCGTGGATGACGGCGAGAAGCTCGGACCTCCGAGCGGCGCCGACAACCGTTGATCTGAGGCACCCCATGAAGCAGACAATCCTGCCGCGCCTGACCGTCGGGGCGCTCCTCTTCGGCGCACTGTCATTCTCCGGCTGCGACACCCGGCGGAACGACGTCACCGGCCCGGACCGCGTTCCACCGACGATCACGCTGCAGGTTGTTTCGCAGCGCGATTCGGTCGATGTCGGCACGCCCATACAGGTCATCGTCAACGCGCGCGACAACCTCTCGCTCAAGCACATCAGCGTGCTGATGAACGGGCGGTCGGTCTTCGACACCACCTTCACCACCGCGACTCCCGTCTTCCAGCGCACCATCCCGATCCAGCTCGCTGGCGTGATGAGCGGGACGGTGCTGCAGATCGCGGGCGCCGCGACCGACGGAGCCGGCAACGTCACGCTGTCGCCGCTCATCGGCGTCACCGCGTTCAACTCGAGCGCGCCGGTGGTCAGCGTCACCCTTCCCGCGAGTGGGGCGGCCTTCCGCGCCGGCGACAGCACGCGCATCACCGTCACCGCAACGGATCCCACCGGGATCACGCGCATCGGCTATCAGATCGTCAAGACTGACTCCAATGGAGCCGTCACCATCCTCCAGGCCGATTCGGTGAACGTCACCGGCTCGCCGGTATCGGTGACGCGCACCTTCAACGCTGTCATCCTGTCGTCGCTGCCTCCGGGCGGCTACAACATCCGGGGCTTCGCCCGAAACACTGCGCTCAACGGAGCGCTGGCCAGCGTCATCCCGATCACCGTCAGCGACGCCATCAAGCCCGGACTGCAGTTCCTCTCGCCGCCCCAGGACTCGAGTGTCAGCATCGGCGCGACGATCCGGGTCCGGCTCCATGTCTCCGACAACGTGGGCGTCGCCCGCGTCACCGTCGTGGGTATCTCCACAAAAGGCGACCCCGATCTCGGCGCGGTGGATACCACGATCCGTTACGACACCGCGTTCGCCCCAGTAAATATCGGCGGCCAGAAACAGTCATTCCCCGCCGGGACGCGCGACACCATTATCACCCGGCTGCTCACCGTCAAGAATCCCGCCGACAGCACCACCGGGCCGCTCTACCTGGTCGCCCGCGTTACCGATGTGGCCGGCAATGATTCTGTCGTCGTTCGGCGCATTCAGATCGTCTCCGGCCCGACCATCGCCATCATTCGTCCGGGCCCGGGCGCGGTTGCCTCGCCGGGCAAGTCGATCGTCGTCGAGCTCCGCGCCGTCGACCGCGATGGCGTTAGGGTGCTCGGCTACAACGTCACCGGTGCGTTCACCGCGACGCGGACCGCGCCCACGCCGGCGACAATCAAGGACACGCTCGTCTTCATCGACACGCTGACTGTTCCGGCCGGCACGGCCGCACCCAGCACCTTCACCATCACACCATTCGCAACCGATGCCCTCGGCCAGCCGGGCTCGGGTGGCAGCGTCGTTGTCAGCGTGCAATCGCCGGCCGCGGATGTCACCCCGCCGCTCGTCTTCCAGTCTCTGAGCAGCCGGGTCGAGGTCAACGATTCCGTGAGGATCCGCGCGGTCGACCCCAGCGGCATCCAGTACATCGGTTTTATCATGCGGCGCGAGAGCGATGGCGTCGTGATCAAGCGCGACAGCGTGATTGTCGGCGGCAGCTTCACCGACGTCACGGTCGCGATCCGGCTCAACATCCCCGCAGCCTCCGTCGGCAAGAAGGTCGTGATCACGTCGTTTGCTGCTGATACACGCGGCAACATTGGCTACTCCGTGCCATCCGGCGCGACCCAACCCCAACCGAACGTCACCAGCGCGCGCCCCGACACCTCGCTCGTGGTATTCGGCCGCACGTTCTCGCTTCCGAGCGGCGGCGTCGCCGGCGACATCGCTGTCGACACACTCCGGCAGCGGGCCTATCTGTCGAACATCACCTTCGATCGCCTCGAGGTCTGGGAGCGCGGGCCCGATGCCTTCAACGCCAAGAAGATCGCCGTCGGCTCGCACCCCTGGGGCATGTTCGTCGACAACAGCGCCGACACGCTGCTCGTCGCCAACTCCGGTGGAACCAACATCAGCCGGGTCTTCATCGGATCGCCGAGCATCAACAACGTGAACGAAGTCGATGCGCGACGAATCAAGACAACCAACAACTTCGTCGCCGACGTCCAGGTGGCCCTCGACGCCTCCGGTATCGCGCGCCTGAAGGTCACGATCTACGACTACTCCGACCGTCCCCAGTACGTCGCCCAGTCGGTGACTGGTGACATCTACTTCTCGACCAAGCCCACGCCGTCGGCGCCTGATGGCACGCTGCGTCACTACGACCCGAACCTCACGCAGCCCGAGTCGCAGCAGCTCTGGCAGTACGGCACGTTCAACAATCAGGGACACGTGGCGGTCATCAACGCCGACAGCGTGTTCGTCCAGGGCGGCATCACGCCGACCGTCTCGGACAGCATCATCATCTGCGACCGCCCCTACGGGTTCACCAGCACCGCCTCGGCCTGCTTCATCGGCAACTCGCCGAGCTCGACGCTGAGCGCCATGAACAGCTTCTTCATAACGAAGTATGGCCAGGCGTCCGATATCGCGCTCGTGTCCAACCTCGACATCAAGTCGCTCGGGCTCGAGGACACCACATACGTCGCCGCCGGCGGCGACCGCCGGTTCATCGCCTTCGGTGAAGGCAACAGCGGAGACAGGGCCGGTCGGGTGATGACGATCCGCGACTGCGCGGTCCCCGAGTCGGGGTGCACACCCAAGGGGCGTCTCTTCTCGCCCAGCCTCTCCGTGACGGATCTCGTGAACAACGCCTCGGAGCGGATCTACGGCGTCGCGATCAACAAGAACAGCTCGGAGGCCGCTGCCCACGGATCGGAGTCCTACTTCTTCGATGTCGAGTCGCCCTTCACGCTGCGGCTCCAGGGTAAGGTCCAGACGTTCTCGACCGGCTCCGGGATCGCCTTCCACCCCGACAACATCGGCACGGGTGTCAGCCTCAACGATTCGACCCGCGTCGCCTTCGTGGCCTCGTCCAACGGCACGATCGAGATCGTGGACAGCTTCCACTTCCTCAACCGGGGCACGCTGCCCGTGCGGGCCAAGCTGTACGGACCCATCCGCGTCACGCACCGCTTCCCGTCGGACGATCCGGCGATCGTTCTCAAGATCTTCGGGCTCACCACGGAAGGGCTGATCGTGATCGACGTTCGGAACAGCGACATCAAGCCGATCGCCCCATGATGGACCCGGGAACAACTGCCGCTTCCTGCCCGATTCCTCGCAACGCGCGGTACTCGAATGCGAAGACGGCTCTAATCTTGAATGCAAGTAGTTGAGTCACAATAAGTTATGAAGCGTACCGCCGCGGCCTCAGTCCTGCATTAGACGGCGGCAGTACCCCGGGCTGACAGAGGGCTGGCCCGGATAATTGGCTCCTAATCCTTGCTCTCGTCACCCCACCGCAGGAGCGTTGCAATGCAGAAGAATATCCGGAAGGGCTTCACGCTGATCGAGCTGTTGATCGTGGTCGTGATCATCGGCATTCTGGCCGCGATCGCGATCCCGAAGTTCGCCAACACGAAGGACAAGGCGTACTTCGCCACGATCAAGACCGACCTGCGTAACCTGGCGACG
>JBBSGP010000030.1:0-37145 GCA_038253885.1 Gemmatimonadales bacterium | reverse complement strand
TCCGACGCGTGAAGGGCTGCACTCACTTGCCCTTGCTGGAACGCGCCCTGTCCGAGAAGATCACCCCATCGACAACCGCAGCGGCGTGAGTCAATCTCCCGAGGCTACCACCTGAATATCAACTAACCCCGGGACACACCCATCCCGAGGAGTCCCCCCCTTTTGAGCCAGCTTAAATCCCTGGCCCCAAACACCATCTTTGTCTCAATCGACAAGCCGGAGTGGCATCACCAGACACATAAAGCTTGCTGAGTCGTTCCAGCCTGATGGTTCTATCGTGGCAGCTCTTTCTGGCGCCTTGAATGTCAGACGTATCTCGTCACTCGGCATGTAACGAAGAATCTCCAGTAAATAGGTAGCATTGAATCCAATATCGAGCTGATCCCCTTCGAAACTGATCGGAAGCTCATCCTGTGCCTCACCCAGATCTGGTGTCTGCACGCTCAGCTTCAACATTCCAGCGTTGAACGACATCCTGATTCGATGAGTCTGGTCTGACGCGATAACCGACATACGCTTGAGAGCTTGAAAGAGGGCATTCTTGTCTGCCAGAGCAATCCGATCGTTGTCTTTTGGAATCACCTGCTCATAATTCGGATACGGTCCCTCGATCAACCGCGTGAATACTGCCGTAAATGGAGAACGGAATCCTAGGTGGTTCTCACCCCGCGCAATCTCCAGCTCCTCCTCTGCTGGAAACAGCCGCCGAATCTGCTCGAGGGCCTTCGGCGGGACGATGAGATCACCAGCTGGAGCTGCTGATGCACTCACAGCGACTTCCATCTTTGCTAGTCGGTGTCCATTCGTCGCCACCATCCGCATCCGATCTGGCCGGAGTTCCCATAGAACACCATTCAGGATGGGCCGACTCTCCTCTGTGGATGCAGCGAAGGCTGTGTGGGAGATAAGCTTCTGCACCTCACCAGAGCGGATCCGCCAACTTTCAGCGAATTTGACAGACGGAAAACTCGGGAACTCATCACGCGGCAGGCCATGAAGACGGAAGCGAGACCGGCTACACTCGATCGTAATTTTATGCTCCCCTGCGGCACTTATCTTCACCGGAGCACTCGGAAGCTCACGCACAATCTCGGCAAGTTTTTTTGCAGGGATTGTCACGGCACCATGCTGCTCGACATCAGCAACGACTTCTGTGCTGACCGCCATATCCAGATCAGTCCCTGACAGCCGGATCCCCCTCTCAGTAGTCTCCAGGAGCAGATTTGCGAGAACTGGGAGGGTGGTCTTGGCAGGAACACTTGCTGCGACTGCAGTCAAACCTTCCTGTAGCTTCTCACGCGCAATACTGAATCGCATTCCAGGTCCTCGGGTAAGGGCTTCCTGGGAGGAGAGCTGCTATTACTATCTATTAAAGAGTAACTCTAGTAGTAGTAGTAGGGGATAGCTGGTTGTGGATAAGTCGCTCAAGTTCTTACACGTGCAATGGTTCCCTCATACTACCTAATGTGATCTGGATGGGATAGACAGACAGAGTATGTGGGTAAGAAAAAAGGAATGACATCGGGGCGATGTGTACACGAGTTCAAGGACGTAGGGTGAGGAGATGCTCGCGAAGTTGTTCCATACGGTGTTGAAAGTGACCGTCTCTTGCCCGAGTGGACTCGACTCTCTCGAGGCTATGAATGACGGTGGAATGGTCTCGTCCCCCGAATGCTGCACCGATCTCGACGAGCTGAAGGCCCAGGAGTTCTCTGATCAGCGACATTGCAGCCTGTCTCGGAACGGTTAGGTGCTTTGTCCTTGTCTTGGAGCGTAACCCCTCGACAGTCACGCCAAACTCTTTTGCCACAGCTTGTTGTATCGTATCAATGCTCAGGATACTGTGACTGCTGTCGGAGGACTGTGTAGTATCGCCACGCACCTTATCTCGTAACGCCTCCTTAGCAAGTTCGAGGGTTACCTCATGATGCTTGAGGGAGGCGTAGGCAAGAAGCCTGATAATTGAGCCTTCAAGCTCGCGAATACTCGAGCGGACATGTTCGGCGATAAAATGAATAACATTCTCAGGAATCGTCAGCTCGAGATGGTCCAACCGGGCCTTATTTTGGAGGATTGCAATGCGGTGCTCTAGGTCGGGGAGTTCAATATCCGCGACCATTCCCCACTGGAAGCGACTGACGAGTCGAGCCTCTAAACCGGGGATCTCTGATGGGGGTCTGTCGCTGGTGAGGATGATCTGCCGACCAGCTTCGTAAAGGGCATTGAAAGTATGAAAAAACTCTTCCTGGGTGGCCTCCTTTCCCTTGAGGAAGTGGACATCATCAACTAGGAGGAGGTCGGTTTCCCGATACCGGCGGCGAAAGTTCTGCGTTGTGCGAGTCTGGATAGAGGTAACGAGATCGTTGGTGAACTGCTCTGTACCAACAAAACAGATGCGAATCTTTTCGGTTCTCGAGAGGATCTCATGTGCGACCGCCTGCATGAGATGTGTTTTCCCCAAGCCTGTGTCGCCATATAGAAAGAGAGGATTGTATACTCGACCAGGTGCGGCGGCGACGGCTTGAGCTGCAGCGGCTGCCAATTCGTTAGATCGCCCGATGACGAAGTTTTGGAAGGTGTATCGGGTACTCAGCTGGGATAAACCAGCAGGGCGGTCTTCCTTAGTTTCCTGGCGGTTTGGTGGAGGTGCGACGAAAAAATCCATCTGGGGTCGGTGTTTCCTTTCTTCATTGACCTTGAAAACAATCGAGATAGGATATCCCAACGCCACCGGTGCGAAGCTAGCCAGTAGTTGAGCGTGCTTTGAGTCATTCCATTCGGCTGCAAAGCGATCAGGGGCCCCGACTGTCAGGGTATCATCGTTGACGGTCAGAGCTTCAGTTGGCTCCAGCCATGTACGAAATGTCTGCTCTGGAAGCTCCTGACGTGCTCGTTCAAGAAGGCGGGACCATATTTCTTGAGCGGTAAGTGACATGTCACGAACGTGTGTGGAAAACTTGTCTTGTAGCGGCAGGCACAACGTATGGCGTGAAATGTGGAAAAGTCAAACCACCTATTGTTGCACCAGACCCCTCCCGGATTGAACAGGATTAATTCACTCGGATACTGCTATTAGCCAAAATCGTGCGTTGACCTATCTCTTGAGTGGATTTACCTTTAGCACTCATCACTAACCAGTTTGCTCAATCGTTCTGGAGCAGCATCATGGGTAAGCCTACTTACCGACCACGTAATAAGCGCCGGATCCGGACTCATGGTTTTCGGACACGGATGGCAGATCGTTGGGGTCGGGCAGTTCTGAGCAGGAGACGTAAGAAGGGGCGGAAGCGGCTGGCAGTTCGACTCCCGTCGAAATACGCCGGCGTCTGATCGGCTTCGATTTCCGCGGCGCTATCGGCTGACGCGGGGGTCGGAGCTCCGATCTGTGACACGAGAGGGGAAGCGCATCCGGACCGAGCACCTCGAGCTCCGGGCAAGCGCTTCCCTTTCTCGTCATCCACGAGTTGGGTTTATTGTGCCGAAATACGGCCAGAGCAGTGTCGATCGCAACTACCTGAAACGGTGTCTTCGCGAAGCGACTCGATGCCAGCTTCTACAGGTATTGCCAGCGGTAGATGTAGTTGTACGGGCCAGAAAGGCTGCCTATGCTGTCTCGTACCAGGTTCTTGCTGCAGAGCTGGCATCAGCGGTGAAACAGATTGCCATGATTACACGGAATGAATGATGGATCGATTGGCGATAGTTGTGATCCGCGGATATCAGGTGATTCTCTCGCCTTTGCTTCCAGCGGTGTGTCGATTTTACCCGAGCTGTTCTATGTATGCCATCGAAGCGTTGGGGCGTTATGGATTCAAGAAGGGCAGCTGGCTTGCTATGCGTCGTATTGGCCGTTGTCATCCTTTCTGCCCGGGTGGATATGACCCAGTGCCATGATCAATAGCGAGTACCATGGATAAAAGATTCTTCCTTGCGCTAGCACTATCTGTTGTTGTGATCTTTCTGACGCAGCGGTTGTTCCCCACTCCTTCCGTCTCCAAATTGCCGCCCCCGGCCAAGCAAGATAGGAGTGTCGATTCAAGCAAGAGAGGATTCGAAAGCTCTGGGCAGATATCGAGACCACGTGGGCAAGGAACTGCTCGAGAGCTGTCGGAGACTAGTGTCTCGCAGCAGACAGGAAAGGAGACGCCATTTCCTGGAACTCCGGGGGAAACTGTAACGATCAGTACCAGCAAGGTCAGATATCAATTTAGTGCGATCGGAGCCATGCCGGTCTCGGCCGTACTGATCGAGTACCGTTCTCTCTCCCAGAAAGGCCGAAGCGTTCAACTGGAACGCCCCGGTCAGCCGCTTCTATATCTGGTTGGTTTTGCCAGCGCGGATACTCTCAGGCTGGATCGCGTGGCATTCACGGTGGATACAGTTCCAGGGACAGGTCAGGGTACGGGGCCTCTCATATTTCGTGGCGGGGTTGGCGGATGGGATATAGCTCTGACGTACTCCTTTGCTCCAGACAGTTATCAAGTTCGAGTCCGATTGGATGCCCATTCCGCATCAGGCGAGAAGTTGAGAAAGCTAGGGATCATACTTCCCGGAGGATTACGCTCGGAGGAGGCAGACACTCTGGATGACCAGCATCACCTTGCGTATGTAGCAAAGCCGGTGAAATCAGGAGCTCGAAGTATCTCATTCACTAAGCTAGACCCACACGAGACACTGGTTGAAGCGGGGCCTCTCGCATGGGTTGCGAGCAAGAATAAATATTTTCTGCTTGCGGTTCTGTCGGCTGCTCCCAGTGCCAACTTTGAGTCTGTGGTCTTCACAGGTGGCCCCCGGGCAGGAAAGATGGCGATCAATGCCGATGCCATGATCACCGTACCAGTCCAGCCCAATGGTGGTTTTGCATTCGAATTGTATACAGGTCCCCAGGCCTGGCGTCGTTTGACAGCAGTTGGGAGAGATCTAGAACATGTGAATCCCTACGGTGGATTCCTCCGTGGAGTTGTGGAACCATTCGCTTCCTTCGTGATGTGGGCAGTACTGGGGCTCCACGACAGGTTACGAGTCAGTTATGGATGGGTGTTGGTGGTATTTGGGGTCGTTGTGCGACTAATACTATGGCCGCTGAACCAGCGTGCGATGCGTAGCAATCTCAAGATGCAACGTGTCCAGCCTGAGCTTCAGGAGATCCAGAAACGGTACGCAAAGCAGCCTGAAAAGCAGCATGCGGAAATGATGAGGGTGTACAAGGAACATGGGATGAGTCCCTTCAGCATGTTTAGTGGATGTCTACCAATGTTGCTGCCGATGCCTGTGCTCTTTGCGCTGTTCTTTGTCTTTCAGAATACGATTGAGTTCCGGGGTGTCTCGTTTCTTTGGCTTCACGATATCTCCCAGAAGGATCCCTACTATATTCTGCCGGCTCTTATGGGGATCTCGATGTTCTTTCTTTCCTGGATAGGAATGCGAAATACGCCTCCTAATCCTCAGGCAAAGACAATGACGTATGTATTTCCCGTCATGATGACGGCGTTCTTTCTGAACCTGGCATCTGGTCTGAATCTCTACTATGCGGTGCAGAACATCGCTGCGCTTCCCCAGCAGTGGCTGATCGCTCGAGAGAGGTCCAAAAGTAGCCCGTCAACCAGGAAGTGACGCACCAGGGTGATCAGCTGGATACCCCGAGTCATGAGAAGCTGCTCAGGATCACGTACATCGGTCATGCCACTCTACTGATCGAACTGGCAGGCTCTCGGTTCCTCACTGACCCTAATTTTGACTCGCGTCTCGGATGGATCCTTCCCCGGGTGAGTCTTCCAGGGATACCCATCGCCGAGCTCCCGCGTCTCGACGCACTCTTGCTGACGCATGCTCATGCGGACCACCTCTCGTTTCCCTCTCTCGAGGCATTACCGCGGACCATCCCCCTCTACGCACCACCCGCTGTGGCCATGTGGCTTCAACGACTGGGCTTCAGTCACGCTGAAGCTCTTCCCTCAGGAAGTCAGATTACTGTAGGCCCGGTTAACATTACGGCTGCCACCGCCAAGCATCTTGGAAGCCGTTACGGAATTGACCGTTGGCGAAAGGCGGCGAATATGTATCTATTAGATACCAATGATGTGAGCTGCCTATTTGTTGGTGATACGGGTCTGGACTCGGATGCCCTCGTCTTGGTAGAGAACCGTCTTCATTTCAGAAATAGAGAATTGGATGTAGCACTCCTCCCCATTGGCCACGCTCCCTGGTGGAAGCTTGGATTTCGCTCTGGGCATCTCACCGCGTCTGATGCTCTCAGCCTATTCGCAAAGCTTCGAGCGCGCTACTTCATTCCGTACCATTGGGGAACATTCCACCATGTAACATCTCGTGCATATGATGCGATTGACCGGCTGCGAGCGCAGCTCCCTCTGTACCCGTGTTCTGATGCTGTCAAAATTCTGGAGCCCGGTGCGATCTTCGAACTATGAGCGCATCCCAGCAATCCCTTCCGATGCTCTTTCCGGAGGCGGCCGACACGATTGCCGCTATCTCCACAGCTTCAGGACGGGCTGCCATTGCTGTCCTCCGGGTGAGTGGTCCACTGGCGCACAGTGTTGGTTCTCGGGCCGTCCAGCCCTGGAGGTCTGAGGAGCGGCGCCCGTACCAGGCAACTCTACGGGACTGTCAGACAGGGTCCGTGATAGACAACCCAATAATAACCGTCTATCACGCCCCACGGTCGTATACTGGTGAGGACCTCGTTGAGTTGTCTGTCCACGGCGGTACAATGGTCCCCGCGCTAGGGCTTATGGCGCTCTTGCATGCCGGTGCGCGTGAAGCTCATGGAGGTGAGTTCACCCGTCGCGCGGTCATGAACGGGAAAATCGATCTGCTACAAGCGGAGGGAGTTAGTGACTTGATCGATGCTCGTTCAGCTGTCATGCATGCAAGCGCATTGGCGCAGCTGGAGGGCAAACTGTCGTCACGGATCTCCTTGGTTCAGCGCCAACTACTGGATTTGGAGGTACTGGTTGCCTATGACATCGACTTCCCTGAAGAGGACGATGGACCAATAACGCCCGAGCGAATCGGTGGAGTTCTCGATGTGCTGCAGAAAGAGCTCGATGGACTTCTCCGGTCTGCGGATATTGGCGAGTTGTTTCGGGATGGAGTGCTGGTCGTTATCGCCGGTGCACCGAATGCGGGTAAGTCCTCTCTGTTCAACGCTTTGATCGGTCGGAATCGATCGATTGTCACAGATCTCCCTGGAACGACACGGGATGCGTTGGAGGCAGTTATGGAGCTAGGTGGATGGACTGTTCGGCTGGTTGATACAGCCGGTCTCCGTGTGGCGCAGGATGTGATCGAGCAGATGGGGATCGAGGTGAGCGAGGAGTACCTGTCGCGGGCCAATTACGTCCTTGCATGTGGAGAGACCCTCCCCACATTAGCTGCGGCCATGAAGCACATAGGCGCTGTTACATCATCGCCGATTATTCCAATCTGGACCAAGGCCGACCTTCGGAGAGGTGACCCGGAGAGAACAACACTACATCTCGATAGTACTAGCACGAGTGTGGTCTCGATCAGCATCCACGGTGAGGAAGGAATTGAGCCGCTTCTCACTTCCTTGGTTGGCTTGTTCCCACAGCTGCATACAGAACTGATTTTCGCTGAGAGCGCTGTTCTGACACGGGAACGGCATCGGCAGAGCGTTCAGCGGGCGAGAGACGAGATAGGAACCTTCGCTCAGCTCTGGAGGGAAGGGAAGCTCCCAATATCCCTGGCGACCACCTACCTGAAGAGTGCGGAAACCGCACTCGAGGAAATGATAGGAACCGTGGAGATAGACGATGTTCTGGACAACCTGTTCAGAACATTCTGTGTCGGGAAATAAATGAGGAGTGGTTCGAGCCCAAGAACCGGCAGCAGCCTAGGCAGACACCGCGGCGTTGAGAGCCAAGCTGGAGATCTCAAGTGCGCTTGCACGTATACTCCAAGCTAGACCATGTTGGGCGACCGCCGATTCAACCATCCGGGTGCCTAAATAATACCCACCGCGTTCCGGGATGACATAGCGATCGACAGTCCGGGCTTCGTCGCTAAGGCCACCGGAGAGATAGCGGAGGCGTAGACCGAGCCCGCTGGAATCAAGCTCGGGTGCAACGGAGCGCGTGATGACGGGCTCGAGTTCCCTGATGCGGGCGTACTGCCGGCGGCCATACCCGAAATATTCCCAGTCAGCGTGTCCCGGAGAGATTGTCCGGGCGGTCGAGACCGCGAGTCCTTCGTTGATCAGAAGCTCTCGAAGTGTTGCCCGTCGTCCTGTCTCCCAGTAGGAGTACTCTCCCCCGGCATCATCCACCAGTTTGCGCATTTCACTTTGACTACGCGGTGAGGTGTAGCGGACAGCATGCGCAATCTCATGTGCGAGCCAGAGTGAAATGAGTTCTGGATCGAGACCGAGGCCCTGAGTCTCGGCGTTCGCGATTCCAGTAAAGTGCTCGAGGCAGACGAATGCGATACCGCGTCCATTTGTCACGAGCTCACCCGCGTTAGCGGCTCCGACACCTACCATCAAGACGACGTCGATGTCGACGTCCATCTCTAGAAGGCTGGCGCACCTTTCCTCGCACTCACGAGCGAGCGAGACCACATCCGTTCGCTCGAGCATCGCACGCAGATCAGCTCGACTGGCAAGAGCCGTCGCTCGCACGACGTCGTTGAAGTGCGGACTCTCAGGGTCAAGAACGTAGTTATGCCAGTAGGCAGAGAGCAAACGGCGGTGGGCTTCGTAGTAGTGCGTGTAGGCACTGACTGGGTCTGAACTGTTGATGATGGCAAAGAAATCTGGCAGGAGATTTATGAGCATCAACAGCTAGGACGCGAGGAGGAGCGCGATGATAAGTCAGTCGCGGCGGAAACTAATCCTACCGGGCAGCCCGAACAAGGGGATGAACATCGGGGAGGACAGTGAAATCACGCTGAAACGGGTGGACGGTGAGTGCCAGGAGCACGTTAACCATGGAGGCACTGCAATGTGCAGAAGAACCGCGCGAATGTGTTCATCGCGTGCCGAAGAGCCGATCCCCGGCATCACCCAGTCCTGGAAGAATGTACCCCTGTGAATTGAGTTCTCGATCGAGAGCGGCGCAGATGATCGGGACATCGGGATGAGCGTGGGCAAGACGCCGTACCCCCGTTGGTGCTGCGACGATACAAAGAAAACGAATGCGGGAAGCGCCGACACGCTTCAGCGAGGAGATGGCGGCTACTGCACTCCCGCCAGTTGCGAGCATCGGATCGAGGACGAAGAATTGCCTCTCGGAAGCATCTCCCGGGACCTTGAAATAGTAGTCAACTGGCTCGAGGGTATCGTGATCGCGATACAGCCCGACATGCCCCACCCGTGCGGAAGGCACCAAGCGCAGAACGCCCTCCACCATGCCAAGACCTGCGCGCAAGATCGGCACGAGAGTCAGCTTCTTTCCGCTCATCCGGAGTCCGATCGTCTCCTCCAGAGGTGTCGCCACTGGGGCCTCCTCCAATGGCAGATCTCCGGTCGCTTCATATGCCATCAAGGTAGTGATCTCATCCACCAGCTCCTTGAAGATCTTTGTGGGTGTGGAGCGGTCACGGAGCATTGTCAGCTTGTGCTGAACCAGAGGGTGGCGGGTGATGGAGAGGGTAGGGTAGCCGGGGGTGGTGTCCATGGCCGGGAAGCTACTATCTTCGCCCAAATGAAAGAATACCAGGCAGTGATGCTCCGTCTCTCGCGCCGCGTGCACGATGATGAGGACACGCTCACCGATCTGCTGAACGAGCGGAGCCGCGGTGGTTGGCAGCCTGCCTTGTTGTCTCAGGAAGGACAGCGGCTCACTATCGTCTTCCAGCGTGACTCCACGACGGAGGCTTAGGCTGTGGACCTCACATTCGTCGGGGCTGCCCGCGAGGTAACTGGGTCCTGCCACGTGCTTCACGCGAACGGCCGAACGGTCCTTCTCGACTGCGGTTTGTTTCAGGGAAAGCGAGCCGACACCGCCGAGAAGAACCGTACGCTACCCGTTCCCACGGACAAGATCGACGCGGTAATCCTCTCTCATGCCCATATCGATCATGCCGGACGACTCCCGTTTCTCGTTGCCCGGGGGTACGACAAGAAGATCTGGGCAACGTCAGCCACACGGGATCTCTCGGCGGTGATGCTGGCAGATGCAGCGCACATCCAGGAAAAAGACGCCGAGTTCCTCATCCGTCGTGGAAAAGAGGCGATTCCACCCCTCTATGCGATGCGGGACGCGGCCAAGACAACCGAGCTCATGATGAGCGTTCCCTATGAAACTCCGGTCGATGTACTTCCGGGCATTCGGGTAACCTTCATCGACGCCGGCCACATACTGGGCTCTGCCTCGGTTGTCGTGGACTGTGCGGACGGAGGTGTGACTACACGCCTCGTGTTTTCAGGTGATATCGGCCGGTGGGGGCTGCCCATCATCAGAGATCCGCAGCCGCCCCATGGTGCGGATGTTGTGATCATGGAATCCACCTATGGCGATCGGGACCACGAATCCGTCGCGGAAGCACGTACCCGGCTTGGTGCCATTGTGCGCGAGACTGTAAAACGAGGCGGCAGAGTCATCATCCCCTCGTTTGCAGTCGGTCGAACGCAGGAGCTTGTGTACGACCTTCACGTGCTTGCCCGGGCAGGCGAGATGCCTGCGATTCCGATCTACATCGATAGTCCATTGGCGGTCGATGCGACTACCGTCTTCGAGATGCACCCTGAGATTTTCGATCGAACTGAAGATCTGGTGCAAAAAGTACAGGAACTATTCCAGTTCCCGCTGGTCCACTACACCAGAGACGTCGAGGCATCAAAGGCCCTTGCTCGCCTCAACGGACCGGTGATCATCATTGCAGCATCGGGGATGGCCGAGAATGGTCGCATCCTTCACCATCTGGCTCAGGGTGCGGGGGAAAGTCGCAATACGATTCTGATTGTCGGTTTTCAGGCGGAGCACACGCTGGGACGCCGCATCGTCGAGCGCCAACCATTTCTCAAGATCTTTGGTGATCAAGTACCGCTGAGAGCGCAGGTCGAAGTGCTCAATGGGTACAGTGCCCATGCCGATCGAACGGAACTTGTGCGTTGGGCAAGGGAAGTGCGCGCCACCTCGCCGCGGCTCGGGAGCGTCTATCTCGTACATGGAGAGCCGGCAGCTCAGGCAGGTCTGACGTCGATGCTCAGGAGTGAAGGTTTTGGTACTGTCGAAGCTCCAGCTCCGCGAACCAAGGTCGTCGTATCGTGAGCGACTCCGCGATAGCAGCGGTATCCCGAATGAAGGTCGGCTTCGCGTATGGTGACTGACGCACATCGCCGGATCGAGACAGAGGAGCCGCAAGCCGGGGGTGCACGAAAAACAGCGGAGCATCCGCGGCGGATCGCCGCCGACCGTATCCTGCGAGCCGCAGTGCGTCGAGTGGTGATCTCAGGAGTTGCCGACCTCACCATGCAACAGGTGGCCGAAGAAGCAGATGTGAGCAAAGGGCTGATCCACTACCACTTCCACGACAAGGAAACACTGCTAGCGCGAGCCGTGGAGTGGATGACTCGCGGGATCGCGGCACGTGAAGGTGCTGCGCTGGCGGTGTCTACAGCTGCCACCGCATTCGATGATCTGTGGTCATGGCTGGATGAGGAGCTGGAGCGGGGAGAGATCCGCGTTCTCATCGAGTTGGGGGGCTCACAGGAGCCTCTGGTCAGTGCGGCTGTCCGAGCATCCATCGCTGTACGCCGTGATAGCTCCTCGGTCACGGTCGAGCGGCTCTTTGGGCTCCTCGGTCTCAAGCTGAGAATTCCGGCTCTGATGCTTGCCGACGTCGTAATCGCGTTTACCGACGGACTGGCTGTTTCGGTGATGCTGGATCGCAAGCGAAATCCACGGGAAGCATTCAACGTATTCTGGTTATCCCTTCTGAGTCTCGTGGAATGAATCGCGTTTTGCGTTCTGCTCTTACGTAGCTTCCGAGGCATGGGACAGGATCGTGGGCAGCGAGTTCTGCGCGCCAGTATTGCCGGCCTGCTCCTGATCTGGCTGGGATCGATGGGGGCAGTCATTGAATGGGAGCGTCGCGATGAGGCGCGACCGGTGATCGCGATCGTCGTCATGGGCGCCGCACAGTATGTCGGGCACCCCTCTCCGGTTCTGCGTGCTCGGCTCGACCATGCCCTGTCCCTGTGGCAGCGCTCTCTGGCTCGTGAGGTCATCCTCACCGGAGGAGAAGGCCTGGGAGATACGACCAGCGAAGCGGCGGTTGGTCGCCGGTACATGCTTCAACATGGTGTTCCCGACTCGGCAATCCGCCTCGAGAACCAAGGCCGCACAACCAGCGAATCGCTTCATGGGGTTGTTCGGCTGATGGAGCATGAGGCCGACAAGTCAGTCATTCTTGTGAGCGATCCCTTTCACAGCCTGCGTCTCGGGATCGTCGCCCGTCGCCTTGGTCTTGTCCCTTACACATCCCCCACGCGGACAAGTCCGATCTCCTCCAGTGGGAGTCGGTGGAAGTACGTTCTTAGCGAGTCGCTGAAGGTGCCCCTCACCCTCCTACTGGAGCGCTGAGTCAGTCGGAGTCTCCTTACCTCAACCGCCCCGGACGAGAGGCTTCTTCGCACCGGCGAGCGGACTGCCCTTGTCCGGTGTCCAGAGTGCCGTCCGCTCGAACAGAGCCGCGAGCGCCAGGTCCTTATCGGTCACACCCTTCGCGCTATGCGTGGACAGCGTCACGCGCACACTATCCCAGGATACTTCGAGATCGGGATGATGATCCGCGGCTTCGGCGAGAAATCCGATGGCGTTCACCAGCATCAGCGTTGCCGACCAGCCGGAGGTCCGATAGCGTCGAGTAATGGTCCCATCAGCCGCCGACCACCCTGCCAGCGAGGCAACCTTCTCGGTCAGAAGCGCTCCGGTATACGTCGGTTCGTGCTGAGGCATTCCTGCTCCAGTGTCAGAATAGGTCAAGGTGCATTACGAGCGCTCACTAGACGAGGCGTTCGCGACAGATCGCCGATTGTCCAAAGTTCTCCTCGACTTCGAGCTCGACGGCAGTGAGCTGCCCTCCCTCCGGACCAGAAAGCTCCGTGCGCACACGGCTCAGCAGGTACTGGGCGAGCATCTCGACAGTGGTGTTCGGGATGTCGAGCATCGCACAGTCCTCCTCTGGAAATGCGTACCGTGGCTTGCCGTCCAGTGCCACCGAGACGATCCCTTCCTGCGTCGTGATGCCGAGGCGTGAATTCCGAAGTGGGAGGAGAACCTTATGATCGATCTCGTCGCATAGCCGCCGCATGAGATTCTTCACCACGCCAAAATCGACTACGTACGAACTCTCCGGATCGAGCGACCCCTCGAGAACAACCCCGACCCTGTAGTTGTGTCCATGAAGGGATTCGTGACGATGCCTGGAAAGCGTGATGAAGTGCGCCGCGGCGAAGACGAGGTAGTCTTTCGAGACAGACACCCTGAACTCGGCATGCGTGCGCACGATAAGTCTCCTAGACAGCTCGTCGATGCCCGAAAGGAGTATACCCCAGGTAAGCACACGGCTCAATTCCTGGAGTCACGCTGAGCCGGCGACGGGGTTCCTCTCCACCTCTAGGCCATGCACCTTTCGCGATATGGAGATTCCGATCGATTTCTATCGTCTGTCAAACGGCTTGCTGGTAACACTGTCCGAGGATCACACTGCTCCGATCGTCGCGGTCAATCTCTGGTATCACGTCGGATCGGCGAATGAGAGGCCGGGACGGACCGGATTCGCACATCTCTTCGAGCACATGCTCTTCCAGGGTTCGGCGCATGTCCAAGCGAACGAGCATTTTGAGCTGATCCAGCGTGCCGGCGGAACGCTGAATGGATCGACCTGGCTGGATCGGACGAACTACTTCGAGACGCTGCCATCCCACCAGCTCCCCATTGCCCTCTGGCTCGAGGCTGACCGAATGGGCTGTCTCCTGCCCGCGATGACGCAGCAGAAGCTCGACACACAACGGGACGTCGTGAAAAACGAGCGCCGGTGGTCGGTGGACAACCAGCCGTACGGAACCTGGTGGGAGAAACTACCCGAGATCGTCTTTCCGGCACAGCATCCTTTCCACCACTCTCTTATTGGATCTCTGGATGATCTGTCGGCGGCCAGTCTCGACGACATCAGGCAATTCTTCACAACCTTCTATACTCCCGATAATGCTGTTCTCACCATCGCTGGGGATTTTGACCCGGGCGAAGCACGGCATCTGGTCGAGGAGTATTTCGGTCCGATTTCACGAGGAGCCCCTCGTCCACCTCTCGCCAGCATGTCACTGGCATCTCGTCTTGGCCAAACGCTTCGGCGTCGAGTGAGTGATGATGTCGTCGTACCGCGTCTCTTCATGGCGTTTCGCGTCCCGACTTTCGGAAGTGTTGACCACTATGTGGCGAGTGTATGTGCAGCCGTGCTGGGCATGGGGAAGGGAAGTCGACTCTCACGTTCCCTTGTGCGTGGGCGGCAGATCACATCCGATGTGAACGCCTTCACCTATGACCTGGCAAAGAGCGTTGATCTGCTGGTCATCGATGCGCTTGCCCGACCACATGTCTCGGCTGAGCTTCTGGAGTCGGAGGTCACGAGCGAGGTCGACCTGCTTCGATCTCAGGGAGTAACCACGACCGAGGTGGAGCGCGCAATCGCTCTCATCGAAACTGCATTTGTGATGACGATGCAGCAGGCGGGCGAGCGTGCCGAGAGGCTGTCCATGTTCGCGACCTATTTTGGCGACCCGACTCGGTTAAACGAGGAAGTGGAGGGGTATCGGTCCGTGACCGCCGATCGCGTGAATGAGTTTGTACGAGACTGGCTCGGCCCGGACAACCGCGCTTTACTCGAGTACGTTCCGCGAGATATCCCTTCCGATGAGGCTGTTGGCGCGGGCCTCACTGCCTCGGGAAACGGCGCGTGACAACAGCCCCGGGCAGACGGGGCGGCTCCACTCAGGAGCGGCCACGGCCTGGAGCAGTTCGCCCTTATCAATTTCCGCGCTCTGAGCGGTTGGCCCTCCCCAACGGCCTGCAGGTGATAGTTGTACCGGTGCGCCGGCTTCCCGTGATAGCGGTGAATTTCGTCACGGACGCCGGAGCGATGATGGAGTCACCGGGCGATGAAGGACTGGCGCAACTCACGGCGAGAGGGCTGCTGGAAGGATCAGGCGAGCGGCGCGGCGACGAGATGATGGAGTTGTTCGAGCGTCTCGGAGCGTCCATCGATTCTGGAGCCAGTTGGGATTCGGCGATCGTGAAAGTGTCAGGGCTCGCACCGCGGCTGGATACGATGCTGGAGTTGCTGGGTGAGGTAGTTCTGACCCCGACCTTTCCCGAGCATGAGGTGGAGCGCCTCAAGTCGGAACGACTGGCCGAGCTTCTCCAACTTCGCGCTGAGCCTCGGCAGCTCGCGGACGAAATGCTTGCCGTAGCTGTTTACGCCCGTGATTCGCGGTATGCGCATCCGCAGGATGGAAGCGCAGAATCGGTGACAGCTCTTTCCGCCGACTCACTCCGACGGTTTCATGCGGAACGCTATCGGCCGGCGGGCAGCGCCATTGTTATTGCGGGAGACGTGCCGCCGGAGCACGCCTTCACAACTGCTGCTCACGTGTTCGGGGCCTGGAAGGCCGTCTCCCCTTCTGCGGTAACCGTCGTCGACCGGCCAGCTCGTCGCGCGCGGGCGATGCATCTCGTCAAGAAGACGAATGCCCAGCAGTCCGAGATGCGTCTGGGTCACGTGGCAGTCCCACGAGCCTCGGCAAATTTCTTTCCCGTACTGGTAATGAATGCGGTTCTCGGTGGGCTGTTTTCCTCGCGCATCAACCTCAACCTGCGCGAGGCGCATGGCTATACCTACGGCGCCAGTTCCTATTTCGATTGGCGCCGGGCAGCCGGCCCCTTTGTCGTGTCCGCCGCCGTGCGCAGCGATGTCACGGGCGACGCGGCGCGCGAAGTGTTGTCCGAGATCGACCGCATCCGGACCGAGCCAATCACGGAAAACGAGCTCTCGCTGGCAACGAGCTATCTGGATGGCGTCTTTCCGGTGAAGTACGAGACCGTCGGCGCCGTCGCGAATGCGCTCACCGCGGCGATCGTTTTCGCTCTGCCGGATGATTACTTCGACCGCTACCGTGCTAACGTTCGCGCCGTGACCGTGGACGATGTGCTGATGTCGGCCCAGAGCTATCTTCATCCCGATCAGTTGCAGCTTCTCGTCGTCGGTGATCCCGCCATCATCAGGTCGCCACTCGAGCGCATGGAGTTCGGGCCGCTGATCTCCCACGACAGAACTGACATCCTGCGTGGCAGCTGACAAAGCACGCCCTGCCAGCCGAGGAGCCGTGACAGACCATGTGGGGAGAGTCAGCAGTCGGCGGGTCTATACCGGCCGAATCGTGAGCCTGGATGTGGATGAGGTGCGCTTCCCGAACGGGTCGGTCGGAGAGCTGGAGATGATTCGACATCCGGGCGCGAGCGCTGTCGTCCCCTTCGTCAGCGACCTGTCGGGAGATGATCCCCAAGTAATGCTGATCCGGCAGTACCGTTACGCGGCTGGCGAATACCTGTACGAGATCCCTGCTGGCCGACTCGAGGCTGGTGAGGATCCGCTCGCGTGCGCTCGCCGCGAGCTCGAAGAGGAAACGGGGTGCAGCGCCGATCGCGTCGAACATCTGTACACGCTCTTCACGACGCCCGGCTTCACGGACGAAAAGATCCACATCTATCTCGCAGTCGGGCTGACCCGAGGGGCGGCGCGGCACGAGGCGGACGAGTTCATGACCGTCGAGGTTCGCAGACTCTCCGAGGCGCTCACGATGATCGAGCGGGGCGAGATCCGAGATGCCAAGACGGCCGTCGGATTGCTCTATGCCGCAGGATTCCGCGCCGGGCGATAACAGCCGCCGTCGTGACAGTAAGGCGACACAAATAGCCGTGACCGGAGACCCTCGGGCGAGGGTCTGCAGCAATGCCGGCGGGCGAGCCCTGCCGTCCCGATCGCCGTCATCCAGAGTAGACAGCCATCGTTTGGTTCGGTATATTTACGGGCACGGATATTTAAGTAACTCGCTAGAGCAATGACAGTTAGCCAAAACACCGACCGCCAGCCTGAGTCGGCACGCCCTCTGCTTTAGAATGGCAACGGATAAGACGGGAGGCAGCAGTCGCGTGTTGTCTTGTCGGTGCAGGTACCTTCATGGATTGGGGGAAGGAGAAAAAATGGCTGACGTCGCGCTCAAGCAGCTAGTGCCGTCGCCGGGTGCGGCTGTCCGAGAGCAACTGCACACGCTGGATGATTCGGATCTGGTCTCGGCGTTCCTCGCGGGCGAGGAGCGGGCATTCCAGATTCTGGTCGAGCGTTATCAGACACGGCTGCTCAACTTCATCTATCGCACCATCGGGGATCGGGAACGCGGCGAGGACCTCGTTCAGGAGGTCTTCATCCGGGTCTACCGGCATCTCCACCGTTTTGACCAGTCGAAAAAGTTCTCGACCTGGATCTATACGATCGCTTCCAATCTGGCCAAGAACGAGCTACGAAACCGGTCGCGCAACCCGCTGGTTTTCTTCCAGACGATCCGGAAGAACTGGCAGGATGAGGATCGGCCACTTCAGTTCGAGGACTACAACTCCCGACCGGACGACCTCTATCGGAAACGCCATCTGCGAGCGCTCGTGGAGGAATCCGTATCCCAGCTTCCGGAGCATCATCGCCAGGTCTTCGTGCTTCGGGAGTTGGAGGGGAAGTCGTACGAGGAGATTGCAGAGATCACGGGGTGTAATCTGGGTACCGTGAAGTCGCGTCTGAATCGCGCGCGAAACTCCTTCGCGGCGATCATCGAGCCTGGTCTGGAATAGCACATCTGCGTAGGTGGGAAGAATCAGGCAGAGCGGTGGGGGTCATGCCCCGCCGCTCGCTTTTTTGGCGCCCACTTGAGGCCTCCGGCGTCGGGCCCGTCAGGGGCGGCCCCCTCTGGCACGGCTGGCGTCCCCTCGACATCGTTGTCGGAACTGTGATCTACCTCACGGGTACCTCTCCTCGAACCCTTCCGTGGCGGAGTGAGAGCAGGATGGACTGTCGAGAGTTCAGGGACCGGCATCTCGCCTTTGTCGATAATACGCTGTCCGATGTCGAGCTCGTGTCCATGCAACGACACCTCGCCGAGTGTGTCCGCTGTGGCCAGCATGACACGGCGATCCGGCGTGGTCTGCTCGTATTCCGCAACCTGCCGACGATCCAGCCGTCCTCAGACTTCGCCGAACGGTTGAACAGCCGCATTCGTCAGGTGCATTCAGCCGATCTACATGCCAAGCTGTACAGCGGTCCTGGGACGGGTTCATTCATGCTCGCCGCTGCAGGCGTTGTGGCTGTCGGCTTTCTGGCTGCGGGCATACTGAACTGGAGTGATCCGCGGCCCACCCCGACGCTGGCGCCAGTCATCGCCTCCCGTCCCGAGCTGCCTTCTCAGATTGTGAAGCAGGCCTATGTTGCCTCGGCGTCGGCGGGCGTACCCGTCTGGCCCGCGGCCATGCTCGCCGAGCAGGCTCCGGCTGGTCTCGCCGGAAGCGAATTCCAGTTTGTAGCCTGGGGTCGCTAGCCTCGGTGGCCTCCACCCGTTAGAGGCTCGGCCGCACCCCTCGTTTGCAGCTCGCCCTGATCGCATGCCTGCCCCGGCGTCTCGATGGGACCGCCGCTGGCCGCCACGGTCGGAGGCTCGATCGACGCTATATTGTGGTCATGGCTGCTGACTCCCTAGCTGCCCTCCGGAAATCCATCCGCGCACACGCGTTCGAACGGGTGTACTACCTGTTCGGCGACGAGGAATATCAAAAGGCAGAAGCGCTGCGCGATCTCATCAACGCCGCCAGCGATCCCGCGACCCGCGACTTCAACCTGGATGTGCGAAGGGCCGGGGATCTCAATGCGGAGACTGTCGAGTCACTTCTGGGTACGCCACCTCTCTTGGCGGAGCGCCGAGTCGTGGTGATCCGGGACGTCAGCGCATTGAAGAAGAACGCACGGGCGGCTCTGGAGCGCTATCTGAACCATCCCTCCGGGCACGTCCTACTCGTGCTCGTCGATGCTGGCGGCGAGAAAGCCGTGCCGGACAAGAATCTGCAGAGACTTGCTCGGTCGCTGAAATTCGAGCCTCTCAAGAGCGGGAGGATATCCCCCTGGATCGTCGAACACGTCCAGAGCTTCGGCGCATCGATCACGCCGGAGGCGATCGACCTTCTCGAATCCGCCATTGGTCCTGACTTACCGGCTCTCGCCGTCGAGATCGAGAAGCTCCTGAGCTACTCGAACGGGGAGGAGATCGACGAGACAGCGGTAGGTGCCGTGGTCGGTATTCAGCGTGGTCGCACCCTCGGCGATTTTCTCGATCACGTGAGCCAACGGGATGCAGCGCGTGCCCTCGGGCTACTGCCGCACATCCTCGAGCAGCCAAAAACGACTGGGGTTTCGATCGTGATGGCATTGACGACTCAGACCCTGGCACTGGCATGGGGTCTGGACACGAGTAACCGCTATGCATCGGTGGACTACTACGATCTTCTCAAAAGCACTGGTGCGTTCACCGGGCGTCCCTGGAAGGAGGCTGTCACGGGGTGGGAAAAGGCGGCAGGGAAGTGGCGCGACGATGAGCTCGATGGAGCCGCCTGCGCCCTGCTCCAAGCGGACATCGCGCTCAAGGATAGCCGGGTCTCCACCGATGAGCAGATTGTAACAAGCCTTACACTCGCACTCTGTGCCGGCACCTCTGTCGTGGATCATCACGCATGAAGCGTCTCGCGCTCCTCGTTCTCACCACGTCACTCCTGACGCCGGGCTTCGCGGTCGCCCAGCAGACCGACACGATCGTCACGGACACGATCTATCTGCACGCCCAACGGCTGGTGGCGGAAGGTCAGGGGGACAGTGGACGTGCGATCGTGCAACGACAGCTAGAGACCGCGCCGACCGGCTCCCCGGCCTATGTAGAAGCTCTCTACTGGCGTGGGGCTCTCGCCGCTACGACCGCCGACGCCGAGCGCGATCTGAAGCGCATCATCATCGACTATGTGCTCTCGCCCCGAGTCGATGATGCGCTGTTGCGCTTGGCGCAGCTGGAGATGGTTCGTGGAGACCGGGTACAGGCCCTTGCCCATCTCGAGCGGTTGGTGCTCGAGCATCCCACGAGCGTGTCACGCGCAAAGGCAAGCTACTGGCTCGGCCGAGTGCTTCTGGAAGATGGCAAGCTTCCGCGCGCATGCGTTCGTCTCGCGGAGGCGAAGCGACTGGCACCTCCCAACGATGCCGAGCTGAGGAACCAGGTAGACTACTACGCGCAACGCTGCGTCGGAGTGGACACCAGCATCGTGATTTCGACACAGCCCGTCCCTTCGTCACAGCCTGTTACTGCCCAGTCGTTACCCTCTGCTCAACCTGTGCTTCCTGCTCCCCGACCCATCACTCCGGCGACTCCTCCGGTCAGCTCCACCGTTCCTTCCGTGCCAGCGGCGCGCGAGCCGGTCGTGCGGGCCCAGACGATCCGCCAGGAATACACCGTTCAAGTCGCAGCCTTCCCCACTCGCGGAGCCGCGAACGCCCTGGAGGGCAGGATGAAGGCGCGCGGCTACAGTGCTCGGGTGATCGCCAGCGGCTCGTTGTATCGCGTTCGGATCGGCCGATACGCGAGTCGCAGCGATGCGGCAGCGGTGGCCCGGGAGCTCAGGGCCAAGCATATCGACAGCTTCGTAGTCGAGGCCGAGCCTCGGTGACCCGGGAATCGGTCACGCCGCTGATGCAGCAATACCGGGAGATCAAGTCCCGGCATCGCGACGCGATACTGTTTTTTCGCATGGGCGACTTCTACGAGATGTTCTACGAGGACGCGGAAACAGCCTCCCGTGTCCTCGGGCTCACGCTCACGGCCCGCAACAACGGAGGCGCCACGGAAGTCCCCCTCGCCGGCGTGCCGGTGAAGGCCGCGGCGGAGTACGTGCGACAACTGGTACGACAGGGCTTCCGGGTGGCAGTGTGTGAGCAGGTCGAGGATCCTCACGATGCGAAGGGGATCGTCAGGCGCGATGTGGTGGAGACGATCACCCCGGGCGCGGTTTTCGCCGACGATCTACTCGACGGCTCGCGCAACAATTTTCTGTGTGCTCTGCACACCGACGGCACCAGCGTCGGTCTGGCGGCGGTGGATCTCTCCACCGGCGAGTTGAGGCTCATCGTCACGACTAGCGGTGATCTGGAAGCGCATCTGGCTCGACTCTCGCCGCACGAGATCCTGGTGGCCGCCCGTACGCCGCTGGCATCCCTGCCACCCACGGCATGGGGAGACGAGCACGCTCTGATCACCGAGCGAGAGGGATGGGAATTCGACAGCTCGCTCGCGCGCGAGGAGCTCACGCGGCAGTTTGCCGTTGCGTCGCTCGATGGCTTCGGCATCGAAGACGACGATGCCCCGGCGATCGCGGCAGCCGGAGCCCTGCTGCGCTACCTGCGGGAGCTCCAACCCGCTGGAGTCCCTCATCTGGCTCGGCCCGTGGTCGAGCGCTCGGGCCGCCTCATGCCGCTCGACGACATGACCCGCCGCAACCTGGAGCTGGTCGAGTCACTGCGCGGGGGTGAGCGCGGCGGGACGCTTCTGGATGTATTGGACCGCACGGTTACTCCGATGGGCGCCCGCCTGCTGCGGCAGTGGATTCTGACTCCGCTCATCGAGCGTGTGGCGATCGAGGAGCGAATCGAGTCGGTCGCCGTGTTCGTTCTGGACTCGCTCTCTCGCTCGGCGCTCCGCGAGGCGCTGGATGGCGTCCGTGATATCGAGCGCCTGGCGAGCAAAGCGGCGGCCGGACGGTCGACCCCGCGGGAGCTGGGTGCTCTCGGGGGCTCGCTCCAGAGACTCCCGAAGGTCGAAGAAGCGGCCCGGCGACTGGCTGGACGTGGGCTTCTGCGCGATCTGCTCGGCCGATGGGATGGCTGCTCCGACCTGGGAAGCGATCTCAGCCGGATACTCGTCGACAGGCCTCCCCAGCAGATCGGCGACGAGCCGAGCGTTCGCGCTGGTGTGGATGCTGAGCTCGACGATCTCCGTGCGCTGCGCGATGGGGGGAAAGACCGAATCGCGGCCATCCAGACTGAGGAGCGTGCGCGTACCGGAATACCCTCGCTCAAGGTCGGCTACAACCGCGTGTTCGGCTATTTCATCAGTGTCACCAATGCGAACCGTCATCTCGTCCCGCCGAACTACCAGCGCCGGCAGACCCTCGCGGGGGAAGAGCGATACGTCACACCGGAGCTCAAGGAGTACGAGGAGCGGGTGCTCACGGCGGCGGAGCGGATCGAGACGCGCGAGCGGATGCTCTTCGAGGCACTTCGCGCGCGGATCGGGAGCTCCATCGCACGGCTGCAGTACCTAGCAGGCCTGGTGGCCCAGCTCGATGTTCTGGCGACGTTCGCCGAGGTCGCCGAGCGTGAAGGGTATTCTCGACCCGAGATCTCGGAGGAGTTCACGCTCGAGATCGTCGCTGGGCGTCATCCCGTGGTGGAGAGGATGATGCCGCGTGAGAAGTTCATCCCGAACGATCTCACTCTCGAGCTGGCTACCCGGATGATCATCCTCACCGGCCCGAACATGGCGGGCAAATCCACCATCCTGCGACAGATTGGCCTGATCGTCCTCCTCGCGCAGATGGGAAGCTATGTGCCGGCTGCCCGCGCTCGCATCGGGGTGGTGGATCGGGTCTTCACGCGTGTCGGAGCGAGCGACAATCTCGTTCGGGGGCAATCCACCTTCATGGTGGAGATGTCGGAGACGAGTGCCATCCTGCACACGGCGACGTCGCGCAGCCTGGTGCTTCTGGACGAGATCGGACGAGGAACCTCCACGTACGATGGAGTATCGATCGCATGGGCAGTGAGCGAGCATCTGCACGACATCGTTCGCTGCAAGACCGTCTTCGCCACGCATTACAACGAGCTGACTCAACTGGCCGACCAGTTGGTAGCGGTTCGCAACTATAATGTTGCCGTGCGCGAGGCGGGGGATCAGGTGCTCTTTCTGCATCGACTGCAGCCTGGAGGAGCCGATCGCTCGTACGGGATCGAGGTCGGACGATTGGCGGGGTTGCCGCCGACCATCCTGGGCCGGGCGCGCGAGCTTCTGCGGCTCCTGGAGGGAGGTCATCTGGTGACGCGCGCCACAGCTCCGCGGGCACCGGTTCGTGCCATGCCGGCCGAGCAGCTGGCGCTCTTCGTCGCGCCCGATCCCGTCGTGGAGCGCCTGCGTGCACTCGATGTCAACGCCATCACTCCCCGGCAAGCGCTGGAGCTGCTGGCCGAGCTGAGCGACGCAGCGGCCGGCCGCATCCCGCTCCAACAGTAGCGTGCGCCCCATCCGGCTCGGCCGGTCGTGGATGCGGGCAGCGCTCGGCGTCTCGTGGTGGTGCGCTCTCCTCCCCGCGGCAGTGGCCGGCCAGCGTGCCGAGCTGGAGCGGACGATCCACCGCCAACTGCTGGCGAACGGACTCGAGGTCATCGTGGTCGAGAACCATGGCGTACCGCTCGCCACGGTCGAAGTGGATGTGAAGAACGGCGCGTTCACTCAGACACCCGAATTCGCGGGCCTGGCGCACATGTACGAGCACATGTTCTTCAAGGCGAACGAGCGCTATCCGGACCCGGAGACATTCCTGGACCGCGCTGGGGAGCTGGGGGCGGTGTTCAACGGGACGACGCAGGAAGAGCGGGTCAACTACTTTCTCACCCTTCCGGCAGACAGCGTCGCGGGCGGCATCGCATTTCTCGCTGCGGCGCTCCGTGCTCCTCTCTTTCGTCCCGATGAGCTCGAGCGTGAAAAGCGGGTGGTGATTGGAGAGTACGACCGCAACGAGTCCAATCCGTGCTTTCGGCTGACGACGGCCGTCGACCAGAAGCTCTGGTCCACGGCGTATAGCCGGAAGAACACCCTGGGAGACCGGAACGTCATCCTATCGGTCACTCCGGCGAAGATGAAGGCGATCCAGCAAGCGTATTACGTTCCGAATAACTCTGCTCTGATCGTCTCCGGAGATGTATCGCCGCCGAAGATCTTCGCGCTCGCGCAACAGCTCCTCGGGGACTGGCCCCGGGGGGCCGATCCGTTCGTGGCCTCGCCCGTCTTCGAGCCACCTCCGCTCACGTCGGACGACGCGGTGCTGGTGGAGCAGCCAATCGGCACGGTGCTAGTGGTCATGCAGTGGCACGGCCCGAGCGTCGGCCGTGACCCGCAAGCCACCTATGCCGCCGATGTCTTCTCGGACGTGCTGAATCAGCCCGGGTCCAAGCTCCAGCGCGCGCTCGTGGATGGCGGTCTCTTCCAGTCGCTGACCGTGAACTACTACACCCTGAACCACGTTGGCCCGATCACGATCAGCGGGGAGACCACGCCCGATAGTCTCCGGCGGGCGATCGCCGCCCTGGAGCACGAGATCTCGCGGTTCGCCGAGCCAGGATACTTCACGGCCGCCGAGCTGGCCCCGATGAAACAGCAACGCGCCGTCGGCACGACATTCGGCCTCGAGCGTTCCAGCGGATTCGCTCACCAGCTCGGTTTCTGGTGGAGCGTCGCCAGCCTGGAGTACTACATGGGGTACGTCGACAACATGGCAAAGCAGACGACCGAGGATCTGCGTCGGTACGCGCGAAGCTACATCATCGGGAAGCCCAAAATCACCGGCGTGCTGCTGTCGGCAGCGGCGCGACAGGCCATCCAAGTCACGAGCGACGAGCTCGCGCACCGGATCAGGCCATGATCTCGTCTCTCGCGTCGCTGTGCGCCGGTGCGGCTCTGGTGCTGACAGCGCCGTGGCATGAAGACCCGGTCGTGCGTGCGAGCCTGGCTGTTCCGCGGTCTGGTGGAACCGATACCATGACCGCAACCTTCGAGACGGGCGGAGTACGCGTCCTCCTCCGCCGCAACACCGCCAATGATGTCGTGGCCGCGAACCTGTATCTCCTCGGAGGAACGCGGCAGATCACCGAGCTGACGGCGGGAATCGAGCCGCTACTGCTCTCGGTCTCGGAGCGCGGCACGCGTCACTATCCACGCTCGGCTCTGCCCCAGCGCATGGCCATGTTGGGAAGCCGGATGGAGGTGGAGGCGCGCGAAGACTGGACTCTGTTCGGCATGCAGGCCGTGAGGTCCACCTTCGACTCCACCTGGGCGATCTTCGCCGACCGGCTCATCGCGCCGACGTTGGATCCGGCTGACGTGGAGCAGCTACGCACGCAGGCGCTGACGGGCGCGCGCACCGTAAGAGATTCACCGGATGCGTTGCTCGCCTACCTCGCCGACAGCATCGAGTTCGCGGGCCATCCGTATGCGCTCTCGCCGGCCGGCACCGAGCGTTCCCTCCGGACCATCACGGTCGCCCAGCTGAGGAGCTATCAGCAGACGCAGATCGTGACCTCCCGGATGCTGTTGGTGGTGGTCGGGAATGTGGACCGTGCCCATCTCGAAGCTCTCGTCGGCAAGACGCTCGCACGACTGCCGCACGGCAACTACGAATGGACCCTGCCGGCACTTCCGTCGCCGCAACGGGGCCTCCTCGTTACAGTGCCTCGCGATCTTCCGACGAACTACATTCTCGGCTACTACCTCGGTCCTCTCTCGACCAGCCCGGACTACCAGGCACTTCGGATCGCTGCCGCTGTGCTGTCGGGCCGGCTGTTTCACGAAATCCGCTCGCGGCGCAATCTGACGTACGCTGTCGAGGCACCCTTCGTGGAGCGTGCGATCGCGGCGGGTGGCCTCTACGTAACCACCGTCCAGCCCGATTCCACGCTCGCGCTGATGCGCTCGGAGATCGAGCGGCTCAAGCGAGAGTTGATCGACTCGGAGTCCCTGCCGCGGATCGCGCAGCAGTTCATCACCGAATACTTTCTCAACAACGAGACGAACGGCGAGCAGGCCAACTTTCTTGCCCGGGCGGCCCTGTATCGCGGGGACTATCACGCTGCCGATCGGTTCGTGGACGAGCTGCGTCACGTGACCCCGGACGATGTTCGCCGGGTAGCGCAGCGATACATGCACGACGTGCGGTTCGTCTACGTGGGCGATACGTCAAGGATCAGCCGCGCGCTCATCGGCTTCTGAGCCGGGGGGGGGCGTCAGCGCGCCATCATGTACTGAAGAACGTCGGATCGGGTGACAATCCCCCCGACGCCCCCGTTCGTGCGCACGAGCACCGCGGGATTCGACTTGGACAGCAGCTTGACCACCACCTCCAGGGGCTGTGTGCTCTCCACGATCGGAAAGGGGGCATCCATCACGTCGCTCACCGTCGCATCGAGCAGCTTCGTGTTCTCGAGGCTCCGTGCCGTCAGCGACCAGTCGCTGACCGAGCCCACGCAGCTCTCTCCATCCATGACCGGGAGCTGCGACACGTCGTGCAGCGTCATCAGGCGTAGCGCCTGTCTCACGGTGGCGCCGGGAGCGGTGCTCACCATGGAAGGTGCTTCGCCAGGCTTGGTGCGCAGGAGGAAACCGAGGTTGATGCGCTCTGCGTCGAGCATCTGGTTCTCGCGCATCCACTCGTCGTTGTAGAGCTTGGAGAGGTATCGCTCCCCGGTGTCACAGAGGAAAGTCACGACCAGGGCCGAGGGGTCATCCGTCTCCCGCGCGACCTGCAGGGCGACGTGGGTGATGAGCCCGGACGATCCGCCGACGAACAACCCCTCTTCACGGGTGAGCCGCCGCGCCATTGCGAACGAGTCCTTGTCCGTCACGCTCCGGTAGTCATCCACCAGGCTCAGATCGAGTGTTCCCGGCAGCTTGTCCTGTCCGATCCCCTCGATCTTGTACGGTACGCCCTCGACCTTGTTCGCCCCCCGCGTGCGCCAGAGCTCGGCGAGGATCGATCCGACGGGGTCGCCCGAGATGATCCGGATCGCGGGGTTTCGCTCTTTCAGGTAGCGACCTACGCCGGTGATGGTGCCTCCGGTACCAGCCGCCGAGACGAAATGGGTGATTCGGCCTTCCGTCTGCTCCCAGATCTCGGGGCCGGTGAGGGCGTAATGGGCGTCGGGATTGGCCTGATTGTAGAACTGATCGGCGAGGATCGCGTTGGGCGTCTCGGCGGCAATCCGCCGAGCCATCACGACGTAGTTATCGGGATGATCCGGCGGTACGGCGGTCGGAGTGATGATAACCTCTGCGCCGAATGCCTTGAGCAGCCGAACCTTCTCCTGCGACATCTTGTCCGGCATCGTGAAGATGCAGCGGTATCCCTTGAGCGCGGCGGCGATCGCCAGTCCGACGCCGGTATTTCCGCTGGTTCCCTCGACGATTGTGCCGCCCGGTCGCAGCGTGCCGTTGCGTTCTGCCTGCTCGATGATCGGCAGGCCGATGCGATCCTTGACGCTACCGCCCGGATTGAAGAACTCAGCTTTGGCGTAGACCGGCGTGCGGATACCGCGCGTGATCCGGCTCAAACGAATCAACGGCGTCCATCCGACCGTCTCCAACACGTTGTCGTAGGGGCGGCGGTTCCGCTCCACCGCGGTCATGGCCGGCCGGTGCCGCTCTTCGGCGGGCGATGGAGAATGGTATCGCTCGGCAAGGGGGGAGCGCCCGGGTAGCGGAAGAAGACCGGGAGGAGGATCGACGTCCCCATGGGTTTGTCGTGCAGGCGGGCGGGAACGAAGCTCAGCTCCCTCGAGCCGGTGACCGCTGCTGAATCGAGGGCCGGATAACCCGACGACTCGACGACGATGGTGCTCTCGGGATGCACGCCCCCGATGCTGTCGATGTAGATACGCAGCGTCACATTTCCCTGCACCTTCCGATCGAAAAGCGATGCCGGGTAGTGGAAAGGGGGCTCGCTGTTCTTCTGAACGGGCAGGACATCGGGTTTGGGCCCGCCCGTCTGGATGGCCTCCACGGCCTTCTTGGCTGACTTCTCATCAATGCATCCTGCCGAGAGGCTGCCGACGAGCAGAAAAGTGATCGCCAAGTGCACGCGCAGGCCCGGTGTCATGGGCCAAAGGTACAGCCCGCGTCGACGACAGTCTATCAGCGTGTCACGACCATCGCTGGCGTGTCCTTGCCCGCTCCAGTGACCGCGGCCATCGTATCCGGACGATGAAGATCACGGTGCTCATGGGGGGGACATCTGCCGAGCGCGATGTGTCATTGGCGTCGGGGTTGCGAATCGCGGGGGCACTGCGGTCGCTTGGCTACCAGGTCACCGCGCTCGACACGGCGCGCGGTCCCATCGGGGAGGCGGAAGAGGCGGCGATGCTGGCCGCCGGCGTGGTCAGCACCTCGCCCCCGTCGCTCGAATCGCTCCAGCAGATGGCTCGAACGTCACTCTCGCCCTCTCTCGGGAACTTGCCCGCGATCCGTGAGGCGGCTGTCGTCTTCCTGGCACTGCACGGCGGTCAGGGAGAGGACGGAACAGTTCAAGCGCTCCTCGATATGGTGGGGGCTCGTTACACCGGGAGCGGGCATCTTGCGAGCGCGTTAGCGATGGACAAGGACCTATCGAAGCAGCTCTTCCGTGCTGCGGGTGTCGAAACCGCAGACTGGACGATGGTCGGGACACGAGCCCAGCCGGCTCCCACGACTCTCGCCGACGCCGAAACACTTCTGGAGGAAGCGGATACCCGTGCCGCGATCGAAGGACTCGGGCTTCCGGTCGTGGTCAAGCCGTCGAAGCAGGGCTCGACCGTAGGGCTGACGGTGGTGAAGGACCCGTCCGCGCTGGCCGGGGCGATCGCCGAAGCGGGGCGTTATGACGACGAAGTGATGCTCGAGCGCTACATCGCCGGGCGAGAGCTGACCGTGAGTGTGCTGGGGGGCGAGGCGTTACCCGTCGGGGAGATTATCCCGAAACACGAGATCTACGACTACGAGTGCAAGTACACGGCGGGGATGGCGCGCGAGGAGTTTCCGGCCCAGCTCTCCCATGGTGAGGCAGCGGAGGTTCAGCGCCAGGCGCTCGCGGCTTTCACGGCGCTCAAGCTTGACGGCTACGCCAGAATAGACTTCCGTATGGCGGAGGATGGGCGCTTCTACTGTCTCGAGGCCAACACTCTTCCGGGAATGACGGCGCTGAGCCTTCTGCCTCAGGCAGCCGCAACGCGCGGGCTGGATTTCCCGGCGCTCTGCGACCGGATCGTTCACCTCGCCCTCGACACACACGGGAGCTCGACGTGAGCACACCAGCGCGTAGCACCGGCCCCACCGCCGCTATAGCGGGTATCGCTCCCGGGATCCAGGCGCAGGGCCTGTGGACCGGACGGCGGCAGCTCTTCGTTCGCTTTGCTGCAGAAGCGGAGACGGCAACGCTCTATTCCCCTGACATGGTGGTGCGTCATCTCGATCGCGGCCTGACCAGGCCGAATCTGCACTCCGTCTGCCTGGGTGGCCGGGATCCGCTTTCCTGCATCGATTTTCTGGAGGCCGGACTCGCCTCATGGAAGTCGCCGCGACCGGTGATGCTCGACTGCGACGGCCAGAGACCCGAAGCGCTATCTCGGCTCTCTCAGTTGCTCTCTCTGGTGCAGGTGACGATGGATTTTGGCGAGCCTTCGGCAAAGAGCGAGAAGGCGCTCGAATCGCTCGCGGTCGCCGCCGGGATGGGGTGTGAGCACGCCATCGTGCTGGCGCCGCGCGAGGGTACGAGTGACGGGCAACTGATGCGATTCGTCGGGCAAGCACACGCGGCAAGTGCCGGCACGAAGATTGTTGTGCATCCCGTTCAGACGGCGGAGCACGCCCCCCTCGACCGACGCTATGCCGCGTTGATCGAAGAGGCCATGATGATCCACCGCGACGTTCGCCTCGTGATGCGGATCCCCCCACCCGTGGGGATGAGATGACGCCCGGGAACCGGGTTCCGTGGCTCGTGGTATAAGGACAGGCAGTTCACCCAGCGGGTTCTGATGGCGTACCCCGTCACCAATGAGCAGGACACCCCAGAGCTGACGCCAGCGGTGCAGTGGCTGATCGCGATCAACGTCGCGATCTATTTCCTGCAGCGCACGCTCTTCGATGGCATTCCGGGCATGCTCGGATTCGAGGTACGCGATCTCACCGAGCGCCCGTGGACCATCCTGACCTACATGTTCGTGCATGCCGGCTTTCTCCCGCTGGCGCTCGGCGTGTACGGTCTCTGGCTGTTCGGTCCCCGAGTGGAGCGAGCCTGGAGCGCAGCCAGCTTCGCACGCTACTTCGTGTTCTGCGGCCTCGGCGGCTGGCTCTTCCATCTACTCTTCACGCGGGCCGGCCTCCTGGTGGGAGCGTCCGCTGGGCTGTACGGGGTGATGCTCGCTTACGCGATGCAGTGGCCCGATGAGGAGAGACTGCTCTTCGGTCTGGTGCCCATGCGTGCGCGATGGATGGTCGTACTCTACGCGGGGGTCGACCTCCTCGGCGGGATCGTGAGCGCCGGGCCGGGAACGTCGGGGGTCGCCCACTTCGCGCATCTGGGTGGCTTCGCGATGGGATGGATGTATCTCCGGACCACCTCCTCCATCGGGAGCGTCGAACGCCTGCGCGAGCGTATCTCGCACGTGCCCGACATTCCCGATGAGGCTCCGCGTGTCATCCCGCGCTCCCACCCGAACCCACGTCCCCGTGACCGGGAGCGCCCTCAGGAGATCGACGAGATCGTTGCCCGGAGCAACGCCGCGGCGCCCAGCCGCCAGGCTCTCACGGCGCCGCGGCCAGTGCGGGCAACGCACACGCGAACCGAAGAGCTCAATCTGGTTCTCGACAAGATCTCCCAGCATGGGCTGGACAGCCTGACACGCGATGAGCGCCGGCTGCTCGAGGAGATGTCGCGGCGCTTGCGTGACGACTGAGGGGGACGATGATCTGGGCTGGCGAAATGCGACCTGCTTTCCGGCTCCGCTGCTGCATCCTTCCCCTGCTGTTGGCTGCCACCCTCGTCTCCTGCGCAAGCCGGAATGATCGACGCGCACGGGCACAGGCGATCCTCGCCGTGTCGAAATAGGCACCCTCCCCGTTCGGCCATGCCTCGTCCCGAGCTCCTCGAGACCTTTCCCAATCCGAACCCCGGCCGCGAGTATGAGATCAGGCTCGACTGCCCGGAGTTCACCTCTCTCTGCCCGGTTGGCGGTGTCGAGAGCGATGCCGCCGAGCTCTCGCTGCTGTCCGGCGGGGCGCCTGATTTCGGGAGCATCCGGATCACCTACGTTCCCGCCGAGCGGTGCCTCGAGCTGAAGAGCGTGAAGCTCTACCTCTGGAGCTTCCGGAACGAGGGGATCTTCTATGAACGCGCTGTGAACGTCATCCTCGACGACCTCGTGCGCTCTGCCGCTCCCCGGCGCATGGAGGTGGTGGGCGATTTCAACGTGCGCGGCGGCATCAAGTCCACCATCACGGCGCGCCACTAGCCGACAGGCGAACCGGGGCCCAATTAGGAACAGGAGGTTACCAATGCAGCAGTGCGCGCTCCTGATTCTGTGTGTGACGGCGGCGGGCATTGCCTGCACTGCTCCCAGGTCCGCCACTCCCGGGGCCACCAGCCCGGTGGTCGCTGCACCAGCACCGGGATCGACACCGCCGGGGATGGCCGAGATCCGGCAGGAGGATCTCCGGCGCGACCTCTATGCTCTGGGTGGCGACGACATGCGTGGCCGAGAAGCCGGGACGCTCGACGAGCTCCGAGCCGGCGTGTGGGTAGCCGAGCGGGCGCGAGAGGCCGGGCTGGAGCCTGCGGGTGACGATGGCACCTATTTCCAGTTCTGGCCGATGCGCCGGGTTCGACTGTCCGGTGCCAGCCACGTTTCGCTCGGCGGCCGCCCACTCGCTCTATGGAAGGACGCCGTGGTCGTCTCGCCGGCCGATGCGACTCTGGATGTTCCGATCGTCTTTGTCGGCGAGGGAAAGGAGACCGACCTGGCTGCTGTTGATCTCAAGGGCAAAGCGGCAGCGGCTCTTCTGAGCGCTCCAGCGAACCCGCCGTCCGCCGGGATGAGTCTCTCCGCGCGACGCTACACCATGCTCGCAGTTCGTCAGCGTGCCGCGGCTCTCGCGGCGCGCGGGGCGGCGGCCATCCTGCTCGTCTCCGACAGCATTGCCGACCCGCAGTTCGACAACATCGGCGCCGGATGGCTTCGCGGGCGGTACGGTGTGGATAGCGCCGACAGCGATGGACGTGGAGCTGCACAGGCGCCCGTGATCTGGCTCCGGCGAGGGTCTCTGGACCAGGTCCGTGCCCCGAATGCCAGGCTCGCCCTCCAGCTGTCGAGCGAGAGCTTCGTCTACCCGTCGATGAACATCGTGGCGCGCGTTCGAGGCGCCGACCCGAGCGTGCGCGATGAGTATGTGCTCTACAGCGGCCATCACGATCACGACGGGGTGCGCTTTCCGGTCGGCGGCGATTCGATCTGGAATGGCGCCGACGACAATGCGTCGGTGAGCGTCGCCCTTCTCGGAATCGGACGTGCGCTCGCCAAGCACCCTACCCGGCGCTCGGCGCTCTTCGTCTGGCACGGCGCGGAGGAACGCGGGCTGCTCGGTTCTCGCTGGTTCTCGCGGCATCCGACCGTACGGGCGACCGCGATCGTGGCCGTTCTCAACGCCGACATGATCGGCCGAAACTCCCCCGACAGTGCCGCTCTGCTCGGGTCGCAGCCTCCGCACCGGAACTCGGCGGCGCTCGTCACGATGGCGCTCGAGGCCAATGCCGGCACGTCCCGATTTGCGATCGACAGCTTATGGGACCGCCCTACTCACCCCGAGGGATGGTACTTCCGCAGCGATCACCTACCGTACGCGCGGGCAGGCATCCCGGCGGTAGAGTTCTCGACGCTGCTTCATCCTGACTATCACACACCGCGTGACGAGCCATCACGGATCGACTACGGCAAGCTCACGCGCGTAGCCCAATGGATGTACGCCACAGGGTGGGCGGTCGGAAATGCGGTGGACAGGGTCCGTGTGGACCCGGGGTTCAAGCTGGAGCGGTAGATGGGCCAGCCCCCTGAAGAGCGCGTGGACGCGAGCCCCACAATCCATCCTGAGTCCTTGGCTGTCACATCGAGTGAAACCAGCATTGGCGGGGGAGCCGTACGGCCTCCGTCAGCCGTGCCATCCACCTGCAGACATGGAATCACTCATGAGAGCTCCGATCCTCATCGCCATCGCCCTGGCCGCTAGCGGCGGTGTGGCGCAGGCCCAGCTTTTCAGCAGCGACTACACGGAGGATCGGTCGGCGTCGATAGCGATCTCCGGTGCGACCTCCATCCGGATCGTGGGGTTGGCTGGTGATCTGAAGATTCAGGGCAGAAAGGGTCTCGCGCAGGCACGGGCAACGGGGAAAGCCCGTGCGTCATCGCGCGATCTTCTCGGTGAGATCAAGCTCGTCGCCGAGCGCGTCGGGAACGAAGTGGTGGTCCGGGCGGACATCCCTGAGCATCGCGGGATGAATTGGCGCAGCGAACAGTCGCTCGACATGGTGGTCGAGGTGCCCAGCGGACTCCCGCTTCGGGTGGAAGACGGCAGTGGCGACACGGAGATCCGTGGCGTCGAGGCCGTCGATGTGAAGGATGGCTCAGGGGACCTGCTGATCGAGGATGCTGGGGGGGTCGTTGTCGATGATGGCTCCGGCGACATCGAGATCCGCGGCGTGAAAGGCGATGTGCGCGTCAACGACGGGTCAGGGGACATCACGGTGACCAACGTCACGGGCACGCTGACGGTCGAGTCGGATGGCTCTGGCGACATCGAGGCGTCGGGAATCAGCGGCAGCGTTGTCGTTCGATCGGACGGCTCTGGTGAGATTGCGGTCCACGACGTGGGCGGCGACTTCGACGTCGGCCACAAAGGTAGCGGCGATGTCTCCTATGAGCGGGTGAAGGGGAAGGTGAGCATCCCGGATCGGAAACGTCACCGTCACGGGGATGACGACGATCCGCTCTAGGTCACTGTCGTCGCAGTCCGGCCGAGCTCGCTGACGGACGGCGTGAGCTGTCAGCACCCGGCGTGGTGCGGGTCGTGATGGATCCGGCAGTACCGCGCGTGCTGTCGATCGTGCTGGGACGGGGCGTCTCCTGCAAACGGCACGCAGCCGCCGCGAGCAAGAGAGCCATCGAAGCAGCGATGACGAACCGGCGGATCGTCATGGACAGACCTCGGCATGGGGCGCTCCCCGGTAGGGAGTCGCGGACGCCAAATGCTGCCGACAACGGCCGCTGCTGTCAAGAAATTCCTGGTGTCGGATAGCCTGCCGGCAGTCGCTGCGTCTCGCCTATCTCGGGCTCGAGAGATTGCCGCATGCGATCGAGGTCGTATCCGCAGCCGACGCGTGGACTATCACGGAGAACGCCCTGCTTTCTGGAGTGGAAAAGGGAAGAAGCGCTACCGATCGGCCTCTGCCATCCGGCCCGACATTCACCGGAGGATAGGTGCCTCTCATGCCGGCGATCCCGTGTTCGTCACCGCAGGTACCGAGATGGATGTGCCAGGGGTGTGCACCGGGAAAGGCGTCCCGGAGAACGAGTGTGGCCTTCGCGTGTCCTCCGGTGTCGGCGGGTGCGACGATGACCGTACCCACCCGCACGAGGCCCCCGAGAGTCGACGGCGTCTCCTCGCTCGTTCTGGTGGTACCGGGGCCGGTAGCGGATAGAGTGGCGATGAGTCGTGGCCCGGACAGGGCGACGTCGCCGGCCGAGTGCATGAGGATCGGGCGCTGGACACACGCCGTGAGAGCCGCGGTGCCGAGCACGAGCAGTGTCAGAGCTGGATAACGCATGGGTAGAACCTCCAACGGGCGGACACAAAGGTGCTGACCGCCTGTGGGAGGGCATTAACCGTGCGCGTTGCGACGCGCTGGTTACCCGTGCAAACGTGCTACAACGTGCTCTCGGGAGGGCCGTTGGGAGCCTAGAAAGCAGGCCCAGGTGCTCAGGGGAGTGAGGAGGAAGTGATGACCTCCATGTCGGGTTGGCCAGATGCAACAGTTCTGATGGTCCAGCGCAGCGAAAGTGAGAGCGTCCATCCCTCGCCCTGGACCGTCCGGCTCCCTTGGTCAGGCAGGGTAGGAGGAGCGATGACTCGGATCCACGTTCCATCGTTTGCCACGAGGGCTCCTCCGGATGTGACCTCGAGGGAGCCCCAGGCGGAGCTGAAGATGCCTGTGGGATAGATCGTCGCGCTGCTGTCGAAGGGGACGAGGCTGTTCGGATCGAAGCTGCGATTGAGCGAGCGTTGGCGGAGGAGTAGCGTCGGCCCGGCCATGAGTCGGGCACGGTAGAGAGCGAGTCGCGAGCGTCTCGCCGAGTCGCGGGTATTCTCCTCTCGAAGGATTTCATCGCCCCCGTAACGTCCGGCGTGCCGTTCGGCCACTCGCTGGAGATCCGGTGGCGCGCGGAAGTGGAGCGCTCTCGCGAGCAGGGTGGCTGGGTCGTGCGTGTGGCGTATGGTGTCGCGCCACCCATCGGCGTAGCGGTCGAGGGAGAGACCGATCGCCGGTCCGGTTGCGTACGCGAACGAACGCACGAAGGAGGGAGTTTTCTCGAAGTCGCGGATACGCGCGATGGCGCGTGTGACGGGCTCGCTCGTGAGATCGAGGGCGAGCCGGACGCCGGAGTATTCGGCGAGACCTTCCTGCATCTCGAGAGCCGGTTCGATCGAGTCCGCGCTGGGATAGAGAGCATGCCGGCGTGCCCGGAAGAGCAGGGCGTCCATCGTGAGCGTACGACCGGCGGCAGCATCGGCCGCGAGCGCCGCCGCATAAGCGCGCAGCTCGAGACGCAGCCAGCGCCGTCCTTCGAGCTCATCGAGATGTGGGTTTGCCGGGTCGCTACCGCCGAGGAGCAGCGTTGGCTGCTCTCGGTGAAATGCCTCGTGGACGAGGAGAGCGGTGTGGTCGAAGCGGTCCAGCGGTGCCGGCAGGACGACGAGCGCCCACCGGCGCCCTTTCCATTCGACGGATGTGTTGGCGATGCCCAGCGAAGTGGGTAGGACGCCGATGAACGCGTCGATGTAAGGGAGGTATGCTCGGTCTGGGAGTGTGTCGTTCGAGATGCTGAGACGGGTTGTGCGGTCCACGAGCGCGATCGGTCCGCAGAGCGAGTGACCCCAGAGCCGGCCATGGTCGAGCGCGCAGGCGGAAGCATAATCGCGGAGGGACTGGAGCGCGGCGGTCGTGTCGATCGACTCAGCGGTGAGCGTGCGTGGGACACCGAGCGCAGCGGTAGCTGCGATGGTGAGCAAGAGTACGGTGCGGGTTCGGCAGGTCAGGAAGCGCTCGCGGTTGGTGGAGGAGGAGGGTGGCTCATCTCCTACACGGACACTGACGCGTGGCGATATGGTTGCCGTGCGCGCGGAGGGAATGGTTGCCGCGGATTCCGTTTCCCTTGAAAAAGCAAGGTGTTACATTCCGTGGCATTGTTGGCCAGGTAGCTCAGTTGGTAGAGCAGCGGACTGAAAATCCGCGTGTCGGCGGTTCGATTCCGTCCCTGGCCACTAAGCAGGACAACGAGTTGCGCGTCATGGCGCCATTGGGCGCGCGACGCACTCGCGGGTGAACTCGCGGGTCCCCTCCGCGCCGGCTGGGTTTTCCATCGCGATCTCGGGCTGCTGCTGCGAGGTGATTCTTGTTGCGTCATCCAGCACAGTTTGCTTGTCTCAGCGGTATGCTCAGCTCCTCCACGCCCCTAATGGCCTCACTCACCAACTCCTCCGCTCCGAATAAGCTGTTGGTGGTCGGGCCCATGAAAAATTGTGAATCAAGAGAAGTGGGCGGTAAGCGCAGTCGACGGGTGCCAGGGCAACGTGATCCTATGGCTCCCTACTGAGGAGACAGCCTCAGCGCTTCATCGCACTCTGTTAGCATGGCGCACCCGGCGCACCGTGCCGGGATTGTGTGATACGGGGATTTCCGCAAACGGCCTGCCTGTCTTGGCGCGCCGTTTTTGGTGTGTTTGTCGACTAAGCGGTGACCAGCATTCCCGTGCGTCGCGTAACGACGCTCGCATGGGTGAGTCCCCGGGCTAGTTGAAATTCAGGTGGTGCCACGGTACTAGAGTGTGAATCCGACCAAGGATCTCCACTCGTTCCCGAGGACACCACCCATGCGAAGAGTACGACGGAAGCAGACGAAGAACCAGCACCGCAT
>JBBSGP010000029.1:0-38215 GCA_038253885.1 Gemmatimonadales bacterium | reverse complement strand
GATCACCGGCCCCGAGAAGGGGGCGATGACGGGCGTGGAGATGTCGGCATCGAAGGCCACGGTGCCGGTGCTCTGAAGCGTCGGCCGGAAGCTCGCAACCGTGACCGGCTGGACGCTCACGCGCTCGCGCTGCTCGGCGGGCACGACGATGACGCTTCCCCCGGTCGATTCTCGCGATGCGGATCCCGCTGGCGAACTGACCCCACTCGGCGGCGTGGCGCCGTCGCTGGCCGCTCTGCCGGCGTTGTCGGAGGGTTGACGCGTGCATCCGATGGCGATGGCTGAGCTCGCAAGAAGCAAGAGGGGCGTCCCGCGCACCGAGGCCCGGCGGAGTCGTGGGGACAGCCGAACGGTCATCGTGTGAAAACCGCCGCGACTATCGGTCATTGTTGGCACCGCTGAGATCGACGACGAAGGAAGCACCGGTCGCGCGTTCAAGATCGGCCATGGCATCGTTTGCGGCGGCCAGGGCCGCGGCGTATTGGGTCTGAGCATCGAGAAGTGTCCGTTGCGCATCGATGACTTCGAGAGCGGATGATCCTCCGAGGCCGTAGCTGACCGAGGCGACGCGATACTGCTCGCGGGCCGCCGGCAGCAGCTGATCGCGGATGTAGATCGCCTGGCGCAGAGACGTCGTCGCGGTCGCGTAGGCATTTCTCAGGTCCTCTCCGACCTGGGCGCTCAGATCGCGGTACTGCGCGGCCAGCTCGAGATCGCGATGGCGAGCCTCAGCGACTTCTCCACGCTGATGTTGCCAGGGAAAGAGCGGGACGCCGATGCCGACTCCGGTCGAGTAGACGGCCTCGTTGCCGTACACATTGTTGCGAGACACGCTGACGCTGACATCCGGCAGGAAGAACTGCTGCGCGAGCCGTCGGGCCGCCAGCGCGCCTGATCGTTGCGCGGCGAGCCCGAGCAATTCGGGTCGATTAACCATCGCCAGACGCTCGAGACGGTCGAAGTCCGGCGGCGCATCCGGGATTCCGAGGCTGTCGGCGGCTTCGACGGAAGCGCCGAGAAGTCGGCCGAGCAGTCGATTGAGGCCCGCGCGTGCATTGGCGATGCCGCGCTCGTTGGCGATCAGGTCGTTCTCGGATTGCGCAACCGCCACCTGCGCCTTGATCACGTCGAGCTTGGCCGCGGTGCCAGCGTTGAAGCGCGCCCTCGTCTTGAACAGAAAATCTTCATTCAGTCGGCGCCCCTCCGCGAGATCTTCTCGGTGCCGGAGCGACACGAGCAGCGAGTCATAGGCCTTGTTCGTCTGCAGCACGACGAGCTGGCGCTGGAGCGCGTAGAGCTGGTCGGCGTTTCCCAGGTCGCCGCGCGCCACCTGTCCGCGCAGGCGGATCTTCTGTGGAAACGGAAGGGTGACGCCGAGGGTGAAGTCCGTCTCGGTTGCGGTATGCGGCCGGAGTACCCCGGACTGCCCGAGCACGCTGACGCCGATCGCCGGCTCGGGGAGGGCATAACCCTGGGTAACGCGAGCCTCGGCTTGCGCGATCTGCTCACGAGCCACCTGGATCGTGGGATTGTGGGCCAGCGCCTCGCGAATGGCTTGCTGTCGCGTCAATCGAAGCGGCAGCCCGGCGGTGGGCGCGGTCGGGATGGTCAGTGCCGGCACATCGATGCGCCCGCGCGGCTCCCTGCGAATGCGCTCCGCCTCGCGCTGAAGAATTGTGGAATCCCGCACCGCCCGAATCGAATCGCGACGGGATACGCTGTCAGGTTGCTGCGCCGCGCCGGCAGAAGCCGCCCCGAGGAACGCGCACACGACCCATGCGGGGATGAGGGTCGGCCCCGCAGAGAGCCAGGGAGAGCGGCCTCGCGAACGATCGCGGTGACATCGGAGCGATTGGTGATGCATGCTGACCTCATGAGTTTCGCAGTCGCCATGTCCGCGATCGATGTGGATCGCGATGCGGCCCGGGTGTGCTGTCCCCTCGTCGCTGACGAGGGGGCCGCGACATCGCGACCACGAGCACCGCGCGGTACGCGGCAAGCAGGGTGCTTTTTTTGGGATGTGCTGGCGGACTCGCTAGATCGACGCGTGTCGCAAGTCAGGCGCGCGACCTGGCAGGCTGACTAGCTAACGCGTGACTGGCGGAGCCGCCTGTGGAGCGGAAACCCTACTCGCTCAGGCGCGCGCCGGGGGAGCGCGGGGAGAGGAGGGACTGCGGCGCTTGCCCGTGATGGTGGTCTCGAGCTCGCGCGCACATGCGACGGGCTGGAGCGAGGCGGTGAGGGCGAGGCGCGGCGGTATGGGAAGCGGCGAGACGAGATGCCGAATCGCGCACGCGGTGCACGTCGCCTCGTCGTGCGAATAGTGGCCGCGATTGCCCGGCTGCTCGATGTGCGCGGCGAGGCGCGACGGCGCGCGTACGTCACCGAACGCCGCCAGGCCGATCGCGGAAAATTGTGCGATCGTCAGGAGCGCCAGCAAAGTTCGTGCGGCGCGCGAACGCGCCGACCGCGCGGCTAGAACCGCCATTTGACCGATGGGAACCGGCGAAGCGTGACAGGATCTCGATACGCCCGAGATGACAAGCTATAGCACGTGGTGGTCGATGTCGAGATATCTTTCAGCCGCGATCGGGCGCGTTTTCGGCTGGGCTGTATCGGCGCGGTCCTGATCGCGGCCTCCAGGTCTGGGCGATGACCGCTCAGCGACACTCCGGATCATGACCACTGGACAGCTGGCGCATCGGCGTGATCCGGCTCGCGAGGTGCTCGCGAGGCGGAGCGCCCGCTTGAACGTGGCGACGCTCGCCTACAACGTGCTCGAGGGCGCGGTGGCCATCGCGGCAGGCCTCGTCTCGGGAAGCGTCGCGCTGGTGGGCTTTGGCCTCGACAGCGTGATCGAGCTGGCAGCCAGCGGCACTGCGCTGTGGCGGCTGCGTGCCGATGTCGATCCCGCTCGACGCGAAGCCTCCGAGCGCATGGGACTCCGGATCATCGGAGCTTTGTTTCTCGCCCTCGCAGCGTACGTCGCGTACGATGCCGTGAACGTCCTGGTACTGCGCCGAGCCCCGAGCCAGAGCACCATCGGAATCGTGCTCGCGGCGCTCTCCTTGCTCGTGATGCCCGTTCTCGCGCGGGCGAAGCGCCTTGTCGCGCTCGAGATGGGCAGTGGCACGCTCGTGGCCGAAGCGAAGCAGACGTCACTCTGCGCCTACCTGTCGGCGATCCTCCTGGGAGGTCTCCTCGTCAACGCTGTGCTCGGCTGGTGGTGGGCCGATCCCGTCGCGGCGTTGGCCATGGTGCCGATCATCGCCCGGGAGGGATTCGCCGGAGTTCGAGGACACTCCGCCTGCGCGGACGACTGCTGTTGATGGGGAGCGCCCCGAATGTTTCGCGCACCATGCGTGAGCTCTGATGTTTGACCGCGCTGTGTCCGATGGTCGCAGCCACCGGGGCGTGGGAGCGGCACTGCTGGCCGCGGTTCTCTTCGGCGCGAGCGCGCCGTTCGCGAAGCAATTGCTGCGAGCGGAAACTCCTCAACTGCTGGCGGGGCTGCTGTACCTGGGCTCTGGCGCCGGACTCGCGCTGGTGTGGGTTCGGCGCCATCGAAGCGCGGCGATGGGTCGCGACGCGTCGCTCGAACGCAAGGATTTTCCATGGCTCGCGGGCGCGATCCTCTTCGGCGGCGGGGTCGGTCCCGTATTGCTGATGATCGGGCTCACGCGGACGCCCGCCTCCGGTGCGTCTCTTCTGCTCAACCTCGAAGGTGCGCTCACAGCGCTCCTCGCGTGGTTCGTCTTTCGAGAGAACTTCGATCGACGGATCGCACTCGGCATGGCGGCGATCATCGCTGGTGGCGCGCTGCTGTCGTGGGAGGGACGGCTCGCGTGGGGGGGCATATCCGGCCCAGTGGCCGTTGCCGGTGCATGCCTCTGTTGGGCGATCGACAACAACCTCACGCAGAAGGTGTCGGCGGGTGATCCCGTCCAGATCGCCATGCTCAAGGGAATCGCAGCGGGCAGCGTGAACACGGTGATCGCCCTTCTACTGGGAGCGACGTGGCCATCGCTGCCGCGCGTCGGGGGCGCCCTTCTCCTGGGGTTTCTGAGTTACGGGGTCAGCCTGGTTCTCTTCGTGCTCGCACTACGACAGCTCGGCACCGCCCGCACCGGCGCCTACTTCTCGGTCGCTCCCTTCGTTGGTGCCGGAGTCTCGCTGGTCGTGTTTCGCGAGCGTCCGACCGCGCTCTTCGTGGCAGCCGCAGCGATCATGGCGGTGGGCGTGTGGCTGCATCTGACCGAGCGGCACGTGCACGAGCATCGTCATGACGCGATGGAGCACGAGCACCTTCACGTTCATGACGACCATCACCGGCATGTTCACGGACGGGACGACCCTGCGGGGGAGCCGCACAGCCACCGGCATGAGCACGACCCGATCGTCCATACACATCCCCACTACCCCGACATCCACCACCGGCACGGGCACGGTTGACGTACCGCACGCGCCGGTCGTGGCGACGGCCCACGCGACCACGCCGTTGAAAGGCGGCGATCAGAACGTCGCTCGGATCCCGGCGTAGAAACTGCGCGCGATGCCGGGAAGGATTCCGGGACCTGGATATTCGCCCGTCCGTTTCGTGAAATACTGTGCGTCGGCGAGGTTATTGATTCCGCCGCTGAGCGTCAGCCAGCCAGCGACGCGCACGCGCGCCGAGCCGTCCAGAACGGTGTACGCCGGCACGAGACCGGCCGTCTCATCCGCGGTGGAGCGGAGGGAATTGTTCGCGTCGCCGAACGATGCGCCGGTGAAGCTGGCCTGAACGGTCGTGGCCACGGGCCCACGCGTATAGGTGATGCCGGCTCTGTTCACGATGCGCGGTGCCTGCTCAACCCTGTTGGTCCGGAACGGGCCGGACACGTAACGCGCATCCACGTAAGCGAACGAGGTGAAGAGATCGAGCGTTCCGACAGATCGGGTGAGCGCCTCACCGCCAGCGAGCGACAGGGGATCGAGCTCGAGGTATGCCTCGATACCGCGGTGGACGCTGTTCCCGATGTTGGCTCTCTCGCTGAACTCTCCAGAGGCATCCAGAGCGGTGCGTGTGCCGATGCGGTCGTGGTATCCGAGGTAGAACGCGCCGACGTCGAACTTGATTGCGCCGGCGACGGTGCCGCGCCAGCCGATGTCCGCATTGTACCCGCGAGCGGTCCGGAGCGCCGGGTCCACGCGGGTAATGCTGCCGAACGGCGTGAGGGCGGCGTAGAGAACCGGGCGATAGGCCTCGGAGATGTTGGCATAGACCGCAGTTCCTGCGGAGAGCGCGAACTCCGCCCCGATACCGAGCAGTGGGTTAGCGAAAGTGCGCGGAGCGAAACTCGAATCCACATCCGTGTAGCCCGCGGCGGTGGAGCGCAGATACTCGAGGCGGACTCCGGGTGTGACCGAGAGCCGGTCGGTGACATGAATGAGCTCCTCGGCAAAAGCCGCGGCGCTGTGCGAGCGAAAGCGGAGGGCTCGCTCCCAGGTGCCACCGACGAGTCGCATGTCAAAGTCGGCCCGCGTCGAGCCCGGTCCACCCTCGAAGCGTCGCATGCTACCCGTGAGGAACCGCACTCCGGTCGCCAGAGTGCTCGGCCGGCCGAAGAGCTCATGTCCAATGCGGAGCCGTGACTCGAGAGTGACGTTCTGGAAAGTCTCGCGCTCGATCTCGCGTGGCACGAACTCTCCAGTGGCCGGATCGATGCCATCCGGTGCCGCCGCGCCACCCTCCCCGTTGCGCCAGATCAGGTGGCGGTCGCTGGAGAGGAAAGACAGCGTTGTCTCGAGGCGAACGTCGGGCGCGACGTCATAGTGAGCTCGCACGGCGGCCAGGTTCCAGGGGCTGGCGAGCCAGTTGCGCGCGCGGAACGATTGCGAGGGATCACGGGCGAACGCGTCATCCGACAGACCTCCGCCCATGTGGATTCGATTCCGATACACCGTCAGCTCGGCCCCCAATGTCAGCCGGTCGGAGGCGCGATAGGTGGCGCTCGCATAACCGGCCGCTTGCCGGTAGTCCGAGTTGGGGCGCCATCCGTCCTCGCTCCGATAGTGCGCGAAGCCGTAGTACGTCCACCCGACCGTCCCACCGGAGAGGGCGCTGAAGGAATTGATAAACCCAAAGCTCCCGCTCGTCTGCGCGGTGCTGAAGGTGGGCCGAGTGTTCGCCACGCCGTGTTGGGTCACGTAGTTCACGACGCCACCGAACTGCGGTCCAAACGCGAGTGAGCCAGCGCCACGCACGACCTCGATGCGCTCCAGGGCCTCGGCGGGCGGAGTGTAGTACGTCTCGGGGTAGCCGTACACGTCGGCGGCGATATTGACGCCGTTCTGCCGGGTGTTCACCTCCACGGACTGGGTGGGGTCCAGGCCGCGAAACCCGACGCCGTTGGACGGGAATCCGGCGCCACCGGTCTCGGAGAAATGCGCGCCCGGCACACGCCCCAGAATCTGTCGCTCGACGTCACGCGCCAGGTTGGCGTGCAGGCTGTCCATGACGATGACCTCGGTCTTCTTGCCGCTGTAGATGACTCCGTCCTGAACATCGGGTAGGTGGCCGATCACGTGCAGGGGGCGGGCAGCCATCACGACAACGGTCGCGAGCTCGGTGACGGAATGGCCAACGTCGAGGACGATGTCGGCCACTTCACCGGCGGTGACCCTCAGCGAGCGCGTCGTCGCCTCACGACCGGGACGTCGCACGATCAGCGTATACGACGCGGGCCGCAGATGCGCGAACACGAAGCGGCCGGCACTGTCCGTGAGCGCCCGAGCTCGCTCTGCTTGGCGGCCAGATATGCGGATTGTCAGAACGACGGCAAGATTGGACAGCGAGTCCGGTCGCGCGCCGACCAATCGTCCCCGGATAGTTGCTGTCGTATCCTGAGCCGAAGCAGCGGAAGGACTCACCGCGAGCAGCAGCAATACGAGCGCTCCGGCCCTTGCGAGTGAGCGAACGAGAAGAGAGCGAAGCAGACAGATCTCCGAAGGGAAAGTGGCCCTGCTGGTATTTGCTACGCGCGCGATCCGCAGCGCGATCTCACGCAATGGCCCGCCTTCGCGCGGCGATCTCCTCCACCGCGGTGAAGAGCTGGTCGAACGAGTCGATGACGAACAGCACGTCCTGCAAGTGGTCTATCTCGAACGGCTGGGCGAGCACCGCCTCGAGGGAGAAGGGACGGCGCGCGCATCCCGAGCCGAGCGCGTTCGCCGCGTCGGCGTGCGAGGAGATGAGACCGCTGCCGTACACCTTCACGCGCCCTCGCTCGCGGATGAGTCCGAACTCGACGGTGAACCAGAAAAGACGGGCCATCGCTTGCGTTTCGGCCTCGTTGTCCGCTGCGGCCGCGAGGCATCCAAAGCGGTGCAGAAAGTCCGCAAACACGGGATCGGAATGGAGGGGCACATGTCCGAAGACATCGTGGAAGATGTCGGGCTCCGGAAGGTAGTCGAGCTGTTCTCGGGGCCGCACGGACAGTGTGGTCGGGAAACGGCGACCGGCCAGTGAGCGAAAAAACTGCGCGGCCGGGATGAACCCTCCCACGCCGATGGCGACCCAACCCGTGGTGGCGCCGAGCCTGCGATTGATCTCGGACAGGTTGGGCACGCGGCCGGGGAGCAGGCCGATGCGGTCGGCGCCGTCGAGGAAGACGGCGCTTCCGGTATCTCTCAGCGTGGCCATCCGCCGCTCGTACAGGATGCTCCACACCTCGTGGTCCTCGCTCGTGTACGACTCGTACCGTTGTTCCAGGGCGTGCGGGAACGTCGCGATTGTCGATCGCGCCACCGTATCAGGAACAGCGGGAATGCTCTCACCCATAGGTCCTCGCTTGGCCGGCGAGCTGGAAAAAAAGCGGCCCGTGAGCTTCACGGGCCGCGTACGGAACAAGCAGCGATTCATCGCCAGTCGCGCGATCGCCTCCGTCCGCGCCCGGAGAAGCGGGTCGCGTAGGCATAATACCAGACGGTGGCAGGAGACATGGTGCGCCGCATGGCTCGATCATAACCAAGGGCGCGCGGCCCGGTCAAGGTCGGGCCGGCGCGCGGCTCCACGCCGACCCGCCGCGTCCACCGGGCGGGCGGTGCAGCACGTTGCTCCCCGCCCTGCGCATTCGTCTATGTGACAGTAGCGCGCTGTCTCGCGAGGATCGCGACGATTCCCGGACCGGGCGTCTCTTCCAGTGCGCCCACCCCCACCGGCCCATACCGATGACGGCTCATTCGGCATGCTCGACAGGGATCGGCCTTCGCGTGATCGCGTGATGGGCTCGTCCGCCGACGCCACGCGGTCCCGTTTTCTGGCGCTACCTCGTCTCGACAGCATCCGGAACAGGATCGTGCTGTTCGCGATTCTCGCGACGCTGGTCCCGTCCGGAATCACGATGGGGATCGCCTACGCTCAGAGTCGGCGTGCGCTCGAGGCGAAGATCACACAGGATCTCCTGTCCGAGAGTGGCCAGAGCGCCCGGGCCATCGGTGTGTGGCTCAAGGAGCGTCTGTACGATCTGCGCGTGTTCGCCAGCTCCGAGGAAGTGGGGAACAACCTCGGCCGCTTGCCTCGCGACAGGGAGAGAGGGGGTCTGCCCAATCGCAAGCGGCTCGGCGACTACCTCGGCTCGATCCACGAGCGGTTCAAGGATTTCGACCAGCTCATGGCGCTTGACCTCAGGGGAAACGTTCTGGCGACGAGCTCCGGGCGACCCACGTCGGTTCGGCTTCCGGCCGACTGGGTGAAGGCTCTGCGCTCGCAGAGCCAGCTCGTCGGCGACGCCTACTGGGACGCGAACACCGGCAAGGGCAACCTGATCGTGGCCGTCCCCGTCAAGAGCACCGACGGCCAGCTCATCGGCGCGTTTGCCGCCGAGATCAATCTCGCGCCCCTCAAGGGTTTGCTGCGCGAGTTCGCGCACGACAGCAGTGGAGGTGGATCGATCCGCCTCATGACGAGCAACGGCGCGCTCATCGCCAGCTCCGAGGAGATCTCAGCGCGACTCATCGCGACGACGCTGTCGCCAGTCGCGCTCGAGCGTCTGACGAGGCGGGAGCAGGCGGTGGTCCCTCTGGTCGACCGGCGCGGCCACGAGGTCGTGGGCACGCTCGAGCGGGTACCGCAGGTGGCGTGGGCGGTGGTGGCCGCGGTCTCCGCGGACGCGGCGTTTCACCAGGTGCGACACTTTCGCGACATGGCTCTGGTGATCATGACCCTGCTGCTGATCGCCGTGGCGGCGAGCGGCTATCGCTTCGGTCTCCTCATCGTCCGGCCGCTGGATCGATTGACGGGCGGCGCCATCGAAGTGGCTGCCGGAGACCTGGCGGTGGATCTCCCCGAGGCCGGAGGGGGGGAGGTCGGAGCGCTCACAACCGTGTTCAACCACATGGTGTCGCGGCTTCGCGAAGGGCGCAGGGAGCTCGACGTCATCAACGCAACGCTTCGCAGCAAGAACGAGGAGCTGGAGCGGCTCTCGGTCACCGATGGTCTCACGAGGCTGGTGAATCATCGCTTCCTCATGCAGCGACTCAAGGACGAGGGAGTGCGCTCCTACCGGAACAATCGGGAGTTCTCGGTGCTGATGGCCGATGTCGATCACTTCAAGGAATTCAATGACGCGTTCGGCCACCCGGAGGGCGACGAAGTCCTGAAGAAGATCGCCGCCATTCTGCGGGAGGCGACACGTGCCATGGACTGCGTCGCACGGTACGGAGGCGAGGAATTCGCCGTCGTGATGCCGGAGACGTCGGCCGAGGGTGCGCTGCACTTGGCGGAGCGGATCCGGGCGCGGGTCGCCGAGCAGAAGTTCCACGGCGAGCAGATCACGTTGAGCATCGGCGTAGCGGAGTACCCGAAGGACGCCGACGTGCCACAGGCGATCATCGCCGTCGCCGATGCGGCGCTCTATGCGGCCAAGCGAAAGGGGCGGGATCGGGTCATCCAGGGGCGGAGGTCCGCCAAGGCGACGACCTGATTACGGCCGTGCCACGAGCGAGCGAAAGATCCAGCCGCTGCGCCCGCCCTCGTCGCGCACACGGATCCAATCATCGGTATAGGACAGGCCAGCGAGAACCGTTCCGGGCTCGACGGCGAACTCGATCGAGAAGCTGGTCCCTGGTCCTTCTCGCACATTGCCGCGGCTGGTCACGCTCAGGCGAATCGGAAGCGCGAACGCTGCCTCACCCGCTCGCATGTCCTGGCGGTCGCCCTCGGCCACGGGCCCGCGGTACGAGGAGGCAACCGCCTTCGCCTGGTTCGCGAGGTACAACGCGCCGCTGTAATTTCGCTCGTCGAATTCGGTTGCGCTCTGCCTCATCATCGCTGTCACCTGAGCGACTTCGGGCGACCTGGGCGCGGCACTCGACTTGAGCGATTGGAGGGCGACCTCTGCCTCGGCCATCCCAGATGCCGCCTGCGCTCTGTTGGCGGCCGTCGGCAGCTTCGCCATTGCCCGCACGACTTCGGCACGCGCGTCGTTCAGCCGCGCGTGAAGGTCCTCGACCTGCGCCTCCTTCTCGAGCAGTCGTATCTCCAGGCGTCCCACACGTTTCTCGAGCTCCGGGTCCCGCACGACAACGGTGTCGCGCTCAGACCGCGAGCCCTTCGGTGCCGGTGTGCCGCGGGTGTTGGGCGCCGCCGACTTCGCGGACGAGCATGCCGAGGTGAACAGCGCGGCAGCCAGTATCACGTGCCGTGAGCGCATCAGTGACAGTCCTTTCGTTCGATGAAGCGAGGCATTATGAGATAAATATAAGACAGACGAGACCCACGCCAGCACGGGACGACGCCAGCCCCAGTACCGGAAGAGGAAGCCCGTCGCTAGTGTCCATCATGATGGTCCGTCGCCTCCTGGGACTTCTCTCGATGTCGCTGATGCTGCAGCCGGCACTGGCGGGGCCTGATTACGCGTGCGCCAACCATGGGCGCGAATCGCAACCCTCGGCGGATATCCATCGATCCAGCGAGCACGCGATGGGCCGCAGCGGCACGCATCACGACAGCCCGCGCGTGCCCTGTAAGACGTCCGGCTCCGTGCGCTGCTGTGAGGCAGTGGCCAGCTGTGCCGTGACGCTGGCGGTCACGACTCCGGATCGAGCTCCGGTCGTCGCCGACGCCGCATCCGGCGTTCCGGTCACGGCGGACGGAACGCTGCTCGCGCGCGCCGTCGGTCCCGAGCCGCCCCCTCCAAAGAGCTAGGCTCTCTCAGCTCGTATCGGGAGTCGTCCCGTGTGCGCCGCACCGGGACGGAGTTGACATGCGATCGCGCGATGCGTGCATGTCGTGGCCTCTCATTCTGGATTCTTCATGTCCTTGTTGCAGCTCGCCCGCGCCGTCACCGGCGCGCTCGCGGTGTCTCTCGTCGCCGTCTCGCTACCAGCCCAGCAGCATCAGCACCACGCCGATTCCACTCGCGTGGACTCGACCAAGAAAAAGGCGCGCCCATCGATACTGATGCGCGACAGCGCCCGGTCGCCCATGCGGATGACACCGCACGACACGATGCACCACGCCCCGATGCCAGACTCGATGCCGGACATGGCCGAGATGCACGGCATGGCGATGATGACCGGCGCGCTCGGCATTTCCACCGAGCGCATGGGATCGGGGACGACGTGGATCCCGGATGCGGTGAGCCTGCCTTCGCGCCACATCCCGGCGCGCGGATGGGATGTCATGGTTCACGGGTTCATCTTTGGCCAGTACGACGCGCAGCAAGGCCCGCGAGGCGACCATCAGATTGGCTCGCTCAACTGGGCCATGCTGATGGCGAGCCGCGAGATCGGGGGCGGCATGTTTCAGGCGCGGACGATGCTGAGCGTCGATCCGGCCACCGTCGGTGGTCGCGGCTATCCACTGCTCCTGCAGTCGGGCGAGATGTACAGGGGCGAGCCGCTCCACGATCGCCAGCACCCGCACGATTTTCTCATGGAGCTCGGGGTCCTGTACGAGCGCCCGTTCGCCCGGGATGTGGCCTGGTCGCTCTATGCGGCTCCCTCGGGCGAGCCGGCCCTCGGACCGGTTGCGTTCATGCATCGGCCATCGGCGATGGATATCCCGACAGCGAACCTGACCCACCACTGGCAGGATGCGACACACATCAGCTTCGGCGTGCTCACGGCGGGACTGTTCACGCGCAGGGCGAAGCTCGAGGGCTCGGTGTTCAATGGCCGGGAGCCGGACGATCGCCGCTGGAACATCGACCCGATTCACCTCGATTCCTATTCGGCGCGCGTGACGGTCAATCCATCGGAGAACTGGAGCGCCGCGGTCGGATTCGGCTACCTCAAGTCGCCTGAAGCGCTTCGGCCTGAGGAATCGATGCACCGTGTCACCGCCTCGATCCTCCATGGGATGAAGCTCGGCAGGGATGGGCAATGGTCCAGCGCGCTCATCTGGGGTGCGAACAGGCACTCGGGACGTAGCGCGACGACACACGGAGCGCTTCTCGAAAGCGATGCGGTGCTCGACGCGCGAAATACACTGACTGCCCGCGCCGAGTACGTGCAGAAGAGCGCGGAAGATCTCGCGCTCGACGGGCCGGTACCGTTGTCGCTCCCGGGCTCGATCACGTTCGACCCGGAGCGCGTCTTCGATGTCTCGGCGCTGTCGCTCGGTTACATCCGTGAGGTCGGCCGATGGGCGTGGGCGACGATCGGCGTCGGCGCGCAGGGAACGGTGAACGTAGTGCCGGGAGCGTTGGAGAGTGTCTATGGCTCGCGGGCGCCGCTCGGTGGGCTGCTCTTCCTCCGATTGCGCCCATTCCATACCGTCATGACGGAGATGGCGCCCATGGGGACCAGCAATCGAGGCGGGAGTGCCGGGTATGATCGCTAGGCAGAAAGGGGCGCGGTACGCTCTGGGCGTGTTGCTCCTTCTGTGTCCGCTCCGCGTGTGGGCGCACGCGCACCTGACCAGGAGCGAGCCGGCTTCGCAATCCCGGATTGCCGCGGCGCCGACGACGATTCGTCTGTGGTTCTCCGAGGCGCCGGAGCTCGCATTCAGCACTGTCACGCTTCTGGGCCCCGACTCGAGTCGGGTGGCGCTGGGACCACTACAGCCGATCGGCGGGCAGGCGCTCGCTATCCAGGCAGCGGTGCAGGGAACGCTCCGAGCCGGACGATACACGATTCTCTGGAGAACCGCTGGAGCAGACGGTCACCCCTCGCGAGGGCGCTTCGACTTCGTCGTGCTGCCGCGGACGGATAGTGCCGTTACACCACCCACTACCGGATCCCCGCTGATTCCGGCGCCCGCGCATGTGGAGATGATGCAGCGGCACACGCAGGGCCTGCCGCGCGCGATGCCGGAGGGTGAAGTCAATGCCTCCGCCCCGGCCTACGTTGCCATTCGGTGGCTCACCTTCATCACGATTCTGGCGCTGGTGGGCGTGGTGGCGTTCCGCTGGCTGGTGCTGGCGCCCGTGGCAGCGCGTGCCGTGCCGTATGGCGCCGAGCTGGACGAGACCGGAAGGCGCCGAGCGGGAGGTCTGGGCCTCATCGCGGCAGCATTGCTGCTGGCGGTAGCGGTTGCACGCTTGTTCGCGCAGTCGTACGCAATGCACGGCGGCGCCGACGCGACGGATGGCGGAATGCTTCGCGCGATGCTCGTCGACACCGTGTGGGGCTCTGGTTGGCTCATCCAGGTTGGGTTGGCGATTGGGGCGGTCGCGGGGTTCGCGATCGCCCGGCGCGGGATCCGAGCAGGATGGGGGGTCGCGTCGGTCTGCGCCGTGGCTCTCACGGTGACGCCGGCGCTCTCGGGTCACGCCATTGCCGCCGAGCGCATGACGGCGGGCGTGGTTCTCACCGACGCATTGCACGTGCTCGGGGGCGGCGGCTGGCTTGGCGGCCTGCTGGCATTGATGCTCGTCGGGCTTCCCGCGGCGCTCGCGCTCGAACAGGGCTCAGCGGGCTCGGCCGTCGCGGACCTCGTCGAAGCGTACTCGCCGACGGCGCTCGCCTTCGCGGCGCTGATCATCGTCACCGGAACCGTCACCGCCTGGCTGCACATCGGCAGCCTGGAGGCACTATGGCGCAGCGGCTACGGTCGAACGCTGCTGCTCAAGCTGCTCGCTGTGGTGCCGATGGCAGCGACGGGAGCGTACAACTGGCGCCGCGTGCGCCCCTCGCTCGGAAGTACCGGTGCACCTGGTCGGCTGCGGCGATCGGCGAGCGCGGAGCTCGCCATCGGAGCGCTGGTCCTCGTCATCACCGCGGCTCTGGTCGCCGTTCAACCTCCGAGGTAAATCAACAACGGCGTCGGTGGTGGCGGAGAGCGATCTCCGTCGGAGCCCTACGATGGATTCGCTCGCGCCGGCGCTTCCGCCGTCGTGGGGTCAATCACGGCTCTTATCTCCTCCACCCGGTTGGCGGGAAAACCGCCCTGTCGCGCGTGCTCCCGGACCAGCGCGGCGTTGGGAGCGATGTACACGCAGGTGATCTTGTCTCCAGTCACGTAGCTCTGCACCCATTGAATCTGCGGGCCGAGATTCTGGAGAACGCCACAGGACTTCTGTGAGATGGCGATCAGTTCTTCCGGTGTGAGCTTGCCGGCCCCCGGGATCTCGCGCTCGATGAGATATTTTGGCACTGGCGCTACCTCCTTGCCGGGTGATGGGGAATCGGGGCCAGAATACGAACGATTGGCGGAGCGAGCAAGCCGGGCCTTTCAGGGAGGTGAATCGTGCACGGCTTCCGGGGAGAGCCTCCTGATGCCATCCACCTCGGCGAGCGTGGCCAGTATCCGAAGCGGCCGGGCGGCGTGGGTAGCCCATGGCAAAAAGCTATGGTAGCTTGCACGATCACCATGCAGTCTGCCTCAAGCCGGGGGTGGGACAGAAAGGGTGAGGCAGGCTAATTGCCTGTAAATCAATGACTTAGCAAACAGGAGTGTTCTGGCACCATGCCTGCCTTGGTGCAGGTGCAGGCTTGTGCTGCTCGCGCGTAGACTGCGCGTCCTCCGGCTGTTTGGGCATATGAAAACACACACCCGCAAGGGCTTCACACTAATCGAACTACTGACGGTCGTCGTGGTCATCGGCATCCTCGCGCTCACCGCACTGGCGAAGTTCCAGGGCACGAAGGACAGAGCGTACTTTGCCGCGGTCAAGATGGATCTGAAGGGCGTCGTCCGGTCGCAGGAAGCATATTACGCCGACAATCAGACGTACTCGACGGATCTCACGACCCTGAACTATTCGCCAACGCCCATGGTGACGCTGACCATCACATCGGCCGGACTCACGAAGGGCTGGTCGGCGACCGGTGTGCACTCGTCGATCGCAGCAGCGGCAAACTCGTGCTCGATTCACGTCGGCAACGACGTGGGGCCGGGAGAGACGGACGGCGTCGTCACCTGCCCGTGACGCGGCGAGTGCGCGGAAGAGTGAGGCCGGGCTGAACGCCTGGCCTCGCTTCATCTCCCAGGAGATGAAGGCGGACTGAGCACGTGAGCGCGGTCAAGCTATCGGTGGTCGTCGCGTGTGTCGACGCAGCGGGATCGATCGAGAGATGCCTCTCATCCCTCCGCGATGCTTGCGTGGAGCTGGCCTCCGAGATCATCGTCGTGGACTCCTCCGGAGACGAAGCGGTCGCCCGCTCGGCGTCGTCGATAGCGAATGCGCGGGTGCTGCGCTACCCTCCGGGCACGCTCACCCCGCAACTCTGGGCACACGGTTTCGGAGTCTCCACCGGGAATGTTGTAGCATTCACGATCGCGCAGTGCTCGGTGACGCGCGAATGGGCGCGCGCGCTCACGCAAGCCATCGATGCGGGGGCGACAGGAGCGGGGGGCGGTTTCGAGCTGGACGAGAGTGCGACGGTCACCGACGCCGCCGTGTTCTACCTGAGATATTCCGCGTTTCTGACGAGTGAGGGAAAGACCATCCGCACGACCATGGAGATCGCGGGGGACAACGCGGCTTATCGGCGCGAGGCACTCGACCGTCACGCCGCCTCATTCGGAGGCGGCTTCTGGGAGGTGGAGTTCCACCGCCGGATCCGCGCCGAGGGCGCGGTGCTGGCGCTGGTGCCAGAGGCCACCGCGCGGTTTGCCGGGGCGACGCGGCTCGGCGCCATGATGCGGCATCGGTTCGCGCACGGGCAGCACTCCGGGGCCATGCGGGTGTCGGCCGCCGAGCGCCGGCGCTGGCAGGTGATACTCGCGGCGCCACTCGTGCCCGGAGTGCTTCTGCTCAGGATTGCCGGGAGGCTCCGGCCCACCGATCGCCATCGATTCCTGCGGGCCCTGCCCGCGATGCTGCTGCTGGCCGGCGCTTGGGCAACTGGCGAGGCGTGGGGAGCATTGACCAGCGCTGGACTCAGGGCCGCAGGGGAGGCGCGCGCCTGATGCCATCTCCGCGTCGCGACAGCCCCCGCTCCGGAACGAGCCGTCCACCCGACGCGCCGACTCTCTCGGTGGTAGTCGCCTCGAACCGGGATCGCTCGCTGCTGGACGCCTGCCTGGCGTCGTTGCGGGGCCAGTGCGTCCGTGCCGGGGCGGAGCTCATCGTTGCCCGTGCCGGCCTCGAGCACGAGGCCGCGGCGTTGCGCCGGGTCTTTCCCGGAGTCCGCTTCATCGCGGCGCCGGCTGACGCCAGCATCCCGCAGCTGCGCGGCATCGGGATGGCGGAGGCGTCCGGCGACATCGTCGCGCTGACCGAGGACCACTGCGTGGCCGATGAGCACTGGCTGGAAACGATCGCGCGGCACGCGGGAGAGGGAGGGGGTGCCGATGTCGTCGGCGGGGGCATGGACAACGCGCAGCGCGCTCGCGCCGTGGATTGGGGCGCGTACTTCGCCGAGTATGGATTCTTTGCGCCCTCGCGAAAGAGCGATGAGATGGCCGTTCCCCTTCTGACGGGAGCGAACGTGGCGTACCACCGCCGCGTCGTGGACCAGGTGGTCGAGCTCGCCCGGCAGGATGAGTGGGAGAACGTGGCGCACGACCGCTTGCTCGCGAGGGGGAGCATCCTGCGGTTCGCGAGCACCGCGGCGATCTACCAGAATCAGAGCTATTCGTTCGGGCCGTTCTGCGTGGATCGTTACCAGCATGGACGTGACTACGCGCGAAAGCGCCTCGCGGAGGCACCGGGGGTCAAGCGATGGTTCCATCTCATCGGGACGCCATTGCTTCCGTTCGTACTGACCTGGCGGGTCGCCCAAGCGGCTGGAAAACAGCGACGAGGAACTTTCATCCGAGCGTTACCCGCCACTTTTGCGTTTCTGGCCGCGTGGTCGGTCGGAGAAGCGGTGGGCTACCTGAAGGGCAGAGCGCCTGCGACCGGAGCTGAGCCGCCAGCTCCGTGAAGCGCCTGCGGAGTTCGTTGGCACGTTGTGGCGGCGAGGCATCAGTGTGCGGCGCGACGGCGTTTCGGCGCGCTCCCGTGCCTCGCTGGGCGGCCGGGATTTGGCTGGGCTGAGGCTCGCAACGTGCAGCCGGGCGTCCCGCGTCGGCGCATAGGAGCCAATAGGCGGTCAATGGTGTGGCAGAGGCCAGTCCGCCTGATCGTTTGAGCTTCGGGTCGACGGACTCGCGACCGGAGCCGCGGTGCCATCTATCTGTTTTCCAACTGGGTGCATGGAAGCTATCGAGAGCAGGCCACTGGCGGGCGACGAGCCGGGGATGGGAGGGAAACGCCTGGACGGGACGGCCGAGCTGTCCGTCGTGGTGCCATCGGTCAATGGAGCTTCGGATCTGTTAGGCTGCCTGGAGGCGCTCGACGGTCAGCGGAGCGATGTCGCGCTCGAGGTACTCGTCGTGGACCGCTGTGGCGCCGAGCTCAGACGGCTGGTAGCAAGCCGTTTCCCCTGGGTGCGGGTGCTGGCGGCGGAGCGTCACACGACCATCCCCGAACTCCGCGCCATGGCTTTCGCCGCCGCGCGAGCCGATGCAGTGGCCGTGATCGAGGACCACGTGATCGTTCCACCGGGCTGGGCACGGGCAATGGTGGACGCCTTACGCGAGGGCGCGGCGGTGGTGGGCGGCGCGGTCGAGAATGCCGCCACCGGACGCACCGTCGATTGGGCCGCGTTTCTGTGCGAGTACAGCCACTGTCTGCTGCCACTTCCAGCCGGTCCCAGCAGCTGGTTGACGGGCAACAACATCGTCTACCGCAAGGACGTTCTGGACCGGCATCGGGCGGTCACGGAGAGCGGCCAATGGGAGAATCATCTGCACGACGCGGTGCGTGCGGAGGGTGTGATGCTGCTCTGCCGTCCGGACATCATTGTCGGTCACCGAAAGCACTACACGATCCGTGAATATCTGACGCAACGCTATCTGTACGCGCGCTCGTACGCTGGGGCGCGAGTCGCGGGTGCGTCGGTTGCCCGGCGTCTCGCGTACGGAGTCGCGTCGCTGGCACTGCCGCCGCTGCTTGGATATCGCATCGTGTCGCGGGTGCTCGCCAAGAAGCGTCATCGCCGGGAGCTCGTCCGGTCGATTCCGCTGCTGGCGCTGTTCGTCACGGCCTGGGCGGCCGGAGAGGCCGTGGGGTCGGTGGCGGGAGCGGGCGACTCACTGGGACGGGTATGCTAGTGTGCCAGTCATGACCGCGCCCAACGGCCCATCGGGCCGACAGGTGTCTCCGTTGAAGCGGGGCGATCACGTCGTCATCATCGGGGCGGGTCCGGCCGGTCTGACGGCGGCCTATCTGCTGGCGAAGCAGGGGGGGGAGACGCGCGTGACCGTGCTCGAGAGCGACGACATGGTCGGCGGCATCTCGCGCACGGCGCGTTACAAGAACTACCGCTTCGACATCGGCGGCCACCGCTTCTTCACCAAGATCGCGCGGGTGGAAGCGCTGTGGCACGAGCTCCTGGGGCCGGAATTCATCTCGGTGCCGCGTCTCTCGCGGATCCACTATGGTGGGAAGTACTTCGACTATCCGCTCAAGGCCGCGAACGCGCTCGGCGGATTGGGATTGTGGAATACCTTCCGCATCGTCTCCAGCTACCTCAACGCCACGCTGTGGCCCAATCCCGTCGAGGAGAACTTCGAGCAGTGGGTGTCGAACCGCTTCGGAAAGCGGTTGTACGAGATCTTTTTCAAGACGTACACGGAGAAGGTGTGGGGAATCCCATGCACCGAGATCCGAGCGGAATGGGCGGCGCAGCGCATCCAGGGGCTGTCGCTGGCGCAGGCAATCCTCTCCGCGGCATCGCTCAACAAGCGCTCGACCAAGATCAAGACGCTGATCGACGAGTTCCAGTATCCTCGACTCGGTCCTGGCCAGATGTGGGAGACTGCGCGAGACCGGGTGCGGGAGCTCGGCGGGACCGTGCTGATGCAGCATCAGGCGACGGCGCTGGAAGTCGTGGACGGACGGGTGACAGCCGTTCGCGTGCGCGACGCCGGAGGCGAGCGGCGGATCGTCGGCGACCACTTCATCTCCACGATGCCGCTCCGGACCCTCATCGGTTCATTCGATCCGGCGCCGCCGCAGACCGTTCTGGCAGCGGGCGCGGGCCTCAACTATCGCGACTTCCTCGTCGTGGCGCTGATCGTCGATCAGGAGCATCTCTTCCCGGACAACTGGATCTACATCCACACGGGCGGGGTGCGCGTTGGCCGCATCCAGAACTTCAACAACTGGAGCAAGGCGATGGTCCCGGAGCCGGGGAAAACCTGCCTTGGCATGGAGTACTTCTGCTTCGAAGGTGATGGTCTCTGGACCAGCCGCGATGAGGATCTGATCGCGCTGGCGCGGCGTGAGCTGGCCCATCTCGGGCTTGCCGACCCGGACAAAGTCGTCGATGGGGCAGTGGTGCGCATGCCGAAGGCCTATCCGGTGTACGATTCGACGTATCGGTCGCACCTCGACGTGCTGCGCGGTTACATCGATCCGATTCCGAACCTGCACACCGTCGGTCGCAACGGCATGCACAAGTACAACAACCAGGACCACTCGATGCTCACCGCCATGATGGCGGTGGACAACATGAAGGGCTCCAAGCACGACCTGTGGGAAGTGAACACGGACTTCGAATACCACGAGGAGCAGCGGCTGGAGGATGATGATTCTCCGGCGGCTCCGGCGGCGAACGGAGGGCGTTCGCCGATGATCGGTGCCGGCGCATAGAGAATGAGGATCGGCGTCGATGGCGCGTGCTGGGCGAACGGCCGCGGGTACGGTCGATTCGCGCGGGAGGTGCTCGCGGCGATGGTGAAGCTGGCGCCGGAAGATGAGTTCGTCTGCTTCGTGGATGCGCCGTCAGCGGCGCGCTTCGATCTCGCTGCTCCCAACGTCCGGATCGTGCCGGTCCGGCAGCATGAGGCGCCGGCGATCGCCGCCGCCGCCGACGGAGCGCGGTCCCCGGCCGACATGCTGCGGTTGACCCGTGCCGTGTGGCGCGAGTCGCTCGACGTGTTCTTCTCGCCCTCGGTCTACACGTACTTTCCGCTGCCTCCAGGACTGGCGGCGGTCGTCACGGTGCACGACACGATTGCCGAGCGCTTCCCGGCGCTGACCCTGCCATCCCGGCGCGCGCGTCTTTTCTGGCGGTTAAAAGTAGCCCTGGCACTGGTCCAGGCGCGTCTCGTGCTGACCGTTTCCGATTACGCGGCGCGAGAGATCGAGGAAGTGCTTCACGTTGCGCCCCGGCGAATCCGCGTGGCGGTGGAGGCTCCGGCCGGCGCCTATCGCCCCAGCGCGCGGGGGGACGTACAGGCCGCCGCGGCGCGCGCCGGACTGGCGGAGGGCGCGCGGTGGTTCGTCTACGTGGGCGGATTCAATCCGCACAAGCGGGTGGATGCGATCATTCGCGCTCACGCGGGGCTCGCAGCGTCGCACCGCGACGATCCGCCACAGCTACTGCTCGTCGGCGCCATCTCGGGCGATGTGTTTCACGGGAGCCAGCGGCAGATTCGGTCGGCAGCCGCGGCGGCGGGAACGGAGCCGCTCGTCCACTGGCTGGGCTTCGTTCCGGATGAGGAGCTCCGCCATCTGCTCACCGGAGCGGTGGCGCTGCTTCTTCCGTCGGAATCGGAAGGCTTCGGTCTCCCGGCGGTGGAGGCGGCCGCGTGTGGCGCTCCGGTGATCGCGACCACGGCCAGTCCTCTCCCGCAGCTACTGGAGGGCGGCGGGATCTTCGTCTCTCCGCGCGATGACGAGGGGCTGCTCGTCGCGATGCGCACGCTCTTCGAGTGTGAGAGCACGCGGGCGCGATTGGGCGCCCGGGCTCTGGAGCGCGCCTCGGAGCTGAGCTGGCCCCGCAGCGCTCGGGCGGCGCTCGCGGCGCTGCGCGAGGCAGCGGCATGACGCCGCTGCGCTTCTGCATGATCACGACCTTCTATCCACCGCACAGCTTCGGCGGCGATGGTTTCGCCGTGCAGCAGCTGGCGCGCGCGCTGGTGACCCGCGGGCACCAGGTCAGCGTCATCGCCGACAGCGACGCGTACCATGCCCTCGCGGATCACCCTTCGCTGGAGGGGCCGGAGCTGGAAGCGGCCGACGGCGTCGTGGTCCACCGGCTGCGGAGCCGTGCCGGGCGTCTATCGCTCCTGCTCACCCAGCAGACTGGACACCCGGTTGTTCACGGGCGCCGGATCGCAGAGCTGGTAGAGAAGGGTCACTTCGATGTCATCAACTTTCACAACATCTCGCTTGTCGGAGGGCCGGGAATTCTCGCTGTTGGCCATGCCATCAAGCTCTATACGGCGCACGAGCACTGGCTCGTCTGCCCGACCCACGTGCTCTGGCGTCACCGACGCGAGCCCTGCCCGAGCCGGGAGTGTTTCCGCTGCCAGCTTCATTACCACCGGCCGCCACAGCTCTGGCGCCTGGGTGGCATGCTGGAGCGCGAGCTGTCGCACGTCGACCGATTCATCGCATTGAGCGAGTTCAGCCGGGAGAAGCACCGCGAATTCGGCTTTCCGCGGGAGATGGCGGTGATCCCGAGCTTCCTCGAGGAAGCGCCATTCGATGACGGTGCGGCGTCGTCCTCGCCACACACCCGCCCGTATTTCCTGTATGTCGGTCGTCTCGAGCGGCTCAAGGGGCTGGATGACGTCATCCCAGCCTTCGCCCAATACGGCGAGGCTGATCTCCTCGTCGTCGGCGATGGAACGCATCGCGAAGCGCTCGAGCGGCTAGCGGGCGATAGCACCGCGATTCGCTTCGTGGGTCACGTTCCGCGAGAGCAGCTCGCTCCATACTACCGGCACGCGATCGCGCTGATCGTCCCATCCGACGGGTACGAGACGTTCGGCCTGGTGGCGATCGAGGCGTTCCGCCGCGGGACGCCCATCGTGGCGCGCCGGCGCGGTCCCTTTCCGGAGCTGATCGCTCGGAGCCAAGCGGGAGTGCTGTTCGATGACGCGACCGATCTGACGGTCGCCCTGGGAGCGCTGCAACGAGAGCCGGCCTATCGGGACATGCTGGCGCGTGCGGCGTCGGCCGCCTTTCTGGCTCACTGGAGCGAGCAGGCGGTGGTGGCTCGTTACCTCGAGCTCGTCGAGGAGATAGCCCGGGCGCGCGGAATCGATCGCGTGACGCACGCTCTCGAGCGGCAGCTGGCGTCATGAGGGGCATCCTCACCTACCATTCGGTCGACTCGTCCGGCTCCCCGATCTCGGTGGCCGCCGAGAGCTTCCGCCATCACGTGCGGTGGCTCGCCAGCGGTCGTGTGCAGGTCCTGCCGATCGAGGAGCTGTTGCTCCTTCCGCCGGAGGCGGACGCGGTCGCGCTCACGTTCGATGATGGATTCGAGAACTTCGGCACCATCGCCGCTCCGCTCCTGCTGGAGCACGCGCTTCCGGTGACGCTATTCATCGTCACCGATCGGGTGGGGAAGACGAGCGCGTGGGGGGGACGAGATGATCCTCGAGCTCCGACGCTGCCGCTCCTCGACTGGCACTCGCTCGGCAAGCTGGCGGAGATTGGCGTCAGCATCGGCGCGCACACCCACACCCATCCCTTTCTGTCGAGAATCGAGGGCAGCGAGCTGGAAGAGGAGATACTTGGTTGCCGGGACCGGATCGTGCGTGAGCTGGGGCGCGTGCCCGAGGCATTCGCCTATCCCTACGGCGACCTGCATGCCGCCAGCGCCGACCTGGTGGCCCGGAGCTATCGGTGGGGATGCACGACCGAGCTCCGGACGCTGGCCATCACCGAAAACCCCGAGCGGCTGCCGCGAGTCGATGCATATTACCTGAGAGCCAAGGGTCGTCTCGAGGGATGGGGCTCGCCGGCCTTCCGTCGGCAGCTCTGGATTCGCTCTCGCGCCCGCGTCGTTCGGGCGCGGATGACGGAAGGACTGAGGCGGTCATGATGACACGCATTCCTTATTTCTCGGTCATCGTACCCGCGTACAACGCCGCGGGCCTTCTTCCGCGCTCCCTCGCCGCGCTCACCGCGAGCGACCTCCCGCGCGACTGCTGGGAGCTGATCGTCGTGGACGACGCGAGCAACGATGACACCTCGGCGATCGCCGCGCGCTTTGCGGATACGGTGGTGCGGCTGCCGGGCCGTCCCAACGGGCCAGCTTACGCCCGCAATCGCGGCTTCGAAGTAGCGCGCGGAGAGTGCATCGTCTTCGTCGACGCCGATGTCTGCGTGCACCCCGATGCGCTACAGCGATTCGCCCGGATCTTCGCCACCGAGCCCGATGTGGCGGCTGTGTTCGGTGCCTATGATACGCGACCGGACGCGCGCACCCTCGTGTCGGAATATCGCAACCTGCTGCATCACTTCGTCCACGTTCAGTGCGCCGGCGACGCGGAGACGTTCTGGGCAGGCTGTGGTGCCGTCCGGCGTGATGCCTTCCAGGATGCGGGCATGTACAACGAATGGCACTACTCGACGCCGCAGGTCGAGGACATCGAGCTGGGCCATCGGTTGCGGGCGCGCGGCTACCGTATCGTGCTGAGACCAGAGATCCAGGGAACGCACCTCAAGAGATGGATTCTTCGGGATCTGATCTCGACGGACCTGAAGAGCCGCGGCGTGCCCTGGATGCGTCTGCTCATTCAGCGGGGCGCGGTGACGTCCACCGAGACGCTCAACCTCCGCGCGCGGGAGAAGCTCAGCACCGGCCTTGTGGGCCTATCGGTGCTTTTCCTCCTGATCGCGATCGTGCAACCGCGCACGCTCTGGTTCGCGCTCGCCGGTGGCGCAGTGGTGCCGGTTCTGATCCTCAACGCCTCGTTGTTCGCGTTCTTCGTCCGGCAGCGCGGCGTTCTTTTCGCGCTGGCCACCGTTCCGCTCCGTCTCCTCTTCTATGTCGTCAGCGGTGCCTCGGTACCGCTCGGCTACTTCCTCCACGAGACGGTGGGCGAGCCCCGACCCGACACGGTGGTCGAAGCGTTCGCCGAAGTGGGGCAGCGCAGCTGGCCACCCGTTCCGATGCGCCCCGTCTCCGACCGCCCGCCCTCCTCGTCGAGATCATGAGCGGCGAAGCGGCGAGCCGTTCCGCTCTCTCCTATTCATGCCCTCGCTGTCGGGGCGGCGTGGAACGGGAGGGCGAGGCCTATCGGTGCGAGCGCTGCCAGGCGACCTATCCGGTGGTGATCGGTATTCCCGATTTTCGCATCTTTCCCGACCCCTGGATCGGGCTGGAGGAGGACCGGGCAAAGGCGGAGAAGCTGCAGAGCCTGATCGGGGACGCGACACTCGAGGATGCGGTCAGAACCTACTGGGAGATCACGCCGGAGACGCCGCGCGCGCTGGCTGAACGCTTCGTGCGAGCGGTACTCGCCTCCGGCGCCGAGGCGCGGGAGTGGCTGGGGACGGTGGAGGAAGCGGGACCAGCCAGTGTGACCAGACCGTGGCTGGACATCGGTTGCGGCACCGGCGCGCTGGTGGCCGCGGCTTCCCAGCGCGGGGCGGAGATCGTGGGAATCGACATCGCGCTCCGCTGGCTCGTCGTCGCTCGGCGACGGACGGGCGTGCGCTCCGAGCAGCTGGTGTGTGGCAACGGAGAGCATCTCCCATTCGTGAACGCACAATTTGGACGCGCGTTCTCGGTGAGCACTCTCGAGCATTGCCGAGATGCGGGGGCGGTGATGCGCGAAGGCCATCGGGTGCTGGGCGGTGGCGGCACGATGCATGTGAAGACCACGAACCGATTCACGCTTCTTCCCGAGCCTCACGTTCACGTATGGGGGGTTGGGTTTCTCCCGCGCCGATGGGCCGACGGATACGTTCGGTGGCGCAGCGGCCAGCGCTACGTACATCACCGTCCGTTCTCGGCGAGTGAGCTGCGAGCCTCGATGAAGGCCGCGGGATTTCGTGACGTTCGGGTGATGCCATCGCCGCTGCTTCCCGGCGAGCGAGGCCGTCTGGGGAGCGCACTCCGCCTCGCCGCACGGCTATACGAGTGGATGAGGCGGGCCCCGGTCGTGCGCCGTGGCGTGCGTTGGGTGGCGCCACTTCTCGATGCGCGCGGGGTTGCGGCCTGAGCCGATGACGCCACACTCCCGGAGCGCCGAAGCATTCAAGCTTCGCGATGCATCGAGCTACGATCCCGTCGTCGAGGAGTTCGGGCGTTACGTCGATCGCTTCTCGCCGCCGCTTGCCGAGCGCGCGCTGGCGCTGGCGCGGGTCGCACCGGGCGATCGCGTTCTGGACGTCGGAGCGGGGACCGGCATCGTCGCCCTCGCGGCGGCGCGCCTCGTCGGCACGGCAGGGCGGGTGCTCGCGGTGGATCTGTCGCAGCAGATGCTGGCTGCGGCAGCGGTGCGCGCCGCCCAGGAGCGGCTCGACGACCGCATGGACTTCCGCGTCATGGATGCGGAGCAACTCCAGCTGGACGCGCGGTCGTTCTCTGTCGCGACGTCGCTCTTTGCGCTCCTCCATTTTCCGAATCCACTGGCCGCGCTGCGCGAGCAGTTCCGGGTGCTGGAGCCGGGAGGTCGCATCGTGGTGGGGGTGGGGAGCCGGCCACCTCTTCTCTCACTTCGGGGGCTGGCCCATCGTGCAGCGCATCTGCCGAAGCTCATCTCGGAGCTCGTCGGGCTGAGGTCGGTCGCGCCGATGCTCCTGGATCGGCTGGTCGAGGAGCACTTTCCCGGGCGCAGCGCGCCCGAGCAGTCGGATCTCGCCGACGCGAGCCGTACTCGCACAGACAGCGTCGTGCAGCTCGTTCGGCGCGCCGGATTCACGGAGATCCGTACACACTGGGAAGGCCACGAAGCGCTGATCGCCGACGCCGAAGAGTTCTGGCTCATCCAGCGCACCTTCTCGAGTGTCGCGCGCAAGCGGATCGAGGAACGATCGCCAGAAGAGGTCGAGGCGCTGCATGCCGATTTCATCGAGCAGTGCCAGAGGACCCAGGCGCGCGGCGGCCGGCTCGTCTATCCGTTCGCGGCGTTCTTCGTCGTCGCCGTGCGCCCGCGGGAGTGATCCGGTCACCGCGGGTGATGCGCCGCCTCACCCGATCCGTCTTCACCAGGAGTGGTTTGCGATGGTGATCAGTTCCGCTGCCCCCCGTGTACGCATCGCGCTGGTCGGTCTGGGCAACGCCGGCTTCACGCTGCATCTGCCGGCGCTGCGAGGGATCGCGAGTGCCGAAGTCGTCGGCGCGTGCGATACCGATCCGGGTCGCCGGACGCGCGCGGCCGACTCGTTCGGCGTTCCCGTGTTCGACAGCTTCGACGCGATGCTCGAGCGAGTCACGCCGGATGTCGTGATCATCGGCACACCTCCGGACAGCCACGCCGACTATTGCCTTCGGAGCCTGGCCGCCGGAGCCAATGTGATCTGCGAGAAGCCGTTCGTCTCCGGGCTCGAGGAGGCGGATCGCGTGATCGAGGCAGCCGCGGCGGCCGGGCGCCGGGTCGCGCTCAACCACGAGTTTCGCGAGATGCCGATTTTCCGCGCGCTTCGCGACGCGGCCGGCGACCGGGTCGTCTTCGCGCAGGTCTGGCAGCTCATGGACCTTCCCCCGTGGGCCGAGCCGGGATGGCGAGGCCAGATGCTGCAGCGCACGCTGTACGAGGCGGGCGTCCACCTGGTGGACTTTCTCATGGCGCTCTTCGGCGAGAAGCCTCGAGCCGTGTCGGCCACGGTCTCTACCTGCGGCGTTCGGGAAGGAGAGACCGATGCGGTCGCGCTGGCGACGCTGGAGTTCTCGCGCGGTCGGCTCGCGCAGATCGTCCAGAACCGTCTCTGCAAGGGGGAAACGCAGTACTTCGAGGTTCGTGCGGAGCTGCCCGAGGCCTCGCTCCGCGCGTCGTTCGGCGGACGGGCCCGGATCAGCGCTGGTCTGCACCGGAGCACGCGCCCCCACATGCGCATCGACTACGGCGTGGCCGGTCTCGCCTGGAAGGAGGTCGGCAACCGTCGCACCGTGCTCGGCCGGAACCCTACCGATCCGGGGATGATCGCGACGCGGTTCGTGTTCGAGAAGACGCTGGCCGCCTTCCGTGATGGCACGGAGTCGCCAGCGAGCGCCGAGGATGGGCGCGACGTCCTCGAGGTGATCGCGGCGTGTTATCTGGCTGCCTCGTCCGGGCGGCGAGTGGAGCTGCAGGGCGACCAGCTCTCGGAGCTCGCCGTCATGCGGATGGGGGCGGCGCCCGTCGGATGAGCGCTCCGCTGCGCGTTGCGGTGATCGGCGCCGGACTCATGGGACGCTGGCACGCCGACGCCGCAGCGCGAAATGGCGCACGCATCGTGGCGGTCGCCGACCCCAATCCGGCTCGCTGCCAGGCTCTCGCCCGTCGTCACGGCGCTTCCGCGTTCGACGGATTGCCGGCCGCACTGAACGCGGGACCTCCGGACATCGTCCATCTGTGCACGCCCGCCGGTACACATCGAGCGCTGGCCACGTCGGCGCTGGAGGCGGGCGCGCACGTGCTGGCCGAGAAGCCGCTTGCCCCCGATGCGGCGGGCACGAGCGCACTGTTCGAGCTGGCGCGGCGGGAGAAGCGCCTTCTCTGTCCGGTGCACCAGTTCCTCTTCCAGCGCGGCGTGCTGAGCGCTGGCCGCGCGATCGAAACGAGAATTGCGCCGCTCCTTCATCTCGATTATACGGCCTGCTCCGCCGGAGGCAGCGGCCGCTCGCAGCAGGAGATCGATGACATCTCGCTCGACATCCTTCCCCACCCGCTGTCGCTCGTCAGGCGGCTGCTGGGCCAACCGCTGCGCGATCTGGCTCTCGAAGCAGCGAGGGCAAGTGCGGGCGAGCTCCGGGTGACGGGCCACTCCGGGCAGCGCTCCGTGTCGCTGCTCATCTCGATGGGAGGGCGTCCGACGTCGAGCTCGATGCGTCTCATCGGCGGGGGCGGAACGATCCACCTGGATCTCTTTCATGGATTCGCGGTCGTGGAGCGCGGTGCCACGTCGCGGGCGCAGAAGATCGCGCATCCGCTCCTGCTGGCCGGTGCCACGATGGGGGCAGCGGTCTGGAATCTCGGGTCGCGAGCCGTGCAGCGCGAGCCGGCCTATCCCGGCCTGCGCGAGCTGGTCCGGCGATTCTTCGCCGCGGTGCGAGGCAACGAGCCCTGCCCGATCACAGCCGAGGAAGCGCTCGATGTCGCGCGAGCGCGGGATGCGGTGATCAGAGCGATCGGTCCGACCTGAAGCTGTATCGTCTATCGGGACACAGGGTCGTTGGTTCGTCGAAATGCCGTGTATGTGCATCGGTACTGTGGCGTGTCCGCCGCTCGGCGAGCATCCCGTGAGAGCAGCGCCGGTCGGGAAGTCCCATCCGTGTTTGTAAATCGCTGCGCGCCAGCGATTTAACCCCACTCGCGGCCGCTGGTCCCAGGCGCTGAGTTGGCACCAGATGTGCTTTACTTGAGCGGTCACGCCCAGCGCACATCGTCGCGGGTTGGGGTCACTCACAGCGGAGCAGCAGGGATGCGGGCACGGTCGCGCACTATGAGTCCCGGCGCCAGCGCAACCGTGGCCGCTCCAGCGCGATGGCTCACGAGAATGGCCGACGAGGAATGAGCGCCGTCCTGGGCATCTTCACCTTCGATGCGCGCTCGAGCCCGGAAGACGCCGTCCGCTCGATGCTCGGGCGCGCCCGCCAGCGCGGGGACGAGCGCGCGGAGATCCATCGGGAGGCCGGTGCGGCGCTGGCCGTTTCGCGCTACGCCTGGGAGCTGGACCCCGACTCGCGATCCGCGCTCCTCGCCGCTGACGGCGAGTGCGTCGTGGCCGCCGACGCGGCGTTGTACTATCGCGATGACCTGCGACGACGGCTGGCGGCTGCTGGTGTGATGCCGACCGGGGAGTCGGCGGGAGAGCTGATTCTCGCGGCCTATCGCGCCTGGGGACTGGAGTGTCCCGACCAGCTCGAGGGTGATTTTGCGTTCGTGCTCTGGGACCGACGCATGCAACGCGTGTTGTGTGCTCGCGATCCTATCGGCACGAGGAGCCTCTTTTACGCCGAGCTCGAAGGCGCCCTGGTCGTCGCCTCCACGGCACTGGCGGTTGTCGAACATCCCGCGTGCTCCGGCGAGCTCAACCTCACGGCGGTGGCGGAGTCCGTGGCGGGGCTGTTCAACGCGAGCGAGGACAGCTGCTACCGGGGCGTGCGTATCCTTCTCGCGGGATCGATACTCACGCGGATCGGGAGAAGTCCGGTTCGGGCGAGCCGCTACTGGCACCCGCCGGCGATCGACACCGGCAAGGCCCCACCCTTCGAGGAGGCGGCGGAGCAGCTGCGTGCGCTCCTCACCGATGCGGTCGCGGAGCGGCTGGCGAGCGTCGGCGCGACGAGCGTGTGGTTGAGCGGGGGCTGGGACTCGACCGCCATCTTCGCTGCGGGGAAGCACGTTCTATGCGACCGAGAGGATGATCGCGAGCTCCGCCCCGTCTCGATGAGCTACCCCCCGGGCGATGCCGGTCGAGAGGATGAGACGATTCTCGAGGTCGTCGGATTCTGGCAAACGCCGGTGCACTGGCTGCACATCGACAAGGTAGCGCTGCTGCCGGGCGATGCGGCTCGTGCCGCGGCCGATCGAGAATTGCCGTTCGCGCATCTGTTCGAGAGCTGGAACCGCACGGTCGCACGTGGGAGTCGCGATGTGGGGTGCCGGATCGCCTTCATCGGCTCAGGTGGTGACGAGCTCTTTTCGATGTCGAGTGCGTACATGGCGGATCTGCTGCGCGGAGGGCACTGGGCAACGCTGGCGATCGACTGGTATCTGCAGCAGGGACGCACGTTGAGTGGCTTCTCGCGCCGCGTCGCGCAGCCTGCGCTTCCGGCGTGGGCTCGGCGGATGGCGGGGGTTCTACGGCGTGGAGAGCCTCTCCCGGGAAACTTCGAGGCGACGTTGCCCGAGTGGATGGACAAGAGCTTTGCGCGCAGACAGGGCTTACTGGAACGGGAGCGACGAAACACGCCACGAGGGGGCTATCGCAGCGTGGCGTCCGAGGAGAGTCACCGGTACCTCACGGACCCGATGTACCCGCACGTACTGTCGACGGTGTTCGCACTGGCGCTGGAGGAGGGAGTCGAAGTACGCACGCCGCTGTACGATCGGCGAGTGGTAGAGTTCGCAGCTGCCCGGCCGCGGTGGGAGCGGGCATCCCGATTGGAGACGAAACGGCTGTTGCGGCGCTCGATGCGGGGTCTCGTGCCAGATCAGGTGCTGGCGCCGAGGCCGGAACGGACCGGTGTGTTGGGGCCCTATCTTGCCCGTTCCATGCGCGAGAATGGTGGCCTCTTCGACGAGGCCTTCCAGCAGCCGTTGCTTGCCGAGCTGGGGATCGTGGACGGCGCGGCACTGCGTGCGGCATGGGGCCGTTTCCGGGACGGCAAGGACAGGCCGGGGCGGCTGCTCGATGCCCTGCACTGCGAGCTCTGGTTGCGTGCCAGGCTACGGCCTACCGGAGAGAGCCAGCCGGTCCGAGCCGAGATCGGTGTTTTATCGGTGGCGGAGGCTCCGCCGTTGCGAGTCTAGACAAAGTTAGGTCCGGGCATTGTATTACGACGGCCGCGCGGGCCGTACTTCCGCTGGGCAAGCAGCCCAGCTCTTTCAACACCAGGAGGACAAGTGTACGTGAAGCCACAGCTTCAGCGCTTCGGTACTCTGCGTGAGATCACGCAAGGTGGCGGGCCCCTTAATCAGGGCGATGCCACGAACGTGTACCACCGCTCGTAACCTAAGCGCAGGTTGGGGGGCTCAAGATGAGCCCCCTGGCCATTGCTGGCCTTAATCGTGAATGCCCGATCACGCCGTTTTTGGAGGGTGTCTCCGCTCGGACATCCCCTTTCCCGAGCTTCGCTCCGCGGCCGGTACCGACCCTGATTGGATTCTTCGACTTTCGACCGAGTCGGCGTCCACATCCCTGGGCGAGTATCTGGGACAGGACTGGGTAGACGCCGGCGTCGAAGTCAGGGCGTTCAAACATGATGGCGGTTTCAGGCTCGCATACGACGACACAGGCGTGTTCGACGTGTCGTCGAGCGGACATGAGATCAGCTGGGCCCAGCCCCCGGACTGCTCGCTCGACGCGGCCCGCCTGGACATTCTGGGACGCGTGCTGGCCACGGCCCTCCATGCTTCGGGAACGCTCTGCCTGCACGGCAGCGGCGTCTCGATCAGCCGGCGCGGCATCGGCTTCCTCGCTCCGAAATTCAGCGGCAAATCCACTCTCGCGTTTGCGCTCACCGCGGCGGGAGCGACGCTACTCACCGACGACACACTGCCGGTGGACCCGGGACCACCGGCCATGGCCTGGCCGGGTGTGCACAGCGTCCGCCTGTTCGATGATTCCGCAGGCCGGCTGAGCGCTGCCGCCCCGTCGCTCGGGGACCCTCTGGCTCAGAAGCATACGCTCAGCGATCTGCACGTCGATCGGCTGCGCTACGATCGCGTTCCGCTGGACACGATCTATCTCCTCACGCCGGTCGCCGCCGACGGGCGCGAGGAACCGGTGCGGCGCATCCCACTGGCGGGCGTCGAGTCCGCGGTGGCGATCCTGAAGCACGCGAAGATCGGCACTCTGCTCGGGCGCTCGGAGGCTCCGCTCCTGTTCAATCGCGCTCTGGCGGTTGCCCGAAACGTGCCGGTGTATACCCTCGAAGTCGTCCGCGATTTCGATCGCCTCGGGACCGTCGTCTCACAGGTCATGGAGTGGCACGGAACGCTGGCGTCGGCAGCGGCCGACGCCAGCCAGTGAACAGCGCGGCCGCACTCCGGGATTCGAACGCGATGATCTCGCGCTCGAACTCCCCGATCGTCCGCCTCGACGGTCTGTCCAAAAGGTTCCCAGTGCGTCGCGGTTGGCTCGAGGGACTCCGCCACCCGGCTCGGCGCGTCACCGCGAGCGTGCTGCAGGACGTGACGTGCGACATCCGAGAGGGCGAATTCTTCGGACTCCTGGGACCGAACGGTGCCGGCAAGACGACTCTCTTCAAGATCCTGGCAACGCTGATCCTTCCGGACGGCGGGACAGCCACCGTCGCAGGCCACGATGTGGTGGGCGACGCGGCTGCCGTTCGCCGCGTTCTGACTCCGGTGATCACGGACGAGAGGAGTCTCTACTGGCGGCTGTCGGCGATCGAGAATCTTCGGCTCTACGCCGCGCTCCACGGATTGCACGGCGACGCCGGTCGGCGCCGGGTCGCCGAGGTGCTCGAGGCGGTTGGTCTCGCGGACACGGGGCCCAAGTCGGTCGGAGCATTCTCCTCGGGAATGAAGCAGCGCATCCTCATCGCGCGCGCTCTGCTGTCGCGTCCCTCCGTGCTACTGCTCGACGAGCCGACGCGGAGTCTCGATCCGATCTCGGCGCGCAACTTTCGTCAGTTCCTTCGCGATGAAGTGTCGGGCCGGCAGGGGTGTACAGTGGTGCTGGCGACCCACAGCGCGGAGGAAGCGCTCGGTCTGTGCGACCGTGTGGCGGTGCTCGATCGCGGTCATCTGCTCGCGATCGGTCCAGCGCGAGAGCTCGCGCGGCGGTACGGGGAGGAGCGCTACTGCCTCTGGACGCGTGATCCGACGCACCCAGCGTGGACGGCGCTCGAGGAGCGAGGTGATCTGCGCAAGGTGATCCGGTTGGCGCCGGGCGACGAAGGCTGGGCGAGGGTGGAGACGGAGATCGCGGGCGGGCTCGACGGCACGGCAGAGGTGCTCCGCTTCCTCGCGTGCGCTGGCGCGACGGTGGGGCGCCTGGAGCGGGTCGATCTGTCGCTGGCCGACGTCATCGAGCGGATCGTGGCCAAGAGCACGACGGACCGACAGGATGCGTAAGACGATCGCCCTCGTCCGCGCCGGCTTTCTCACCGCCGCCAGCTATCGGCTGAGTATCGTCGTGTCCTTCGCCATGCTTGCCTTCCAAGCCGTGCCCACCTTCTATATCGGTCACATCCTGCAGCCGTTCATGGGGCCATCGATCCAGAGCGAGGGGAAGGACTACTTCGGCTTTCTGCTGGTGGGCACTGTCGCCTACCTCTTCCTGGCGGCGGCGGTGGACGCATTGCCCCGGGCGCTCGACAGCGGAATCTACACCGGGACGCTCGAGGCGCTGTTCACCACACCCACACCGCTGGCGGTGTTGCTCGCTGGTCTGACGGGCCACGAGATGATCATGACGATGCTCAGGGCGGGAGTGTTTCTGGTCGTGGGCAGTGCCCTCGGCGCTCGGGTGGCGTGGTCGCATCTCCCGGCCGCGTCGCTGATCATCTTGCTGATCGTGCTGGCGTACTATCCGATCGGCGTGCTGGCCGGCGCGTTGATCGTCGCCTTTCGGCGTGCCGGCCCGTTACAGACCGTCGTCGTCGTGTTCTCGGGGCTGCTCGGAGGTGTCTCCTATTCCACGACAATGCAGCAGATTCCGTCGTGGATTCAGCGACTGTCGACTTTCGTGCCGCTCACCTACGGCCTGCGAGCCCTCCGCCGCGTGTTGCTCGAGGGACGACCGCTCGCCGACGTGGCCAGCGACCTGTCGCGGCTGGCGGCTCTCGGGTTGGCGCTGTTCATCCTCGGGGCGTACTGCTTTTCGCTCGCGCTGCGTCATGCTCGGCGTTCGGGGTCGCTGGCGCAGTACTGAGCGGCGGGAGATCCGTGCAGCGGTGGATCGCGTCCAGCAGACGCTGCGCCTGGGTGCGTCTGCTGAAACGGCCGTCGGCTCCGATGGCGGTGGGACGAACGCCGTCCCTGAACTGCTGGTAGCGCTTCTTGAAGATGGCGGCGAGGCCTTCGACATCTTCCGGGTCGATCACATCGGCTCCGGATCCGCGCAGAACCAGCTCGGTGGCACTTCCCCGTCGCGCCAGCGCCAGCAGCCAGGCATTGAACTGGGCGTACTCGAAGATCTTGCCGGGGATGGCCATGTCGCTGTCCTGTGGGAGGCTCACCAGCATGGCGGCGCCGGCGAGGAACTCGAGTGCCTGGCGCCGAGGTCGTCTGGGCAGAAGGGAGACGAACGCATCGACGCCCTCCTCGCGTGCGATCTCCCTGACGGGTTCGCCGGCGTACTGCTCCACCCCGCCCAGAAGCGAGATAGCGAACTGCTCGGGGGTGAGCTGCAGGTCGGACACCGCCCGGGCGGCGCCGCGGAAGAGCGGGCGCGGGTCACGGTCGATGTAGATGTCGCCCGCGAACGCCGCCACGAAGCGGTGGCCGAGCTGAGATGGTGGGACCGGCTCCTCGTCGCTTCCGTTCATGACCGTGATGATGCGCTCACGGGCCTCGGGATATCGGTCGCGAAGGGCGAGACGAAGCGGCTCCGTGTTGGCCACGACGAGTGACGCCTGGACCACGGCGCGATCCTGGAAGTGCTCGGCGAGAGCGAACCAGAGAGGGCTCGCCATCTGTGCGTCGAGGCGGTGAGCCATGCTCCATGGGTCGCGCATGTCCACGATGAAAGGAAGGCCGGTGGCGTGCGCCACTCTGCGACCTGCCTCGTGCGACATGTGGGGAGGGCCGGTGCTGATCACCGCGCGGTGAAGTCCCGGCTCGAACAGACGGACGGCCAGGTGAGCTGCATGGCGGGCCCAGCGGTGGAACGCGCCGTAGTGCAGCAGGACGTGATTCGCCCGCAACAGGTGCCGCAACGGGGGGTCGCGCCAACTGATCTCGTGGCGGGTGACACTGGCCGCGCCTCCCGTGACAGCGGGGCGTGTCCGTCCGCGGAGGTGGCGGCGGAGGGAGCGCCAGACAGCGACTTCGAGGCGCTCGATGAGCAGCGGACGAAAGGGAACGCCGTAGATGCGTGTCCCGGCGGGCAGGTCGGCCAGGCGAGTCTCGTCACGCGATTCGAGCTCGGCCGGATCGCGCGTGACGACATCGACCATCCAGCCACGCTCGGCGGCATGACGGGCCAGCTTCTGCCAGCGCAGCGCGCCGATCTCCTGATCGGGCGGAAAGTTGTAGGCGATGAGGAGCAGCCGGCCTAGGCTTGGCCGCGCGGACGCCGGAGACTCGAAGATCGGTCGGGGACGCATGACCATTGGTTGGGGGACTAGCGCTTCCGATGCACGGGACGCTTGCTGGAGCCAACGCGCTTCCAGAACATCAATGAACAATCTGGCGGTCGATCACGGCGCTGACGAGGCTCGGACCTGCCTGAGCATCTGGCGGAAGGATCGCAATCGCGCACCGTGAAATCCGAGAACCACGGCGGCGTATGCGATGGCTCCGATGGTAACCTGCACCCCGAGCTGGATCGGCAGGGGCCACGCCGATGGCGCGATCTGCTTCAGGAGCAACACCGAGAGCAACATTCCTGCCGAGCCGCTGAGCGCCGGACCGAGCGCGTCGAGATAATGCGTCCATGACAGCCCGATGACTCTCAGCGTGCGCCGATAGTACAGACTCAGGATGAGTGTTGGATGCACGATGATCCACACCGCTGCCACGCCGACGGTTCCCCATCGAGCACCGAGATAGAATCCCGCCGGCAGCAATACTGCCGCGAGGAGATTGCACCTCATCAGGAAACGGGTTTCGCCGACGACGGTGAGCACCTGAGCGAGCAGGGGAGAGAGCGACCTCACGGCAGCGTATGCCGCGAGCAGCTGTAACGGAGCGATCGTGCCTCGCCATGGCTCCCCGAGAACTGTCAACACGAAAGGCTCCGCGACGAGCACCAGCCCGAACGCGGCCGGGAAGGTGACCAGAGCGATGCCCTCGGTGAGTGTGAGCAGATAGCGTCGCAGCGCCGGCGGATCGGACTGCACGGCGGAGAAGATGGCGGGAGTCACGCGAATGACCAGTGACGTGATCTTCTCCACCGGCACGCTCGCGAGCGTCCACCCGAAGGAGTACACACCCAGCGCTGCCTTGCCGAGTACGCGGCCAACGACCACGAAGTCGGCATCCGAGTAGATGTACCAGGATATGCGGGCGGCGATGACGTGCCAGCTGAACGTCATGGCCTCGCGCAGCGAGTCCAACCTCGGGCGTGCGAAGCGGTAAGGTCTCGCCAAGAGCAGGAGCACGGACAGCACCGCCGCGCCGAGGAGCTGGCCGATGACGAGCGTCCAGTAACCGAACCCTGCCAGAGCGAAGCCCACCATGCTCAGCGCCAGAACGACGGCCTGGGTGCCTTCGAGCGCAGCCAGCTTCTTGAACCGCATCTCGCGCTGCAGCAGCGAGCTCGGGACCGTCTGAAAGGCGGCCAGCAGAAAGGACGCGCTGAGGGCCATCACCACGGGAGGAAGCTGGGGCGCGTGGAAGAGATGCCCGAGCGGAAACGCGACAGCGAAGGAGAGAGCGACTGCCAGAACGCCGAACAACACGGACAGCGTGTTGATCTGCCCGACCTGGTCATCGGTGAGGTCGCGGAGCGTGACGATCGCCGATCCGATGCCGAACTCGCTGAGAAGCGTGACGAACGTCATGTAGATCGCCGCCATCCCGATGAGGCCGTAGGCCTCGGGACCGAGCACGCGAGCGACGATGAGCGTCGAGGCCCAGGTGAGGAGCTGGCTTCCCCACTTGACCGCACTCGTCCACAACACTCCGTGAACGAGGGAGCGGTCGAGCTCGGTCGCTTTTCCCCCACCGGCAACGTCGCCTGGGGCGGGCGGCGCTGCCCTGGCGCTCATTCAACTTCCTCCAAATCGAGTTGCGGGCGTGCGGCTTTCCGTCGTAACCTTAGCGGCCTGCCGGGGGGCGGGCAACGTCGGCCAATTCACGCCACGCCGCTGTCCGCCAGGCGGCGGCGCTTCCTCAGTCGATGAGACGATGACATCGCACCCGATCGCCACTCGCGTGGGTGTCGATGCGCCCGACACGAGCAGCGGAGACGGCGAGACAGCGGCCCGAGCGCGACGGGGCTGGTACGCCGCGGCCGCACTCATCGGGGTGCATGTGGTGCTCGCGTGGCTCCTCCGCGCGCCAGCGATCACAACGGCGAATGACGACGCGGTCTACGCGTTGCTCGCTCGCGCGGTGAGAGCGCTCAACTATCGGGAGCTGTACACGCCGGGCGCACCGGTGCACTCGCAGTACCCTCCTGGCTACCCCTCGTTTCTCGCTCTCACCGAAACGCTGTTCGGCGAGCATCTCGACGTCATGTTGGCTGCCGGCATCCTCGCGTCCGCGGCCGCACTGGCGATCTTCTTCGCGACGGTGCGACAGCTCTGGTCGGAGAGGCTAGCCCTTGGCGCACTTGCTCTGGCCGCCATCAATCCGGCGCTGCTTTCACTGGCCGGCCTGGTCCGGAGCGAATCCCTCTTTCTGGTGCTCTCCGTTCTGGCTCTGGCTGCTGCCGCGCGGCGGCCGGTGAGTCGAGGGTCGCTGTTCCTCGCCGCGTTCGCCACAATCGCCGCGGCGCTCACGCGGAGCGTCGGCGTGACGTTGGTGGCGGCGGTCTGGCTCGTGTGGATGGGCGAGCGCCGCTATCGGGCGGCGACCATCTTCGCGGTCGCGGCGGCGCTCACCGTCGGAGGCTGGCTCGCCTGGACCGTGCGTGCGCCAACCCAGATCGTGGGTCGGAGTTACGTAGCCGACGCGGCGCTCGGATCGCGGGGTGCTCGACATGGCGTGGTGGGGTCCGTCGCCAGGCGCGCCGCGGCCAACATCCGCAGCTACGGCGCCGAAAAGGTCCCCCAGGTCATTCCCTTTCCGACGGTGAAAGGCACGACGGTGGACAACTGGTTCTGGGTGGTGATGACGCTCGTTCTGGGAGCGATGGGGGCAGCCGGGCTGTGGAAGCGCTGGCGCGTGGCCGCCGTCTTTGTCGGATGCTACGGTCTGCTACTGGCGCTCTGGCCGTACACGTCGGAACGGTTTCTCGCTCCCCAGCTTCCGTTTTTTCTGCTGATCGTTCTCTGCGGAGCGAGCGCACTGGCTCGCCGGTGGCGTGCCGCTCCCGCGCCGCTT
>JBBSGP010000028.1:0-45067 GCA_038253885.1 Gemmatimonadales bacterium | reverse complement strand
GGGCGGATTCGAGTCCTTCTCAGAGGGCTGTCCACCCTTCCTGGGTGTGCAGTGGTCCTGCGGCCAGGAGGTCGCCATACGGGCGGGGTCATGGCTCTGGGCGGAATCGGCGCTCTCGCGGGCACCATCATCGAGCGGCTCTCGCCTGGCGGCGCTCCGGCTCTCGCTTGCATGGTCGGGTGAGCGGATCGCCGATGCTCTGGGATATGGCCTCTCCCAGCGCAACAACCACGGAATCTCCGAGGCGACGGCGCTGGTCCTTCTCGGTGCGCGATTCTCGACTGCGATTCCGGCAGCGCGGAAGTGGCTGCGCATCGGCGCCGGCGCGCTGGAGCAGCTCATCCCCGATCAATTCGCCGCCGACGGCTGGTACATCCAGCATTCCTTCAACTATCTGCGCCTCGCGCTCGATCAGCTCGTCCTCGCCCAACGCGCGCTGCGTCTCATGAACCGTCCCGTCTCACCGCCGAGTGGGAATCTGGTGGTCGCGGGCGCTCGGCTTCTGCTGTCGCTTTGCGACGGGGACACGGGCGAAGTGCCGAACCATGGCGCGAACGATGGGGCGTACGTTCTGCCCCTGAGCACAGCCCGCTTCCGGGACGTTCGACCCACTCTCACGGCTGCCGCTTCGACCTTTGGCATCGCCCTGCCCGCGGATATCTCTCCGAGCCTCGAGACTCTCGCATGGCTGCGCGCGGAGACGCCAGCGGTCGCCAGGCGGCGCACGATTCCGCGGCTCGACAGCGGCCCGTCCGGGTGGGCGCACGCGGTGGCGGAGGGAGCCCGCGTCTTCGCGCGCGCCGGTGACTATTCTTCGCGGCCGGGCCATCTCGATGCCCTGCACGTGGACGTCTGGATTGACGGTCGGCCGGTTGCGACCGATGCCGGGAGCTATCGCTATTCGGCGAAGCCACCGTGGAACAACGCACTGGCCGCTGAGGAGGTCCACAACTCGTTGACGCTCGACGGCTACCCTCAGGCCGTCCGTGGCCCCCGCTTCCTCTGGCTGGGCTTACCCCGCGCGGTCGTTCGAGGCGCGACGCAGAACCGAGGGACGATTGTGATTCAACTCGAGAACCTGTCATGGCGGCGGCACGGCGTCGTCCATCGCCGCCGGTGTGAAGTCGGGCGGGCCGGAGTCTCGATCGTCGATGAGATCGAGACGCCGGCCGGTTCCGATCTTGCGTTCGCCCTCCACTGGCTCATCGACGGCACAGGAGGGCAGGAGGATCTGGTCGTTCGATGCTCCATTCCGTGTGACGTCTCCATCACGCGCGGCAGCGAGGGCTCGGTGCTCGGGTGGATATCAGAAGCGTACGGCGTCAAGCGGTCCGGTACGTCGGTGCGCGTCACTGGCCGTGTAACGGGGGCTCCCGTGCGCATCGCCACCGGCTTCGGTGATCGGCGACGCGTTGATCTGCTCGAGGCGCTCGTGCGATCTACCGATCCTCTCGCCTGATTGCCGATGACCCAGCGTATCTATCTCTCCGTTCCCCACATGAGTGGCGCCGAGGCCGGATTCGTCGCTGACGCGTTCAGGTCGAACTGGCTCTCCTCGGTCGGGCCGAACCTGGATGGCTTCGAGCGCGACGTCAGCGACCGCCTACAGATGCACTCGCTCGCCGTGAGCAGTGGCACGGCGGCGCTGCACCTGGTGCTCCGCGACATCGGCGTCGGCGGGGGTGACCGGGTAGCCGTCTCGACACTCACGTTCGCCGGATCCGTGTTTCCGATCCTCTATCTCGGAGCGGAGCCCGTGCTGATCGACAGCGAGACGGTGTCCGGAAACCTCGACCCCGAGCTCGCCAGCGAGTATCTCCGCGACGCCGCTCGGCGCAACAAGCTCCCGAAGGTGCTCATCGCGGTGCACCTCTACGGGCAGCACGCCGACATCGATCCGCTCCTGGCTCTCTGTGAGGAATTCGGCGTCGTGCTGGTGGAGGACTCGGCGGAATCGCTCGGCGCGACGTATCGCGGCCGGCAGACGGCGACAACGGCGCCGTACGCGATCCTCAGCTTCAACGGCAACAAGGTGATCACCACGACCGGCGGCGGGATGGCCCTCGCGCGAGATCCGGCAGCGATCGCCCGCATGAAGAAGTGGGCGAATCAGGCTCGCGAGCCCGCGGTCGAGTACCTGCACCGCGAAGTCGGCTACAACTACCGGATGAGCAACGTGCTTGCGGGCATCGGCCGCGGCCAGATACGGTTGCTCGACGATCGGGTGCAGGCTCGCCGGCAAGTGTTCGCGCGCTACGCGGAAGGCTTGAGGGATCTTCCCGGCCTCTCCTTTCAGGGCGAGGCGCCCTGGGGAATGCATTCCCGCTGGCTCACGGTCGCGTACGTGGACCCCGCCGAGGCGGCGGCCGGGCCGCGGGAGATCATCCGGTTGCTCGAGCTGGAGAACATCGAGAGCCGCCCGGTGTGGCGGCCGATGCACACCCAGCCGCTGTTCGCCAGCGCCACCGTGATCGGGGGACGGGTCGCCGAGCAGTTGTACGAGACCGGACTATGCCTGCCCTCGTCCTCGTCGCTCGCGCCAGACGATCAGGATCGCGTCATCGGTGGCGTTCGGGCGGCATTGAAGCCTGCGCCGGCGAGTCATAGCCCGTGAATTCCGTCATGGTCGCCAGACCTTCAGCGCTGATCCCCTCGCGTCGCAGCACAGCCATCGCCGTTCGCCAGAGGATCCGCAGGTCGAGCGCCGGGGAGCAGCGGCGAATGTATTCCAGGTCCAGGTCGAATCGCGCCGGCCAGGTGAGCGCGTTGCGGCCGGATACCTGAGCCAGACCCGTCATGCCCGGCGCCACGTCGTGCCGGCGGCTGTGATGCGGCGAGTAGCGCTGGAGATACTGCGGTAAGAGTGGCCGCGGGCCGACCAGGCTCATGTCGCCGCGAAGGACGTTCCACAGCTCGGGAAGCTCGTCGAGCGAGGTCGAGCGCAGCATGCGCCCGAAGGGAGTCAGGCGATCGGCATCGGGGAGCAGATTCCCGCCACGATCGTGCGCGTCTGTCATGCTGCGAAACTTGACAAGCTCGAACAGCCGCCCGTCGCGTCCCGCTCGCCGCTGTCGAAAGAAAACGGGAGTGCCCAGCCGCGCCCTCACCAGTAACGCGAGCAGCCCCGTCGCGGGCACCCAGATGGGTGACGCGAGCGCCAGAAGCAGGACGTCGAGGACTCGCTTACCTTTGTAACCGGTCATGGATGGTCCGCGGTGAACCAGCAGAGGTCCCACCATCCCCGCTCCCGCGCGGATGGCCGCCTGAATCTTTCTCGATGATACATCTTCTGCAATCGCTGTCCGACGGATCCACGCGGCTTGCCGAGGTGCCGGTGCCCGTCGCGACGGGCGCATCCGTTCTCGTGGAGAGCCGGGCCACGGTCGTATCGCCCGGCACCGAGCGCATGCTGGTGGACTTCGGGAAGGCGAGTCTGCTCGCCAAGGCGCGCCAGCAGCCAGAGAAGGTGCGGCAGGTTCTGGAGAAGGTGTCCACCGACGGCATCGGTCCGACGCTCGAGGCGGTTCGCGCCAAGCTCGATGCACCGATCCCGTTGGGCTACTGTCAGGCTGGCATCGTCGTCGGGGTCGGCCCACGCATTGAGCGCTTTACCGCGGGGGACCGCGTCGTCACCAATGGCCCGCACGCGGAGTACGTCCGTGCCGCGCAGACGCTGGTAGCCCGGATCCCGGAGAGCGTGAGCTTCGAATCGGCCGCGTTCACTCCTCTGGCGGCCATCGGACTCCAGGGCCTGCGCCTCGCCGCCCCGACGCTGGGGGAGACGGTGGTGGTGTACGGGCTCGGCGTGATCGGGCTATTGACGGTGCAGATCGCGCGCGCCGCCGGCTGTCGCGTGATCGGGGTCGATCGGGCCGCGGATCGGACTCGCCTCGCGGAGCGCTTCGGGGCGCGCGCTATCCGAGCGGAGGACGGCGTCGATGTCGCGCAGACCGTTCTCGATCTCACCGGCGGCTTTGGCGCCGACATCGTGCTGCTGACCCTGGCCACAACCTCCGAGGAGCCCCTCCGCGCGGCTGCGACGATGTCTCGCAAGCGGGGACGCATCGTGCTCGTCGGCGTGGCCGGACTGACTCTTCGCCGGGAGGATTTCTACCGGAAGGAGCTCTCCTTCCAGGTGTCGTGCAGCTACGGCCCTGGACGATACGACGTGCAGCACGAGGAGCACGGGGTGGATTATCCGGCGGCGTTCGTGCGGTGGACGGAGGGCCGGAACTTCGAGGCGGTGCTCGAGCTGATGGCCGACGGTCGCCTCGATCCCGAGCCGCTCGTGACCCACCGCTTTCCGATCGCGGAGGCGACGCGCGCGTACGACGTGGTCTCGGGGGCGGAGCCGAGTCTGGGTATCGTGCTCACTTACGCCCCCAAGGCGGCGGTTGCTCCCAGCGACCGGACGATTCTCCTCCGGCCGGGCTCCCCGGTCGCTGGGAGTGCGACCATCGGCTGGATCGGGGCGGGGAACTTCGCGTCGCGAATGCTGATTCCCGCGTTTGCCGCTACGGGTGCGACGCTCGATGTGCTGGCGTCCTCGGGAGGGGTATCGGCGACAGTTGTCGGATCGCAGCGTGGCTTCCGTCGCGTCACGACCGACGCCGACTCCCTTCTCGCCGATTCGACGATCGACACCATCGTGATCACGACGAGGCACGACTCGCACGCAGCGTGGACGGCTCGGGCGCTGGAGGCGGGGAAGCACGTTTTCGTCGAGAAGCCGCTCGGGCTCACGCTCGAGGAAGTGGATCGGGTGGCAGCAGCCGTCGCCAGATCGGACCGCCGGCTCTGCGTGGGGTTCAACCGCCGTCTCGCGCCGATGGTTGTGAAGGTCAGAAGCGCGCTGCAGTCCCGCAGCGGACCGCTGGCTCTCACGATCACCGTCAACGCCGGCAGCGTTCCGCGCGAGCACTGGACGCAGGACCGCCAGACCGGGGGTGGCCGTATCATCGGAGAGGCGTGTCACTTCATCGATCTCGCCCGGCACCTGGCCGGCTCGCCGATCGCGGAGCTGCAGCTGCTCACCGCATCGCTCGCGTCCGCGCCGGTGGAAGACGTCGCGACCATCCAACTCGCCTTCGCCGACGGCTCGATCGCGAGCATCCAGTATCTGTCCAATGGTCACCGCGCGGTTCCCAAGGAGCGCATCGAGTGCTTCTTCGACGGCAAGGCTCTCCGGATCGACAACTACCGGCGACTCGCCGCGTGGGGAGTGGATGACATCGCCACCCGCTGGCCGCAGAAGCAGGACAAGGGACACCGGGCACTGGCGGCGGCATTCGTGGCTTCGGTCAGAGGAACCGCGCCCTCTCCGATTCCCGCAGACGAGCTGCTGGAGGTGAGCCGCTGGGCGGTTCGCGCCGGTGAGCTCGCGGCTCGTACGGGCAGTCGCGAGTGAAGATCGTGCACGTCGTGGGTGCCCGGCCGAATTTCATGAAGCTCGCTCCCTGTGCTCGCGCCCTTGCCACCCATCTGGTGGAGCAGCGCATCGTTCACACAGGTCAGCACTACGACGACAGCATGTCCGACTCGTTCTTTCGCGACCTGGGAATCGCGGAGCCCGATGTGAATCTTGGCGTGGGCTCCGCGTCGCATGCGGTCCAGACGGCGCGAATCCTCGAGCGGCTCGAGCCCGTGATGCTGCGGGAGCGGCCGTCGTGGGCCGTCGTGTACGGCGACGTGAATTCAACCGCCGCCACGGCGCTCGTCTGCGCGAAGATCGGAATCCGGGTCGCGCACGTGGAGGCGGGGTTGCGCAGTGGAGACCGGACGATGCCGGAGGAGATCAACCGGCTGGTCACGGATCGGCTGGCCGATCTGCTGCTGACCCCCTCCCGTGATGCGGACGAGAATCTACGCCGCGAGGGAGTGGACGCAGGGAAGATTCGCTTCGTCGGCAACGTGATGGTGGACACGCTGCTGCACGCGCTGCCGGCCGCTCGGGCGACAGGCTACCGTGAGCAGATGGGGCTGCGCGACGATGGCTACGCTCTGGTCACGCTCCACCGTCCCTCGAACGTGGATCTCCCGCAGAGGCTCTCGACAATCATGCGGCTGCTGGCGGAGATCACCCGGTTCATGCCGGTGGTCTTTCCCATCCATCCCCGGACGCGGGAGCGCCTCCAGGGCGCCGGCCTGGAGCAGCCCGGCACGCTCCAGCTCCTCGATCCGCTGCCGTATCACGCGATGCTGGATCTCCTGGCCGGCGCGCGGGTGGTGATCACCGACTCCGGCGGGCTCCAGGAGGAGACGACAGCGCTCGGAATCGATTGTCTCACTCTGCGAGACAACACGGAGCGGCCGGTGACGATCACCGAAGGCACCAACCGATTGGTGCTCGATCTGGAGGAGTTGCCGGTGCTGGCCCGAGCGGCGGAGAGGCGGCCGAAACGACGCCGGCCCGACGGGTGGGACGGTCGGGCCGGCGAGCGAGTTGCCACCGCGCTCACCGAGGCGAGCTGAGGGCAGGTAGAAGGGATGGGGAATGGTCGCGCAGGGACTCGAACCCCGGACCTCTGGTATGTGAGACCAGCGCTCTAACCAGCTGAGCTACGCGACCGCAGCGGCGCAAAAAGGGCCGCAGTCCGAAAAATTAGTGTCGGCGACCAGACAATGATAGTCGGGCGCCTGCGGCACATGGGCCCTGCAGGGATCGAACCTGCGACCGTCGGATTATGAGTCCGCTGCTCTAACCGGCTGAGCTAAGGGCCCGCTGGGCAGCAAGCTACGGGCCTCGCGCCACTCCAGCAACGGCCCCGCACGCGCACCACCGCAGTCGGCCTTTTTCTGTTGCTGCCCCCAGCCGGGAATCGTCCAGACATCGAGGGCATCGCCGTTCTCGCGACGGCCCTCTCACGCGTCGCTCCGCTCTCGGCGTTCGGCGAGCGACCCCGCCCCCTACGACCGTGAAGAGCTGTCCCCGTTGCGCCAGGAGTTATCCGGACGCGGAGTATTTCTGCTCGCGCGACGGGGCGTCACTCGTCGCGACCAGCCCCCCCGCGGAGATGGTGGGTCGGGTCATCGACGGGCGCTACCGGGTGCTGCGAATGATCGCCGAAGGCGGCATGGGTCGGATCTATCTCGCCGAGCACGTGCGCACAAAGCGTCCGGTGGCGCTCAAGATTCTCGACCGGCAGGTCGCTCGCGACGATCGCGCCATCGCTCGATTCACCGCCGAGGCCATGATCGCGAGCGGCGTGTCCCACCCGAACATCGCTGCCATCCACGACTCAGGCGAGACCGAGGATGGGCTCCTCTATCTGGCGCTCGAGTACGTGGACGGCGAGCCGTTGAGCGACGTGCTCCAGCGCGAAGGGCAGCTCGCCCCGGCCCGTGCGGCGCACATCACGCGCGAGGTGGCGCATGCACTCGACGCCGCCCATCGAGCGGGCGTCGTTCACCGCGATCTCAAGCCGGCGAACATCATCCTGTCCTCGAGAGCGACGGGAGCTGACTGGCCGAGACTCGTCGACTTCGGTATCGCGCTCTCCAGTCGGAGCGCCAACCGGGATCAGCCGCCCGGCGACCAGACGCTCGGGACACCGGACTACATGAGCCCGGAGCAGGTGCAGGGCGAGCTTGTCGACAGCCGAAGCGATGTGTACTCCCTCGCATTGGTCGCCTATCACATGCTCAGCGGGGCGCTGCCGTTCGCTCCCGCGAACACCCCATCAACTCTCCTGGCTCGATTGACGGACAGGCCGCGCCGACTCGATGAGGTCCGGCCAGACATCGTGTGGCCGTCGAGACTGCAGCACGTGATGGACCGGGCCCTCTCAACCGATCCCGAAGAGCGCCATCGGGGAGCACTCCAGCTGGCCGACGACGTCTCGAGCGCCGTGGACTTGATGGAACGCGAACCCGCCACCGGCGCCACCCTGCGACGCGGCACACGGGTACGTACAACCGAGATCACTTCCGTGCCGGAGTCCGCGCCGCCCCTGTCTCCGCGACGACGCTCGCCGCTGCTCGCGGCGGCGGCCCTCGTCGCCGTCATCGTTTCCGTCATCATCTGGCGCGGCGGGACAGCGGCAAGTGTCGCTGGACCGGAACCCGCTACCCGCGTCGCTTTCGTCTCCGAGCCCGTGGACTCGACCACCGTCGGGATTGATTCCACCCTATCGGCCGACTCGACCTCGACGGCCACGCCAGCGCCGGCGTCGGCAGCGCCCATCGATGATGCGTCGCCCTGGACGAACGAGATGCGAGCGCAACAGGCAGCCGCGCATCGTGATCTGTTGCTCGCTCGGCGATCGACGCGCGACGGTAATTACGCTGGAGCCCGGACGAGACTTCTGGCTGGCGAGAAGAGGCTTGCTCCGCTGCTCCGCGCCGCTCCGGTCCCTGACTCCCTGATCGTCCTTGGCCGCGAGCTCGCGCGAGCAGCCGAGAGCAACCGCAGCGCGTGTGCAGCCGAGCAGAAGCTGGCGAGGCTGCGGGGTGAGCGGGGGACCGCATGCCGGTAAGGGAGCGTTATCGCGCGTCCGGCCGCGGCTGGCGCTGGTCCGCGATTGCGGCAACGATACTCGTCGCGGTCGCGCAGGCAGACGCACAGTCCCGGCCGTATTCGCTCGGCGAGATCACCTCGCTGCTCCAGGCGCACGTATCGCCCGTACGCGTGCTCGCCCTCGTTCGATCCAAGTGCATCGGGTTCCGCATGGACGAGCAGGGATCGCGACGGCTGAAAGCCGCGGGAATGAGCCGTAACCAGATTCTGGCAATGGCGCGCGTCTGTTCGGGTGTGCGGCCGGTCCGACCCGAGCCCGTGACCGTTCTCGACAGTGCGCCTTCGCCGAAGACGCTGGTGCACGTGCAGCTAGCCCTCGCGGCGGGGCAGCAGGGAAGCCTGCCTCGGATGGAGCTGCTGCTGATCGCCGACGAGGGAGATACCGCCCGGGTTCGAACGGGAGCAACAGGATCCGCTGAGCTTCTGCTCACGCCGGGCCACTACATCCTTCGTAGCGCACGCGCCGCGGAGCTGGAGGGATGGCTCTACCGGTGGCAGATTCCCGTCATCGTGCTCGCGGGAATGCCCACGGTCGTGCTCGACGGCACGAACGCAATCGTCGACGCGGTGCCTCGATGAGAAGCTCAGGCAACGCCGTCGAGGCTGATCACACACCCCACCGCAGCGCGCTCAGATACGCCTCGCGCACAGACGAGACGTAGCCGGACCAGAGAAAATGCCGTTCGCAGAGGGAGAGCGCTGCCCGGCGCATCTCTTCTCCCTTCTCGGTGAGCATCCGGCACACGCGCTCCGCCTCACGCCGTAGCTGATCCGCGTCGGCCCCGAAAATTCGCACGGATGTGCCTGCCCCGGCGGCGGACACGAGCTCGCCCACCACTCCGGTGCCCTCCGAGACCACAATCGGTAGCCCGCACGCGAGATATTCGCCGAGCTTCGTCGGCTGCCACAGGCGGTTGATCGGGGCTGGTGCCCGAAGGATCAGTCCGCAATCGGCGGCGGCCAGATAGGTCGGAACGTCGTGCTGAGGCACTTTGAGAGCGGTGACGGCCGAGGCATCAACCCCAGTAGCGGTTATCGCCTGCCGCATGCGTTCCGGCTCATCGGTGAGACAGAGGAGATGAGCCGCCGGGCAGTGGTCCACGACGGCTCGAAAGAAAGGCGCGATGCCATCATCGATGTGCTGATAGCGGACCATGGTGCCGAGGTAGGCCAACACCAGACGCTGCTCGAGGCCGAGCCGCGCTCGCGCGGCGGCGCGGGAGGCGGTCGAGTAGGTCAGCTCGGTCACGCAACAGGGAACGTAGGTCAATCGCTTCCGGTCGACGCCAATGTCGTGAAGCCATTCCAGCATCCCCTGCGAGACCGAGATGACGCCTCCGGAGTGCTCCAACGCCCGGTGAACGCGTGCCATCGCCGAGTGAAAGGAGCGAAGGGATTGCTCGTCAGCGTCGTCGGAGCCGTCGTAGCCGCGCTGGTACAGGAGCTCGAGCGGCCAGGCCCCGCGGATGTCGGCGATGATTCCCGACCGCGAGAAGGCCTTCGCGAGCTCGATCGACCAGTCGGCGGCGCCTTCGGTTCGGCAATGGAACACGATCGGAACATCTCCCAGCCGGCGCTTCAGCTGAGACCTCAGAAAACGCGCGTTGGTGCGGAGGGAGAGGCGCCCGATCATGGGAAGGACGGCCATCCACACCTGCGGCGCGCGTTCCTGGAGCACGCGAAGGCGGTCCTTCGTCTCCCTCGAGAACGCGTCTCGTCCGCTCTCGAGGAAGCAGACGCCAACCGACGAGGGGCGACCGGGTCCAACGATGGCCTGTTGAACCGCCATGTGATCGACGACCTGCGAGCCGATCAGGTCTTTCGTCATCTCCTGGAGGACAACGTGGATCAGCGCGTATGGCGGCATCGGCGTGCTGTCCGGAAGTCCGCCAGCCCTTCGACTCACGACGGGAGATCGCTCCAGACGGTCCGCGGACGTCCGAGATCACCCAGCCGGCGACCCACGTCGTTGTCGTCGAACGGATGACCCTCGCTCTCGAGCACGAGGAGACTCGTATCTCCCGTCTTCACGATGAAGGTCCCGTCGTAGAACACGTTGACGATCTCTCCGGGACGTGCCTCCGGCCAGACGATGTGCGTGTCGAACGGAATGGCGCGCCAGATCCGGATTCGTCGCGCAGGGTCGTCGTCGAGAAATCCAAAGGCGCCGGGGAAGGGAGCCGTGATCGCGCGCACAAGGTTGTAGATATCGGCCGTCGTGTCGCTCCAGTAGATCAGCCCATCTTCATCGGTGCGCTTTGGCCAGAAGCTCGCGCCCTCGTGGGGCTGCGCCGTTCGAACGGCGCTGCCGTCCATGAGTGACGGCAGATGGGCCGCAGCCAGGCGGATAGACGCCAACATGTTCTTGTGATGGCTGGTGTGGGCTGTGTCGAATGGGGTGAGATCGAACAGCTGCATCCCGATGACCGGCCCGTCATCGACTCCGGGCAGATACTGAAAGAGATGGGTGAAGAACAGAGTCCGTCCCTGCAGCAAGGACCAGTTCATGGGGCTGCGCCCGCGACCATGCGGAAGGGGCTTGAAGGACCCGTGCATGCCGAACGCCCCGATGCTCAGACTCTCCAGCCACCAGTCGGGCAGCAGGCGCTGCCAACCCATGACCAGCACCACGTCGAGCCGGAGCTCGAGTAGGGCGATCCGATCCTCGTCCGACTTGAGCGAGTATTTTGTCGCCGCGGTGAAGGGGATGCGGCGCCCGTCGAGGAACGGCCGAAGGTCGTAGTAGCCGGCAACCTTCTGCTCCGCTCCTTTTTCTGGCGTGATCGTCACGCAATGGTCGATCTGCACTCCCTCGCGAGCGAGCCCCGTGACGAAGTCGCGCGTGGTATGCTTGCACCCAACGACGCCGACGCGGCGCTCGATCGGGAGCTTCGGGTGCTTCATCTCGGCAGATCCTCGGTCAACCACCCGACGCGATAGGAGGCGCTATTTCGTGCGACCGACTGCTCGAGCTCCAGCTGCTTCTCGCTGACGTACGTCTGGAGGGCCTGGTACGGCGACGCCGGCACGTCACCCCACCAGATCGGATGCACCAGAACGTGGAGTGGCTTTCTCTCGCGGAAGGTATCGGTTCCGGTCGGGTCACCGTCCCGCCACTGTCCACGGGAATCGGACATGTACCGGATGCGCTTTGTGTAGGTCTCCATGTACGTATGTGGCAGCGGTGCAGAAAACGCCGGGTCGCCAGTCAGTACCAGTGCATTCGGTCGGTGATAGCTGACCATTGTTATCCGCCTCTCGAACCAGCGCTGCATGATATCGATCTCGCGTGCGCACGCGGCCGCGAGGTCCTCGGCCGTGCCGGCCTTCGCGTAAGCGGCGACATCGAAATGCAGGCCAAGGTGATGCCCGAAGGCAAGCATTCGCCGCACCAGGTCCGAGCCTTCCGCCGAAAGCGCGTTGTAGTGATTGGTCCTGAGCAGTAGAAAATATGTCGAGTGCACTCCCATCGATGCTTCCAGCTCCGCCATGCGAAGGGCACGGCCGAGGTCCAGATCGATGTCGTGTCGCAGCAGAACGAACGGCTTTTTCGCGCCCAGCAGCGCGGGTGCCTCCTCGAAGGAGGCAAAGTAGTACCCGGCGTCCTGAAAGCGACCGAGAAAGGCGCGATAGTTCCGGTGCGTGAATGCCGAGGCCTTGACCTTGGGAAGGAGATCGAATGTGCCATGCGGGTGCCAGGCACCATCGCGACCGGCGGCAGTGGCGAGGAAGCGATCGACCTCCTGAACGATGCGTTCGCCGCTCTGGCCATCGCCAAAGAGTCCGTCCGGCGCCTCGTTGGGCGGGGTGAAGCTCTCGAGCGCACGGAGGATCGCATCCGGGTCGTCCCCTGTCTCCACTGCCCAGCCGGCCTCGACGATCTCGGTCCACCAGCTGTTCTGCATCGGTACAATGCAGGGGCGCCGAGCGAAGAACGCTTCGCGCGTCACACCCCCGGAATCGGTGACGACCTTGCGGCACGAGAGCAGCAAGGCGAGGAAGTCGAAGTAGCCGAGCGGCTCCGTCAGCCGGAGACTTCCCTGTGGCTGCCAGCGCCATTCGTCGAGGAGTCGGCGCACCCTGGGGTGAACGGGCATCAGAACCGGCTCGGAAGCGCGATCGAGTGCGTCGAACAGCGACAGCAACAGCTCTCGGGTTGTGTTCTGGACGCGATGGATGGTGGCGAGGTGATATTCGCCCTCGACGAGCCCGAATGAGGCGGGGGATACCCGCGCCATCCTGCCGACGTGCGAGCGGGCCCAGTAGAAGAGATCGTACATCGGGTCGCCGACGAATCGCACCCTGTCGGGTCCCATGCCCTCGCGTCGCAGATTGCTCGTCGCACGCTGGGTCGAGGTCAGACAGAGCGATGCCGCATGATCGGTGAGCACCCGGTTCGCCTCCTCGGGTACTTCGGCGCGTCGAAAGATCCGCTCCCCGGCCTCGACATGGATGAGAGGCACATCCCGGTGCATCGCCACGATCGCTGCCGCGAGCGTGGAGTTCGTGTCGCCGTACACCATCACGGCGTCGGGGCGTTCCTCGACGACGATTGGATCGAGCCGCTGCAGCATCAGTGCGATCTGGGACGGTGGGCTGTGCGACCCGACGTCGAGGTTCGTCGCCGGAGGCTGCATCTCCAGCTCGCGGAAGAAGACGTCGCTCATCATGTCGTCGTAGTGCTGGCCGGTATGAATCAGGATCTCCTGATAGGGAGGACCCTGCTCGCGCTGGCGGAGCTGCCGCGACACTACGGCGGCCTTGACGAACTGCGGGCGCGCGCCGACGACGGTCAGCACCTTCTTCACGCCGGCTCCCCTCCCCCCTGCCTGCCACCCGAGAAGTGGTCATGAGCCGAGATGACCTCCTGTGGAGTGACCGTCGCCGCGCCCAGCTTGCCGACCTCCACCCCGGCGGCAAAGTTGGCGATGATCGCCGCCTCCGTTGCGGTGGCCCCCGCGGCCAGCATCCCCGCCAGATATGCCGTCACCGTATCGCCGGCGCCCACGACGTCGTAGACATCGCGCGCGGTGGTCGGAACGCGGTGAACCTCGCCTTCGCGCCCCACCAGCACCATGCCGCGCTCGCCGAGGGTGAGCAGCAGGTGCGCCACGCCCAGACGAGCCAGCGTGGCCGGCAGCGCTTCGGGATGGTCGAGATCCACGGCTGCGCCGAGCGCGCTTTCCAGCTCCCGCCGGTTGGGCTTGAAGATGGTGGCGCCGCGGTAGTGGAAGAAGTTTCGGTACTTGGGGTCCACGATCACCGGGATTCCGCGCCGCGTCGCCAGGACGATGGCGCGCTCGATGACCGCCGGATTGAGGACACCCTTGTTGTAATCCTCGAGGATCAGAGCGTCGGCATCATCGAGCGACGCCTCCACACGACCGAGAAGCGCGTCGAGCTCCTTTCCGGAGAGGTCCGTGTCCTCCTCCTCGTCGAAGCGTACCACCTGCTGGGCCCGAGCAAGGATGCGTGTCTTCGTCGTGGTGGGGCGATCCACGTCCACCAGGCCGTCATGATCCGCGCCTAGCGCCGCGAGCATCCGGCGGATGGTTTCGCCCTGTGGGTCGCGCCCCACGGCGGCCACCAGCACACATCGGGCGCCGAGGGCGACTACATTCTGGGCGACGTTTGCAGCCCCACCCAGGGCAAGCTTTCGCTCCCGCACGCGGACGACGGGAACCGGCGCCTCCGGCGAGATCCGGTCGACGTCGCCGCGGAGGTAGACATCCAGCATCGCGTCACCGACGATGGCCACGCGTCGTCGCGCCGACTCGCCGAGCAGCGCCACCAGGCGCTCGCGCGCGAGCGGGGGGGAGGCGGTGGGGCTCGGGGGGGGCATGGGCGCGGAACGTATGGGCAGCCCGAGCGGGGGTCAACGTCCTCCAGCGGTGCTCCCTCCCGCAAGGCACCGGACTGTCATAGCTTCGGTGGTTGAAGCAGCGTGCCATCGGGCACGCGCCTTGCCCATTCGCCCCCGTGCCTCCTAGTCCACCCACACTTCGGTCCTCCCCGATTGTCTAGCTTTGGCGAGCGGCTCAACCGGGCGGCCAAGGAGCGGGTGCTCGGCATCCAGGAGTACTTCACCCTGGCTGGTAAAGCGCTGGGCTTCATCTTTCGCCGTCCGTTCTATGGTGGGGACCTGGTGCAACAGATGGACGCGATTGGCGTCCAGTCGCTGGGCATCGTTCTGTTGACCGGATTCTTCACGGGGATGGTGCTGGCCCTGCAGTCGTCGGTTCAGCTCGCCACTTTCGGGGCGACTATCTACATCGGGCGGCTCGTGGCCGCGTCGATGATCCGGGAGCTGGGCCCGGTGCTCGCGGGTCTGATGGTGGCGGGTCGGGTCGGGTCCGGCATCGCCGCCCAGCTCGGCTCGATGAAGGTCACCGAGCAGATCGATGCCCTCAATACGCTCGGTACCGATCCGATCAAGAAGCTGGTGACTCCGCGCGTGCTCGCGGCGCTGGTGATGCTTCCCGTGCTGACGATCATCAATGACATGGTCGGGATCATCGGCGGAAATGTCATCGCGTGGCTGTATGTCGGCATTCCGAGCTCCCTGTACTGGCGTACGGTGTGGGAGCAGATCGCGGCCGGCGGCTTCACAATGCGCTATATCCCGAACGACTTCATGCAGGGCGTCGCCAAACCGTTCGTCTTCGGCGGGATCATCGCCATCACCGGATGCTTCTTCGGCCTCAACACCACGGGTGGTACGGAAGGCGTGGGTATCTCGACCACCCGTACGGTGGTCACCGCGAGCATCACGATTCTCATCGTCGATTACTTCATGACCCAGATCCTTCTCACGATCTTCACGACGTGAGCGACGATCCCAAGGACCAGAAGCCTCCGGGCGATCCGCAAGGTCCCCGATCCGGATCGGCCAGCCGTCCGGGAGGGAAGCGACCGCCCGCCGAGGACGTCCACGATTGGATGACGCAGGAATTCAGGCAGCGCCGGCAGGAAGACAAGGCGCGGATCGACAAGCAGAAGCACGTGCGGAACGCGATTCGCGAGGAGCTGGCCGGCGACGCCGACACGAGCTCCGAGCAGGAGGACCAGGGAGAGCTCGAGTCGGTCATCGCGCTGGAGAACATCTCGCTTGCCTTCGACGAGCCGGTGCTCGAGGATATCTCGTTCGAGGTCAACAAGGGCGAGACGATCGTGGTGGTGGGGGAATCGGGAACGGGGAAGTCCACAATCCTCAAGCTGATCCTCCGGCTGCTCGTGCCCGAGCAGGGCAGGGTGCTGATCGCGGGTCAGGACATCACGCCGCTCAACTTCAATGACGCGCTGGCCGTGCGTCAGAAGATGGGAATGGTGTTCCAGGGCGCGGCCCTCTTCGACTCGATGGATGTGTTCGAGAACGTCGCCTATCCCTTGCGGGAGCATACCGATCTCGACGAAGACGACATCGAAGCGCGCGTCCGCGAGAAGCTCGAGTTCGTGGATCTCGAGCCCGACAAGGTGATGAGCCAGCTGCCCGCGGAGCTGTCTGGCGGGATGAAGAAGAGAGTCGGCGTCGCGCGCGGCCTGGCCAACAACCCGCAGATCATGCTCTACGACGAGCCGACGTCAGGGCTCGACCCACTCACCACGGGCACCATCACACGGCTCATCATGAAGCTGCAGCGCGAGCTCGGTGTGACGAGCGTGGTGGTATCGCACGACATTCGCTCGGCATTCCGCATGGGGACCAAGGTCGCTCTGCTCTCGGAACATCACATCGTCTTCTTCGGGACTCCCGAGGAAATGACGGCCAGCGAGGATGAGTACATCAAGAACTTCCTCGGCGGCACCTGAGCCCGCATCGGGACATAAGACATGAAACGTTCGACGTTCATCACGTGGGACCAGCTGAAAGTCGGGCTGATGATCCTGGTCGCTCTGGCGGTCGTGGCCGGCGCGGTGCTCAAGCTGGGGCAGGCGGTCAACCTCTTCACCAAGCGCTACGACCTGGTGACTTTCCTGCCCAACGCGAGCGGTCTGCGAGAGGGCGGGTCGGTCACGGTCGCGGGCCAGCTGGCGGGAGTGGTCAAGGCCATCGACTTCCAGCCGCCGACCACCGACACGATGCACACCCTCAAGGTCACGGTGGCGGTCGACGTCAACCTGAAGCCGCACATCCGCGGGGACTCCTACGCGAAGCTGCGCACGCTCGGACTGCTCGGCGACAAGATCCTGGACATCTCTCCCGGCACGCCCAGAGCTGACGTCCTGCAGCCGGGTGACACACTCCGGCTCAAGGAATCACTCGACTACGAGCAGGTGATCGGGCAAGCGGCGGGGGCGGTGGGTGACATGGTACAGCTGACCCACGACCTTCGCGCGATCACGGGCGGCATCGTGCGCGGTGAGGGCACGATGGGCCAGCTGCTCATGAGCAACACACTGTATGACCAGCTCAACGGCACGTTGACACAGGCCAACTCGCTGATGCGGCGGCTGCAACAGCCGAACGGCACGTTCGGGAAGCTCGTGGATGACCCGACGCTGTACAACAAGCTCGCCTCGCTGACCACGAGCATGGACTCACTGCTGCACTCGGTCCAGTCCCAGCAGGGTACGCTCGGCAAGCTGATGACGGACACGACGCTGTACGTGCACATCGTGGGCGTCACCACGACGGCTGATTCTCTTCTCAAGCTCCTGACCACGGGGAACGGCTTCGCCGCGAAGATGCTCAGCGACCATGAGCTGTACGACAAGCTCAACAAGTCGATCACCGATCTGAACGAGATCCTGGCCGACGTGCGGAAGAACCCAGGGAAGTACACGAAGGGAATGATCAAGGTCTTCTGACCACGGCGCACACCGACCGGCCGGCGGCGCCTCCCGGTCTGGTCCTCGCGGCGGCGATCGCGGGTATCTCGGTGGCGGCGCCGCTCGTACGGGTGTCGCACGCACATCCCGTGGCGATCGCCACATGGCGGCTGGCGTTCTCGCTGGTGATCGTCGCCGTCCTTCTGCTTCCCGACCGGGGTTGGAAGCAGTGGGCCCGGCTGTCGCGGCGGGAGCTCGCCCTCGCGATCGGCGCCGGCGTCATGCTCGCGCTGCACTTCTGGTCGTGGAACACGTCCGTCGGACTGACCACCGTGGCCGCCTCGGTCGTGCTCGTGAATCTGCAGCCAGTGATCGTCGCCGTGCTCTCGGTGCTCTGGCTCGGAGAGTCGCCCGATCGTCGCCAGTGGCTCGGCATCGTACTCGCGACGGTCGGGGCGGCGGTCGTTGCCGCTCCCGACATGGCGGTGGCATGGGGGACGGCCGGAACGGGTGACCGTCGCGCGCTTCTTGGCGACCTTCTGGCACTGCTGGGTGGAGTGACGGCGGCGCTCTACTATCTTACGGGACGCCGCCTGCGTCGCATCCTCGATCTCTGGCCTTACGTGTCGCTCGTCTACGGCGCGTGTCTCGTGACATTGCTCGGCATCGCCATCGTCGGGAAGGTACCGCTGGGCGGCCAGCCTCCACGCGAGCTCGCGATCTTTGCCGCGCTGGCGATCGGGCCGATGATGCTCGGGCACACGGGCATGAACTGGGCGCTCAAGTATCTTCCAGCGTACGTCGTGAATCTCACGGTGCTGGGCGAGCCGGTAGGGGCGACCGTGCTCGCGGCGGCGCTGCCCGGCATCCGGGAGATTCCGCCGCTGGCCACGCTCGGAGGAGGAACTCTCGTTCTCGGTGGCATCCTCATAGCGCTCCAGCGCCGCGGGCAACCAGAGAGGTAGCTGTGAGCGCGATGCAGACGCGGTACGATCTGGACGTCGTGGCGACGCGAGGGCCTCTGGTCGAGTCCCGGCATCGAGTGCACGCCGCCGTGGTGCACGCGACCGCCGGCATGCGTGCGGTGGCGGGCGATCCGTCCACGGTCAGCTGCTGGCGATCCTGCGCCAAGCCGCTGCAGGTGATGCCGTTCGTCGCGTCGGGCCACTTCGATGATCTGGGTTGGGGAACCAAGGAGCTGGCCCTGGCGTGCGCGTCGCACGGCGGTGAGCCGGAGCACGTCACCATCGCGCGCGCCATGCTGCGCGATATTGGCCTGGAGGAGGGCGATCTGGCGTGCGGAGCGCACGATCCCCTGACTCGTCGCGGCGCACGCCTCGCGCAGGAGTCGGGAGACCAGATCACCCGGCTGCACAACAACTGCTCGGGCAAACACGCCGCCATGCTCGCGCTCGCCCGAGGGAAGCAGTGGCCCGTTCGCGGATACGAGCAGAGCGTCCACCCCGTCCAGACGGCGATCCTGCGGACGATCGCCCGGTGGACGGGTATCGCCGCCGAGCGCATCGAGCAGGTGGTCGACGGCTGCGGTGTCGTGGCGTTCGGTCTTCCCCTGGAGGCGATGGCTCTGGCCTTCAGCAGGCTGGCCGCGGATGCCTGCGACGGCGGCGAGCTCTCCTCGCGCATCTTCGGCGCCATGCGCGCGCACCCGTTTCTCATCGGCGGCACGGACCGCTTCGATACGGTTCTTCTGGAGGAGACGGGAGGGCACGTCATCGCCAAAGTGGGCGCGGAAGGCATCCACTCGGTGGCCATCCCCGAGGAATCTCTGGGGATCGCGGTGAAAGTGGAGGACGGAAGCGCACGCGCCCAGTACCCCGCCGTGCTCCATCTGCTGCAGCTGCTCAAGGTCCTTCCGGAGGATCTGTCACCGCGGCTCGACCGCTTTCTCCACACCCCCCTGCACAACACGCGCGGCGCGGTCGTGGGTGAGATCCGGCCAGCTTCGGGAGCCAGCGTGACCGGGGTTCCGGTTGCGGAGCCGCGATGAGGGAAATCGGATCGGCCGGTGCGAGTTTGCCGGCGCTCGATCCGTCCACGCTCGAGTTGGTACGACTCGCCATCGCGATCGCAGCGGGAAGCGAAGCCTGCGTGAGGGACGCGTTCGCCCGAGTTGGGGGGGGGGGCGGCGAGCGTGAGCGGAAGCTGGGTGGAGGAGATCATTCTGCAGTCCTATCTCTTCGCCGGGTTCCCGCGCACGCTCAACGCGGCGCGGGAATGGCGACGAGTGGCTGGTCCCGCACCCGAGCGCGACGAGGATTCTGGCCGCTCTTCCACGAGATGGGAGTCGGATGGGGAGCGAACCTGTGAGATCGTGTACGGCGAGATGTACGAAAGGCTGCGCCGAAACATCCGAGCGCTGCATCCCGCACTCGATGCGTGGATGATCGTGGACGGCTACGGCAAGGTGCTCTCCCGACCGGGGCTCGACCTCAAGCGCCGAGAGCTCTGCATCGTGGCCGTGTGCGGGGCCACGGAGCAGCATCGACAGCTCCACTCTCACCTTCACGGTGCGCGGCACGCCGGTGCGACAGACCAAGAGGTGGAGGAAGTGCTCGATGTCGTCGCCGACTGGTTGGGAGAGGAGAAGGCTGAGGGTGTGAGCCGCATGATGCGTCTCTGGGCTCGTCTGAGGGACGACAGGTGACCTCATTCATCGATCGGGTCGTCATTCGAGTCGAAGCGGGCACGGGAGGTTCTGGGGCCTCGTCGTTCCGGCGGGAGCATCGCGTCCCGATGGGAGGCCCCGATGGGGGGGACGGTGGCCGAGGGGGCGACGTGATAATCCGCGGCGACTCGAACCTGGCGACGCTCCTCGACTACACATATCGCGATCGGTGGGTGGCCGGCCGCGGCGAGCACGGTATGGGCTCCAACATGACTGGGCGATCTGGTGCCGATGTCGTACTGCCGGTTCCGGCCGGGACGATCGTTCGCGACCAACAGACCGGTGAGCTGCTGGGCGAGATACTGGAAAGCGATGCGGAGTTCATCGTGGCGCGGGGGGGACGTGGCGGGAAAGGCAACAGCTTCTTCGCCACTGCCACACACCAGTCACCGCGAGAGTGGCAACCGGGCGAGGAAGGCGAGATCCGCAGCATCGAGCTGGAGCTCAAGCTGATCGCCGATGTGGGCCTCGTGGGTCAGCCCAACGCGGGCAAGTCCACACTCCTGTCCGTGATCTCGGCCGCGCATCCCAAAATCGGCGATTACCCGTTCACGACTCTCACTCCCAATCTCGGTGTGGTGCAGCTCAGCGATCACCGCACGTTTGTGGTCGCCGACATTCCGGGAATCATCGAGGGGGCTCATCAGGGGAAGGGGCTCGGATTGCAATTCCTTCGTCACATCGAGCGGACTCGCGTTCTCGCCTTTCTGATCCCGATCGACGCGCTGGACTGGCAGCTCGAATACGATGCGTTGCGAGGGGAGCTGCGGAGCTACTCGGAGGAGCTCTCGGCCAAGCCCCACTGTGTCGTCTTCACCAAGATGGACCTGCTCGGAGAGATCGAGCTCCCGCCGCTCGAGGCGACGGACGCCTTCGCCGTTTTCGCCATCAGCGCCGCGGCGCGAGACGGACTGGAGACTTTGCTGTCCGGTCTCTGGACCGAGCTGCTGCGACTGCGAAAGGCGACGCAGGTGCATGTGGGTGACGCTCTCCTCCCGTGATCCGGGCGAGCGACTCGCCGCGCTCGCGCTGTCGCTCGTGCCTGGCGTGGGCTCGGTTCGCTACCGCGAGCTGACGCAACGCCATCTCTCTGCCACGGCAGCCCTCGCGGCGTCCGATGCGATCCAGCGCCAGGCGGCCACGTCCGCCGCCAGTGCAGCGCTGGAGCGGGCGGCTCGCGCCGGCGCACGCTTGCTGCTCCACGTGGACGAGGAGTATCCGGCCGCCATTCGCGACCTCCCGGACGCTCCCCCCTGCCTGTTCGCCCAGGGCGACACAGCCATCGCCGCACGTCCGTGCGTCGCGATCGTGGGCACGCGGCGCTCGACCATCTCGGGAGAGCGAGTGACCCGCGAGCTCGCGGGAGCGCTCGCCCGCGCCGGCGCGTGCGTTGTGAGCGGGATGGCGCGCGGAATCGACGGCGTCGCACACCGGGCGGCTCTCGATGCCGGTGGTCTCACCATCGCCGTGCTGGGTACCGGAATCGACATCGCGTACCCGCTGAGCCACCGCCCACTGCACCGGCAGATCTCTGAGCGCGGGCTCCTTGTCTCGGAGGAGCTTCCAGGAGACCACGCGTCCGCGGGCTCCTTTCCGAAGCGCAACCGGCTCATTGCCGCGCTCGCCAGGGTGACGATCGTGGTGGAGGCAGGCAGCCGGAGCGGCGCGCTGATCACCGCCTCGCACGCGCTGGACCTCGGGCGTACGGTAGCCGCCGTACCCGGACCGGTGGACGTGCCTCAGAACGCCGGCAGCAACGGGCTGCTGCGCGATGGCGCGGCTTTCATCGGCGATGTCACCGACGCCCTTGTGCTGATGGGACTGAGTGCCCCACGGCGCGCTCACGTCCGCCCAGAGCCCACCTCGGCCGCTCAGCGAGCGGTGTGGGACGCGCTGGAGAACGGATCGCTCGACATGGATTCCCTCGCCGCGTGCTGTGCGTTGCCCGCGTCTGAATGCCTCGGCGCGGTCACCGCGCTCGAGCTAAGCGGGGCGGTCGAGTGCGCGCTGACCGGAGAGATCCGACGGCTCTGAGCACCGTGGCATTCGCTCTCGTGGGGGCTACATTCCGCTCCCAGCCGATGGCGGCGGGTCACCCGCAATTTCTCACATTCCTCTGGAGAGACCGATGCCGGAGCGCGGAAACCCGGGGAGCGACGATCCATCGCGTCTGTACCGGGAGCGCATCTACCGGAGCTACAACTCGGCACGTCACGAGTCGTGGGCCCCGGCCACCGTCGCTCAGCTCGAGAGCCGCGCCCCGTATTTCCGGCGGCTCATCGCGCGCCATTTTCCCGCGGACCGCGAAGCTCGCATCCTGGACCTGGGGTGCGGTTACGGAGCGCTGCTCTTTTTTGCCCGTCGCGCCGGGTACACCCGCTGCGAAGGGGTGGACGGCTCAGCGGAACAGGTGGCAGCGGCGGCACGACTCGGGATCACCGGCGTGGAGCTCGGTGACGTGATGCAGACTCTGGAACGCCTCGGATCGGCATCCCAGGACGTCGTGCTTGCCCTCGATCTCATCGAGCACTTTCGACGCGATGAGCTGATGAAGCTGGTGGATCAGGTGCTCCGCGTTCTCTCGCCTGGCGGACGGTGGATCATCCATACCATCAACGGCGAATCGCCCCTCTTCGGCCGCATTCGCTATGGGGATCTGACACACGAGGAAGCGTTCACGCGAACGTCAATCGGCCAGCTTCTCCTCTCCTCCGGATTCACGCGCGTGGAGTGCTTCGAGGACACGCCGATCGTTCACGGGGTCAAGAGTGCTGCCCGGTACGTGGTCTGGAAGATCATGCGCGGGTTTCTGCGAGTCTACCTCGCCGCCGAAACCGGCATCGCCGACCGCACCCCCATCTTCACGCAGAATTTCTTGACCGTCGCGCGCAGATAGCGACGCCCGGCCATTATCGTTCTGCATGCTCCTCCCACCTCGCCACCTGTATCTCCACGTTCCCTTCTGCGCCCGGCGCTGCTCTTACTGCGATTTCTCCATCGCGGTTCGGCGCCATGTTCCAATAGAGGAGTATCTCGCGGGCCTGCGCGGCGAGCTCCAATCGCGCCTGACCGGGACTCCCAGGTGGGAACTGGATACCCTATACATGGGTGGAGGCACTCCGTCACTGCTCGGCGGGGAAGGGGTGGCGCGGGCTCTGGGTCTTCTGCGGGAGTACGTCTCGCCTGAGGCAGGGGCCGAGATCACGCTGGAAGCCAACCCTGACGATATCACACCCGAAGCTCTGCGGACGTGGGCTGAAAGCGGTGTCAACCGGCTCTCGATCGGCAGCCAGAGCTTCGACGATCGCGTGCTCGCCTGGATGCGCCGTACCCACGACGCCTCGGCGATCGCGAGAGCCGTGGGACATGCGCGGTCGGTCGGGATGGACGAGCTCTCCCTCGATCTCATCTTCGCTCTTCCGGAAACGCTGGGACGCGACTGGGCGGCGGATCTCGATCGCGTCATCTCTCTCGAGCCTCCGCACGTCTCCCTCTATGGACTCACGATCGAGCCATCCACGCCGCTGGGCCGGTGGCGCGCCCGCGGCGAGCTCCAGGAAGCGCCGGAGGAGCTATACGAGGAGGAATTTCTTGTCGCCCACGACCGCTTGACGGCGGCAGGCTACGAGCACTACGAGGTCTCGAGCTACGCGATGCCGGGCCACCGCGCGCGGCACAATGCGAGCTACTGGCGCCGGGTACCCTACCTCGGCCTCGGGCCCTCTGCCCACTCGTTCGACGGCGAGGCACGGCGGTGGAATGTCTCGGCCTACTCGGAGTGGGCTCATCGCGCGGCCGCCGGAATCGACCCCATCGATGACGGGGAACGGCTCGGAGCCGAGAGCCGGGCGGCGGAAGAGACCTACCTCGGCCTGAGGACGTCGGATGGCCTCGAGATTTCCCAGACGGCGGTCGAGGAGGTAAAGTCGTGGACCGATGCCGGATGGGCCGTTCTCGAGGGACCGCGCTTGCGGCTGACCCCGACGGGGTGGCTCCGGCTCGACAGCCTCTGTGAAGCCTTGACTGTTTGCCCAAGTCGTTACTATATTTAGACTTATGGCCCACCAAGAGCTCAGCGACCGCGAGCGCCGCGTACTCGCCGCTGTCATCCAGTCATATGTCGAGACCGCCGAGCCGGCCGGGTCGCGGGTGCTCTCCCGGCGGTTCGCCCTCGGTGTATCGCCGGCGACCATCCGGAACACGATGAGCGACCTGGAGGAGAAGGGCTACCTGACCCACCCTCATACGTCGGCGGGCCGAGTCCCGACGGACATGGCGTACCGCGTCTACGTCGATTCCCTGATGCGCCTCTCGCCGCTCGATCTGACGTCGCGCGAGCACATGCTCGAGGAGCTGGCATCGGGGGGGACCGCCATCGAGGCCATCTTGCGACGCTCGGCCCAGATGCTCGGGGTGCTGACCCAGGAGCTCGGCGTGGTGCTGGGCCCGCGCTTCGACTCTTCTGTGCTCGAGCGCATGGAGCTGATCCGACTTGCTTCGGCGCGGCTGCTGCTGGTGCTTCGGCTGCGAGGCGGCTCGGCCCACAGCATCTTCGTCGAGGTTCCGGGGGAGATCGCCGAGAAAGCGTTGGCCGAAGTGACGGTGGTTCTCAACGAACGCCTGTCAGGGTTGACGCTGCGCGAGATCCGGACGACGCTCGCCGGACGACTGCGGGACGCTTGCGAGACGGGAGAAACCAAGGAGCTGCTCAACATCTTCATCCAGGAAGGGGAGCAGATATTCGACGTGTCCCGTCCTCTCCTCGATTCCGACGTGCTGTTGGGTCAGACCTCGGTGCTGGCCGAGCAGCCGGAGTTCGCGAACGGCCAGAGCCTACGCAAGCTGCTCGCGCTGGCGGACCGGCCCGACGCACTCGGCGATCTGTTGCGCAGCCGGAGCACCAATCCTGGCATCACGATCACCATCGGACGCGAGCACGTGGACCCCCAGTTCTCGGACTTCACGATCGTGACGTCGGAGTATCGCGCCGGCGCCCTCGTCGGGGTGATCGGCGTCATCGGTCCCACGCGAATGCCGTACGACAAGGTTGTGTCGCTGGTGACGCACACCTCACGGCTGGTCGGCGTTCTTCTCGAGTAACATGCGCGTTCTACACTCCACCGCCTCGACCTGTCATGTCTGATTTCTATGGCGTCCTCGGCGTGCCTCGTGATGCGTCCGACGACGACATCAAGAAGGCGTACCGCAAGCTCGCGATGCAGTATCATCCCGACCGGAACGACGGCGCCAAGGAGGCCGAGGAGCAGTTCAAGGCCATCACCGAAGCGTACGATGTGCTCCGCGATCCACAGAAGCGCTCGACTTACGATCGGTTCGGCGAGGCCGGGCTCAGGAGTGGGGGTGGCGCGGGCTTCCACCACGTCGATCTTTCCGAGGCGCTGGGCATTTTCATGCGCGACTTCGGCGGATTTGCCGGCTTCGAGCAGATGTTCGGCGGCGGCCAGCATAGCGGACCACGTACCGGCGCGGACGTCAAAGTCACGATCCCGCTATCGCTGGCGGAGGTCGCCACCGGTGTCGAGAAGAGCTTCACGATCAAGCTGCTGGACCCCTGCGACAAGTGCGAGGGCAGCGGCGCCGAGCCGCCGGCAAAGCCGAAGCGGTGCTCGACGTGCAAAGGCTCCGGCGAGGTGCGGCGGGCACAGCGGTCGTTCTTCGGGCAGTTCGTCAGCGTCGCGCCCTGCCCGACGTGCTCCGGCCAGGGCACCGTGGTCGAGACTCCCTGCAAGAAATGCCGGGGCGATGGTCGCGTTCGTGGGGATCACACGATCCCGGTGACTATCCCGGCGGGCGTCTCCACCGGCCAGTACATGACTCTTCGCGGTGCGGGGAGCGTGGGTCCCTCGGGCGGTCAGCGAGGAGACATCCTCGTGGTCTTCGAAGTCGCTGAGGATTCGCGCTTCGAGAGAGACGGAGCCGATCTCTACACCGAATCGCTGGTTACCTACTCGCAGCTCGTTCTGGGCGCGGACGTCGCGGTCCCGACGGTCACGGCGTCGGTGTCACTTCGCGTTCCCCCGGGCACGCAGAGCGGTCAGCTCTTTCACCTCCGGGGCCGCGGACTCCCTCGCGTGAACGCGAGCGGCACCGGAGACCTTCACGTGCGGGTTCAGCTGTGGACGCCGCAGTCGGTGACCGACGAGCATCAGACGCTGCTCCGCCGTCTCGCTCAACTCGAGGGTGCGCCGCCGACAGAGCGATCGAAGGGGTTCTGGTCCAGCATCCGGGACGTACTCGGTGCGTGATCGTACGCCATCGTGAGATGGCTCGCGCTGCGCGCCATCGCTCCGACGGGCTCCGGTCGTGAGAGAGTCGTGGCCGCGCTCATCGGCGCCGGCGCTGTCGGCGTCGAGGAGATAGGTGACGCTCTCGTCACCTATGTTGAGGCTGACGCCGATGTCGCGGCGCTGACACTCGAGATCGAGGGCGCTGGAGAGAGCTCACGGCTCGAGGTGACCGAGCTGGGCGAGGTGGACTGGAGCGGGCGGTGGCCCACGGCGGTCGGGATCCAGCGGCTGGGTGGGCTCACTGTCGCGCCGCCCTGGCTGCTGACCGAGGCGGGCGATGCCGCGTCGGTCATCGTCATCGAGCCGGCGATGGCGTTCGGCACGGGCGAGCACGCCACGACGCGAGGAGTCCTGCGGCTGATGCAGAACGTGATCCGGCCTGGAGACCGGGTTGCGGACCTGGGAGCGGGAAGTGCGATTCTCTCGATCGCAGCCAGCCGTCTCGGCGCGGCGTGGGTGGCGGCAATCGAGCTCGACTCGGAGGCGATACCGAACGCGGAGGAGAACGTTGCACGGAATGGCGTCGCCGACTCGGTGACGGTGCTGAATGGAGACGCCGAGACGCTTCTCCGCCTTGTCGCGCCGGTTCGAGTCGTGCTCGCGAACATCATCTCTTCGACACTGCGGCAGCTGCTCCCGGTGATCGGATCGGCGCTCGAGGTGAACGGCCAGGCGATTCTGAGCGGCATCCTCATCACCGAGCGAAGTGAGATGCTGTCGTTCCTCGATCGTGAGGGATGGCACGTTCAGGCGGAGGACCGCGAGGACGAATGGTGGAGCACGCTCATCGCTCCCAGGTAGGAGCAGCCGCGACCTTCCACTCGGCCGAGCCTCTCGTCTCGGGCCGTGTGGTGAGCCTTGCGGAATCCGAAGCCCTTCACGCGAGGGTCCGACGGATCGTGGTTGGGGAGCGGGTGCGCCTCGTGGATGGGGCGGGCTCCCTCGGGTGGGGCACCGTGGTGCGTCTCGCACGCGCCCAGATGGGCGTCGAAGTCGAGGTCGTGGAAGACGTCCAACCGTTGCCCGCGCTGAACCTGATTCTTCCGATCGCGGATCGCGACCGTATGCTCTGGCTTGCAGAGAAGGCCACCGAGCTCGGTGTGACGAGCTGGCGTCCCGTGCTGTGGCGCCGCTCGCGCAGCGTGGCGCCCCGCGGGGAAGGGGTCGGCTTTCAGGCGAAAGTCCGGGCCCGGATGGTCGCGGCTCTCACCCAGTCGTGTGGAGCGTGGCTCCCGGCACTGTACCCCGACGCGATGCTGAGCGCCGCGATCGCGGCGACCCCGCCCGGCACGCGCCTCTTTCTCGACCGGCTCGGAAGCAGCTTTCCGTGGAGCTCGCTCGAGACTCCGGTGACCATCGCGGTCGGTCCGGAAGGAGGCGTCGAGGCAGAGGAGCGCGATGAGCTGATGGCCGCGGGCTTTCAATCCATCAGCGTGGGGCCACAGGTTCTGCGTTTCGAGACAGCCGCGCTGGCCGCGCTGGCGATCGCGCGTGCGGCGCTCACTTTCTGACGAGGGGCAAGGGCAATGTCTGAGTGTCTCTTCTGCCGCATCGCGCGCGGTGATGTGCCGGTGACGCTCGTGGCGGAAACGGCTGACTGTGTCGCCTTCCGCGACATCAATCCGCAGGCGCCGGTACACATCTTGGTGATCCCGCGTGATCACGTCGCCACGCTGAACGACTCGAAGGACGCGGCTTTGATCGGCAACCTGGCGCTGCTCGCGGCGGAGATTGCCGAGCGCGAGGGCGTCGCGAAAAGCGGCTACCGCACGGTGATCAACACCAACGCCGATGCCGGCCAGAGCGTCCATCACATCCACCTGCATCTGCTGGGCGGGCGACCGATGACCTGGCCGCCGGGGTGATGCGGCGTTGTCAATCCGGAGCGCCTGAATTGTGCTTGACACCTTCGGACGCGAGCCACTAACTTTCATCGTTCTAAACACTTAACAGGCGTCATCGGCGCCGCTACAGGGAGGCAAACGGTATTTTGTCCGAAGTCATTATTCACGACGACGAGAACTTCGAACGGGCGCTCAAGCGCTTCAAGAAGAAGTGCGAGAAAGCGGGCATTCTCTCCGATCTCCGCAAGCACCGGCACTACGAGAAGCCGAGCGAGCGCCGCAAACGGAAGGAGAATGCGGCTCGTCGAAAGAACCGCCGGCCCCGAGCGGTGTAAGTGTCCGACCTGTTCACGCGACTCCAGAACGATCTGAACTCCGCACGCAAGTCGCAGGACAAGCCGGGAACGCTCCTCCTGGGCACGGTGCTCAGCGAGGCCAGGAACAGGAAGATCGAGCTCCGACGCGAGCTCACCGATGACGACGTGCAGGACGTCTTTCGCAAGGCGATCAAGCGCCGGCGCGAGTCGATCGAGGCGTACGAGAAGGGAGGCCGCCAGGATCTCGTGGACAAGGAGCGCAGCGAGCTCCGCGCTCTCGAGAGCTATCTCCCGGCTCAGGTGGGCGACGATGAGCTCCGCGATGCCGTCCGGAGTGCCATCGCGGGAGGCGCGCGAGCGATCGGCGCCGTGATGGGAAAGGTCCTGCCGCAGTTCAAGGGCCGCGCCGATGGAAGCCGGATCAACGCGATCGCGCGTGAGGAGCTCGGCAAGCAGGGGTGAACCAAGCATGAACTCCCACGCGCTGGGCGTCATCGAGTTTCCGCAGGTCCTGGCGCTCGTGGCCGACCGCGCGTCGACGGCCGCCGGGACCGACCGAGTTCGTTCCCTGACGCCCGTGGCAGATCGCTCCTGGATCGAGAGCGAGCATAGCCGCGTCGCCGCCATGCGCGCGATCGCCGAAAGCGAACCGGGCTGGCCCGCTCCGCCGATACCCGACCTGGCCGCCGCGCTCACGCGCCTGCGCGCAATCGGAAGCATCCTCTCACCACGCGAGCTGCTGGACGCGGCCACGCTGCTGCGCTCGTCACGGGTCGCTCGAGACGCTCTTCGCGATCCTTCCCGTCCGGCGCTCGCACTCGCGACTCTGGAGTCCTTTCGCGTCCGCCTGGTCGGCGAGCCGGACGCCGAGGCCGCGATCGACCGTGCCGTGGACCCGGACGCTTCCATTCGTGACTCGGCGTCGCCCCTCCTCCGCCGCATCCGGCGAGAGCTTCGGGGCTCGCAGGCCGAGCTGATACAGCTGCTCGAGCGCCTGATGGCCAAGCTCGACGCCCATCAGCGGGTGGCCGACATGTCCGTCACCGTTCGCAATGGCCGCTACGTCATCCCGGTGCGCCGGGAAGGAAGGAGCGCGGTCGGGGGCATCGTGCACGACGAATCCGCCACGCGAGGCACGATCTTCGTCGAGCCGCCAGCGGCGATCGAGTTCGGAAATCGGATTCGCGAGCTGGAGGCCGACGAGATTCGAGAGATCGATCGCATCCTGCTCGAGCTGACCGATCGCGTCCGTCCCCTGCAAGAGGGGCTGGTGGGCTCCCTCGAAGTGCTCACGGCTCTGGATTCCCTGTACGCGCGCGCCCGATTCGCCGGAGAGTTTCAGTGCGCGTCGGTAGAGCTCTCCGACGCCGCGAGCGGCTTCACGATCGTCGCCGGCCGGCACCCGTTGCTACTCGCTCGCGGAGGGACCGTCATCCCGTTCGACCTGGAGATGCATCCTGGGGAGCGCACGCTCCTGCTGTCCGGGCCCAACACCGGTGGGAAAACGGTGCTTCTCAAAGCGCTCGGCCTGCTGTCGGCGATGGCTCAGAGCGGCATCCCTGTTCCTGTCGCGCCGCGCAGCAGAGTCGTGGTGGTGGACGATGTATTCGCCGACATCGGCGACGAGCAATCGATCCAGGCCAGCCTCTCCACGTTCAGCGCGCACCTCCGCAACCTGGGAGAGATTCTCGATCGCGCGACACCGGCCTCGCTCGTGCTCATCGACGAGCTCGGCTCCGGCACTGACCCGGCCGAAGGTGCCGCGCTCGGGGGAGCGATACTGGAGGAGCTCACCCAACGCGGCACGCTCACGATCGCGACCACCCATCTCGGCGCGCTCAAGCTCCTGGCGACGGAGAACGCCGGGGTCGTCAACGCCTCGTTACAGTTCGATGAGGTGGCTCTCGAGCCCACCTATCGGCTGATCAAGGGGATTCCCGGACGATCCTATGGGCTGAGCATCGCGCGCCGGCTTCGACTCGACCCGCGAGTGCTCGATCGCGCCGAGGAGAGATTGCCGCATGGGGAGCGTGATCTGGCCGCACTGCTGTCGGACCTGGAGCGCCGGGACGCCGAGCTGGAGGCGCTCGAGAAGGACGCCGAGAAGGAGCGCTCTGATCTCTCATCGCGTCTCGAGCAGGTCACGGAGCGCGAGCGCCGGGCGCGGGACGCGGACCGGTCGCTGGAGCGGCGCGCCAGGCAGGACACGCGTCGCTTCCTGCTCGACGCGCGATCGGAGGTGGACTCCATCATCGCTTCGCTGAAGCAGGATGCAAGCGACGACCGAATTCGAGAGGCACGGCGGCGGGTCGAGCAGTTGGCTTCCGAGCAGGGACAGAGCCTGGAGCGCATCGAGGCGGAGCTCGGCGGGACGCCGGCGGAGTCGCCGTCGCCCGGCCCGATCGAGCCCGGCGCCATCGTCGAGGTCGAGACTCTGGGCGGCCGGCCCGGCCAACTGGTGGAGCTGCGCGGCAAGGACGCTGTCGTGATGGTGGGCGCGATGAAGCTCACCGTCCCCTCGGCCACTCTACGGCGGAGCGCGGAACGCACCGGGACGACGGACAGAGGCGTCCACCTGGTCGGCAGCCTCCCGGAAGAGGTCGCGGCGTCCGAGATCGACGTCCGAGGCCTTCGCGTCGAGGAGATGGAGCGTTCACTGTTGAGCGCCATCGACTCAGCGATCCGCAGCGACATCAAGAGCATCCGGATCATTCACGGAAAGGGCACAGGCGCCCTGCGCGATCGTGTGGGCGAGATGCTGCGCGGCGACGCTCGCGTGCGGGGCTTTCGCTGGGGAGCGTGGAACGAGGGTGGCGCCGGCGTCACCGTGGCGGAGCTGGGCTGACGATGATCCCTGATGACGTCGTCGAGCGCGTACGCGAGTCCGCCGACATCGTCGCGATCATCGGCGAGCATGTGAATCTCAAGCGGAGCGGCGCCAGCTTTCGCGGACCGTGCCCGTTCCATCAGGGCACCCACCGGAATTTCTCCGTGACGCCGGGGAAGGGGATCTACCACTGCTTCGTGTGCAAGGAGAGCGGCGACGTCTTCACCTTTCTCCAGAAGCGGCTCGGAATGGACTGGCCGAGCGCGGTGAAGCTCGTAGGTGAGAAATCCGGGATCGAGGTCCGCGAGGTGGATACACGCCGCGAGGGACCGGATCCGAGAGAGCCCTTCTGGGAAGTGAATGCGGCCGCCGGCGAGTTCTTCCAGCGGATGCTGCTGGAAGAGGATGGCGGCCGCCCCGCGCGCGACTATCTGGCGCTGCGGCGCGTGACCCGAGAGGCGGCCGATCACTTCCAGATCGGTTACGCGTCGCGGGATTCGGTGGCCCTCCGGACGTCACTGCTGGCGCTCGGGTATGACGACGAGCGGCTCCTCGAGGCCGGCCTCCTCGTGCGACGGGAGGATACACAGGAGCTTCGACCGCGATTCCGCAACCGACTGATCTTTCCGATCTTCGATGCGTCGGGGCATCCGGTCGGCTTCGGTGGCAGGCTCCTCGGACCGGGTGAGCCCAAGTATCTCAACTCGGCCGAGTCGCCGGTCTTCAACAAGGGACGGCTGCTCTACGGGTTGAACTGGGCGAAGCACGCCATCCGTCGGGACGAGCGAGTGCTGATCGTCGAAGGATATTTCGATGCTCTGCGCCTGGTGTCTGCTGGCGTAGACGCCGTCGTTGCGCCATTGGGTACGGCGCTCACGGAACACCAGGCCCAGCTCCTCCAACGCTTCGCCAAGACGGCCTGCCTCCTGTATGACAGCGACCAGGCGGGACTTCGGGCAACCTTCCGAGCGGGCGACGAGCTGCTACGACACGGCATCGCCGTGCAGGTGGTGACGCTTCCGGACGGTGAGGACCCGGACAGCTTTGTCGATCGGCACGGTGCGGAAGGGCTGACGGCACAGCTCGCCCAGGCGATCGACGTCTTCGATCGGAAGGTCCAGCTCCTCGAGCGGGGGGGATGGTTCGCAGATCTGCAGAGAAAGCGGCGCGCGTTGGACCGGCTATTGCCAACCTTGCGGGCGACCGCGGATCCCCTCACGCGCGATATCTATGTCGCGCGCGCCGTCGAAGCCGCCGGCGTGAGCCGCGACACGCTACTCCGAGAGATCGAGCAAGGACCACGCAAGCAGCGTGGTGCCGCCGGTCCGATACCCGAGCCATCGGCGAGACGGGTGATCGCGACGGAGACGGATCGGGAATCACCGGCCCGCCAGCTCGAGCTTCGCACCGCCGAGCGGCGGCAGCGCGAGCGCCGCCGTGCCCAGATCGCCGGGGGCGCGGCCGAGCGAGAGCTGGTGAGGGTCATGCTCTTCGACCGGGGGCGGATAGAGCGCATCGGGGAGCGGATCGGCATCGACGAGTTCCACGATCCGGTGTACCGCGAGATCTTCGAGGCTCTTCTGCTCGATCCGGCAACCGACGCGGAAGCTCTCAGCGCCTCTCTCTCCGATGATGCGGCGGCGGTCGTGCAGGACCTGTTGGGGGAGCCGGAGGCACTGGCCCACGCGCGCAAGACGGAGGACGGTAGCCTGTCGCAGCTCCGGGTACGCGCGATCAAGGGCGAGATGTCGGAGATCGATCGCACGATCTCCATCGCCGACAGTGGAGAAAAGGACAAGCTCACGCGACGCAAGATGGAGCTCATGCGGGAGATCAGGGCACTCGACGGTGCGGGATTCAGCCACTATGGCAAATCCCGCAGGTAACACGTGATGGCATCTCAAACGGAGGGGGCGTGAACTCGGATCTCGAGGCGTTGTTGGTGCTGCAGCAGGAGGATGAAGTGGTGGGTGGCCTCAAGTCGCGCGTGCGCACCCTGGAAGCGCGAGAGCAGAGCCTCGTGCGCGAGCGCGACGCCGTGGCCCAATTGCTCGAGCGAGCACGGGCGGCAGTCGAAGCGGAGGAGAAGCGCCGGCGCGAGCTGGAGGGCAAGGTCCAGCAGCACAAGCAGCTGCAGGACCACCATCTGGCGCAGCTCGACCAGGTCAGAAAGCCGAAGGAAGCCACGGCCGCCATGCTCCAGATCGAGATGACGCGCAAGGTTCTCGCGCAGGAGGAGAGTGACCTCCATTCCATGACGACGCGACTCGGCGAGCTGAGGCACGCCGTCCACGAGCACGAGATGAATCTCGAGTTGCTGGGGGAGACGCAGCAGGCGGCGCGGGACGAGATCGCGGCGGAGCGCGCGCTCCTCGAGGGGGAGCTCGGTGAGGCGCAGAGCAAGCGAGATGACACCGCCCGGCGCGTCTCCAAGCAGGTCCTCTCCAAGTACGAGCGAATACGCGGGCGCGATCAGGGTGGAGCGCTCTATCCCCTCCGCGGGATGGCCTGCGGCCGGTGTAATACCGCGATCCCGCTCCAGCGCCGCAACGTCATCGCCGCCGGCCGCGCGATCGATGTCTGCGAAGGGTGCGGCGTGCTTCTGTACGCAGCGGGATGATGCTTGTTGGTCGCCGCCCTCACTTCTAGCTTTCCCCTGTGACCTCCGTTACGCAGGCAGCAACCTCTCCCACCGAATCCTCCGTCACCTCCTCGGCGACGCCCGTCGCGTCTCGCCCCCCTGGCGGCCAGCGCTGGGTCTTCCCGCAGGCTCCGGATCCGATCGCCGTCGCCGCACTGGCTGCCGAGCTCCATCTTCCTGAGCCGATCTGCCGGCTGCTCGTCCAACGCGGATACGAGAGCGTGGAGCCGGCCAAACGCTATCTGCGGCCGCGGCTCGATCATCTCCACGCGGCGGCGTCGATGCTCGACATGGATCGGGCGGTGGAGAGGCTGACCCGCGCGATCCGCTCTCGGGAGCTCATCATGATCCACGGCGATTATGACGTGGATGGCATGTGCTCCACCACGCTGTTGCTGCGAACCATCCGCGCTCTCGGCGGCCATGCCGAACCGTTCATCCCGCGCCGGCTGGAGGATGGCTACGACTTCGGACCGGCGGGGGTGCTGGCCGCCGTCGCGATGGAGGCGCGGGTCGTCGTCAGCTGCGATTGCGGCACCGGAGCGGTCGATGCGGTGAAGGCGGCGTGTGCGGCCGGGGTCGATGTCATCATCACGGACCATCACTTGCCGGCAGGACCGCTGCCGGAGTGCATCGCTGTGCTCAACCCGCGGCGCCCCGGTTGCCCGTACCCAGACAAGGATCTCGCCGCCGTCGGGATCGCGTTCAAGCTCGCTCTCGCGCTCACCCAGGCGTTGGGCGCCGACGAGTCGCCGGTTTACCGCATGCTCGATCTTGTCGCGTTCGCAACCGTGGCGGACATCGCACCATTGCGGGGCGAGAATCGGGTGATGGCGCGTTACGGTCTACGGGTACTCCAGCAGACCAGCAATGTCGGACTGCGAGCGCTCATCCGGGCGGCCGGGCTCGAAGGACGACCCATCACCGCTGGCCGGATAGGATTCGTGCTGGCACCTCGGCTCAACGCGGTCGGGCGGCTCGGGCACGGGCTCCGCGGCGTTCAGCTGCTGTGCACCGAGGATGAGCACGAGGCCAACGTGATCGCTCGGGAGCTGGAGGAGATGAATCGCCGCCGGCAGGAGATCGACCGAGAGACATTGGTCCAGGCGCGGCGCCTGCTCGACAAGCTCGACCTCGATTCCACCTACGGGGTTGTGCTGGCGGGGGAGGGGTGGCATGCGGGCGTCGTAGGCATTGTCGCGTCGCGCTTGGTCGAAGAGATCAATCGGCCGGTGGTTCTGATCGCCCTGGCCGGTGAAGAGGGGAGAGGCTCGGCGCGCTCGATCCCGGCCTTCGACCTGCACGCGGGGCTCTCCGAATGTCGGGACCTCATGACCCGCTTCGGAGGGCATCGCGCGGCCGCGGGCGTGTCGATTGCCCGGAGCAATGTCGAGGCGCTGGCTGAGCGCTTCAACGCCGTCGCGCGTCGATCGCTCACCGCCGAGGACCTGGTGGGAAGCATCCGGGTGGATCTCGAGCTGCCTCTGTCTCTCGCGACCGCGGAGCTGGAAAAGCTGCTGCGCCACTTCGAGCCGTTCGGGGTCGGGAACGCCACGCCGGTGCTGGTCGCGCGCGGCGTGAGGCTGGTCGGTGCACCCCGCGTCGTCGGCCCGGGGCATCTCAAGCTCCGGCTGGCGTCAGACGCGGGACCGGCGGGGGGGGTGGCGGAGCTCGACGCCATCGGGTTCGGTCTCGGAGCCCGCGCCGCGGAGCTGGATTCCTCGAGCGTCCTCGACGTCGCGTTTCGGCTGGAGACCGACGAGTGGAATGGCGAGCAGCGTCTGCAGGCGAGGCTTGCCGATCTCCGTCGCTGACGAGTGAGGATCGTCGCCGGGCGCTGGCGAGGCCGGACGATCCGGGCGCCGGCCGGCAAACGTGTGCGTCCGACCGCGGACAGGGTGCGCGAGGCCTGGATGAGCATCGTCCAGGGAGCACTCGACGGCGCTGCGGTGCTGGATCTGTTTGCCGGATCGGGAGCGCTCGGCTTCGAGGCTCTGTCCCGGGGTGCGCGTCGCGTCGATTTCATCGAGATCGACTCTCGATCTCTGATCGCGCTGAGAGGGAATGCCGCGGCGCTGGCCGCGGGCGATGCCGCCGTCATTCATCGCGGGGACGCCCTGCGATTCATTGAACGGCTGGCGGCATCGTCGTACGATATTGCGTTCGCGGATCCGCCCTACCGCCTCGGTCTCGCGAGCCGGGTCGCGGAGCGTTGGCTGGCCGTGCCATTCGCCAACCAGATCGGCATCGAGCACGAAGCGCGAGAGCTTCTTCCCGAAGGCGGTGACGTTCGCCGATATGGCGATACCGCCATCACGTTCTATCGTGTCCCGGACCTACACCAGCGGCATATTTCCTGAGCGCGCCGGACCTTCTCACGGACCCCTTCTCGCCATGGCCAAGATCGCGATGTACGCCGGCAGCTTCGATCCCGTGACGCGCGGTCACGAAGACCTGATCCGACGGAGCCTCACCTTCGTGGACCGGCTCGTGGTGGCGGTGGCGACCAACGTCGCCAAGCAGCCGCTGTTCTCGGTGGAGGAGCGGATGCGGTTCATCCGCGAGTCGGTCAACGAGGAGCCACGGCTGGAAGTGCTGCAGTTCGACGGATTGCTGGTGGACTTTGCGCGGCGGCTCGGCGCAACGATCTCGATCCGAGGGCTTCGCGCGGTGAGTGACTTCGAGTACGAGTATCAGATGGCGTTGATGAACCGGCACCTGTATCCGGAGCTTGAGACACTGTTCATGGTGCCGTCGATCGACCTGACGTACGTGAGCTCGAGCATCGTCCGCGAGGTCGGGCGCTTCGGCGGCGTCACGGCGGATCTCGTGCATCCGGTGGTGGAGCGGGCAATACGGGCGCGCTTCGGCCCGCCGTGAGCTGGGCTCGCGAGCTGCGGGAGCGGGCCGCCCGATCGCGGCGACGGATCCTCTTTCCGGAAAGCACGGATGAGCGAACCCTCGCCGCCGTTCGCTGCCTCGTCGCGGAGCGCATTCTCGAGCCTGTCCTGCTCCTCGACCCGTCCGCGCCCTCGACCCATGGCGCCGCCCGGAACACCGGGGCGGAGATCGTCGATCCCAGCTCCGATCCCCGCAGGGAGTTGGTCGCGAACCGCCTGTGGGAGCGCCGGCGCGACCGGAGGGAGGCATTGTCACGTGAGCGAGCTGTCACCTTGGCCGCCGACCCCCTCTGGTTCGCCGATGGACTGGTGGCGGCGCTCGAAGCCGACGGGTGCGTGGCGGGAGCCGTGCACACCACGGCGGATGTGTTACGGGCGGCGCTCTGGTCGGTGGGGCCGGCGCCCGGCGTCACCACCGTTTCCAGCGCGTTCTACATGCAGGTAGGCGCCTTTCGGGGCGAGCTGCCCGAAGTGCTCACGTTCACCGACTGCGCCGTGATTCCGGAGCCGACGATCGAACAGCTCGCTGACATCGCGCTCGCCACTGCCGTGGATCGCCGCCGCATCGTCGGCGACGAGCCACGCGTCGGCATGTTATCCTTCAGCACCCACGGCAGCGGGTCGGGCTCGTCGCCGGACCGGGTGCGGGGCGCAGTCGACCTGCTCCGCCGCCGCGCCCCGGATCTGCTGGTGGACGGAGAATTGCAAGGAGACGCGGCGCTGATCCCGGATGTCGCTCGACGGAAAGTGACGGACAGCGCGGTAGCGGGCCGAGCAAACATCCTCGTTTTCCCGTCACTGGACGCGGGAAACATTGCCTACAAGCTGGTGGAGCGACTCGCGCGCTGTTCCGCGATCGGTCCCATCCTTCAGGGACTGGCGCGGCCGTGCAGCGATCTCTCGCGCGGCGCGTCATCCGATGACATTATCAATGTGGCCGCGATCACGGCGCTTCAGGCGGCCGGTCCGACGCCACCGATGGCGGGCTAATCCCACGGGAGAACGAGTCATGAGTTTCACCATCCGTAAGCAGGGAGAGGTTGTCGTGGTCGATGTGGAGGGTCAGCTCATCGTCGGTAATCGGCAGGAGCTCAAGCAGAAGGTGCTCGATGAGCTCGAGCGCGGGGAGAGAAAGTTCCTGATCGACTTCAGCCAGACCGGATACATCGACAGCTCCGGACTCGGCGTACTCGTTTCCCTCTCCAAGAAGATCCGCGAGCAGGGCGGCGAGCTCCGTCTCGCGAACCTCAACGAGGACCTGAAAACGTTGTTCGAGCTGACGAAGCTCGACACGCTCTTTCAGATCGCGGATACCAAAGAGCGCGCGCTCGAAAGCTTTTGACGCGCCGGTGATGGCCACCGGATGACCCTTCCCCTGAAGCGCGGCGACGCGTCGTCCGAGCCGTCGCCGACCCGGGTGTTGATCGAGCTCGAGATCCCCAGCGATGTGCGCTACATCGAGCGGGTGGTCGAGGTCGTGACCCGCCACTGCCTGGAGCTGCGCTTCAACGCCCAGCACTGCTCGCTCAACGTCCCGGTGGCTCTCACCGAGGCTCTCTCGAATGCGATCCTCCGCGGCAACGAGGAGAGCCCACACAAGATGGTGCGCATTCGAGCCGAGGTGAGCGCCGAGCGACTCGTGGTGGACATCGTCGATCAGGGAGAAGGATTCGAGCTCGGCACCTGCCTGCGGGATCCGACAAGTCCGGCCAATCTGCTGCGCGAGGACGGACGGGGTCTCTTCCTGATGACCCGGTTGATGGACCAGATAGAGCGCTACACCGAGGGCGGCAACGTCGTGCGGATGGTGCTGCGCCGGCATGATTGAGCTGCACGGGGTTCTGTCGGCGTTTCTCGACTCCACCGGCTGTGGCGCCACCGTCTGGGTGGAGGATGGCGCGACGCCGCTACGCATCGATGCCACGGCTGTGGACCACGGCCCTCTCGCCCAGTGGACTCCGTCGTTCCGGACTGGGCCGCCCAGCGAGGTGGATTCCCCCGGCGGCCGTCTTCTTCTGGCGACCGTCCCGGGTCCCCGCCGCGCCTGGCTGGCAGTGGGGCCGTGCAGCGTTCCCGACCAGCCTCTCGACCGGTTTCTTCGCTTTCTCCTTCCTGTCGTCTCCCAGTACCTGCAGGCCGATCTCGAAGTCGAGCACGCGGCCAACGAGCTCGCCGAGCGCTACGAGGAGATCAATCTCCTCTACACGATCACCGAGATCCTGGGTCGCACCGTCTCGCTCGAGGAGGCCGCCGCTCGCATCCTCAAGGAAGTCTCCGAGACTGTGGGTGCCCGCCGCGGATCGATCCTCGTCCATGATCGGGTGACGGACACGCTGCAGAGCGTCGCCGTGCTGCCAGGCATCCCGACGGACCTGGCCCCCATCGCTCTGACGGATCCGAGTAGCATCTCGGCGCGCGTCTTCCGCGAGCAACGCTCCGTGCTGGCCGAGCCGGGCGGTGTCCCGTGTCCGGCGGAGAGCAGCTACCGGCTCGGCATCATGCTGTCGGTGCCGATCATGTGGACGATGCCAAACGGAGGCTCGGAGCCGCTCGGTGTTGTGAACCTCTCCGACCGCCGCTCCGGCGAGCCGTTCTCAGCGGGAGACCAGAAGCTCGTGGCCGCGATCGCGACGCAGATCGGCACGGCGATCCAGAACACCAGACTCGTCCGCGCATCCCTCTCGCAGCAGCGCCTGGTGCGCGAACTGGAGCTCGCCCACGAGATGCAGATGAAGCTCCTTCCACGCACCAGCGTTGTCGCGCCCGAGGCCCAGGTAGCAGCACGGGTGATGCCGGCGGAGAGCGTCGGGGGAGACTTCTACAACCTCTTTCGCCTCACCGACGGACGGACGGGCGTCATGATCGGCGACGTGTCGAGCCACGGCTACCAGGCCGCGCTCATCATGGCGCTGGCCCTCAGCGCGTCGGCGATCCACGCGCAGTCGTCGAGGGACCCGGGCGACATGCTCGCGGCACTGCTCTCCACGTTGCGGGAAGAGCTCGAGTCGACCGAGATGTTCATCTCCGCGTTCTATGCCGTGATCGATCGGGACGCCGGGATCCTGCGCTACGCCAACACGGGCCATCCGCACGCCTGGCTCATCGACGAGGAAGGACTGGCGTGCCGGCTGAGTGCGATCGATCCGCCGCTCGGGATGGTGGAGGAGCGTCCCACCGCCAGGTCTCGCGTCTGGAACCGCGGCAAGGATATTCTCCTCCTCTTCACCGACGGCGTGAGCGACGCGCGGGACCGCTTCGGCGGGCGTCTTGGCGAGCAGCGCGTGGTCGACCTGGTGGCGCGCTATCGCACCGAGACCCCGGACGTGATTCTCGACCGGCTCGCTGACGAGCTGTCGGAGCACACCGGAGAGACGCAGCAGCGGGACGACATCACGATCGTCGTTCTGCGGAGCTGACAGGCACGTGGCCCGGGCGCCGGCAGGCACGCCGCCGGCTCGAAAGAGTCTGGGCCAGCATTTTCTTCGCGATCGCACGGTGCTCACGCGCATTGCGGACGCGCTCGAGCTCTCGGCCGAGGAGACGGTGATCGAGATCGGGCCGGGCCGGGGCGCGCTCACCGAGCTGTTGAAGGATCGCGCGCGGCGAGTCCTCGCGATCGAGATCGACCGCGCCTTGGCCGCTCTGCTCCGGGACCGCTACGCGGGAACGAGCGTGAGCGTCATCGAGGGAGACGTCCTCGACATCGAGCTGGGGGACGCCGCGGGCGAGTCATACGCCCTCGTGGGGAACGTGCCCTACTACATCACGACGCCGATACTCTTCCACGCGATGCGACCCCCGCGACCGAGCAGGGCCGTCTATCTGGTCCAGCGCGAGGTGGCCGAACGAATGGCGGCACCACCAGGAGGAAGGGAGTACGGCGCGCTTTCGGTCAACATTCAAGCGCTGGCGCGGGTCGAGCTGCTCTTTCTGGTGCCTCCATCGGCGTTTCAGCCGGCCCCGCGAGTGGATTCGGCGGTCGTGCGACTGGTACCGAGACAGGTGCCGGCCATCTCGCCCGCGCTCGAGGAGCGCTTCCGGGCGTTCGTCATCGCGTCCTTCGGTCTCCGCCGGAAGCAGATGAGACGCGTTCTGCGAACGATAGAGCGCCTGGATGTCGACGGCGCCAACGGTTTGTTGGTGGCCTCAGGAATCGACGGGGAGAGACGACCGGAGACCCTTCATCCCGAGGAGTTCGCCACTCTGGTGAGGATGCTCGTGCCGGGGTGACGCTCAGTCGCGATTCGTCAGCGCGAACGAGAGACCCTCGAGCTCCATCGCCATGTTGACGGTCTTGAGGGCGACGTGCTCGGGGATCTGAAGCTGAACCGGAGCGAAGTTCATGATGGCGCGAATTCCCGAATCGATCACCCGATCGACCACCGGCTGCGCGGCCTCGCCCGGCACGGCGAGAACGGCGATCTGGATGTCGTCGCCGGCGGCATCCTGCTCCAGCCGCGCAATGTCTCGCACCACGAAACCATCGACGCGCCGGCCGATCTTCGCGGGATCGCTATCGTACACGTTGACGATGTGGAATCCGCGCTGGCGGAAGCCGGCGTACTGGGCGAGCGCGGCCCCGATCTTCCCGGCACCGATGATGATCACGCGCCAGTCGCGGCCCAGTCCGAGGATCTCGCGCAGCCGGCGGGTGAGCTCGGGCACCGAATAACCGAGTCCGCGCTTGCCGAAGGACCCGAAGAAGGAGAGATCCTTCCGGACCTGCGCGGACGTGGTGCCCCCGCGGGCGGCCAGAGCGTCGCTGGAGATGGTGGCGAGTCCGCGGGCCTCGAATTCCTCGAGAAAGCGGAGGTAAATCGACAGCCGGCGGACCGTGGACTCGGCGATGCGTTTCACGGCGCGACGGGTTCTTGTGAATTTGTTCACAAGGTAAAGAGCTGCCCGCCCTTTTACCAGCGCCCCGGGCGGCGGTTACCCGCGCGCTGGCCTTACGCATTATCTTCGGGTGATGCCGCTCAACGTCACCTCCGAGATTGGCCGCCTGCGATCGGTGCTCGTCCATACGCCGGGGGCGGAGCTCCTCGCCGTCACGCCGAGCACGCGCGATGACTACCTCTACGACGACATCATCGACGTCGAAAGCGCCCAGCGCGAGCACAAGCGCTTCGTGGCCATCCTCGATCGCTTCACCCAGGTCCACTACGTGCGCGACCTCCTCAAGGAGATCGCCGACTCGGAACTCGCGCGCGAGCTCCTGCAGCGCGAGACCATGGACGTCGTCCCGTCCGGACCACTCGCCCAGCAGATCAGCGAGCGACCGGCCGAACAGCTGGTGACGATGCTGATCGAGGGACAGGAGGAGCTGCCCGGACCGCTCGCTCAGACCCTCAACGAGACCGGGTACCTTCTTCCGCCTGTGCCGAATCTCTACTTCACCCGGGACACCGCCATGGTGCTCGGCGAGCACGTCATGATCGGATCGATGCGCTACGGCATCCGGTGGTCGGAAGAGCTGATCATGAAGGCCCTCTTCCTCTATCACCCGAAGCTGGCGAACCGCGGCATCCTCTACGACGGTGCGGCCGAGCGCCGGCACAACTACACGCTCGAGGGTGGAGATGTGCACCCGATTCGCGCCGATACGCTGGTGATCGGATTCAGCGAGCGATCCAGTCCGGCGGCGATCGACAACCTGATGAACCTGCTGTTCGCGAGCACGCCGATCACCGACGTCATCATCGTCGTGATGCCGACGGAGAACACCGCAATCCACCTCGACATGATCTTCACTCAGGTGGACCGTGAGCTCTGCGTGATCTACCCACCGCACTTCGTCGGGGCGGGCAGGCTGGCGATCCTGCACCGCCGGAAGGGCCAGACCCAGATGCGCGAGATGCCGAACATCTTCGCCGCGCTCCAGGCCGTGGGCGCGGCCATGGAGCCGATCTTCTGCGGAGGTGACCGCCGCATCATGCAGGAGCGGGAGCAGTGGTCATCGGGATGCAACTTCGTGGCGATGAGTCCCGGCGTGGTCCTCTCCTACTCGCGAAACGAGATGACATTGGCCGAGATGGAGAAGATGGGATTTCGGGTGGTCACGTCCCATCAGTTCCTCACGGGCGAGGAGCGGCTCCGCGAAGGCGAGCGGCTGGTGATCACGTTCGACGGAAGCGAGCTGGTGCGCGGGGGTGGGGGCGCCCGCTGCATGACGTTGCCTCTCGAGCGCGACGACCCATGGAGCTGACCGCCCCAGTGTACTCAGCCGACGGAGTGCGAGCTCGGGCGGCCGAGAGCCTTCTGTCCACCCGCGCTCTGCAATTTCTCGCTGCCGGTCCGGCCGACGCGGTGTCGCTGATGGAGTACGTCTGTCAGATGCCGGGCGCCCCCCTGCGTGTCGCCGAGCACATGGCCGTGGCGCTGTTTGCCGATCGGCCCGATTTCGCTCGCGATTCCGACGGGCGCTGGAGGCTCGCGGCGATCGCGTCGGCGACCGATCCCGATCGGGCAAGCGTCTCTCCGCCATCTCCCGCTCTCCGATCACTCTCGTACGTCGTGATCGACGTGGAGACGACCGGGACGCGAGCGTGGTCCGACGACCGGGTCACCGAGATCGCGGCCATCGTCGTTCGCGATGGCATCGTCACCGAGCGGTTCGAGACGCTGGTGAATCCGGAACGGTCCATCCCCCCCTTCATCACGCAGCTCACCCGAATCTCCTGGAGCATGGTGAAGGACAAGCCGACCTTCCGGGAGATCTGCGAGCCGCTGCTCCGCGTGATGGAGGGCAACATCTTCGTCGCGCACAACGCCGACTTCGATTGGCGGTTCGTGAACGCGGAGGTGGCTCGCGCGACGGGGCAACGATTGGCGGGCCGGCGGCTCTGCACGGTGCGTCTCGCGCGCCGGCTCCTTCCGCAGCTCCGGAGCCGCCGGTTGGACTCTCTCTGCTACCACTACGGCGTGGAGATCGCGCCGCACGAGCGGCATCGGGCGGGCGGCGATGCCGTTGCCACCGCTCACATCCTGCTCCGGCTTCTCGCGGCCGCCCACGATCGGGAGTGTCATTGCTGGGACGATCTTCAGAAGCTGCTCGCTATCCGCGCGGGTCGTGGCCGGCGGCGGCGTCCGCCGGCGATGCCTCGTCCGGTGGACAAGGATACGACGGCATGAGGAGCGCCGCGTGAGCGGGCCCGGCGTCGGCGTGGGGGGGGGGACACTTGTCACGTCGCGGACGCTGGGACGGTGGAAGCTTCACGCCATCCAGGCCGGCGGGCAGAAGCTGGATGGGGGCGCGATGTTCGGCGTCGTGCCGAAGCCGCTGTGGGAGCGGCGGATCCCGGCAGACGAGCGCAACCGCATCCAGCTCGGGATGCGCTGCGTGCTGCTCGAGCACGACGTGGGTCTCATCCTCATCGACACCGGGGCGGGGAACAAGGAGAGCGCGAAGTTTCTCGACATCTACGGCATCGAGAACGCCGGGTCCGATGGTCGCACGCTTCTCGAGGACGGAATTCGCGCCGCCGGCCACCGGCTGGAGGATGTCGCGATCGTGATCTCGTCCCACCTCCACTTCGATCACGGCGGTGGCAACACCTATCGCGACGTGCGTGGGGAGATTCGTCCGGCGCTTCCGCGGGCGCGCTACGTAGTGCAACGGGGTGAATATCATTACGCCACCCACACGAACGAGCGCACGGCGGCAAGCTACTTTCCCCCGAATTTCGTGCCGCTACAGGAGCAGGGTGTCCTCGACCTGGTGGATGGCGAGCGGGAGATCGCGACGGGCGTGCGGCTCATCCCGACTCCGGGGCACGTGCCCTTCCACCAGGGGATTCTGCTCGAGTCAGCCGGGGAGCTCGCCTTCTTTCTGGCGGATCTGGTGCCGACGCATGCTCATCTCCCGCTGCCGTGGATCATGGGCTACGATGTCGAGCCGCTGGTCACCCTGGAGACGAAGCGGGGGATCCTCGCGCGGGCTGCGGCCGAGGACTGGCTCGTCATCTTCGAGCACGATGCCGAGGTGCCGTGGGGACGGGTGCGGTTCGATGGCAAAGCCTATGGGCTGGAGCGCGACGCCCCGGCCTGAACAGCGGTATAGCGGACGCTGTTGTCGGCGGATGATAGTGTCCCCTCGGGGCGCGGATAGATCTGTCCCCTCACCTACTGGTCTCTCGAGGAGGCCGGTGTGGAGCGGACAGCCATGAGTCGAAAGGAAGTGGCGCGCGGATCGGTGTTGGCGCGGGTCGCGGCCGGCACGATCACGCTGAGCGACGCGGTGCCGCTGCTCGGCGTGAGCTAT
>JBBSGP010000027.1:0-46584 GCA_038253885.1 Gemmatimonadales bacterium | reverse complement strand
CCGCGCGCGATGGCGGCCCAGAAGCATTGGCGGTCCTCACGCCGCCCGACCGGCGGACGCCCCGGCGAGCGCAGAACCGCTCGCGTGGAACGACTGGACTTCCGCGTTCCTGTCTTCGTCATCGCTCACCTCCATGATGGGGTGTTGCGACGACCGATTGAATTCACCTTGCGATCCATGATCGGAGTGATGAATGACGCCGGGCGCTCGCCGCTGCACCCGCGCCATCTCGAGCGCGGCGAGCACGAGACCGGTCTTGAGATGGGTCGCCATCGCCCAGCCGACAATGCGACGGCTGAAGGCGTCCAGCACGATGGCGAGGAAGAGAAAGCCGGTCCACGTGGGCACGTACGTGATGTCGGCGACCCAGAGTTGATCTGGCGCGGTCGCCGAGAAATTGCGCTGGACGAGATCGGCGGCGGCTGTCTCGTCGGGCCCACGCCGCGTGGTGCGCGTGCCCCGGCGGCGGCTCACTCCGGCGAGCCCCGCCGCGCGCAGGAGGCGGGCTACCCGCTTCCGGCCGACATGTTCACCGGCCTCGCGAAGGTCTTCGAGGATCCGCGGGGCGCCGTAGGTGCCGTCGGAGCGCGTGTGACTCGCCGTGATCTGCGCCGTGAGCACGACGTCGCGCACCGCGCGGGACGACAGACCCCGCTGGCGCCACGCGTAGTAGCCGCTCGGGGAAACCCGGAAGAGGCGACACATGGTCGCCACCGGGAACATGGCCTGGTGCGCCCTCACGAACCCGAAGACCCGCTCGTCGGACTCGGGATCGTGCCGGTCTCCCGGGCGAACCAAGCCGCGGCTTTTGAGAGGATGTCGCGCTCGAGCTTGAGCTGCCGGACTTCGCGGCGCAGCTTCCGCAGCTCGGCTTGCTCGGCGCTGGTCAGCCCGTCGCTGCGCACTCCGCGATCGCGATCCGCTTGCACGACCCAGTTGCGGATCGTCTGCGCCGACGGCTCAAACTCTCGCGATAACTCTTCCGGCGTGCGTCCGGCGTGCACGAGCTCCACGAGCTGCGCCCGGAACTCCGGGGCATACACCCGCTGTGGCGGTTTGCCATGTCGCTTCGGCATCGGGACTCCTCCTCCCCCAAAGGGTGAAGTGTCCACGAAGTCGGGTCAACACCACAATAGGTTGTCGGAGCGCGGGGAGGAAAGCAAGCGCCCAGCGCGATGCCGCAGGGTCACGAAACACCTTTGGCGCACACACGAATGCGGTTCATTGTTGACCAACCCACGGCCCATTCGGTGGCTCAGGTCCGTCAGAGCAGGCTCACCGGATCTCGATCGAACGCGACGCGCAACTCCTGCCGGCGTACCGATTCGAAGTTCTCGAGGAAGTACCGGGAGAGACGAGTCAGGCGAGCTGGCTGCTCGCTCTTGAGCAGCAGGTGCCAGCGCCAGCGGCGCTTGATGCGATCGATCGGACACGGCGCCGGACCCACCACTGTCACCCCTCCCGGATCCCGGGCGACGATCAGCGCACGCAGCCACTCACCAGCACGGATCGCCAGGCGAGCCGTGTCATCTTCCACCGGGCCGCTCACCAGGACGTTGGCGAGCCGGATCACCGGGGGATAGGGCGGGCTCGCGCGAGCGGGAAGCTCCCTCGCGACGAAGCCATGATAATCGTGGGTGAGGGCGCACTGCACGGCGTGATGACCAGGCGATCGCGTCTGGATGATGACGTCCCCCCCTTTGGGTCCCCGCCCTGCCCGTCCCGCCACCTGGCTCAGAAGCTGAAAGCTGCGCTCGGAGGCGCGGAAGTCGGGGAGATTGATGCCGACGTCGGCGTCGATCACCCCGACCAGCGTCACGTTCGGGAAGTCCAGCCCCTTGGCGATCATCTGCGTACCGAGGAGAATGTCGACCTCACCATGCCCGACCCGATCGAGGATCTCGGCGTGTGCCCACTTTCCGCTCGTCGTGTCGACGTCCATGCGGGCGATGCGCGCGGCGGAGAAGCGCTCCCCCAGAAGCCGCTCCACCTGTTGGGTGCCGAGCCCGTGCTGCCGCATCGTCGTTCCCCCGCAGCGCCGGCAGCTATCCGACACCGTCTCCTCATACAGACAGTAGTGACAGACCAGACGCTCGGGAGATCGATGAGAGGTGAGGCTGATGCTGCAGTTGGAGCACGTCACCACATCGCCGCAGCTCTCGCATTGCACGAAGCTCGCATACCCCCGGCGATTGAGCAGAAGGATGCTCTGTTCGCCGCGGTGGAGACGGTCCGCCAGCGCCCTCTCCAGGGGCTCGCTGACAACGCGGCGGAACGAGTCAGCTTGGGGCGGGCCGGGCCGTTCCACCGCGGCGCGCGGGGTGTGCCCCGCGGTCGACCGCAGATCAACGACGTGCACTTTCGGCATGCGTCCGCCTCCCACGCGCTCGGGCAGGGTGAGAAGAGCGTACTTCCCCGCGACCGCGTTGTGCCAGCTCTCGAGGCTCGGCGTGGCGCTCCCCAGCACCACCACCGCTCCGTCGTGGCGTCCCCGGACCACCGCCACTTCGCGAGCGTGGTACCGAGGCGTCTCGCCATTCTTGTAGCTCCCCTCATGCTCTTCATCGACGACGATCGCGCCGACGTCATCGAGCGGGGCGAAGATCGCGGATCGCGCGCCGACGGCGATGCGCTTATCGCCGCGCTTGAGGGAGAGCCATGCGTCATAGCGTTCTCCCTCCGACAGCGCCGAGTGCAGGACAGCGACCTTGTCGCCGAAGACGGCGCGAAAGCGGTCCACGGTCTGCGGAGTGAGCGCGATCTCGGGAACGAGAACGATGGCGCTCCGTCTGCGTCGCTCGACGACGTCGCGCAGGAGCTCGATGTAGACCAGTGTCTTCCCGCTCCCGGTCACGCCGTGGAGGAGAAAGACCTCGCCCGGACCGGCGGCCGCGAGTGCGGCGATGGCGGCACTCTGGGGGGCGGACGGGACGTGCGGAGTCGTTGCGAGCCGCGGCCGGCGTGCGAAGGGATCACGCCCGACAATTTCGCTTTCGAGCGCGAGCAATCCGCGTCGCTCGAGCGCGCGAATGACTCCGGCCGTGAACCCGAGCCGGTCGGTGAGATGCGCCACGGGCGAGCGTCCGCCGATCGACTCGAGCATCTCGTAGAGCTCCCGTTGCCTCTTCGCGCGACCGAACACGCGCTCTCTCTCCTGCAGCGAGGGGAGAGCCTGGATAAGCGCAGCGATACGCTGGGTCTTCCGCACCGGATGCGGCTCGCCCGCTCCGGTCAGCGCCGCCGGCAGCATGGAGCGCAGCACCACTCCGAGCGGCACGACGTAGTAGTCCGAGATCCATCGTCCCAGCTCGAGCAGACCCGGACTGAATGACGGCGTGGCATCCGGAACCTCGAGCACGGTTTTGGGGGAGGTCACACCCTCGCCCGACGCGGGGCCGAGACAGATGCCGACCGCTTGCCCCTTTCTTACCGGCACAACGACCCGCGCGCCCGCGACCAGCGGATGGCCGGCGACGGCCGGCGCAGCGTATGTGAAGGTGCGAAAGAGCGGGAGCGGGAGAGCGACCTCGACGAGCTCACCCATGGCGCCGGAGCTCCCGAGCGCTCACAGCCGCCGGACGCCCAGCCCCGGCTCGCTGGAGACCACGATGGCGCCGCCGGCGATCGACACGCCGGTGTACGGATCGTTCGCGAGCAACGCCGCGCCATCGAGATCCGCGTAATCCAGCAGCGACGCCATCTGCGCGGCCGGCGCGATTCCGAGCGTCGTCTCGATCATGCATCCCATCATCACGAGCAGCCCGTGCGCCCGCGCCGTCGCGATCATGGCGAGCGCCTGCCTCAGCCCACCGCACTTGGCCAGCTTGATGTTGATGCCATCCACCGCGCCCAGCACCTTCGGTATGTCGGAAGGAATGACGCACGACTCATCCGCGATGATCGGCAGAGGCGAGCGGTCACGGACGAAGCGCAATCCCTCGATGTCGTCGGCCGGCAGGGGCTGCTCCACGAATTCCACATCGAACTCCGTCAGGAGCTCGATCATGTTCAGAGCGTGCTTCGGGGACCACGCCGCGTTGGCGTCCACGCGCAGTACCTTGTCCGGTGCGGCATCGCGGATGACTCGGATGATCTCCTCATCGCGATCGGTTCCGAGCTTGACCTTGAGGATCGGATACTCGGCCGCCTCCTCCACCTTCCGTCGCAGCTCGGCCTCGTCACTGACGCCGATCGTGAAACTCGATCGCGGCGCGCGTCCTGGCTCGAGCCCCCACATGCGATAGAGGGGAATGCCGAGCCGTTTCGCCGCGAGGTCGTGGAGGGCCGCGCTCACGGCCGTCTTCGCCGACCCATTGTATCGGATCACGCGATTCATCTCGCTCTCGATCGTCTCGAGCGACCAGGGATCGGCCTGCTCGAGGAGAGGCGCGATCACTCGAAGCGCGGCGACGACGGTGTCCGCGTTCTCACCGTAGAACTTGCTCGGATCCGCCTCGCCCCACCCCTCGGCACCATCGGAATCGGTGACCTTCACGGCGACGACGCGGAATTCGCTGCCCCCGCCGCGAGAGATGGTGAACGTATGTCGGGTGCGGAGGGTCAGAATCTCGTGCGTGATCTTCATCGCGAACGGCTCGCTCGGGTGGCGGGTGTCGCCGAGAAGATAACGTCAGCGCGCGACGGGCGTCAGCCGATTGCGGAAGGAGAGCCATGCCGCGCGGTAGTCCTCGGGAGATTGCTCCTGGGACAGATAGCCGATCAGGGCATCGGCCAGCTCATTCCCCCGCTGGAAGCGCTCCGAGGGAAGCTTGGAGAGGCATCTCATCGTGATCGCCGCCAGGGCCGGCGGCGTGCGGGAGTCCACCAGTTCCGGCGAGGCAGCGGTCTCGTGGACGTGCTTGTAGCCGATGGAGTAGGAGTCCGCGCCGTCGAACGGTGGAAATCCCACCAGCATCTCGTAGAGCAGCACGCCGATCGCATAGAGGTCGCTGCGGCCATCGACCATCTTCCCCATCGCCTGCTCGGGAGACATGTAGTGCGGCGTCCCCATGGCGCGCCCGGTCATTGTCAGACGGTTGTGGAACTTGGCGGTCGCGATGCCGAAATCGGTGATGTGGGCGTTCCCGTCCTCATCGAAGAGGATGTTGTCGGGCTTGATGTCGCGATGGACGATCCCGTGTCGATGCGCATAGTCGAGAGCATTGGCCACCTGCACCGCCACGCGCGCGGCGAAGGTGGGGGCGACGCTGCCCTGCCGAACGATCGTGTCGGCGAGGGAGCCGCCGGCCAGGAATGGCATGACGAGAAAGACCGTGCTGTCGACATCTCCGTAATCCAGAATCGCACAGATGTGAGGATGGAAGAGCTGGGAGGCCGCCTCCGCTTCCCGTCTGAACCGCACGCGCATCTCGACATCGCGCGCGAGGTGTGCGAGCAGGACCTTGATCACCAGCGGCCGCTGCAGCGCCGCATGCTTGGCGTAGTAGACGTTCGCCATTCCGCCGGTCGCGAGGCGGCGAAATACCCGGTACCGGCCTCCCGTCAACCGGCGCAGAAGGTCGAGCTCCTCGTCTGGCTTCTCCTGGGGCGCGTCGGGCAGCTCGGGCAGATCCACCGCGCACCGCCCGCAGGTCACCGCCAGCGATCGGTTCCAGGTTCCGCACTCGGGACAGAACATCTACGCTCCGAAATCCATTCGGACGAAATCGTACGGCGGCCACGGACCGGTCTGCTCGAACACCAGCTGCGGGTAGCGACGCGCGCAGTCGCTCACGAGCTCGGCGAAGTCATCCCACGCCGAACGCTGGATGAGAAACGCGGCGCTCATCGCCATCTGTGCGCCCTCGTCGTGGCGCAACGGGACCGCAGCCACCGCGTCCTTCTTGAGCAGCCGGAAACACTCGCTCGCGGCGGACGAGCTGTCACCTCCGGCATCCGTCCCGCGGCGCGGCCCGGTGTCCCGATCCATCCGGGCAATTACCCGGGTCTCGCAGCGCCCGTCGACGAAATGCATTCCCTCGGCGAGCGCGATGTAGTTCATCTCGAGCCACCCCTGAAGCAGATCGGTGGATCGGAATACGGCGCCGAAGGGAGCGGGCAAGACCGGCGCTCTCTCGAACGACGTCGCGATCACCTGCTGATACTCCTGCAGCTCCGCCGCCGTGGATTCGACGCTCACGAACTGGCAAGGTCGCACGATGGCGCCGAGCTCGCGATAGCGCACCAGGGTCGTGTCGGCCGAGCGGAGCGCGATCACAGGCGTCGCTTGGGTACGCCGGTATGGATGCTCCGGCGCCGTTCCGCCGTTGGTCTTGCCAAGCAGCATCACGCCGAAGAGCCGAACGCCCGTCACGGCTGTACCCCGCGCGGGGACCCACGGACAAGGCCCGCGAGGGTCAGGGCGGGATGATCTCTCTGCTGGATCACGGCTACATCCTGCTCGGTCGCGGGTGGAGGAGGCAACGGTAAGACGCTCGGCGGTCTTCCCCAGCAACCGAGCCCACTCCCCGCTGCGCGGGCGGCACCCGTTGAGATCGCGACAGGAACGCGGCCCGCGCGGCGCCGGTCGACCTCATGGCTGGGACGCGAGCGCGCCCAGGTGGACGACACAGGCTTCGCCGAGGCGCGGAACGGCGTACCCGCCTTCGAGTGCGCTCACCAGCCGGCCGCCGCACCACTGACCGGCTCGGTCCGCCAGCCACCGGGTGAGTAGATCGACGTGCTCCAGCTCGAGGGTGAACCCTCCCAGTGGGTCGCCGCGAAGGCAGTCGAACCCGGAAGAGAGAAGGAGCAGATCGGGGGTCCATCCGTCGGTCGCGGACTCCACGCCGCGCTGCAGCGCGTCCACGTATTGCTCCGGCGCAAGTCCGGCAGGCATGGGGAGATTCCAGATATTCCCGCAACCCCGTTCTCCGGCGGCGCCGGTTCCCGGATACCAGGGCCACTGATGCATCGAGACATATCGGATGTCGCCTTCGGCTTGCACCATCTCTTGGGTTCCATTGCCATGGTGGACATCCCAATCCACGATCAACACGCGCCCGGCTCCGCAATGCTGGCGTGCGTAGTGTGCCGCGATGGCGACGTTTCCGAACAGGCAGAAGCCCATGGCGCGGTCCGCGAGTGCGTGGTGACCCGGCGGTCGAACCGCACAGAAGCTTCTGAGAGCTCGTCCATCGAACGCCCTGTCCACGCCGTCCAGCACGCAGCCGGCGCCCGCGCAGGCGGCATCCCACGAACCCGCACTGGCGACAGTGTCGGCATCGAGGCGACCGCCCCCCGCGTCCGCGAGGCGGCGCAGAGACGCGATATACCGGGGGTCGTGCGCCAGCGCGATCTCGTCTTCCGTGGCGTGTCGGCCTTCCAGATGCTCGACCGCGTGATAGAGCTCGGGATGCTCGCGCAGCGCTCGCGTGATGGAGCGGAGGCGGCCGACATGCTCGGGGTGACCCCACCCGGTGTCGTGACGCCCACAGTCGGAATGGGAGATGAATGCAACGGACATCCTGTCGGCGGCCGCCGGCGCGGGCGTCGCTCGCTACTTCACCGGCCGGCGCCGGCGGTAGGTGAGCAGAAAGATCGATCCGTCGATCGCGCCCACATCCGAGAGGGAGCGGCTTTCATCCAGCACCTCAAACCCCCGAAGCTTGATCACGTATCGCTCGATATCGGCGCCGGGGCTGAGGGCCGACAGCGCCGCCGCCTTGACCGCCCGGACCGGCTGCTGTAGCGAGCTCATCAGTCGAACGACGTCCCACAGCTCTGGCACCTCGACGCGCAGACTGACCGGCTCGGGCCCCGGGTCTCCGACGCGGATGGTGCCGGGTCGGCTCCGCACCGACGACACGAACGGTGTGGGCGTCGTCATGGGCCCGTTCCCTGCGCCTGCGGAAGCGAGTCGAGCGTGGAGAAGAATCGATGCAGCTGCTGGTCGAAGAGGTAGGTGGATCCGCGCACCGCGCTCCCGCCCTCTATCGCTTCGGCAGCGATCACGATCTCTTCCCCGCCCTGTCCGCGAAGTGCGAGGTAGTTCGGCCCCTCCTTCTCGAGGAATGCGGCGTAGATCGGGTTGCGGCCAGCGAAGAACCGCTTGGCGGCCGCGAGCACCTCGGCTGGTGTGCCGGCGCTTCTCATCTCGAGCATCATGCGCTGAGTGTCAATCCGCTGGAGGGTACAGGTCGCGAGACCGATGCGCTCTTGGGTGGGGCATACAACAGGGGAAGGTCCACGAAGAAGAGAGCCCCAGCCTGCTCCGATGGAGAGAAGTCGACGTCGCCTCCCAGCAGTCGGGCAAGCTGACGAGAGAGCGCCAGACCGAGCCCGGATCCGCCGTAGCGTCGCGTGATCGAGCCGTCGAGCTGCCGGAACTCCTCGAAGAGATCCTTCTGCGCCTCGGGTGAGATTCCGATGCCGGTATCGGTCACCGACACCCGGACACGCCCGTCGTTCACCCGAAGCGTGAGCGCGACCTCCCCCTTCGGCGTGAACTTGAAAGCGTTGCTCAGAAGATTCGTGATGATCTTCACCACCTTGCGCCGATCGCTGTGCATGCTCGGCAGCGCGCCCTCCGGAAGCTCGATTCGCAGCGCCACCTCGGCCGACGGGCCGCGAACCGCAGCCAGGGCATCGCGGACGGCATCGCGCGGGTCGAACTCCTCCACCGTCAGGCGCAGCTCACCCCGCTTGAGCGTCGTCAGCTCGAGAAGGTCCTCGATCAGCGAAAGCAGCCGCTGACTGGCCGAGCTCACCTGACCGAGCGTTCCCTTCTGCTCATCGGTGAGTGGACCGGACATTCCTTCATGCAGCAGGTAGGTGTAACCGAGCACGGCCGTCAGCGGAGTGCGGAGCTCATGGGAGATGTTGGCGAGAAACTCATCCTTCAGCCGGCGGGCTTCGAGGGATGCCACGTACTGCTGCTCCAGCTCCGCATTCGACTCGATGAGCGCTGCATTGGTCCGCCGCAGATCGTCGATCAGGGAAGCTTTCTCCGCCGTCGCCGCCATCTGGTCGGCGACGATGCGGAGAAGTCCGTGCTCCTCATCGTTGAAGCCTCCAGCCGACTCGAAGTAGAACGTCACGGCACCGAGCACCCGCGTCGGAGTCTGGAGGGGGAGAGCCACGAGCGCGCGAAAGCCGAGCTCGGTTGCGACCTCCTGCCAGTCCGCGAGCGATTTGTCGGCGAACACGTCGGGCACGAGCACCGGGCGGCGCTCACTCGCGGCTTCGCCGCTCGGCCCCCTTCCCAACCGCACCCGCATCTGCCCCAGGAAGGGCCTGAAACGCTCGGGCCAGTTGTATGCGGCGGCGAGCCGCATCTCGTCTTCGCCTTCGACCAGATAGACCGAGGCAAAGCTGGCGCCGACAAGAGGGCTCACGCGCTCGAGCGCGAACTGGAAGACTTCCTCCGGGCGGTCAGCGGTGAGGAAGGCATGCACGATCTCGCGCACGGCCACGAGCTCCCGGATAGCCGGATCGCCCTGCGCGTGGAAGGACGGCTGGCTGTCGATCACGATGTCAATCTACGAGAGGTCCCTGCGGGCTGGCTAGGCGGGGTCACGTCGCGATCCGGCGTATCGCACCGTAGATGAGGCGCACGCCGAAATGCAGCGACTCGATGGGGATCCGCTCGTCGTTCCCATGCATGCGCTGCTCGTCCGCCTGCTCCATCGGAAAGGGGAGGATCCCGTACGACTGGATGCCGATGGCTCGCAGTCGGGCGCTGTCGGTGGCCCCAGTGCTGAGATAGGGCACGACGACGAGATCCGGATCGAGGTCGCGGCTGCTCTCCGCGATCGCCGAAAACATCGAAGAGTCGACCGGCGAGGCCGGGGGATCAGCGGCTGATCGCTCGACCACGTCGAATCGTAGCTGGGGATCGTCGACAGCTCGGCACAGGCGAGCAATCACGTCATCGAGCGACTGGCCGGGCAGTGTCCGGATATTGAGGGTGGCCGACGCCTCGGTCGGAATCACGTTGTGCCGGATCCCGGCCTCGAGCATCACCGGCGAGATGCCATTGCGCAGGATGGCGTCGAACACCGGGTTGGTCGCGAGGATGAGCGCCGCCCGTGCCCGCCGCTCCCCGTCGCCGGACACGAGGTCCGACATCGCGACTCCCTCTCTCGAATCCGGCCACACTTTCGACAGCGAAGCGAAGAAGCCTTCCGTCGTCGGACCGAGGGTGAGAGGCTCGCGGTGGCCGCCGATCGCGGCGAGAGCGCGTCCGAGTCGGAGCACCGCATTGTCGGCCAACGGCACCGCGGCGTGTCCGCCGGCGCCGCTCGCCACCATCCGGACGACGTGTGAGACTTTCTCGGCGCTCTGGACGGCCAGGTAGAGAGGACGGCCGCCGACGATGCGTGTTCGTCCGCCCTCATTGATCGCGAACTCCGCGTCCAACAGCTCCGGATGATGGGCGATCAGCCAACCCAACCCCCACTCTCCGCCCGTCTCCTCGTCGGAGCTCGCGAGAAACACCACATCGCGCTGCAGCACGTCGCCGGCATCGACCACCCAGCGCTTGATGAGCAGCATCGTCTGCAGATTCGCTGCCAGCATTCCCTTGTCGTCGATCGCTCCACGGCCGTAGAGGTACCCGTCCCTGACGACAGCGCCGAACGGGTCCACCGACCATTCGTCCGGGGTCACGCCCACGACGTCCATGTGAGCAACCAGGAGCACCGGACGCCGGGAGCCGTTCCCGCCAAGCCGTGCCAGCACGGCGGCCCTCCCAGGCGCCGGCTCCAGGAGCCGGACCTCGATGCCGGCATCGTGGAATACCTCCTCGAGGTAGCGCGCCGCCACGATCTCGTTGCCCGGAGGATTGACGGTGACGAGTCGCAGGAGCCGTTGCAGATGCCCCAGCGTCTCGACACGTACCGCGGGCCAGAGAGGCCCCTCTCCGGCACGCTCGGTCACGAGGCGGCGAGCAGCGATTCGGTGGCGCGCACGAGAGGGGCGAAGCCAAGCGCTCGCCGCGCGATACGGAGAGACAGCTCATCCGCCAGCTCTCGCTGTCCCTCGGCGAACATCTCCCTTACGATCCACGGTCCGGCGCGTGGGTTCCGAAACCAGTCGTCGTCGAAGCGTTCCGTCAACGCCTCCTGCAGCACCGCCTGCAGCTGCCAGGCGCGCAGATAGCGCGCCGCGTAGAAGCCCGGGTCCACGTCGACGAACGCATCGGCGGCGTCGTAGCGGAAACCGGTCGCATCGGATAGGATGTCGACGTACAGCTCCGGGAGCGCGCTCCACGGAACTTTACCGCCGTAGAGCGCGCGCTCGTAGATGAGCTTGGCGCAGTAGCGGCGGAGAAAGTGGAGCTCCTCGAAGCCGGCCGACCGTCGAAACGCGCCGAGGTCGGCTTTGCCCAGCTCGGAAAACCGCGCGAGCCACCGCGGAGCATGCAGGAGGTGATCGAACAACATCGCGTAGGCTTCGGTGACAGAGTTGTCGCCGAGCCAGCGGTACTCGAAGGGATAGTCCTCCTGAACGTTGGCGAAGTGGAGCGCGTGACCGAGCTCGTGGAGAAGAGCGCGCCAATCCGCTTGGCCGCCGTGCGGCCGCAGCACGAGGTACACCTCCTGCGGAACGCGCACCGGCGCGCAGAACGCACGTGACCGTTTCCCGTCACGCTCACCGGTGTCGAATCTCACGCGACCGCCGGCTTCCGGGTCGAGCCCCATCTCTGCGATCTGCCGCCGGATGGCAGGCTCCATCCCGTCAGCCGGGAACCAGGGATCGAACTCGGGCGCGCGGAACAGCGCCAGCGCGTCCGAGCGATGCGCTTCGGCGGGAGCGATCCGGAGGCGACGGCGCACGCTCTCCCGCATGCTGTCGTCCCACATCGGCTGCGTATCGCTCAGAAAAGCACGGCACGCATCCACCAACGGCTCGAGACGGATGCCGCTCAGGGTATCGAAGGTGGACAGATATCCGCCGGCGATGTCCAGCGATTCCACATCGTCACGCTCGCGCTGGAAGCGCTCCTGCCGGATGGGAGCGAGCTCGGCGGCCACCACACCGGCGCGGGCGCGTTCGATCGACAGCCGTTCCTGACGATCCGCGCAATTCGCGATCTCGATGGTGACACGCTGGTACGGCAGTCGCCGCCCATCGGGAAGAAGCACCGTCGCGCTCGCCTCCCAGGCGATCTCTCTCTCCTCCAGTCGGGCGAGGCGGCGCTGGACGTGCGCCTCCACCTGCCACGCGAGCAGGAGCCGCGCTCCTCGCCACTCCTCGCTTTCCTCATCGCCGTCGCGCCACGTCTCGCGCACGAGCGCCAGCGAATCCGGCGTGAGAACGCCGGCATGGCGCTCGTAGACCGCCTGCAGCTCGGCCGTGCCCTTGAAGCCGGCATACGCCAGGTACTGCTCTCTCGCCAACTCCTGCATCAGCTCCTGGCCACCCCGGCGAAGAGCGTCGAGTGATGGGTCGATCACGGTCCCAGTCGGTCCGCGAGCACGGTCGCGAGCTGGTCCGCGCGTACCCGGTCCTGCCGGAGAGTGTCGCGATCCCGAATCGTCACCGTTCCATCGGTCACCGATTCGCCATCGACAGTGATGCACCAGGGTGTGCCGACCTCGTCCTGACGGCGATAGCGGCGCCCGATCGCTCCGGACTCATCGTAGAACACCGGATGGAGCGAGCGCAGGTCAGCGGCGATGCGGCGCGCCATCTCGGGCATTCCATCCTTCTTGACCAGCGGGAAGATGCCGGCCTTGATCGGAGCGAGCGCGGGAAGAAGACCGAGCACCGTGCGTCCCTCGGATTCTCCCTCGACCAGCTCTTCGCGGTAGGCGTTCACCAGGACCGCCAGGGTCGTTCGGTCCGCACCCACCGATGTCTCGATCACGTAGGGCACGTATCGTCGGTTGTTGGGCTGATCGAAGTACTCCAGCTTCTTTCCCGAGAACTCCTGATGCCGCGATAGATCGAAGTCGCCGCGATTGTGAACACCCTCGATTTCCTGGAATCCGAGGGATCCGCCGAAATCAAAGCGCACGTCGAACGCCGCCCGGGCGTAGTGCGCCAACTCTTCAGGGCTATGCTGGTGAAAATCCAGTCGGGCAGGATCCAGTCCGATCCTCCGATGCCACTCCATGCGCCAACCCTTCCACCTCTCGAACCACTCCATGTCCGTTCCCGGCTCGACGAAGAATTGCATCTCCATCTGCTCGAACTCGCGCGTCCGGAAGATGAAATTTCCCGGAGTGATCTCATTGCGGAACGCCTTCCCGATCTGCGCGATGCCGAATGGCAGCTTCTGTCGTGTCGACTGCTGCACATTCACGAAATTCACGTAGATGCCCTGGGCCGTCTCCGGACGCAGGTACACGGTGGCGGCGGACTCCTCGACCGGGCCCATGAACGTCTTGAACATGAGGTTGAACTGGCGGGGCTCGCTCAATGTCCCCTTCATGCCGCACGCCGGACACTGGGCGGCCGCAGCACCCGGCGTTCCTCTGATCTTGGGGTCATCGGCGCGGAAGCGCTTGTGACAATTGCGGCAATCGACCAGCGGATCGACGAAGCCGCTGACGTGCCCGCTCGCCTCCCAGACGCGTGGATGCATGAGAATGGCGGCGTCGAGCCCCTCGACGTCATCGCGGTCGCGCACCATCGACTTCCACCAGCGGTCCTTGATGTTCTTCTTGAGCTCGACCCCCAGCGGGCCGTAGTCCCACACCGACCCGGTTCCGCCGTAGATCTCGGATGACTGGAAGATGAAGCCGCGTCGCTTGCAGAGCGACACGAGCTTCTCCATCACGTCGGGGCGGTTACTCTCGGCCATGGTCGGGGCGCGGGGGGGGGGCGGTCGGGAAGTCGGGGGGATCGGCGTCAGGCCGGCGCGCGACGAGGATTCCAACGCGACACGGCGATGGACGGGAAAACTACTCACGAATCCAGCTCGGCGCTGAGGCGCGGCTCGGCCGGCGCGGGACGTCCGAGGAGATGGGCGGCGATGCGCTGTCCGTGGAATCGGCCGTTCTCGATGAACACCTTGTTGGCGTCGAAGCCGGCCACCACCACACCCGCGATGAAGAGCCCTTTGACGTCAGTCTCCAGTGTGTCGGGGCGGTGCGCGGGAATACCGCTCACCGGATCGATCGTCACCCCGGCGGACTTCAGCAGCTCGACATTGGGAGCAAAACCGGTCATGAGGTACACCTTCTGGGCGGGCAGCTCCAGATTCTCGGCAGCGGTGCGCACCGACACGCTGTGTGCCGAGATGGCGATGATCTGGGTATCCCAGCGCGCCACGATGCTGCCCTCTGACATCCGGTTGGTGATGTCCGGCAGAACCCAGGGCTTGATCCGCTTGTCGAACGTCGGGCCGAAGTGGACCAGCGTGACTCGTGCGCCGGAACGCCAGAGATCGAGCGCTGCCTCGGCGGCAGAATTGCCTCCGCCCGCGACGATCACATCCTGGTCGAAGGCCGGGTGCCCCTCGCGATAGACATGGGTCACATGGGGCAGGTGCTCGCCGGGCACGCCGATCCAGTTCGGGGAGCCGAAGTAGCCAGTCGCCACCACGACGGCGCGTGCGGTCGTGCGCCGTTCCTCGCCGGCCGCGGTACGCGAGCGCACGATAAACGCGCCATCCTGTCCCTCGATAGCGGTAACAGACTCATACTGGCGAACAGGGATGGAGAAATGGCGCACGGCGGCCCGGTAGTAGGCCAGCGCGTCGCGGCGGGTGGGCTTTTCCGCTGCCGTGACGAAGGGCATGCCTCCGATGGAGAGCTTCTCGGCGGTGGAGAAGAACGTTGCATAGGTCGGATATTCGAAGATTGTGCTGACTACCACCCCCGCATCGAACACGAGCGTATCGAGCCCCGATGCGCGCATCGTGATCGCCGCCGCGAGTCCGCACGGGCCAGCTCCGACGATGGCGACATCGGTTGCCTCGCGTGTCGATGCGGTGCCCGCTGTCATTCCGGTCCGCTTCGACCGATGATCTGCTCGCGCCGCGTGCCGACACTCACGTAGGCGATCGGCGTCTCGGCGAGGGCCTCGATCCGATCGAGGTAGCGACGCGCTGCCGCCGGAAGATCCTCGAGCCTCCGCGCACCGGCGGTCGGTGACCGCCACCCCTCGAACCACTCGTATCGCGGCGATGCTCCCTCGAGAAGCACCAGATCTCCGGGGAACTCGGTATACAGATCTCCCGCGTGCTCGTACCCGGTGCAGATGGCGATGCGGTCGAGCGTATCGAGCACATCGAGCTTGGTCACCGCAAGACCGGACAATCCATTCACCCGAGCAGCGTACCGCACCACCACGGCATCGAACCATCCGCAACGACGGGCGCGTCCCGTGGTCGCGCCGAACTCGTTGCCGAGACGACGGACTTCGGAGGCGAGCGGCTCTTCCAGCTCGGTGGGGAGAGGTCCGTTGCCCACCCGAGTGGTGTAGGCCTTGACCACTCCGAGAACCGCATCGATGGCGGTAGGGGCAATGCCCGCGCCGGTGGCGGCCCCCCCCGACGTGGTGCTGCTCGACGTCACGAACGGGTAGGTTCCGTGATCGATGTCGAGCAAGGAGCCCTGGGCCCCTTCCAGAAGCACGGCGGCCCCCTGCCCGATCGCTCGGTGCACGGCCAGCCCGATGTCCTCCGCCAGCGTGAGCAGCCGCGGCGAGAGTCGAGCGAGAAGAGCGAGCACGCCTTCGACGTCGGCACGGTCCTCCGCGTGGGACGCTTCCAGCAAGCGATTCGCGTGAGCGATTCCGCGCTCCAGGAGCGCTCGCAGCCGCTCGGGATGCCTGAGATCCAGCACCCGGATACCTCGCCGGGCCACCTTGTCCTCGTACGCGGGTCCAATACCCCGCCCCGTCGTCCCGATCTCCCGGCTGGCGGCGCTCGCGGCGTCCACCAGCTTGTGGTACGGCATGACGAGATGGGCCCGGTCGCTGACGTACAGCCGACCCTCGACATCCACGCCGTCGCGGACGAGCTGATCGATCTCGGTGAACAGCGTATCAGGATCGAGAACCACTCCATTGCCGATCGCGCATCGGACTCCGGAATGGAGAATACCGCTCGGCACCTGGTGCAGGACGACTGACGTCTCGCCGATATGCACGGTGTGGCCGGCGTTGGCGCCGCCCTGATAGCGAACGACCCAGTCGGCTCGCTCGGAGATCACATCGACGAGCTTGCCCTTCCCTTCGTCGCCCCATTGAGCACCGACGACGACGAGCGTGCGGATGTGCGAGTCGAACATGGGATCGGGTCCGTCCGGGGGGCGCAGACGACAAACGCCCCGCGCGAGGCGGGGCGTTGACCCAATCTACCGGCGCCGTCCGGAGTGTCAACTCGCGGGGCCGCTCGGCTCACCCGCGCTGCCGATGACCGCGCGCGCCACCTGCTCCTGCATACTGAGCGTCGGGCTGCGGACTGGCAGCACGACGATGAAGGTCGTGCCCTCACCGTAGGTGCTCATGACCCGGATATCGCCCCCCAGAAGGGCGATGAGCTTCCGCGTGATGGAGAGTCCCAGCCCGGTGCCGCCGTATTCCCGCGTTCGCGATTGGTCGACCTGCCGGAACTCCTCGAAGATCACGTCGAGATGCTCCGGGCGGATTCCGATGCCGGTGTCCGTGACGGCGATCTCGACCTCCTCCCGTTGCAGCCGGGCCTCCATCGTGATCGACCCCGCGTGCGTGAACTTCACGGCGTTCGACAGCAGGTTCAGGAGGATCTGCTTCAGCTTCGTGCGATCAGTGAGCATCGCCGGGACATCGCCATCGACGCGGTAGGTGAACTCGAGGCTCCTCGTGCGGATCAGCGGCTCGATCTGTGCCGCGACCTCCTGGATGATCGCGCGGAGCGGAGCATGCTCGAGGTGAACAGGCATCTTGCCGGCCTCGATCTTCGCCAGATCCAGAATGTCGTTGATCAGCGCCAGTAGATGCTCCGATGACGCCTGGATGCGGGTCAGCCCCTCCTCCTGCTTCGGTGTGAGCTCGCCGTAGATCCGGTCCAGCATGAGCGCGGCATACCCGATGAGCGCGTTGATCGGCGTTCGCAGCTCGTGCGACATGCTGGCGAGAAACTCCGACTTGAGACGATACGCCTTCTCGAGCTCGCTCGACTGCCACTGCAGCTTCATGTTCTGAGCCTCGAGATCCGATGTCGCCAGCCGGATGCGGTCCTCGAGCTCCGCGCTGAATTTCTTGAGCTCCTGGTACAGTCGCTCGTTCTCGACCTGCTGCGTGAGATCGTGCAGCACGCTCACGATCGCCTGGGGCTCGCCGCGCTCGTTCATGATCTTACCGGCGATAACCTCCATCGGCAGCTCGATACCTCTCTGCGGCTGGAGGAGGGCGATGCGCTCGCGCCGCTCGGTCGCGGGACTGATGGCGAAGTCGGAGATGAGGGTGGTGAATTTCGTGTCGTTGCTTCGCACGCGCTGCACCTGCTGCCGGTCGCGCGCGCCGTCCGGGAGCTCGAAGAGCTGCTCCGCCTGGGGGTTCATCAGGATGATCTTCGCCTGATCATCGGTCACCAGGATCGGATCCCCGACATTTCCCAGGATGAGGTTGAGGCGGTCGCGCTCCCTCGTCGTGTCCTGCTCGGTGAGTCTGGCGCGCTGGAACTGCCGCTCGAGCTCGATCGATGCGCGCTTGAGGTCAGTGACGTCGCGCAACACCGAGACGTGCGAGCCGTCCAGCGCCGCTGCGCCCGGAAGCGGGCGAGACAGCACCTCGAATAGCAAATCTGTTCCTTCATCCGGATCGACGAGGTTGAGCTCCCTGGCGGATGCCTTGGCCCCACCGGTCATCACGGCCTTGGAGAGAAAAGAGCTGAAGAGGAGGTTGTTGATCTCGACCGCCCGGCGGCGGCCCTCGGAGTCGCGCTCCCGCGGAGTGAGGAGCCCCTCGGCGCGGCTGTTCTGGACGACCAGAAAGTTGGCGGCGTCGGTGATGATGATCGGATCCGGCAGTGCGTTGATGATCGCCGTGAGCAGGGTATGCTGCTCGTCGAGTCGCGCGCTCGATCGACTGAGGGCATCCACCGTCGCGCTTCGAGCGAGGATGGGTCCGGCCAACAATGCCGACATGGCGACGTCCTCGATCTGGCGGTCGCTCGGACGGCCCTCCAGCACCGCAACCGCGAATGGGGAGCGGCCCACGCGACGGAAGCGCGCATCGCCCGGAGTGAGCAGGATCTCACAGCCGGCGAAGCGCGGATCGAACGACCAGCGCTTCTCGTGCCGGAGCACCGGTCCGCCTCGAATCTGAGCCTGCGGGAGGGGCAGGCTGATCCAGCGCCCGACCCGAATTCGGTCACGCACCAGCGCTTCTCCCGGCCCGCCGACGGCTTCGAGGCCCTGGGCCGAGACGATCAGCGGATGGCCGGGATCGTCGAGCGCAATGGAGACGGCGCTGAGCTCTTTCTCGTCGAAGCCGATCTGTTGTCCCAGCTGGAGCGCGGACCCGGTGCGGTCGAGCACGAGAAGAAGCGCCCGTGGTGAGCGAGCGGCGGACGCGAGCTCCTGGAGAAAGAGTGCGCTCGCCGCGGCGAAGCTAGGGGCCTCGGCCAGGGCCGCGAGAAGCTCGGGAAGCTCCGTCTGCAGCGCGCCCATCCGCATGGCGCCGTTCCCCCCTCCCGACATCGCTGGCTAGCGAGTCTCGCCCAGCGCATCGAGTCTGCGGCGCAGCTCGACGTTCTCGCGCGTCACGCGGTCGAGATCCGTCTCGCCGGTGGCGCCGGTGCTCAGCTCACGGGGACGCGACACCGGACCCGTGATGCCCACCGCTTCGGAGTACTTGAGGTACGTCTCGATGGAGGCCACGACGATGCGTGCCTCCACCGTCAGCAGATCGATTCCGACCAGCGACACGCGCACCCACGCGTCGATCACGATGCCTTTGTCGAGGACACGATCGAGGACGTCGATGAGCGAACTGCCGCCGGGAGCGCGTTCAACAGCCATTGTCTGTCACTCCGTGGATGAAGGGGTCGTGCGAGCCCGGGGGCCGCCCCTCGGGGGCGACAGCTTGTCGAGCTGCCGCTCCAACGCGGCGAGGCGGCGCTCCAGATCAGAGGCGGGCGGCGCGTCGGCTGCCCCGAACGCGGGGGCGGTCAGCCGCGGATCGTGGCGCCACCAGTTCAGCCCGATCTGCTCTGCCTTGTCGATCGAGCAAATGAGCAAGCGGATCTGGATGGTGATGAGCTCGACATTGGCGAGGTTGATCTTGATGTCGCCCGCGATCACCAGGCCTTTGTCGAGAACCCGATCGAGAATCTCGACCAGGCCATGACTCCGTGTGGGGGACACGTTGTAGTCGGCCAAGCCAGTACGCTCCGGTGGAAGAAACCTGTCAGCTGGGCGGGGTCGTGAACGTCGGCGTCAGCGCAGACGGCCAAGAGGTCCCAGATCGATGTCGAGATCCTCATCCGTCAGGCCAAACGTCGTCTTCAGCTCCTGCATTCTATCGTTGAGCTTGAGCAGCGCCAGCCCGAGCTGCTCGATCTGATCCTGGCTCAGCGTGCCTCCGTCCATCCGCCGAACCGCTTGGTGCTCCAGCACTTTCCGCAGCACTTCGATCAATGTCAGCACGATCCGCGCGAGCCCTTGCTCCACCCGCTCCGGATCGGCGTTGATCCGCTCCGGCAGTGCCCTCGCCACCGTCCGAAGCTCCTCCTCGAACGCCGCCGCTGCGCCCGGTGAGACCTCGACCAGCGGATCCCCCGAGTCAATCATGACGCAGGGGTGTGAAGCTGTAGGGCGCCCAGGGACCCGAGACCATGAGTCGAAGCGCCGGCTGAGCGTCCATGAATCCGCGAACGGCGCGACGATAGTCGGTGAGCACTTCCCGAGCAACGAGGTGAGAAACGGAGAGGGCACGCGAGCCGACCAGGAGTGGAGTCCACGCTTCCTCCCGTATCCAGTCTCGAACGGCTCTGGTGATGCTCTCCCGAAGAGTGTCCGCACCCTCTCGCATAACGTGTTCCACTGTCTGACGAGCGCGCACCCGCGAGAGGTAGCCGAGGCCGGATTCCGGCGCGAGCTCGTCGTTGGCAGGGAGGTCCGCCAGTACCTCGAGGAGAATGCGGATCGTCATCTCCACCGACCCGCTGACGCGCTTGAGGCCGAGCGCCCAGTCGCTCGCGCGCGAGGCGACCGCGGCCCGCAGCTCCTCGTCGGCGGCGAAGATCTGCCCGAAGCGCGCTGGCAACGGAGTTTGCAGGTCGAGAGCCCGCCGCACGACCTCGTCGTGAGCGAGTGCGCGAGGCGGGCTCGCGGCGATCGCTCGCTCGCCAACGTCGCTCACCCATACTGCCAGGTCGCCCACGACGAGAGAGCGCACGGCACCGCCGTCGATGCCGCGAAGCTCGGCGGGGGGCGGCGTGTTTCTCTCCACCAGACAGTACATATAGACCGGCACGGCAGCTCAGCGAGGGAGACGCGGGCGCTCGATGGTTTCCACCGCCGCGAGAAACAACGACAGGCCCACGCGGATGAGGTCGATGTCGGCGACCGAGATCGTCACCTCTCCGGTGATCACGACGCCCTTGTCCAGAACGTGGTTGAGCAGATCCGCGAGCACGAGCTGCTCGCTTGCGCCGAGATCAGCGGGCTCGTTCACGATGGGTCGCGCACGAAATGATAGGGTGGCCAGGGACCGGTGAAGTCGAAGCGGAAGCCGAGCGGCTCATGGGTCGAGGCGAGGTCAGTTACCGCGCTCCGAAAAGACTGCTCGTCATCGCGGGCGACCAGGAAGAAGGCGTTCAGCACGGCCACGTTGGCCGCCAGCCCGCCGTCGATTGTCGCGACGGGTTCGGTCGCGGCGAGGAGTGCGGCCTGGCTCAGCGCGGCGTGCGTCTCGCCGGCCACTCTGGCGGAGATCTCGCGCAGCTCCGCGGAACGGGCGGCGTCCGCCTTTCTCTCCAGCAGATAGCGCTGTCCGGGCGACGCGGATTGGGCCGCGCTCTCGAGCTCGGCGACACGGGGACTCAGCTCTCCCATACGGCCCTTGAGGACGTGGTCCAGGCGAAGGATCCGGAGCGCGTACTCCTGCCCGGCCGCCACTCGCGCGAGGAGGCGGCTGAGCTCATCCGCGCGCTCGCGAAGCATCGCGCGCACCGCCACGACGTCGCTGAACAGAGTGAACATCGGCAACGGGACGACGCTTCCGGCGTCGCTGGCCCAGGTGAGCACCGCGTCGTGAGCGACGGCTCGGGGCCCCACCCAACCGACCTCGCCGACGCGGGCCTCGATCCGCTCCGTGTCGAGCTCCCCGGCATCGAGACAGGACAGAAGCGCCGCCAGCGACCCCTCGCGCTCGACCGTGACCGGGCTGCCTTCGATCCCCGCAGGGGCGCCAGCCGGATCGAGAGCCGCGGGCACGATTCCGTAGACGTAGAATATGGCTTCAGCCATTCGTGGCGCGATGCAGGGAGGACCATGTGCGGAGCCAGCTCCGGAGCGCTGGCACGCCCCGGGGCGGCGGCTCAGCGACCGAGGCCTGAAACTGTTCGCCGGACGAGACTGTCGGAAGAGGTTCGACGTCGACATCGACACGGTTCCAGACCACACCCAACAGCGGGATCTCGATGGACCGGACGGCATCCGCGAGGCGTTGCGTCTCCGAGCGCACCAGCGGCTCATCCAGTGCGACGATGAGCAGTCCGGCCCTCGACGGATCGTGCAGCAATGCCGCCAGCTCGCGTGTGCGCCGCGCGAATGCCAGTAGCTCCTGGGCGGCGTCACCGAGGGCCACGATCTCCTTGTAGCGAAGCATCAATCGAAGGAGGAGATGGGTCCACTCGAGCGCCAGGCGCGGCATCTCGAGCAGCCGGAGGAGATGACCGGTCGGTGCGGGGTCGACGATCACCACGGCATAGCGGCCGCCCGCGATCGTCTCGCCGAGGGAGGCGAGCGAGTAGAGCTCATCGATTCCCGGCGGGGCAAGAGAGAGAAGCTCGGAGACCACGCGCCGGTCGTGGGATGCCTCCACGGATCCTCCCATGAGGGCATCGAAGACCCCGGTCACGCGCGCGCCGTAGTCGTCTCGAAAGCGACCGAATGCCGCGGCCGCGTCCAGCTGCTGGGCGAATAGCCCCGGCACGCCACGCACCGGCGTGACGTCAGCGCCGATGGCTTGATCGAGGGCATCGCCAACCGATGGCGCGGGATCGGTGGAAACCACGAGTGCCGGCTGGGCAGCCCGGGCCACGCCGATCCCGATCGCACACGCCACCGACGTCTTTCCCACACCACCCTTGCCGCCGACGATGACGAGGGGACGGGTGGGAAACGGCAGAGAACCGCGTGCTACCCCGCGCGAGCCGCGCCGGGGCTGGACGCGCGGCCTCTCGATCGAATCGGCGTCCGACACATCGATCGTCAACGATGCTCCCCATGCATTCAGCGAATCGACGCCGGTCGGGGGATGAGGGAGCGTGGGCACCACAAAGTGGCGCGCGGCGGGGGCGATGACGCGCAGCGACCGCAGGGCCGTCGCCTGCTCGGCGTGGAGCGGCGCCGGCACCGCGTTCACGATCACGGCTCCCAGATGCATCCCCAAGCCGTCGAGCGCTTCCGCATACCGCGCCGTCTCGGCCACGACGAGGGCTTCCGCCCGCGACACGAGGCAGACGGCGAGTCGGCCGGCGTCGGTGAAGGTCGTGCGAATATTCTCGGTCTGCTGGCGCATCCGCGCGAGAAAGTCGTCGGCCTGGTCGCTGCGGTACCGCCGGGTGAGTGCGCGCACAATGAAGCGGTGCTTCTCCTGCATCGCATCGAGCAGCGAAAGCAGCGCGCGAAAACTGTCGGGGAGCTGTAACAGCCGCAGCGTATGGCCGGTCGGGGCAGTGTCGATCACGATCCGACGCCAGCGTGCGTCGCGGTCGAGCCCCGCCAGCGTGAGCAGAGCCATCGTCTCATCGGCGCCGGGCAGAGCGGCATCGAGAAGCGATGCGATCTCGGTCCGGTCCAGATAGGTGCCGCGATCCACGATGTCGAGGAGCACGCCCCGCCAGCGAGCGAGGAAATCATCACGGGCTTCGCCGGCATCGAGCTGCCACGCGTCGAGCCCGGGACATCCGGGCACGGGGTGAGCGTGCGTCCGGACAGCGCAGCCAAGGGCATCTCCGAGAGAGCGTGCCGGATCCAGCGACAGAAGCAGGGTGGGTTCACCGCGCGATGCGGCGCGTACCGCCAGAGCTCCAGCGCAGGTCGTCTTGCCCACGCCGCCCTTCCCTCCGACGAGCACCCACGTGGGCAGCCCGTCAAGGAGCGCATCCAGCTCGATCACCCGCTGTCATCAGGCTCGGGGCGCGCGACCCGGACAGGGCCCCCCGCCGTCGCGAGCCCGAACTGCTCCCGCCAGTATCGTACCTCGCGCAGCCGCTCCATCAGCCTCTGCTCGCGCACGAGATACTCGTCATCGTCAACTTCGCCCAACTCCACCAGCATCTGCAGCTCCATCAGCTCCTGCTTGACGCTGCTGTCATCGACCAGCTCCTCCTCCACCACCTTCTGCACCTGCGCGAGGCTCCATCGAATGCCGGCGATGGGACCGGTCACGGGAAAGAAGACGAGCTTGGAGAGCATGCCCATGTCGGGGGGGGCGACGAGTTTGGCTCAGCAGCGTCAGCCGGCGCGCTCGAGCTTCAGCTTGATGTTCACGAAGTTGTACGGCGGCCAGGGACCCGTGTACTTGAAGGTGAGCAGCTCCTCGTATTTCCGAGAGATCTCTTTCACCTTCTCATCGAACTCTTTCTCTCGCTCGCGCTCGACGAGAAACGCCGCGTTCATGATCATACGATCCCCGATGGGCTTGTTGCTGCGGCTCGCGACCGCCACCCCCTTGAGGCTCTCGTGCACGTCGGCGACGAACGCGTTGCCCTGGTCCTCAATGGCGGCCTCGACGAGCCGACCGAGCTGCATGCGGGCGAAGTAGGTGGAGCTCTGCGCATTGCGGCTGATCTCATCCTTCAACCGCCGGATCTCGTCGTTGGACTTCTCGATGTTCGCGATCACTTTGTCACGGTCCCAGAGGACCTTGAGGCCGAACTCGATCTTGTCGCGCATCTTGTCCAGGACGTCGTTGAACGCCTGATAGGTGGAGCGCAACAGCTCGGACACGTCGTCCTCGGAGCGGAAGACCGTCCCGAACGACATCGGGATCACGGTGAATTCGCGCATGACCGTCTCGTTCACGAACTCGTGCGCCAGAACGTTCTCGCGGGTCGGGTCGTAGATCACGATCGGGGTGTCGCTGACGACGGCCGCCAGGTCGCTGTGGTGGACGGTATAGACTCGATTTCCGCCTTCACCGATGCCGATGTCGCCGAATTCGCGGGGCTTCCCGAGGCGGATGATGCAGTACACGTACTTGCCACCCTCGGAACCGCGGCCGGCTATGCCTTCATCGCGCTCGGCATCGGAGCGGGAGGGGGCATCGTTGACCGGGGTCGTCTCACTCATCGATTCATGCTCCTTGCATGTTGCGGCACGCGGGCCCTCACACCAACGCTGTCACCAGAATCCATGCGGACATCGCCACGCCGATGCCCACCTTGAAAGCCGTCGCGGCCGCCCGTCCCAGCAGCGCTCCGGTCGCCACCCGGCCCGCGACGGCCACGGTACTTCCTCGCGTGAACTCCCCAGCCAGCGCTCCGGCGAAAGCGCCGGCGAACGCGCCGATCACCGAACCCACGATCGGGAGCGGTACGCCGACGATCGCTCCCACCATGCTCCCAAGTATCGCACCCCAGCTGGCGCGCCGCGAGCCGCCGTAACGGCGCGTGAAGCGCCCCGTCACCGACCATTCGAGAAGCTCCGCGCCGAGCGCCGCCAGCGAGACCAGGATCAGCGTCACAGTGCCGATCGCGCCGGGCACCACGAGGCTGTACGCGAGGGCCGCTCCGACCATCACCCAGAGTCCGGGGAGTCCGAACGGAATCAGGAGCAGCCCCATGAGTAGCGCGGCGACGAGAAGGAGGATCACCGCTCCAGCTCCTCCAACAGGCGCACGACCACCTCTGCGGCTTGGGCCACCCCTGCCCCGGAGAGCGCAGTTGCCTGGTCGCGCCGCGTGTGGATGCGCGACAAAGTCCGAACCCCTCCTTTGCTCACGGTGACGGCACTCCATCCCGCTCCGGCAAGGGCTACGCCATCGGTGAGGATGCCCGGCGGCAGTCGCTGGACGCGGGCCGGGACTCGGGCGAGCACCGCACCACGCTGGAGACGGTCAAGTAGGTCGCCCGGCCGTTTTCCGCTCCAGCTGAATCGAAGCGGTCCCGCATCATCCAGTCCATCGAAGTTGATCGCCGTGGCGGCTTTCCGACTCTGGCTCCAGGCGCGGGCGCCGGCGAGTCCCAGCTCTTCGGCGCTCGTCAGCACGACGCCCAGCGGGATGGCTGGCGCCAACGCGCCAACAACGAGCAGTACGGCGGCGACGCCGGACGCATTGTCCAGTGCGCCGGGAGAAGCCGAGCCCACCAAGCTCGCCATCACAGGAAGGCCGCCGGCGACGCCAGCGACCACGATCCAGAGCCAGACGGGTGCTCCGTGTCCCGTTCCGACCTGCAGAAGGACGAGGACCAAGGCGGCCAGCCAGACGAAGACACTCACGGTGATTCCGAGCGCCCGCAATCCGATCGGCACGGGCTGCGACTTCGAATCGAGGTGGGCCATGAGCCAGAGACGCGGCGTGCCTCTGGTGGCAACGAGGTTGACGGACGTCGCCCGAGCCCACGGCAGGCGCAGGATTCCGGCCGTGCCGATCCACCAGGCTGACCATCCGATGGCTGCCAGAGAGGAGATGAGGATGATGAGCGCTCTCGTCGCGTGACCCTCGTAGCCCTGGGCACCCACGAGCATGAGCGCCACGATGGATGCGAATCCGGTGAGGGACGTGGCCCACCGTCCCGGGAGGGTGGAGTACGAGAAGGGGATCTCGACGGTCGAGAAGCCCCGCTCTCGCAGCGTCGACGCGCAGCTCGCGCGGGCGACCGCTTCCGCCGCTTCTCCTGCCGGCCGCGGCGCCCGCGCGAGATCAGCGACCCGAGCGAGTGCGTCCGCGGCCGTGATTCGGGGCACGTCTAGGCGACGAGCTCGAGCTCGGCCTGTCGCAGTAGCGCTTGAAGCCGGGAGCGCTGCGATTGCCCCAGGGCAAGTAGGGGATGTCGGGGCTCGCCGCCATGCAGGCCCACCAGATCCATGGCGGCCTTGATCCCCGGCACTCCCATTCCTCCAACTATCTCGCGCGCCAGCGGAAGCAGACGCTCCTGGGCTCGCGCGGCCGCAGACAGGTCGCCGGAGCGGAATGCTCGCCAGAGCTCCACGGCGAGGGCGGCCGCGAAATCCGCGACGGCCAGGATGCCTCCTCGCGCACCGAGATCGAGCGCCGAGCACAACGACGCCCCGCTGCCGGTCAGCACGGTGAAGCGCGGCGACTGAGCGCGGAGGTATCCGCCAAGCAGCTCGAGGTCGCCCGAGCTGTCCTTGATGCCGATGATGTTGCCGTGCGACGCCAGCTCGCCGACCAGGGCGGGCTCCAGCGCGAAGTGCATGTATTTGGGGATGTTGTACAGGATCACGGGCACCGGGCATAGATCCGCCACGCGCCGGTAGTGGCTCGAGAGGCCGGCGGAAGTCACCGCTGCTCCGTAGTAGTGGGGCGCGACCACGAGCACCGCATCCGCTCCGCACTCCGCCGCCTCGGCGCAGCGGCGCGTGGTGACGGGCGTGGATTCGCCGCCCGTCCCGGCAACGAGCCATACGTCCGCCGGCACCAGGGGACGGGCCCAGTCGACGAGCTGCCGGCGCTCGCTCTCTTCCAGCAGCGGCGCCTCTCCGGTGGAGCCGGTGGTGACGACGCCGTTCACTCCGGCGTCGAGGTGGGCCCGGATGTTCGCAAGGAAGGGCGCCTTCGTGAGCGCCTCGCCGTTAGCATCGAACGTAGTGACCACCGGAGTGAAAACGCCGGCGAGCGAGCGGGTCACTTCCCGAAGAGCCTCGTCATGTCACTGTCGAGCGCCAACGGGGGGGGCGATGGCACCTGTCCGTCGCCCGGATCGCGCGCGCCATCCCCGCGATTCTGATGCCCATTCGCCGACGGGCGAGCGGTCGAGTGTGATGGCCTTCCGGTGGCGAGTCGCATCTGGAGCTCGAAGTCGGCCGGCTTGGTGGCGGCTGCACAGGCGACCTCGAACGCCACCTGCCCGGCATTCACGAGATCCATGAGATGCTGGTCGAAGGTCTGCATGCCGTACTGGTCGCGCCCATCGGCGATGCACTCGATTATCTCGGGAGTCTTGGCCTGGTCGAGAATCAGGTCGCGTACGAGCGGAGTGACGAGCATGATCTCGCACGCGACCACCCGACCCTTGCCATCGGCTCGAGGGAGTAGCCGCTGCGAGACCACCGAATGCAGAGACTCCGCCAGCCGGATTCGTGCCACACCCTGCTCCTCGGGTGGGAACATGGCGATGATGCGGTTGATCGTGGTCTGGGCGTCGGGCGTGTGGAGGGTCGAGATGAGGAGGTGTCCGGTCTCGGCCGCCTTCATGGCGGTGTCGGCCGTCTCCCCATCCCGCATCTCGCCGATCATGATCACGTCCGGATCCTGCCGCAGCGCCGAGCGCAATCCGCTCTTGAAGCTCTCGGTATCCACTCCGATCTCGCGCTGCGTGATCGAGCACCCCTTGTCGCGATGCAGATACTCGACCGGGTTCTCGAGCGTGAGAATGTGCTTGGTCATCGTCTGGTTCATGTGATTGACCAGCGCGGCGATCGTGCTCGTCTTGCCCGACCCGGTGACACCGGTGACCAGCACCATGCCCCGGTCCGCCTGGGTGATGCGCGAGAGCACCGGAGGCAGGCTGAGCTCGTCGAACGTCGGAACGCTGACGGGGATGACCCGCATGACGATCATGAAGCTCGAGCGCTGGCGGAGAATGCTCACGCGAAAGCGGCCGAGTCCGGAGATGCTGTAGGAGCAATCGTAGTCGCGGATCTCGTCGATGCGCTTGCGCTCGTCGTCGCGGGCGAGGAGGCGCATCGCGATGGCCTTCGTCTGCTCGGGCGTCAGCACCTGCTTGCTGAGAGGCACCAGCTTGCCGTCGATGCGGGCGCGGAAGACGTCGCCCGCCTTGATGTGCAGGTCCGACGCCCCGCGCTCGACCGCCAGTCGGATGATCCGTTCCATGACTCCATCCCCGTCGCGCTAGTAGCCGGCGGCCTTGTCGACCAGGTTGCGCAGCCGTTCTCCGGCCACGTACCTCCGCCAGTTGTCGAAGAACAGATCCAGCTCGCGTCCCCAGAAGCCACGCGGCGAGACGCCGGAGACATGCGGGGTCAGAAGCACCGAGGGCAACGACCACAGGGGACTCGACGCGTCCAGTGGCTCCTGGCGAAAGACGTCCAGCACCGCTCCGCGAAGCCGTCCGTCGCTGATACGCTGCGCGAGCGCGTCCTCGTCCACGAGCGTTCCACGAGCCACGTTGCAGACGATGGCACCCTGAGGAAGACGGTCGAGGAGGGCCGCCGTCACCAGTCCGGAGGTTTCCGCAGTGGCCGGCGCGGCCACGATCAGGAGCGTCGCTCGAGCGACCAGCGCTGGCAGCTCGTCCACCGGATGGACCGACTCGAATCCGCGCGGAGCACCGCGCTCGGGATGGCGCCGGGTGCCGACGCAGCGCGCTCCAAGGGCGGTGAGCCGCTCGGCGATGGCGCCCCCGATGCCGCCCGTGCCGACGATCACGGCGCGACATTCTCCAATCTCCCGAACGCGGCTGTTCGGGCCCACGAACGGCTCGCGCGACCACTCACCGGCCCGCTGGAGGCGACGGGCGGTCTCGAAGTCGCGCAGCAGGTAGATGATCCCGCCGATCACATGCTCGGCGATCGGGACGGCATGCACTCCGGCCGAGTTGGTGAGCAGAACATCGCTCTCTCGCAGAGCGGGAAAGAGAGCGCTCGCCACTCCAGCGGCGGCGGTGTGGACCCAGCGGAGCCGTCGCGCCGCGGAGAAGAGCGGCTCGCTCATTCCGAAGCCGAAGTACACCTCTGCGTCACCAATCGCTTCGAGAGCTTCCGGTGTGGGCGGGGTGCGTCCATCGCCGTCGGAGACGGCCGGGGTTCCGGTGAATCGCACCGTCCAACCGGGCCGCGCTTCCTCGCGCAGACGCCGGGCGCCGTCTTCGGTCAGCGCCCAGGCGGGAGATGTGGAATCGAGATCACAGACGAGCAGCCGCTCGCCATCAGTCGAGCTGGACGCTGATCACCCCCGTGCGGCGCTTCAGGTCGGCGGCGGCGACATCCATCAGCTTGCCCGGTCCGTCGAGCTTCACCTCGAACGTGCGATCTTCCTCATGTTCGAACGCCTCCTTCTCGACCACGGTGATGCCGTGATCCGCCAGCGCCTCGCGCACAACCTTGAAGTCCACGTCGCGGCCCACGCGGATGGTCGCGTGGACCATCCTCCGCCGCGACAGGATGTAGCGCTCGGCCTTGCCGAGAAAAACGAGCACCGCGGTGACGAGAGCGGTCGAGCCGATCGCCTCGACGTAGCTCCCCGCTCCGGCGGTGAGACCGATGGCGGAAACCACCCAGATGGTGGCGGCAGTGGTGAGACCCACCACCACGCCGCGTGCCTGGAGGATGGTGCCGGCGCCGAGAAAGCCGATCCCGGACACGACCTGGGCAGCGAGCCGCGCCGGATCGCCCGAGCGGGCCCCGCTCGGCGTGATGTCCGATCCCAGCCGGATCGACAAGTCCATCAAGAGGGCCGCGCCGAGACAGATGAGAATGTTGGTGCGGAGGCCGGCTGGCTTGCCCGACATCTCCCGCTCGAGACCGATCGCCCCGCCACAGACGACCGCCACGGCCATCTTGGCCAGGAGATCGAGCCGCAGCATCGCCACCAGGTCGCCGAGGAGCTGCGAGCCGGCCATGAGCGCGTGGTCGATGACAATCTCCCGAGTGGATCCGCTCTCCGACTGCGGTGTGCTGCCTAGAAGTCGTTCAGCTCGCGCACGTCGTCGGCGGAAATGTCCGGAGACTCACCGTCCAGCGCAATGCTCCGGGCTACCTGCTCGAGCTGTGAGATCGTCGCCTCGTCGGCCTCGGTGGGCGTGAAATAGCTGCGGAACGTCGTGCCGGAGCATCGGTCGCAGATAACCGCGGGAGGGGGTGTCTGATCGAAGAACTTCTCCGCACCACACGTCAGGCAGATGAGCGTGAGCACGCCCTCGGGTCCGGTGTCGTCTGGCATCGTTCACTCCGTTCGGGATGGCGACGGCGAATGCAAGAGGCATGCAGGAGGGTCGGGACAGCGTGGCGCGTCGACATCACGCCAGGCCCATCCGCTCCTTCACCTGAGCGAGGGTCTCGCGCGCCAGAGCGCGGCAGTGCTCCGCTCCCGCGTGGAGAATCGCACTCACGCGCTCCGGGTGGCCGCGGAGCTCGGCCGCCCGCTCACGGATCGGAGCGAGCTCGGCCTCCATCGACTGCAACAAAACCTGCTTACAATCGATGCATCCCCACCCGGCCGTGCTGCACTGCAGCGCGACGTTCTGCACCGTTGGCTCGTCGCTGAATGCCCGATGCAGGTGAAAGATGTTGCACACTTCGGGCGTGCCGGGGTCGGTGCGGCGGATGCGAGCCGGATCCGTGACCGCCGGCCGGAGCTTCGCCCACATCTCGTCACGCGACTCCAGGAGGCCGATGGTGTTGCCCATCGATTTCGACATCTTCGCCTGCCCGTCGAGTCCCATGATCCGACGAGCCGTCGTGAGGAGCGGACGAGGCTCGGGGAAAAAAGGGTCATCGGCGGCGAAGCGGGCGTTCCATCGGCGCGCGATCTCGCGGCTCAGCTCGAGATGCTGGATCTGATCGTCGCCCACCGGCACCATGTCGGCCCGATAGAGCAGAATGTCCGCGGCCTGAAGCACGGGATAGTTGAGAATGCCCGCCAGCACGCTCTCCTGCCGGTGCGCCTTCTCCTTGAACTGCGTCTGCCGCTCGAGCTCACCGAGAGGTGTGACGGTGTTGAATATCCAGGCCAACTCGGTATGTTCGGGCACCATCGACTGCACGAACAGCGTGCATCGGTCCGGATCGAGTCCGGCCGCGAGGAGCGAGAGAGCCATCTCGCGAGTCCGGCGACGCAGGTTTTCGGGCTCGAACGGGACCGTGATGGCGTGGTAATCGACGATCGAGAAGATGCACTCATACTGCTGCTGCAGCTGTACCCAGTTCCTGACCGCGCCGAGATAATTTCCGATGTGCAGCTCGCCGGACGGCTGGATACCGCTGAAGACTCGGGGCATCGCGGCAAGCTAGGAGCGAAGGAATGGGGGTGCAAGCATCCGACCACTTTTCCGGCGCGCGCGCGGCGGCCGACCTCGATGCGATGGTCGCAGCAGCGCAGACGGCATCCCGCTACATCGCCACGCACGCTGGCGATCTCGCAGCTCTCACCTGGACGAACAAGGCGACTGCCGACTTTGTCAGCGAAGTGGATCTCGGCGCCGAAGCGATCATCCGTGAGCAGCTCGGCGTGCGCTTCCCCGATGCGGACGTCCTGGGTGAAGAGCTCTCGCCCGGCGCCGGGACCGGTGCAGGGACCACGTTCATCGTGGACCCGCTGGACGGCACGACGAATTTTCTCCACGGCTATCCGGAGTATTCGGTCTCGATCGCGGCACTCGTGGATGACGATCTTCGCGCGGGTGTCGTGCTCAATGCGGCCACGGGCGAGATCTTCACCGCCGGTTCCGGCGGTGGAGCGTACCGCAACGGTCATCCGATTCGCGTCTCCTCGATCACCGAGCCGGCGCGCAGTCTCATCGGTACGGGCTTCCCCTTCAAGAACCTCGAGCTGCTCGAGGGCTATCTGACGCAGCTCTCAGCCGTCACGCGGCAGACCGCGGGCGTTCGGCGCGCCGGCTCAGCGGCGCTCGATCTGTGCGACGTGGCGTGCGGCCGATTCGAGGCGTTCTGGGAGCTCGTGCTCGCGCCCTGGGATTACGCTGCCGGCATGCTCATCATCAACGAGGCCGGCGGAGTAGCTACCGACCTCTGTGGCCGCGCCCCGGGCTTTGCCTCGGGGACGGCGATCGTGGCCGGCAGTTCGGTCATGCACCGGTGGCTACTCGAGGTGCTCGCCACCGCCACCGAGACAACTCTTCCATGAAGCTGGTGGAGTGCGTTCCGAACTTCTCCGAGGGGCGGCGTGCCGACGTCGTGCAGGCGATCCGGGATGCGATCGCCGCCGTCGACGGGGTGATCCTCCTCGATGTATCATCCGATTCATCGCACAACAGGTCCGTGATCACGTTCGCGGCCCCCACCGACCGGGTCGTGGACGCGGCGTTCGCCGGGATCCGCACGGCGAGTGACCTCATCGACCTGACGCAGCACCGCGGCGAGCATCCGCGCATGGGCGCGGCCGATGTCGTGCCCTTGATCCCGCTCGGCGACACGACGATGGACGAATGCATCGCATTGGCGCGGGAGCTCGGGGCACGAGTCGCGCGCGAGCTGTCGATTCCCGTCTACCTGTACGAGCGCGCCGCCACGCGCCCGCAGAGGGAAAATCTGGCGGACGTTCGCCGCGGTGAGTTCGAGGGGATCCGCGACGAGATCGGGCGAGTCGCCGAGCGATTCCCGGACTTTGGCGAAGCCCGCGTGCATCCGACGGCCGGCGCAGTCGCCATCGGGGCCCGGCCTTTCCTGGTCGCGTACAATGTCTATCTGGGCGATGCGTCGCACCTCGAGACGGCCAAGCGCGTGGCCAGAGCGGTGCGCGGCTCCTCCGGGGGATTACGCTTCGTCAAGGGACTCGGCCTCGCGGTGGACGGCCAGGCCCAGGTCTCGATGAATCTCGTGGACGTGGAGCGCACGCCGATGCACCGCGCCTTCGAGCTGGTGAGGCGAGAGGCCGACGCGGATGGTGTGGCCACGACCTGGAGTGAGATCGTGGGCCTCGTGCCGGAGCGCGTGCTCTTCGACGCCGCGGCTCACTACCTTCAGCTCGCGAAGTTCACTCCCGAGCAGGTACTCGAGCGCCGGCTCCGCGCGGCTCAGCAGGGCGGAGCCTCCCTCAGCGGCTACGTGGCCTCGGTGGCGTCGAACGCGCCGACTCCGGGCGGAGGCAGCGTGGTGGCGCACGCCGGCGCGCTCGCCGCGGCACTGGGCCAGATGGTCGCCGGGCTCACCATCGGGCGGAAGAAATACGCCGCCGTCGAGGAGGAGATGAAGCAGCTGGCGGACCGTGCGTCCCGCCTCGTTCTCTTCCTCTCCGCACTGGCCGACCGCGACTCGCGCGCGTACCAGGCGGTCTCGGCTGCCTACAAGCTGCCCAAGGAGCCAGGCGCGGCGGCGGCGGCGCGGGAGGAGGCGATCACCGCGGCTCTGATCGGCGCGTCGGAGGTGCCGCTGGAAACGGCCCGGGCTTGCACCGAGGTGACGGAGATCGCGGCGATCGCCGCGAGACGAGGGAACAGCAACGCGCTGAGCGATGCCGGCGTCTCCGCGCTTCTCGCCGAGGCGGCCTGCCGCGGCGCGGCCTACAATGTGAGGATCAACGTTGCCGCCCTCCCCGATCCGTCCGCCGGCGCGACGATCGTGCGCGAAGCTCAGCAGCTGGTGGCACGATGCGGCGAGATTGCGCGCGCCGTCACCGCCCTGGTCGACGCGGCGCTCTGACGCGTCCGCCAGGGGCCTACGCTACGTGAGCCACCCGCGCGGCGCGGGTGAGAATGCGGGGTCCCTGCTCGGTGATCGCGATCGTATGCTCGAAGTGTGCTGAGCGGGACCCATCGGCGGTCACGATCGTCCAGCGGTCCGGCATCGTGCGCGTCTTCGGAGACCCGACGTTGACCATGGGCTCGATCGCGATCGTGAGTCCGGGCCTGAGAGGAGCTCCCCGCTTCGGCTTACCGTAGTTGGGGATCTGCGGGTCCTCGTGGAATTCGACACCGATGCCGTGCCCGACGAGGTCGCGGACGATGCTGAAGCCGGCGCGCTCCACGACCTGCTGCACCGCCGCCCCGATGTCGCCGACGTGATTGCCCGGCTGGGCGGCTTCGATCCCGGCCTCGAGGGCTCGCTTCGTCACCTCGAGCAGCGAGCGCGACTCATCTGGCACGGGTGGAAGCGCCACCGTGGCCGCCGAATCGGTGAAGAATCCCTCGTACCCGACGCCGACGTCGATGGAGAGAATGTCGCCTTCCTCGAGCAGACGCTTGCTGGAGGGGATTCCGTGGACGATCTCCTCGTTGATCGAGGTACAGAGCGTTCCCGGAAATCCGTAGAGTCCCTTGAAAGCCGGCGTTGCCCCCGGATGGCTGCGGATGAACTCCTCGGCGAGGCGATCCAGCTGGGCCGTACTCATGCCGGGCTTCGCCGTGTCCACGAGCATCGCGATGGTGTTGCCCGTGATGGCGCCGCCCTCCGCCATCGCCTCGATCTCGCGCGCGGACTTGAGCTGGATCATGATGCGAGCTCGCGGAGAACGCGCTCGGTGATGTCCTCCTTCGGACCGACCGCGTCGATGGCAACCACCCGAGCGCCATTCTTTCTGTACCAGTCGAGCACCGGAGCCGTCTGCTCGCGGTAGACGTGCAGTCGCCGGCGGATCGCCTCCGGCTCATCGTCGGCGCGCCGCACGAGCTTCCCGCCGTCCTTCCGGTCGCACGGCGTCCCCGGGGCGCGGCCAGAGTACGGCGTCTGGCAGACATCGCACACCGTTCGGCTGCTCAGGCGCTGCACGAGCTCCTCGTCGGGCACGTCGAACATGAGCACTGCGTCCACGCGACGCCCCAGCTCGGCCATTACCGCCGCGAGCCCGTCGGCCTGGGGGACGGTGCGCACCGCGCCGTCGAGCACCACACCGGCCGCGGATGCCGGCTCGGCCATCGCCTCCTTGAGGATCCCGAGGATCACCGCATCCGGCACGAGGTCGCCTCGCTCCATGAAGCTCTTGGCTCGCTTTCCCTGCTCGGTGCCGTCTCTGAGCGCAGTCCGCAACACATCGCCGGTCGCCAGCTTCCGGAGGCCGAGCCGCGCCGACACCGGCTCGGCCTGCGTGCCCTTTCCTGCGCCGGGCGGTCCGAGCAGAACGATGTTCATGGCCTCGACCTCCCTGCTCGTCAGTACCCCGTCGCCTGCCGGCCGCGGAACCGCACGCGTCCCTTCTTCATGAAGCCATCGTACTTGCGCAGGAGCAGGTGCTGCTGGAGCTGTTGGATGGTGTCGAGCCCCACGCCGACGACAATCAGGAGCGATGTCCCGCCGAATCGGAACGGGACGTTGAACAGGCCGGAGATCCAGACGGGCAATAGCGCGATGATCGTGAGAAAGATCGCGCCGGGGAGAGTGATGCGGGTGACGACCCGATCGATGTACTCGGCTGTCTTCGCCCCGGGCTTGATTCCTGGAATGAAGCCGCCCTGTTTCTTCAGGTTCTCGGCGATGTCGATCGGGTTGAAGATGATCGACGTGTAGAAATACGTGAAGAAGAGGATCAGACCGGCGGACAAGAGATAGTAGAGCCAGGTGCCCGGCTGGAGATACTCCGCCACCGGCGCCAGCCAGCTCGCCCCGGTGAACTGCGCGATCGTGCCCGGAACGACGATCACCGACTGGGCGAAGATGATCGGCATCACGTTGGCGGAGTTCAGTCGGAGCGGGATGAAGTTCTTGGCCGCCTCGCGCTGCCGCCCCCGGGCCATCGTGCGCTGTGGGATCTGGATCTGGACCTTCCGCGCCGCGACCGTCACCGCGATCGTGGCCGCGACCACCGCGACCATCATCACGGCCAGGACGAGAAGCCCTCCGACCGAGATCACGTGGGTGTTCAGGTAGCCCCACGTTTCGCCGATGCCGGGCCAGATTCTCTCCACGATCGAGAAGAAGATCAACAGGCTCGCCCCGTTGCCGACGCCGCGCTCGGTGATCTGCTCGCCGAGCCACATGATGAAGATCGCGCCGGTGATGAGGAACAGCGTCATCTCGATCGTGAACGTCATTCCGGGGTTGCGAACGGCCCCCGGGAAGCTCTCGATGAAGAGCGCGAAGCCGTATGCCTGCACGGCGGCGATGACGACGGTGAGGTAACGCGTCCACTGCGTGACCCTCTTCCGGCCTTCCTCCTCCTTCTGGAGCTTCTCGATCGTCGGCACAACCGCGCCCGCCAGCTGCACGACGATGCTGGCCGAGATGTAGGGCATGATCCCGAGCGCGAACACGGTCGCGCGGGACAGCCCGCCGCCCACGAAGAGGTTATAGAGTCCCAGCAGGCCGCCGCCGCCCTGCCGGTTGAAGAAATCGACGAGGGCGCTGACGTCGATTCCCGGAGCCGTGATATGCGCTCCGATCCTGTACACGAGCAAGCAGAGCAGGGTGAAGCCGATCTTCGACTTCAGCTCCGGGGTCCGAAAGAGATTCGAGACCGCGGCGGCGGGATTGGATTGGGCCATCCTAGTCCTCGATGCGGCCTCCGGCGGCCGCGATCTTGTCCCGGACCGACGCGCTCATCCTGACGCCGCGCACGGTGACCGGGCGGGTGAGCTCGCCCGTGCCGAGCAGCTTCGCGGGCCCCTTTCCGGCCCGGATCAGCCCCGCCTCGGCGAGCGATTCATTCGTGACGTCCTGTCCCTCGGGCAGCTCGGCGATCTGGGTGAGACTCACGATCTGGTTCTCGACCCGGAACGGGTTGGTGAAGCCGCGCTTGGGGAGCCGCCGCGTGAGCGGCATCTGTCCGCCCTCGAAACGCGGCTTGCCTCCTCCCGGACCGTGGTGGCCCGCGCGTGCCTTGATACCCTTGTGTCCCTTCCCCGACGTCTTGCCCTTTCCGGAGCCGGGACCGCGGCCGATGCGCTTGCGATCGCGGTGCGATCCCGGAGCGGCCGCCAGGTTCTCCAACGTGATCTTGTCCACGTTCGCCATTGCTTATTCCTCGACGGCCGTCACGAGAATCAAGTGACGCACCTGCTTGAGCTGTCCGCGCAGCGATGCCGAATCCTGTTTCACCACCTCGTCCTGGTGGTGCTTGAGACCGATGGCCTCGAGCGTCCGGCGCATGCGCCAGGAGTGGCCGATCTCGCTCCGGACCTGTTTGATGCGGACCTTGCCCTTGCCCGCGGGCTGATCCTTGGCCGTCGTCGTCGGGCCGCGAGTTCCATGATACACGAAGCGGCGCGGCATCAGACGGTCTCCCTCGACTTGGCGCGGGAGCGATACGGGAGGCTCGACACCTCCACTCCCCGCTCGCGAGCGATCTGCTCGACGGTCGTCAGCTGCGCGAGACCGTCGAGCGCCGCCCTCACCATGTTGTGCGGGTTCGTGGAGCCCAGACTCTTGGTCAGGATGTCCGAGACGCCGGCGCACTCGAGCACGGCGCGAACTGCACCACCCGCGATCACGCCCGCACCGGGCGCGGCGGGCTTCATCAGAACGCGACCTGCACCGTGCTCCCCGACGACCTCGTGAGGGATCGTTCCGCCGGTGAGCGGAACCTGCACCAGGTTGCGTCGGGCCGCGTCCACCGCCTTACGTACCGCTTCGGACACCTCATTCGCTTTGCCGGTGGCGACACCGACACGCCCTTGCCCGTCGCCGACCGCCACCAGCGCGTTGAAGGAGAAGCGCCGGCCTCCCTTCACGACCTTGGCGACGCGATTGATCGCGATCACGTTCTCGACCAGATCGCTTCCTTCTCGGTCGCCGCCGCGGCCGCCATCGCGTCCTCCGCGGCCGCCATCGCGTCCGCCGGGCCCGCCGGGTCCGCCGCGACCACCACCGGGCCCGCCGCGTCCGCCGCCGGGTCCGCCACGTCCACCACCTCCGCCGGGTCCGCCGCGGCCGCGCCCGCCGCCGGGGCCACTTCCCCCGCGGCCGCCTCGGGCACCGCCGCCGCTGCGCGCGCTGGCGCCACCGCCGCGCGTGAAGCCGCTGCGCTCCCCGCCGTCGCCCGTGCCACCGCCCGTGCCACCGCCCGTGCCACCGCCGCCCTGCGGCGCCTGGCCGCCCTGCTCCGGATTCTGAGTCTCAGTCATCTGTTAGAACTCCAACCCGCCCTCGCGGGCGCCATCGGCCACTGCTTTCACGCGGCCGTGATATCGGTACCCCGCACGGTCAAAGACGACTCGGGAGATTCCCGCCTCTTTCGCCTTGGCCGCGATCCGCCGGCCGACTTCGGCCGACTTTTCTGCCTTCTTCCCCTCCTCGATGATGCTCGAGGAGATGGTCATGAGGGTGCGGTTGGTGATGTCATCCACGAGCTGCGCGTAGATGTGCTTGATCGAGCGGTACACCACGAGACGCGGGCGCTCGGTCGAACCGGTGACCTTCTTCCGCACCCGCAGATGGCGCTGATGACGCTTCTCGGAGCGCGATCTGGGCTTATGAATCGAGCGCATTACTTGCCCCCGGCCTTGCCGGCCTTGCGCCGGATCTGCTCGCCCTGGTACTTGATGCCCTTGCCCTTGTACGGCTCGGGCGGGCGCAGGTTGCGGATCTCGGCCGCCACCTGACCGACCATCTCCTTGTCCGCGCCCTCGATCGTCACGGCGGTCGGCGCGGTGGCCGTCAGCTTGATCCCTTTGGGCGCCCGATACTCGATCGGGTGCGAATAGCCAAGCGCGAGCTGCAGCCCGTACGGGCGTGTCTCCGCCTTGTAGCCGACGCCGACGATCTCGAGCTGCTTCGAGAATCCCTTCTCCACTCCCTCGACCATGTTGGCCACGAGAGAGCGGGTGAGGCCGTGAAGCGCCTTGTGCTTCTGCTCTTCGGAGGGGCGGGCCACAGTCAACGTGCCGTTCTCCATCGTGAGCTTGATCTCGGGATGGATCGTGCGCTGGAGCTCCCCGCGTGGTCCTTTCACTTTCACCGTCTGCCCCTCGACCGTCGCCGTGACATTCTTCGGCAGGGGGATGGGCCTCTTTCCGATACGCGACATGATATGTGTGCTCCTTACCAGACGAGGGCGAGGAGCTCGCCACCGGTGCGTGCCTTCCGCGCTTCCTGGTCGGTCATGAGCCCGCGAGAGGTGCTCAGGATCGCCATGCCGAGGCCGTTGCGTACGCGAGGAATCTCCGACACCCCGACATACTTCCGGAGCCCGGGTGTCGAGATGCGCTTCAGCTCGCGGATCACCGGCTGCTCCCCGTGGGCATAGCGCAGGTACAGCCGCAGGACGGGTCGCTCACCTTCCACCTCGATGGTCTTGAACTCCCGGATGTAGTTGTTGTCCCGGAGGATCTTGGCAATCTCGATCTTCATCTTCGACACCGGCATGTCCACGCGCTTGTGCTTCGATCCGCAGGCATTGCGGATGCGCGTCAGCATGTCGGCGATCGGGTCTGTCATGCTCATGATTGAGTCCGTGCTCCTATCGTATCCGTCAGGACGTGTAGGAAAGGAAAAAGGTCCGGGGTTCGCACCGGCTACCAGCTGGCTTTGCGGACGCCGGGAATGAAGCCGTTCAATGACAGGTCACGGAAGCAGATCCGGCAGACGCCGAACTTCCGGAGAAACGCGCGCGACCGCCCGCAGCGCTGGCAGCGGTTGTGCTGCCGCACCTGGAACTTCGGCTTCCGCTTGCTCTTCTCGATCATGGCTTTCCGAGCCATCGATGACTCTCGTTGCTAAAGAAGAATTAATTCCGGAGGGTGATGCCGGAATCTCACATCTGGACCAGGATCGGTTTCTCATCCCCGCGGAATGGCATGCCGAGCTCGCGCAGCAGCGCGAAGGCGTGGTCGTCCCGTGAGGTGGTGGTGACGAAGGTGATGTCCATGCCGTGGACCTGCTCCACCTGATCGTAGTTGATCTCGGGGAAGATCACTTGCTCTTTGAGACCGAGAGAGAAGTTGCCCCGTCCGTCGAACGACCGGGTGTTGATGCCGCGGAAGTCGCGGATTCGCGGAATGGCGACGTTGATGAAGCGATCGATGAACTCCCACATCTTGGCGCCACGCAGGGTGACGCTGGCGCCGATCTCCTGTCCCTGTCGGAGCCCGAAGTTCGAGATCGATTTCTTCGCCTTGGTGCGGACGGCTTTCTGTCCCGTGATCGTCTCGAGCTCGGTGACGATGCTGTCGAGCAGCTTGGGCTGCTTGAGCGCCTCGCCGAGACCGACGTTCACGACCACCTTCTCCACCTTGGGGATCTGGTGGATGTTGGACAGCCCGAACTGCTTCTGCAGGCGGCCACGCACCGTCTTCTCGTAGTAGAGCCTCAGCCGCGGTGGCGGCGCGGCCATCCCGAGACCGGCGTGATCGGCCTTCGGGCCGTCGCCGCGCTGTCCGCCGTCGCCCTTCCCCTTCTTCTTTTCCTTCGTTGCCATTGTGTCGTCCTCGCTCAGCGGGTGCGGGGAATAGCGTCCCCGCTCTTGGCGCTGATCCGCTCCTTGGTGCCATCCTCGTCGATGCGCGCGCGAACGCGCGTCGGCAGACCGCTCTTGGGATCGAGCAGCATGACGTTCGACACCGAGATCGGGGCCGGGAAGTCGATGATGCCGCTCTGCTCCTCGGCGCGACGAGCCTTCCGGTGCCGCTTCGCGATGTTGATCCCTTCCACGGTCACGCGGCCCCGCTTCGGATAGACGCGGAGCACCTTCCCCTCCTTCCCCTTGTCATCGCCGCGCATCACCCGGACGACATCGCCCTTGGTGATCCGCATCTTGACGCGCTCGGCGTTTCCCCGGTGGCGCTTGCGATACTTGGTGGTCTCGGTCGCACGGTACTTGAGCACTCGCATGCTACAGAACCTCCGGCGCGAGCGAGACGATCTTCATGAACTTCTTCTCGCGGAGCTCACGGGCGACCGGGCCGAATATGCGGGTTGCCCTCGGCTCGCCGGCCTCGTTGATGATCACGACGGCGTTCTCGTCGAAGCGGATGTAGCTGCCGTCCTTGCGACGAGTTTCCTTGGCCGTGCGGACGACGACCGCCCGCGCGACATCGGACTTCTTCACGGTCCCGTTGGGGAGAGCATTCTTCACGGCCACGATCACCGTGTCTCCGAGCCCCGCGTAGCGGCGCCTGGTGCCGCCCAGCACACGGATCACCAGGGCCGTCTTGGCCCCCGAATTGTCCGCCACCTTGACCATCGATTCCTGCTGGATCATCGGCTCTCTCCCTTAACGCGCACGTTCGACGATCTCGACCACGCGCCACCGCTTGTCCTTGGACAGCGGCCGGGTCTCCATGATGCGAACGCGATCTCCGGTCTTGGCGGAGTTGTTCTCGCTGTGCGCCTTCACGCGCTTCGTGCGCGTCACCATCTTGCCGTAGAGCGGGTGAGCGTAGCGACGCTCGATTGCCACCACGACCGTCTTCTGCATCTTGTCGCTGACCACCAGCCCGATGCGCTCCTTGCGGGCGTGGCGCTTCTGCTGGGTCGCGTTCTCGTGGTTCATTGTCTCTGCCATGTGCGCTGTCGCTCCTTAGCGAGCCGCTGTGGTGTTCGCGGCACGCTGCCGCTCGCGCTGCACGGTTTTCAGCCGCGCGATGTCCTTTCGAATCGCCCGGAACCGGAGCGGATCGTCCAGCACCTCGGTCGCGCTGCGAAACTTGAGACGGAAGCGCTCCTCCTCGAGCTCCGCGATCCGCGACCGGATCTCCTCTTCCGAGAGCTCGCGCATCTGCTCAGCTAGCATCGGTGTGGGCCTCCTCTCGAGCCACGAACTTGGTCTTGACCCCGAGCTTGGCGGCGGCCAGGGCCATCGCCTGCTGGGCGGTGGCGAGGTTCACCCCCTCGAGCTCGAACAGCACCCGGCCGGGCTTCACGACTGCCACCCACCCTTCCGGTGGGCCTTTGCCCTTCCCCATGCGGGTCTCGGCTGGCTTCTTGGTGATCGGCTTGTCGGGGAAGATGCGGATCCACACCTTGCCGCCGCGCTTGATGTGGCGGGTGAGCGCCACGCGGGCCGCCTCGATCTGGCGATTCGACACCCAGCCGGGCTCCAGTGCCTGGAGTCCGTAGGCGCCGAACGAGACCTGGGCGCCGCGCGTGGCGAGCCCTTTCATGCGACCCTTGAACATCTTCCGGAATTTGACGCGCTTCGGGCTCAGCATCGGTCGGCTCCCCTCACATTCCGGTCGAGTAGGTCTTGCCGCGACGATCTTCCACCTTCTCCCCCTTGAAGATCCACACCTTCACACCGATGGTGCCGAAGGTGGTCTTGGCGGTGGATGTGGCGTAGTCGATGTCGGCACGGAGCGTGTGCAGAGGCACACGACCTTCGTGGTATCCTTCGACGCGCGCGATCTCGGCGCCGCCCAGACGTCCGCCGCACTTGATCTTGATGCCCTGCGCTCCCATCCGCATCGCGCTCTGGACAGCCCTCTTCATGGCCCGCCGGAAGCTGATACGCTGGGCGAGCTGGTGGGCGATCTGATCGGCAACGAGCTGCGAGTCGAGCTCGGGTCGCTTGATCTCCTCGACGTTGATCCCCACTTCCTTGCCGGTGAGCTGCGCGAGCTCGTCACGCAGCTTGTCCACCTCGGCGCCCTTCTTTCCGATGACAACGCCCGGGCGTCCGGTATGCACCGTCACCACGACCTTGCCCGGCTTCCGCTCGATGCGGACGTCGGCGATCGCGGCGTGGCCCAGCCGGGCCTTGAGGTACTTCCGCATCAGCTCGTCTTCCTTGAGCAGTGCCGGGAAGTCGCGGTTCGCGTACCAGCGCGAGCGCCACTCCCTGCTGATGCCGAGCCGGAAGCCGATCGGATTTGTTTTCTGTCCCATTATCGCGCCTTCCTCTCGGCGACCACGATCTCGACGTGGCTCGTCCGCTTGATGATCGGGGTCGCACGGCCCATCGCGGCGGGCATGAAGCGCTTGAGCTTCGGGCCCTCGTTGACGACGGCGTGCTTGATGTAGAGGCGATCCGAATCCAGCGACTCGCCCGACTCCCGGGACTTGTACTCGGCGTTGGCAACCGCCGACTTGAGCACCTTCTCGATCTGTTTCGCGGCGTGCTTCTTCGAGAACATGAGGTAGGCCAGGGCATCGTTGACGTCCTTGCCCCGGATCTCGTCGATCACCAGCCGCATCTTGTACGGCGACTGGCGGGTCGTGCGCTGGATGGCGCGCACATCGGCGATTGTCACTTGGCTCCCCCTCCCCTGGCGGCGGGCGCGGGCGCGGGCGCCGGTGCGGCCGAGGCCGAGGCCTTCTTGTCCACCGCCTTACCGCTGTGCCCGCGAAACAGGCGCGTCGGAGAGAACTCGCCGAGCTTGTGACCCACCATGTTCTCGGTCACGTACACGGGAATGAACTTGTTGCCGTTGTGCACCGCGAACGTGTGGCCGACGAACTCCGGCGTGACCGTGGTCGCACGCGACCAGGTCTTGACCACGCGCTTCTCGCTGCGCTCGTTCATCGCCCGCACCCGCTTCAGGAGTGCCTCCTGGACAAACGGGCCCTTCTTGACGCTTCTCGCCATTGGTCTGGTCCAGGTCGATGTTACTGCGTGGCCTTGCCGCGCTTCCGGCCACGCACGATGAGTCGCTGCGACGGCTTCTTCTTGTTGCGCGTCTTCACGCCTTCCTTCTTGCCCCACGGGCTGACGACGTTCCGTCCGCCGCGGGTGCGCCCGCCATGCGGATGATCCACCGGATTCATGACCTCACCCCGCACCTTCGGCCGGCGGCCAAGCCAGCGCGTCTTTCCGGCCTTGCCCCAGGACTGCAGCTCGTGCTCGGAGTTGCCGACCTCGCCGATGGTGGCCAGACAATTTCCGTGGATGAGTCGAACCTCGCTCGAGCGCAGCTTGAGCGTGACGTATTCACCCTCCTTCGCCACGACCTGAGCCGACGTTCCGGCAGAGCGGCAGATCTGGCCGCCCTTGCCGATCTTGAGCTCGATGTTGTGGACAGCGGTGCCGAGCGGAATCTCACGAAGCGGGAGCGCGTTGCCGTTGCGGATGTCCGATCCCGGACCGGACACGATCGTGTCACCGACCGACAGTCCGCGGGGATGAAGGACGTAGCGCTTCTCGCCGCCCTCGTACTCGACCAGCGCGATCCGCGCCGACCGGTTGGGGTCGTACTCGATCTCGCGAACGGTCGCCGGCACGCCGAAGTTGTCGCGCTTGAAGTCGATGATCCGGTACTTCCTCTTGTGGCCGCCTCCGCGCCGCCGCATGGAGATGTGGCCGTGATTGTCACGACCGCCCGACTTGGTGAGCGGCTCGGTCAGCGACTTCTCGGGCGTGGTCCGGGTGATGTCGGAGAAATCCGACACCGAGCGGAAGCGCGTGCCCTTTGTCACCGGCTTGAATTGACGAATGCCCATGCGTTAACCCTCGAAGATCTCGATCGAATCACCGTCGCGAAGCTTCACTATCGCTTTTTTCCAGTGCGCGCGTCGGCCGGCCGTCTTCCCCATCCGCTTGGCCTTGCCGCGCTGCTGCGACGTCCACACGCCGGTGACGTGCACGCCGAAGAGCTGCTCGATGGCGCGCCTGATGTCAGGCTTGGAGGCGTCGGGGTGGACCTGGAAGGTGTACTCTCCCCGGTCCTGGTACGCCTCCGAGCTCTTCTCGGTGACGATCGGCCGAACGATTGTCTGATGCAGGGTCGGCGCCATGGATCACTTCCCCTTCTTCTTGGGAGACGTCTTTCGCGCGGCGCTCTTCTTGGCGGCTGGCTTCTTCGCGCTCGCCTTCGGGGGGGGGGCCGCACTCCGAGTCTCCTTGCGGGCCGACTTGGCCGACGCCTTGCGCGCGCTCTTCGCATCCTTGGCTTTCTTGTCGGTGCTGGTCTTGGCCGCCGATGCGCGCTTCTGGGATGCGCTCTTGGTCGCACTTCCCGCGCGGCGCGGCGTGTCGACCGGTGCCTCGCTGTCGGCGACCGGGTCGAGCGGCTCGCCGATCGCCGTCGCCTCGATCACGACAACGTCGGACCAGAGGATGTGGTAGGCCGACACGTCCTGGTACGGCAGCACCTGCACGCCGGGCAGGTTGCGGGCGCTCAGATACACCTGATGATTCACACCGGCGGTGAGGATCAGGACCTTCTGCTCGGTGAGATCGAGCCGGCCCAGCAGAGCCGCCATGCGGGACGTCTTGGGCGCATCGAACGCGAAGCGATCCACGACCATCACCGAGCCTTCGCGGGCCCGAGCGTTGAACGCGCTCTTCCGAGCGAGGGCGCGGACCTGACGCGGCACGTACTGCGCGTAGCTCCGAGGGGTCGGACCGAAGACGGTGCCACCACCCACCCACTGCGGCGCGCGGATCGAGCCCTGGCGCGCCCGGCCGGTTCCCTTCTGCTTCCAGGGCTTCTGGTTTCCGCCGATGACGTACTTGCGGATCTTCGTGGACGCGTTGCCCTGCCGCTGGTTGGCGAGGTAGGCCTTCACCGCCTGGTGCATCACCGCCAGGTTGACCGTCCCGTCGAACAGATCCGACGGCAGCGGCACCCGGTCGCGTGATGTGCCATTCCCGGTGAACGCTGCGGCATCCATCTGCGTGTTCTCTGACATGGCCTCAGCCCTGCTTCCGGACCATGACGATCCCGTTGGTCGGACCGGCCACGGCACCGCGGACGTAAAGAAGGTTGCGCTCCGCGTCGATCTTCTCGACGCGCAGATGACTCTGCGTATGGCGTTCGGCGCCGTAATGTCCGGGCATCTTCTTGCCCTTGATGACACGCGACGGGTCAGTGCCCGGTCCGATCGAGCCGGGGCGACGGTGCTTCGTGTTGCCGTGCGTGTTCGGCCCGCCGCCGAAGCTCCACCGCTTCACGACGCCCTGGAAGCCTCGCCCCTTGGTGGTGCCGGTGACCTTCACCAGATCGCCGACCGTGAAGATGTCCACCTTGATGACGTCGCCAACCGAAAACGCCGGGATCTCCGGGTTCTTCCCCATCGCGTCATCGAGGCGGAAGCTCCGGAGCACGCGAGGCGCGGCGTCGAGGCCGGCCTTCTTCGCGTGCCCGAGCTCGGCCTTGTTCGCCCGACGGCCTCGCGGTGTGCGCTCCTTGGGCCCCGACTCGCGGCGTGTCTTCTGTTGGCCGAGCCCGAGCTGCACCGCCGCAAAGCCGGCGACCGTCTTGTCCGTCACCTGAACCACGGGGTTCGGCTCGGCCTCGATCACCGTGCAGGGAATCTGCTGTCCCTGGTCGTTGAAGATCTGGGTCATGCCCAGCTTCTTTCCAATGATGCCGATCATCGCTACTCGACCTTGATCTCGACATCCACACCGGCCGGAAGATCCAGCTTGGTGAGGGCGTCCACTGTCTGCGCGCGGCTGTCGAGGATATCGATGACGCGCTTGTGTGTCTTCAGCTCGAACTGCTCGCGGGACTTCTTGTCCACGTGAGGCGAGCGGAGCACCGTCCACCGCTGCGTCTTGGTGGGCAGCGGAATCGGCCCCGACACCTGGGCGCCGGTCTTTTCGGCCGTGCGGACGATGTCCGCCGATGCCTGGTCGATCACCGCGTGATCGAACGCTTTGAGACGGATGCGGATCCTTCCAGTCATGGGAACCCCGGTGCGAGATGCTCGGTGCGTGCTACTTGATGATCTTGGTGACGACGCCGGCGCCCACCGTGCGGCCGCCCTCGCGGATCGCGAAGCGCAGCCCCTCATCCATCGCGATCGGCGTGATCAGCTCGATCTCCATCTGCACGTTGTCCCCCGGCAT
>JBBSGP010000026.1:0-46801 GCA_038253885.1 Gemmatimonadales bacterium | reverse complement strand
GGTTACTCCCGAGCTCCTCGCATCCGCCTTTCGCGATCAGGGCGCCGGCGATCTGCTTCATCGCGCCCGCGTCGCTCGCATGCGGCAGGACTCGACCCTCGTCGCCTACGATGCCACCGCTTATCAGCGCATCTCGGCCGGGATGGGATTCAAGGCCATCGGTCGAGACCGCCTGATCTTTCGCAATGAGACGGTGGCCCGCGTCCAGTGGCAGAAGAGCGTGGGAGCGATTGTGGAGGTCCGCGGTGCCCGCAGCGTCATCCCGATCGCGCCGAACGATGTCGAGAAGGAAGTGAACAGCGAGGTGTCGATCCCGTACTTTCCCGGCCGAGAAGGGCTCTGGATGGGCGGATCGCAGGTCGTGCGCTCACGGGTGAACGAGCGCCAGTTCGTCCATCCGCTGGCGGAAGGTTCGGAGGCCTACTACCGCTACACCACCGGCGACTCGGCCATCATCACGCTTCCCGATCGCCGCATCACCCTGCGCGAGCTCCGGGTGCAGGCCCGCCGCCCGCACTGGAATCTGATCGTCGGCTCCTTCTGGTTCGACGTCGCCAGCGCCCAGCTCGTGCGCGCGGTCTACCGGATATCGGAGCCGATGAACATCCGGGAGGTGGCGAAGGAGGAAGATCCCAAGGATGCCGAGGACATCCCGCGCTGGCTCGGGACGATGGCGGCTGACATCAAGGACATCACGATCGAGTACGGGCTGTATCGCGGAGAGAATGGGGGACAGTGGTGGCTTCCGAAGCTCCAGGCGGCCGAAGGCGACGCTCAGGTCGCGTTCATGCGCGTCCCGTTCAAGCTCGAGGAGAGCTTCCGGTATGCCAGCGTGAATGCGGTGGCGTCGCTCCCGGGATTTGTCGGCGCGGCACTCGCACAGGACACGGCGCGACGCCACTCCGATTCCGTGTTTCGAGCCGATACGCTGTCCAAGATGCTGACCCACACCGATTCGCTTGATGCACGGGACCGGCATCGAAGCGCCCGCAGGCCGATCGAGAACGACAGCGCGTCGACCCGAGTCTCCTCGCGCTATCGGGGCTCTCTCCGCGTTGTCACCCTGATCCCGAAAGACACCGCGAAGCTCGCCCGCTCGCCGGAGCTGCCGGCGAGCATCTACGATTCGGGCGACGAGATCTTCGGCACGAGAGAGCGCGAGGCGCTGGTCCGGGAGCTGAACGGACTCTATCCGGGCCTCGCGCCCGGCAAGGCCAGCCTGCACTACGGGCTGGGTGACGGGCTCCTGCGCTACAATCGGGTCGAGGGGCTGTCGGCGGGTGTGGCGGCCACGCAGAGCTTTGGTCAGGGACTGAGCGGCCGCGCCGCCGCGCGCATTGGCGTCGCGGATTGGCAGCCCAACGGGGAGCTCTCGCTGTCACGCTCCGACGGCCGCCGCGTCACCACGCTCAGCGCGTATCGGCGTCTCTCGGTGGCCAATGACTGGGGAGATCCGCTGGGTATCGGCAGCTCGCTGTCGGCGATTCTATTCGGCCGCGAGGAAGGATTCTACTACCGGAGCTGGGGCGCGGAGCTGGGGCGCACCATCGACCGTGACGCGGCCCGACTCGGCTGGCGGCTCTTCGCCGAGCGACAGGGAGCGGCACACGTCGAGACGAACTTCTCGCTGATGCACGTCGCGCGTGGCAACAACTTCATCGACAATATCGACGCCGTGCGTGCCACCGAGTACGGAGTGGCTGGATCGCTGCATCACTCACTCGGAGTGGATCCCCACGGCTTGCGCCTGCTCACGGATGTCAAGATCGAGGCGGCGGGCGGGAGCTTCGGCTATGGGCGCGGGCTGGCAGACCTGACGGTGAGCCACGGGCTCGGACGCTACCTCGATGGTGCGCTCACCGCGAGCGCCGGCACGTCCGGCGGCACGGTCCCCCCGCAGAGGCTCTTCTACCTCGGGGGCAGTCAGAGTGTGCGCGGGCAACAGCCGTCGCCAGTGGGCTCGCCCTTTGCCGGCGATGCGTTCTGGATGGGGCGCGCCGAGCTCGGTTACAGCCTCGTCACCGCGCGGCCGATCGTGTTCTATGACATCGGGTGGGCGGGCGACCGGACGCGCTTCGGCATGCCGGGCCGCCCGATGAGCGGCGTCGGCGTCGGAGCGTCCTTTCTCGATGGGCTGATCCGCTGGGATCTGGCGCGCGGGATCTATCCGGGAAGAACGTGGCGAGCGGACGCGTACCTCGAGGCCAGGTTCTAGCCTGGCGCGCGGAATCGAATCTGGCGATGGTGGTAGCGAGCGCCGCGGGGGAGGGGCAGCGAGGGCGCGTCACCGATCACCATCGAGGACCGTGCACATGTAACATGACTTCAAGGCGTTTCTGATCAAGCAGAACGCGCTCGTGCTCGCGATCGCCGTCGTCATCGGCGCCGCGCTCGGCGCTCTCGTCAAGGCGCTGGTCGACGATTTCATCATGCCGATCGTGGGAGTCATGACGGCGGGCGGAAGCTGGCAGAAGGCGACGCTCGATGTGGGACCCGTGCGCTTCGCCATCGGCGATTTCCTGAGCGCTCTCGTCAACTTCATCATCATCGGCCTGGTCGCCTGGCGCATCACCCGATTCTTCATCAAGCCGGAGCCGACGAAGGAGCCGCCGGCAACCAAGAACTGCCCGTTCTGCAAGATGATGATCGACTCCCAGGCCAGCCGCTGCGCCCAGCGCACCAGCCAGCTCGCGTCGGTGTGAGAGCTTCGGCTGTGATGCTGTTCTTCCTGGTAGGTGGGACCGCTCTCGCTATTCCGCTCCTTCTCCCTTGACGGTGGGCGTCTGCTCGCCTCGCTCCTTGGACTGAACGAGGATCTCCAGCTCGCGCTCCCGCAGATTGAAGGTGTAGCCGGCACCGACGATGCCGACGCGCAGATAGCTGAGGGTGAGCGGGGCGCCCCTGTGCTTCATCTCCTCGGCGTTGTCGAATCGTACGCCGCGTCCGTCGACGTAGATCACGGAGCCGCGGCCCACGACATCAGCGAGAGCGCCGCGCACGACCAGGGCGGTATCCTCGTCGATACCGAGCCCGAGCAGCTCGGGGTTCTCGGCAACGTGGCGAAAGAGTCGTTGCAGCCGGCCGCGCTTCGAGAAGTGCGTGTCGATGACGGAAGAGAAGTCCAGAAGTCCGAGGCCAGGCCCGGTGTGGAGCTCCACCGGCTCGCCGTTCTCATCCATCTCGCCGCCGGCCAGAACGGTCTCCGACAGCGCGGCGGCGCCAGCGCTGGTGCCGCAGACCACCGCGCCCCTGAAGAACGCCTCCCGGATGGCGCGCCCCACTCGCGAGCCTCCCAGGGTCGCGACCAGCACGACCTGGTCTCCGCCCCCCAGGAAGATGCCGCGTGCCTTCATCACCATGTCGGCGATGCGCGTGTCCTGAGCGCGGTCGCGGCGGTCCACGATGGGCAGCTCGACGTTCCGCGCGCCGGCCGTCTGAAAATCGTTTTTCCACTGGAGCGCTGCTCCCGTCGGGTCGGCAGAGGCTGTTGTGAACCCCACGATGCGGCCGCCGTCCCGGGCCCCGGTCAGGTCGAGAAAAGCACCGAATGCCGGCCCGCGCGGATCGCACGCGCCACCGATGAGCACGAGCGTGCCGGACCGTTCATCGGAGCGTCGCCGGCTCGGGGCGCGCGGCGCCGGCTCCGGCCGGCCGCCAATGTCAGGGGATGGAGACATTGGCTGGTGCGCCCTCCGATCGCAGCTCACGCAGACTGTAGAGAGCCAACGCGGCGGCAACCTGGGCCGTCGCCGGCGTATCCGCGCGCAAGGTCCCGCCGTCTTCCGTCGCATCGAACCCCTCGAGCAGGATGCGGCCCGAGGACACGAGCGCCACGGCGCGCGCGACTTTGGTGTCGCGGGAGGTGACGTCATCGTCGGTCGCGAACACGGCGACGCGGCACCCCTGCTCGCGCGCGTAGTCCTGCACTTCCCACTCCTTGGCTGGAATTACGGCTATGCCGTTTCGCCAGACAGCGTCGCAGAGCACGCCAACGAGCCGGCGGGCGCGCTCCGGGTCCTGGTAGCGCGGCGGCACATCGGCCGGCTCCGCATCGAGGATGACGGCAATCTCCGAGCGCGAATATGGAAGGCCGGCCTGCAGAACGTACGACGGGGCGACGTCCACGATGAGCGCGCTCGCCGGCAGTCCGAGCCGTACCATCTCGCTCCGTGTCTCCTGCCGCGGCCCACCTCCGGTGATACCGCAGAGAACGTGCTGGTACACGGCCGGCACGTCGGGCGTGTCGGCCAGCGCGCGGAGCTCTGCCACCGCGTGCTCGACGGGATCGAGTGTCCGGCCAAAGGCGCGCTGGACGATCTCGAGCGCGAGCGCCGCGGCGCGCAGGCCGACGCCCGTGTGCATGTGCTCGACGATGACCGTGTATTCACCCGGTACGTCGCCGCCGCGCGTTCGCCCGTAGCCGACATCGTGACCGGCCATGGTCTGGAGCTCGAGCGCGACATGCTCGATGATGTGCGGTGCGTACGTGCCGCGTCGCAGTCGGGACAGAAAGCCGCCGCGCTCGCCGATGCTGCAACGATGCTCGTAGAGGCCCGGCAGGGCGGCCCGGAGAGACTCCGGTACGCCCGGCACCTGTGCGGACGAGATATCCTCGAATGCACCGACGGCGAGGTCCATGCGGGTCACCGGTCGCAGCGACCAGAAGTTCGTCGCCCGCAGCGACTGGAGCGCCGTCATGCGGATCTCGCTCACCGGATCGGGCCGGGGCGGCTGTGGGAGCGGGGAGGAGGTGCCGGTCAGAGCGTGCTGCCGCCGTCCAAGGGATGGAGGCGCTCGAGCACCCCCGTGACATCATCCGCGAGGACGACCGCGAGCGTGCCCTCGGACAGCATGGCGATGGCGCGATCGACGGCCTCCATCTCCGGAAGAACGATCTCGATGCGATCGGCGGCCATTCCGCCCTCGATCAATCCTTCGCGGAGCAGCTCGGCGATCTCGCCATCCGGACGCCCCCGACGGTCCACATCCTCCTTGAGGATGGCTCGGTCGAATCGCGCCGAGAGTCGTCCGAGCGCCCGGATATCGTCGGCCCGGCGATCCCCCGGCGCCGTGATCACACCGATCCGCTCGGTGGCCGGCAGCGTGAGGGCGAAGTCGAGCAACCCTTCGATCGCCGCCGGGTTGTGCGCGTAGTCCACGAGCATCCGACCCCCCTTGACGCGCATCAGATTGAGCCGTCCGGGAGTCATCGACGGGGAAGGGAAGAACGAGAGCAATCCGGCGCGGATATCGTCGTAGCGCACGCCCTGCACGTACGCCGTCAGGATGGCCGCCAGCACGTTGGCGCGCTGGAATCGGGCCGCGCCGCCCATCATCAGCGGGACCTCGCGCTCCTGAGCGATCGGGATGCGCAGCCGGCCCCGCCGGATGACGAAAGTGCCGTTCTCGATCCGGGCCGCGATCCCGTTGCGGGCCAGATGCTCCTCGAACAGCGCGTTCTCTCCTTCGGGCTGACTCGAGAAGAACACGAGATCGCCCGGCGTTCGATTGCGCATCGGCGCCACCAGCGGATCGTCGGCGTTCAGGATCGCGTGACCTTCGCGCTTCACCACCGCGGCGATGACGCTCTTCACGGCCGCGAGCTGCTCGATGGTGTGGATCCCACGCAGGCCGAGGTGATCCGCGGTGACGTTCAGGACCACGCCCACATCGCACTCATCGAAGCCGAGACCAGAGCGCAGGATCCCACCGCGCGCCGTCTCGAGCACCGCCACATCGACGGTGCGGTTCGACAGGATGATGTTGGCCGAGAACGGGCCCGTCATGTCGCCTTCCATCACCAGCCGATTGCCGAGGTAGACACCATCGGTGGTCGTGAATCCCACCGTCTTGTCCGTGTGCCGGAAGAGATGGGCGATGAGCCGCGTCGTTGTCGTCTTGCCGTTGGTGCCGGTGATCGCGATCACCGGAATCGTCGCCTCGCTGCCAGGCGGATACAGCATGTCGACCATCGGAGCGCCGACATTGCGCGCCTGCCCCTCCGTCGGATGCGTGTGCATCCGGATTCCCGGTCCGGCGTTCACCTCGACGATCACCGCGCGGTTCTCGCGGAATGGAATCGCGATGTCGGTCGTGAGAACGTCTATGCCGGCGACGTCGAGCCCGACCGCGCCGGCGGCCATCTCGCAGGCGGTGATGTTGTCGGGATGGATCTCGTCGGTGCGATCGATCGACGTGCCGCCGGTCGAGAGGTTCGCCGTCGGACGCAGGAGGACCATCTCTCCCTCCGCCGGCACGCTGTCCATGCTCCATCCGCGCCGCTGCAGAAATTCGGCGGTGCGACCGTCGGAGGGCAGGCGGGTGAGCGTCTTGCGGTGTCCGACGCCGCGGCGCGGATCGCGGTTCACCTCCTCGATCAGCGCGCGAATCGTCCTCGACCCGTCGCCCCGGACGTGGGCCGGCACCCGCTCGGCGACCGCGACCACCCGGCCATCGACGACGAGAACACGGTGATCGTTCCCTTCGGCGAACTGCTCGACGACGACATCGCGCGAGACGGTGCTGGATTCCCCCCAGGCGGCGCGGATGGCGTCCTCGTTGTCGAGACGCGCCGAGATGCCGCGTCCGTGGCTGGCGTCGAGCGGCTTGAGGATGACGGGGAATCCGATATCCTGCGCGATCCGGACGCCGTCCTCCACCGCGCGTGCCACCGATCCCTTCGGGACCGGCAGGCCGATGTTCTGCAGCACCCGTTTGGTGTCGTCCTTGTCCTGCGCGATCTCGACGGCGATGGCGCTTGTGTAGTCGGTGAGAGTCGCCTGAATGCGCCGCAGGTTCTTCCCGAGCCCGAGCTGGACGAGCGAGCCGGAGGTGAGACGGCGCACCGGAATTCCGCGGCGTCGCGCCTCCTCGACGATCGCCGCCGTGGATGGCCCGAGCCGGACGTCCTCGTACAGATCCTGCAGCCGCTCGAGAGTGCCGTCGATGTCGTAGGGCGTGTCCGAGATACAGGCCTGGATGAGGCGCACCGCCTCGCGCACGCTCTCGAGCCCGACCACCTCCTCATCGTAGGCGACGATCACCCACCACACTCCCGCATCCCCCGACTCGACGACGCGGCCGAACGAGACGTCGCTCCCGGCGAGCGACATCAACTCGAGCGCGACATGCTCGAGGATGTGAGGCAGGTAGGTGCCCTCGGTGAGTCGAGCGACGAACCCACCCGGGGCACCCCGGCTGCAGCTGTGCTGGTGCAGCGTCGGGAGCAGCTCGGTGAGGCGCGGGGTGAAGCCGGGAAGATCCGCCGACGTCAGATGCTCGAGCGAGCCCAGTGTGACGTCGCAGGCGATGACGGGAGCGAGCCGCCAGTAGTTCGGTCCGCGGAGGGCACGGAGGCGCGCGATGCGCAGATCGTCTGGCTGGGGCTCCGACGCGACCGCCGCGCCCCCCCCCCCGACGCCGCCGGCTTCCCTCACCGCATCCGACATGACGTTCCGTCGAGCGTGACGGCGATCAGCAGTCGTACTTGCGGGCGTGGACCGACTTGCGCGGGACGCGCACCTCGTCGTGGTCGCGCACTCGAGCCGACTCCTCACGCGCGAGCTTTGACGGTGCCTCATCGCAGTCGATCCGGCGCTCCGGCCGATCGGTGTTCGCGCTCGCGTCCGGATCGCGCCGCCGGGTCGGGCGCTTGCGATCGTGAGAGGACATAGGGGGCCTCGCGCTGAACGTGGCACCATCGCCGGCGTGGGAGAGATCGCCCGCCGCCCGAGGGCCGAGGGAGGAAACAAAGCACAATTCAGGCCGCCTGTCGAGCGAGCGCTCGACGCTCGCGCGAGACGATCCGCACGGCGCTACAGCTGGATCGAGCCCTCCATCACCATGACGCTCTTTCCGCCGACCCGGATCCCGGTCACCTCGCCGCCGGTCTTGTCCACCTCGATCTCGAGGACGCTCGGCCGTCCCATCTCGTAGCCCTGCTCCACCGTCCACCGGAGAGTGCCATCGGCGGCGGTGTCCCGGGCGGCGAGATAGCCGCCCAACGCCGTCGCGGCACTCCCGGTGGCCGGGTCCTCGGCGATACCCATCCCCGGAACGAAAACGCGGGCACGGACGTGGTAGTCCGGGTTCTCGGGATCGCGCGAGAACACCATGATGTCGGGCGCCCAGAAGGGCTTGAGCGTGGCCTCCCAGTGGTCGAGCCGCACGCGCGCGCGACGCACGGCCGAGCGGTCCTTCACCGGCACCAGCAGGAAGGGAACGCCGCACGACAGCGCCTGCGGGGCGTTCATGCCGCCCAGGATGTCCGAAGCCTCGAGCGAGAGAAGGTCGGCCAGGCTCGTCCGGCCCGGAGGCGGCGGCCCGACCTCCGGCATCTTCGCCGCGGCGAGCTGGCAGAACACAGGGAGTCCGTTGGATGACCGGATGACGACCGGCACCGGCCCGACTCCTTCCTCGAACACGATGCGGGTCTCGTCGCCAGTGAGCGGGATCGCGCCGAGCGTCGCGAGCACGTGTGCCGTTCCGACGGTGGGATGCCCGGCGAACGGCAGCTCGTTCATCGGCGTGAAGATGCGCAGTCGGCGCGAGTGGGCGACGTCCTCCGGCGGGAGCACGAACACCGTCTCCGAGAGATTGAACTCGCGGGCGATCTCCTGCATCTGCTCCTCGCCGAGCGCGCCTCCATCGGGGAAGACCGCGAGGGGGTTCCCGCCGAAGCGCCGATCGGTGAAGACGTCGGCGGTGTGAAAGTGGAGCTTCATCTGGGTGCTGTCCTCACTTCTCCCCCAGGAACGGATAGCGATAATCGGTCACCGGAGAGAACGTCTCCTTCACCGAGCGGGCGCTCACCCACCGCACCAGGTTCAGCATCGAGCCAGCCTTGTCGTTCGTGCCAGAGCCGCGGGCGCCGCCGAACGGCTGTTGGCCCACCACGGCGCCGGTGGGCTTGTCGTTGATGTAGAAGTTCCCGGCGGCGTTCCGGAGCGCGATCGCAGCTTCCTTCACCGCGCGCCGGTCGCGCGCGAAGATGGCTCCCGTGAGCGCGTACGGAGAGGTGCGATCCACCTGCTGCAGCGTCTCGCTCCACTGCGCGTCGGGGTAGACGTACGCCGTCACGACGGGCCCGAAGATCTCCTCGCAGAGAAGCTTGTAGCCCGGATCGCGCGTCTCGATGAGCGTCGGAGTGATGAAATATCCATCGTCACCGAGCGACTCCCCTCCCGAGACCACCGTCGCGTTCGCCTTGGCGTGCGTGAGGTACTCGCTGATCTTGTCGAATGCCTTTCGGTCGATCACCGCGCCCATAAAATTCCGGAAGTCGCGAGTGTCACCGACCTTGATCTCCTCCATCATCGCGACCGTCCGGTCCCGCACCTCCTTCCACAAGCTCTGCGGCACGTAGATGCGGCTGGCGGCCGAGCACTTCTGCCCCTGGTACTCGAATCCCCCACGGGCAATGGCCACGGCGATTGCCTGCGGATCCGCCGACGGGTGGGCGACGATGAAGTCCTTGCCTCCGGTCTCTCCCACCAACCGGGGATAGGACCGGTAGCTGCCGATGTTCGTGCCGACCGTCTTCCAGATCCCGTTGAAGACGCCGGTGCTGCCGGTGAAGTGCACACCGGCGAGCTCGGGATGGCTGAGCAGTGCATCAGAGATCGCGCCCGCGTCGCCGGGGACGAAGTTGATCACGCCGGGCGGGAGTCCCGCCTCCTCGAGCAGCTTCATCACGTAATAGCTGCTGAGGATCGCGGTGCTCGCCGGCTTCCAGATCACGACGTTCCCCATGAGCGCCGGGGCTGTCGGCAGGTTGCCTCCGATCGCCGTGAAGTTGAAGGGAGTCACCGCATAGACGAACCCCTCGAGCGCTCGATAGTCCAGCTGGTTCCACGTCGCGCTGGTGCTCACCGGCTGCTGGTCGTACAGCTCTTGCGCGAAGTACGGGTTGAAGCGCCAGAAATCGATGAGCTCACACGCGCTGTCGATCTCCGCCTGGTAGACTGTCTTCGATTGGCCGAGCATCGTCGCGGCGTTGAGCGTGGAGCGCCACGTCGTGGCCAGCAGCTCGGCCGCCTTGAGCAGCACCGCCGCCCTGTCCTCCCAGGGCCAGTTTGCCCACTCCTTCTGCGCCGCGCGCGCGGCGTCGATCGCCAGCCGGATGTGCTCCGGACCGGCTTTGTGCCAGTCGGCGAGGACGTGACGATGGTCGTGCGGCATCACCGTCTGGGCGGTCCGTCCCGACCTGATCTCGACGCCGCCGATGATGAGGGGGATGTCCGGGCGCTCACGCTCCATGGCCGAGAGCCGAGTCTTGAGCTCTTTTTTCTCCGGCGACCCCGGTGCGTACCCGCGCACCGGCTCGTTCACCGGAGCGGGCACCCGCCGGTTGCCATTGAAGCCCGTGACGCCGCCCGTGGCGGCGAGCGGGTGCACCGGAGCTCCGGGCACCGGGGCGTCGGCCGCCTTCGCCTTCGGCGGGGCGGGTGCGGGGGCGTTCGCGACTGGAGCGGACATGGTCTCCTCAGGGTGGCATGCTCGGCATCGGCCGCGCGCTGGGGGGGGCCGAGGCGCACGAAAGATAATCGCCCCGCTATCCGGCTGCTGTATCTTGCGCCATGCACCGGACCGCGTCATGCCGCCGGGGAATCATCGCCCTGTTGTGGGTCGCCCTCGCGGCCGCGTGTGACGCGCCGCTGGAATGGGGACACGTGAAGGCGCTTGCCGGCGGCACGACGGCCGGCCGGCAGCTCGTGGCCGGTCCTCCTGCGGTGGTGATGCTGGCCGACGCACCGAGACCGTCGATCGATTTTCCGCCCGGGGCGTGCCCCGCGTCGGCGGCGTTCGCGGCCGCCGGCGTCGAGCGCTACGCCGCGTGGTGGGCCATCGGCGTGGACAGCGGGGCGTCGCTGGTCGTGGCGCGATCGCGCAACGCCGGCCGGGAGTGGGAGCCGGCGGTGGTGGCCGACTCGCGCGACCGCAGCGCGTCGGGCTGCGACATTCCGCCCCCTTCGATCACCGCCGACTCGACGAACGGATACGTGCACGTCGCCTACTTTCTCCGGTCGCCCGAGGGATCGGGCGGCGGTATCTGGTTCACTCACTCGATGGATCGCGGTCGCAGCTGGCACGCTCCGGTTGCCGTCATATTCGGAGAGAATCCGGCGCGCACCGCCGTCGCGTCTCTCGGCGACACGGTGGTTGTGGCCTACGAGGATCCGTCCGGTGGGCCGCGCCGGATCGGCATTGCGATCTCCCACACGATGGGGCACATCTTCGAGGAGCGTCTTCCCGTCACCGGTACGGAAGGCGTGGCTACCGACCCGCTTCTCCTCCTGCGGCCCGGCGCGATCGCGGTGGCGTGGACATCGCGCAGCGGAGGAGGGGACGCGAATTCATCCAGCACCTCCGCCGCGCTCGTCCGGTGGGGACTCATCCATCCGAACGCCCACCAGTAACGCCCCTCGCATGGCTCGAATCCTTGGCGCGCACACGATCGACAACGGCGGCATCCACATGGCGGCTCTGCGCGCCGGCAAGGGCAACATGTCTGCTCTGCAGATCTTCACCGCCATCCCGAAGTACTACGGCGATAAGGTATCCATCCGGCCGGAGCGTATTGAGCGTTTTCGTGCGGCGCTGGCGACCACGCGCATCGCCCCGGCAAACGTGATTGTGCATTCCCCCTACGTTCTCAACGTCGCCTCCGCGGATGCGGAGAAGTGGCAGCGCGCCAGCGACGGATTGCGCAAGGAGCTCGAGCGCTCGACGGCGCTCGGTGTGGGCCGGGTCTGCTTCCACCCCGGAGCGGCGAGCGGCGCCGCCGACCGGCCGGCCGCTCTGAAGCGCGTGGCGAAGGCGATCACCGCGGCGCTCGAGGCGGTGACGGGTGAGACGCGACTGCTCATCGAGAACACGGCGGGCGCGGGCCAGACGGTCGGACGCCACGCCGAGGAGATCGCGGGAATGCTCACCGCCGTTCCGAAGAAGCTGCGGCCGCGAACCGGCTACGGGCTGGATAGCTGTCACCTCTACGCATCCGGCCACGACATCACCAAGTCGCGTGCCGCGTTCGCCGCCATCCTCGATGAGTTCGAGTCGGCGACCGGGGAGCCGCCGTCGTTCTTCCACCTCAACGATAGCGAAGGGGAGCTCGGCTCGAATCGCGACCGACACGCGCTGATCGGTGACGGTCACATCGGCACCGAGCCCTTCAGCTGGCTGATGCAGGACCGTCGCAGCGCCGGCGTGCCGCTCGTCCTCGAGACCCCGCAGGAGAACTTCGACATCGCCGACGACGATCCGTCCCCCGATGCGTACGACGTGAAGATGATGAAGCTCCTGCGGGCGTTCGAGCGGTGAGACCGAACGGCCAGACGTGACCCCACCCCATCCATCGGACCCGGATCGACAATGAGATCTCTCGGCCGCGTCATCCTGGTCTGCGCGCTCGCCGGCGCCAGCGCGTCCGATGCCGGCGCTCAGACGCGGGACATCGACTTCGCCGCGCTGCGCGACGAGACCGTGAAGGTCATGTCCGAGTACCTGCGCATCAACACCACCAACCCGCCGGGGAACGAGCTGCAGGCCGCGCTCTTCCTCCAGAGCTTTCTCGCGCGCGAGGGGATCGACGGACAGATCCTGGACACCGCCGAGCTCGGTGCGGGTCGCGCGAACTTCTACGCGCGCCTCAAGGGCAACGGCTCGGCCAAAGCTCTGGCGCTCGTGCAGCACATGGATGTGGTGCCCGCGAACCGGGAGCTCTGGTCCGTCGATCCCTTCTCGGGGACGGTGAAGGGCGGTGACGTGTGGGGCCGCGGGGCGCTCGATATGAAGGGGCAGGGGATCATCCATCTCATGACGATGGTCGCGCTCAAGCGCGCCGGTATTCCGCTCACGCGCGATCTCGTGCTGATCGCCAACGCGGACGAGGAGGTGGAAGGCAGCGGCGCCGCGGTGTTCGTGAAGCGTCATCCCGATCTGATCAGGGATGTGGAGTTCCTGATCACGGAGGGAGGCCACTCGCTGGTGGAGAAAGGGAAGCTGCGCTACTTCGGCGTCAGCGTCGGGGAGAAGCGCGCCTACTGGATGAAGATCACGGCCAGGGGCACTCCGTCCCACGGCTCGCAGCCCACGAAGGACAACCCGGTGCCGAAGATCGCTCGCGCGGTCGCACGGCTCGCGGCGTGGGAGACGCCAGTGCGCGTCCTTCCCGCGGTCGACCAGTTCTTCAAGGCCGCGGCGAGAGTGGAGACGGGCGAGCATCGCGCCTGGTTGAGCGACGTCCGGGCCGCCCTCCGGAACCCGCGATCGAGGGCGTGGATCCTCGGCGATCCCTATCGCAATGCAATCCTCCGGAACACCGTCACCCCGACGGTGCTCCGCGGGGCCAAGGCCACGAACATCATTCCCCCATCGGCCGAGGCGGAGATCGATGTGCGGCTCCTTCCGGATGAGGACACCGCGCGGTTCACCCGCGAGATGTCGCGGGTCATCGGCGATCCGGACGTCACACTCGAGGCGCTTCCCGGGGTGCAGCCGAGCTACAGCGCGCCACTGGGAACCGCCGTGACCCGCGCCGCCGAGCAGGTGCTCGGCCGGCTCCGGCCCGGAATTCCGATCGCGACGCCGCTCGACGCCGGTGCCACCGACCGGCCGACCTACGCCCAGACGGGAATTCTCGCCTATGGCATCGAGCCCTTTCTCGTCGAGTCGGCCGACGAGCTCAAGGAGGTGCACGGAAACGACGAGCGGATCTCGATCGCGAACATCGAGTTCGGATTGATGCTGTTCGTGGGCCTGGTGAGAGCGATGCAGTAGGCCGATCCTCGATCGACATTCCTGACTTTCAGAGGGGAAACAGGCAAATCCGCTCTTGCTTTGCGCCCCGAACTTCCTAGTTTGATGCGCGGCGGATGCATGCCACAGTGCACGTCGTGGTCCCCCAACTCCGGAGAGCATCGATGGCTACCACCAGGAAAGGCGGGTCGAAGAAGAGCGGATCCAAGAAGAGTGCCTCGAGGGGCTCTGCCAAGAAGTCATCGCGCGGCGCCAGCAGGAAGTCGAGTCGCGGCGCGGCGAAGAAGACGAAGCGCGCTCCGAACCCGGCTTTCATGCGGCCGATGCAGCCGGATGAGGCTCTCGGCGCGGTGGTAGGAAACAGCCCGATGCCGCGCACCGAAATCACAAAGAAGATCTGGCAGTACATCAAGCGTAACGGATGCCAGGACGCGAAGGAGCGGCGCATGATCAACGCCGACGACAAGCTCCGCCCCGTGTTCGGCGGCAAGAAGCAGGTCTCGATGTTCGAGATGACGAAGCTCGTCAACAAGCACATGAAGTAGTGATCGAGCGGTACCATCGCGCGACCGGAGGGGCGAGTCCGTTTCGGACTCGCCCTTTTGCATGGACAGGCGACGGCCTTGTTTTCCCGTGCGTGCCGCCCAGAATTCGGGAATCACCCACTCTCCTCCCTTCCCTCCCCATGGCCGTAGCCGCCAAGAAACGTCCCACGCCCAATAGCTCCGGTCCTCGCAACGTCGTCGCCGAGGCGCGCACCGGGAAAGCCCGCCGCTCGAAGCGCTCGCTGTGGGAAGCCGCGAAGCCGTGGCTCTGGCCGATCGCGATCTTTCTCCTCATCCGGACTTTCCTGATCGAGGCGTACCGGATCCCGTCCGGCAGCATGGAGCCGACGCTGCTCGTCGGAGATTTCCTCTTCGTCAACAAGCTCATCTTCGGCCCCACCATTCCCTTCACGAATGTGCACCTGCCCGGGTACGCCGAGCCCAAGCGCGGGGAGGTGGTGATCTACACGTCGCCCGATGTCGGCGACGGCAATCCGACCGTGGTGAAGCGCCTGGTGGGAGTGGCCGGCGACACCCTCTACATGCGCGCCGGACTCCTGTACGTGAACGGCATCGCGCAGCGGCAGGGCTTCGCCGCCATCACACCCGACGCGGTCCCGGATGAGCCGAGCTCCGACTTCGAGTGGCAGAGACAGTATGGTCTCGAGGCGTCCCGCTTCGGACCCGCACCGGCGCAGCCGACGCACGACAACTGGGGACCGTTCGTCATTCCGCCGAAGCACATCTTCGGACTTGGCGACAGCCGGTACAACTCGAAGGATGCGCGCTATTACGGTTTTGTTCCTCGGGGCAACGTACACGGCCGGCCGCTGTTCCTGTACTTCTCCTTCGACTGGGACGCGATGCGGGTGAGATGGAGTCGCATCGGACAGATCATCCGGTGACGCGCGCCTCGCTGGTGGTGGCGCTGGCGCTGCTGCTCGGCACGCCCCTGCGCGCGCAGTCGAACGCGGCGGCGACGCTTGACTCGGCGCGGGCGCGCCTCGCGAAGCTCGATGGAAGCATGGCGGTCCCGGGGCTCGACAGCGCGGTCGAGGTGAGACGCGACCGATGGGGCGTGCCCCACATCTACGCGCGCACCCAACACGACCTGTTTCTCGCTCAGGGGTGGGTGGCCGCGCAGGACAGGCTCTGGCAGATGGAGATGTGGAGACGAGTCGGAGAGGGGCGTCTCGCCGAGGTGCTTGGCGCCTCGGCGGTGGAGCGCGACCGCTTCGCTCGTCTGTTGCGTTATCGCGGGGACATGGCTGCGGAGTGGCGCAGCTACGCGCCGGACGCCCGCGCCATCGTTCACGATTTCGTGCAGGGAGTGAACGCCTACATCCGCGAGGTGCACGACCGGCCCCCGATCGAGTTCACGCTGCTGGGGATCGCTCCGGAGGAGTGGACCGATGCCGTGCCGCTGCAACGCATGGCGGCGCTCGCGATGACCGGCAACGCGCTGAGCGAGATCGAGCGCGCCCGCCTCGTCGCCGCGGTCGGCGCCGCCAGGGCAGCCGAGCTGTGGCCGACCACACCGCGGCGCGCCCTCGATCCCGCGCCCGGGCTCGACCTCACCGGCATCGATGAGTCGTCGCTCGGCGCTGCGCGCGACGCCTACGGCGGGCTGGCGTTCACCCGCATCGAAGGCTCGAACAACTGGGTCGTGAGCGGGACGAGGAGTGCGAGCGGCAAACCGCTCCTCGCCAACGACCCGCATCGGGGCATCACGCTCCCGTCGCTCCGCTACCTCACTCACCTGGTGGCTCCGGGATGGAACGTCATCGGCGGCGGCGAGCCTGCCCTCCCGGGAGTGGCGGGCGGCCACAACGATCGCGTCGGCTTCGGGTTCACCATCGTCGGCATGGACCAGCAGGACGTCTACGTGGAGGAGCTCGTCCCCTGTTCTTCCGGCATCGCGAACGCCGGCTCTCGCTGTTACCGCACCGACGGCGAGGCGCGTCCCGTGCAGCGCGTGGTGGATACCATCCGCGTGCGTGGCGAGAGCCCGCGAATCGTTGTCCTGGAGTTCACCCGTCACGGGCCCGTCGTGTCCGTGGACAGCCTGAGGCACCGCGCTTTTGCGCTGCGCTTCGTGGGAAGCGAGCCCGGGACGGCCGGGTATCTCGCCCAACTCTCCCTCGACCGGGCGCGCGATTGGTCGAGCTTCCGCGCGGCGGCCGAGCGGTGGAAGCTTCCGACCGAGAACCTGGTCTACGCCGACGTCGACGGAAACATCGGCTGGATCGCCGCTGGTCTATCGCCCGTGCGCAGCTGGCCGGGGCTCCTGCCCGTACCGGGAGATGGCCGGTACGAGTGGCGCGGGTTTCTCCGCATTGACGACCTGCCGCAGAGCTTCAATCCGCGCGATGGCATCATCGTCACCGCCAACAACGACATCCGTCCGCCGGGCTACGCGAACCAGCTCAACTACGACTGGGCTCCGCCGTACCGGTCGGACCGGATCCGGAGCGTGCTCGATTCCGGCTGGCGCTTCACGGTGGGTGATTTCGAGCGGTTGCAGCACGACGAGATCTCCCTGCCGGCCCAGGCGCTAGTGCCGATGCTGCTCCGCGCCGCCTCGCGCCGCGGCGACCTCGAGCGTCCCGAGATTCGCGCGCTGTCATCATGGAACGATGTGATGTCGGCGACCGATGCGGCGCCGCTCCTGTTCGAGAGCTGGCTGTCCGGACTCGGCCACCGTGTGAGCAGCATCCGCGCCGGATCGGCCGCCGGCGCTCTGCGGGCCGGAGAAGGACCCTCGACGATCATTCCCTTTCTGCAACAGCCGTCGCCCGAGCTCGGCGCGCGGCCGGAGCAATCTCGCGATTCCCTCCTGCTCGCCGCGTTCGATGATGCGGTGCGCGCGCTCACTCGGCAGTTCGGTCCGATCGGCCCATCCTGGGCCTGGGGGAGCGTGCACCGTGCCTCGTTCCCGCACCCCATCGCCCGGGCGTTCGACCTGACGGCCGTGCCTCGGGGCGGCGACGGCAACACGGTGAACGCCACCGGCGGCCTCGGCTTCAGCCAGACACACGGTGCCTCCTACCGCGTCATCATCGACTTCGCCGACTTCGATGCTTCGGTCGCAACCAACGTTCCCGGGCAGTCGGGTCAGCCAGGCAGCGAGTACTACGGCAACCTGCTCCCCCTCTGGGCGGACGGGCGCTATTTCCCTCTTCCGTTCTCCCGCGCGGCGGTGGAGGGAGCGACCGCGCACGTGCTGACACTCGCTCCCGCTCCGATGGTCGGAATCGCCTCCCCCCCGCGGCCGTCTCGCTGAGCGGAGAGGCCTCCCATTCCCGTGCATTTTCCGTTCGACCCGAACATCGCGACCGCGTCCACCATCCCGTCGAGGCTCTACACCGACCCGGTGTATCTGGAGCTCGAGAAGGAGAAGGTGTTCGCCCGCAGCTGGCAGCTCGTGGGTCGCACGGAACAGGTTCGAGAGAGCGGGCAGTTCTTCACCGCCGAGGTCGCCGGCGAATCGGTGGTCGTGCTGCGCGACGGGGCCACGTTGCGCTCGTTCCACAATGTCTGCCTGCACCGAGCCGGGCCGGTCGCGTATGGATGTGGGCGCCGGCAGACGCTGCAATGCCGCTACCACGGATGGACGTACAATCTGCGTGGCGAGCTCCTGCGCGCGCCCGAGATGGAGGGCGTCGAGCGCTTCTCTCCCGCCGACATGCATCTGCTTCCCGTCCAGGTGGACGCCTGGGGTCCGCTGGTGTTCGTCAATCTCGACCTCAAGGCGCCGCCTCTCTCGGACTTCCTGGCGGACATCCCGGCCCGAGCGGAATCGTTCCACGCCGAGCGCATGTCGTACGTCATGCGGCGCGACTACGAGGTGGCCTGCAACTGGAAGGTGTACGTCGACAACTATCTCGAGGGGTACCACGTTCCGGTCGTCCACCCCGGTCTGCACAAAGAGCTGGACTACGATGAATACCGCGTGGAGCCGCACCGATACTACTCCGTTCAGCACGCACCCCTCCGGCCGGTTGGAGGGGAGGGGGCTCGGGAGGACCGGCAGTACGTACCGGATCCGGCGCGGGGGAGCGACGGGATGCGGGCGCAGTATTACTGGCTCTTTCCGAACATCATGCTGAACGTCTACCTCGGCCAGATGCAGACGAACGTCATCCTTCCGCTCGGACACGACCGCACGCTCACCATCTTCGAGTGGTACTCGCTGGAACCCGTTCCGGCCGCCGACGCGGGGTGGACCAGGCTGCTCGCGTTCAGCGACGAGATTCAGGTCGAGGACATCGAGATCTGCGAGGCTGTCCAGAAGAACCTTCGCTCTCGCGTGTACGAGCGCGGCCGGTATTCCGCGAAACGGGAGAACGGCGTGCATCACTTCCACTCCCTGCTCCATGAATTCCTGACGTGACAGCGGCGCGCCCGGCGGCGCCCGGCGCGGGCGATCCGCAACCCGGGACCGTGCTGGCGCGTCCATAGGGAGTCTCGCCCGTCTCCGGGCGGAGTCACATCGTCATGCGTCGTCCGCACCCATCCCTGCCGGGGCCGAGCGCGATCACCGTCGCCCAGGTGGTCAGTGCTCTCACGATAGCGTACTTCCTGGACACCCTGTTCAGGGGCCAGCTCTCGGGTGTGCGCGGCGATGTCTTGATCTGTCTCCAGCTCGGCGCGGCCGCCGTGGCTTGCGGGCTGGGGGCAAGGCGCTTTGGCGGGACCCGTCGCTTGCTGTTCACCGGCATCGCGGCCGCTGCGGCACTGTCGCTCATGGGCCGCGGCTGGTACACGCTGCACGAGATCACACGCGGCATCCGGCCGATGTCGGTGACGTTCGAGGCGCTCGCGCGAATCGGCGCGCAGCTCTGCCTGGGTCTGGGGCTCAGCGCCGCGCTCGGTCGACGGCGCAGCCGCCTCCAGCTTGAGCCGGCGATGGATGCACTCCTGCTCGTCACCGCGGCCGCGATGGTGACGGTCCAGCTCAATTACGTGCCGGATGGTGGTGGCCCGGCCTATGGCGCTGTTCGGACGATCTCGATCGTGTGGAACGCGCTCGCCGCCATCAATCTCGTGCTCCTCGCGCTGCTACTGGCCTGGCGCGGCGAGTTCCTGGGAACGCGCACGGCTGTCGGCATCGCGCTCGGGACGCTCGCCCTCACCACCGGGAACATGCTGTACAGCCGGGCGGTCATCTTCAGTGGCGCCAGCATCGGACCCAGCATCGCGATCCTCTGGTCCATCGGAACGCTCGGCTATGTCACCGCCGTCTCGACCGGTTCGATGCCGCCGGCCGAGCTCACGGGGGCCATGCCGACGCACGCGCGAAAGTCCGGGGTGCGCGTCGTCTCGATCGTGATTGCCATCCTGATCGCGTCGGGTCTCGGGGTTTCCGTTCACGCCACCGGGGAGCGCAATCTCGCCCTGGGCATCACGATCGGGGTCTTCGGCATCGTGCTCGCACTACGCACCGGGTACGCGCTCTGGGAGCAGCAGCGAACAACGAGCCGTCTCGAGGATACGGTGGTGGCGGAGCGGGAGGTGTCGACGACTCTCGAGCAGCGGGTCTCCCTGCGCACGCACGAGCTGGCGGAAGCCCAGCGCGTTCTCGAGCGGATGTGGGCCCTCGCCCAGCAGATCGCGCTGGAGCTCAATCGCGACCGGGTGCTGCAGCGCTTCGTGGCGGCGGTGGTCGACGTGGTGCAGGCCGAGGCCGGCGCGGTCGGGCTCCTGACGGAGCGACGCGACATCGAGATCGCGGCCTCGGTCGGTCTCGATCCCCAGCTCACGCGACGGATCATCCCGCCGGACTCCTGCGCCCTGGGACGGGTCATCCGCTCCGGCGACCACTGGTGGAGCGAGGACATCCAGGCGCCCGGGAGCCGGCAACGACTCGCCGAGGCAGACTTCTCGACGGACTTTCCGATGCACGGAATCGCCGTGCTGCCGCTCCGCCGCGGTGGGGAGCGTATCGGCGCGGTGGCCCTGTTCTCCCTGGCTCAGCGCCGCTTCACGGCGGCCGAGCTGTCGTATGTCGCGGCGATGGGCGACCTGCTGTCGGTTGCGCTGGCAAACGCCGACCTCGTCCAGACGCTGCGGAAGACGGAGTCGCGGTTCCGGACCCTCTTTCGCGCAGCGCCGGACGCGGTGCTCACGGTGCTGGAGGACGGTCGCATCCGCGAGGCCAACGATGCGGTGAAGGACATCATCGACCTGCCGGCCTCACAGGTGATCGGCCGGCCGCTCGAGGACTTCGTCGCGCCCGAAGACCGCGACCGTCTGCGCTATGAATTCGCCGATGCGCTCGAGGGGATGGCAACGCGCGTCGAGGTGCGATTCCCCCACGGCCGCGGGATGCGACTCGTCGCGCTCGCGGCCCGACTCGTCCCCGACGCCCAGCCGCGTACGGTGCTGTTCGTGGGACGCGACATCACGGGGGAGCGCGAGATGCGCGCCCGCCTCGCCGAAACCGAACGATTGGCGGCGGTGGGCGAGCTGGTGGCGGGCGTCGCCCACGAGGTCAACAATCCGCTCAGCACCATCAGCGCCTTCGCCCAGCTCCTGCTCAAGGAGGACGGCTTCTCGGATGAACAGCGCGAGTCGCTGGGTGTGATCCAGGCCGAGACCGTTCGCGCCAGCCAGGTGTTGCGCGACCTGCTGACCTTCGCGCGCCGGAGCGAAGGCAGCCGCCAGGCGGTCCAGCTCAATGAGCTCGTGGAGCGGAGCGTTCGGCTGCGCAGCTACGAGATGACGAAGAACGGGGTCCGCACCGAGCTGTCGTTGCTGCCCTCTCTGCCCAACGTGATCGCCGATGGCCGGCAGCTCCAGCAGGTTGTGCTGAACGTCGTCTCGAATGCTGTTCAGGCCATGGCACCCAGCGGAGGAGGAACGCTCCAGATCCGCAGCCACGTCGACGGGGGTCGCGTCGTTCTCGATGTTCGCGACAGCGGACCGGGCGTGCCCGACTCGGCGCGCGCGCACATCTTCGAGCCGTTCTTCACCACCAAGCCCGATGGAACAGGCCTCGGCCTGAGCGTGAGCTACGGGATCGTGACAGCGCACGGCGGCGACATCTCCATCGCCGACAGCTCCACGCTCGGCACCACCTTCCGGATCACGCTTCCGATCAGTGACCAGTCGACGGAGATCGTGGCGCCCATCGCCAGCCTGATTGGCAGCTCGTCGCTCAAGGGGATCCGACTGCTGTTCGTGGATGACGAGTCGGCGCTTCGCACCGGTGTGGCTGCGTTTGCACGCCTTCGTCGCTTCACTGCGGTCACCGTCGAGGATGGCGAAGCGGCGCTGGCGGCGCTCCACAAAGCCCCCTTCGACGCCGTGGTCTCCGATCTCCGGATGCCGGGGATGGATGGCATTGCGCTGTTCGGCATCCTCACCCGGGATCATCCGGAGCTGGCTGCTCGCACCGTGTTCGTCACCGGTGACGTGTTGAGCCCGTCGAGCCGCGACTTCATCCGCGCCACCAGTCAGCCCGTGCTGACGAAGCCATTCGATTTCGAGCAGCTGGAGGAGGCGCTCGTCATCCTGTTGCGCCGGCGTCCTGCCCCCGCGCCGACACTCCGGTAGCGTCGCCTGGGGAGCATCCACTTTTTTCACCCCACCGCTCATATTCTGGACAGCGATCGTCTCTCTCTCCCACCCCCACCCCCACCCCCACCCCCATCCCCACCGCACGCAGCGCGTCATCATCGGAGACAGGGTCATGAGTGACAAGGCGATGCTGCTCGTGGGGCTGCTCACGATCATCTTCACCGGATTTCTGTTCTTCCTTGCCCTGCGGCTCCGCCGGTTCACGACCCAGCGTGTCGACGCCGAGCGTCGTTCGGCCCAAGCCTTCGAGCAGATGCTCCTCGCCTCGAAGCAGCTTCAGGCCAGGACCGCCGAAGCCGCGCCCGAGGAGGTGCGCCCCGGTGAGCGCCTCCAGAAGATGTATCCAGGCGTGCGTCCCCCGGGATCGAGCGCTGGCGTCAAAGGGCCGTGAGCGTGCTCGGAGCGCTGCTCCTACCGCTCGCTCTCGCTCTACCGGGCCACCCCTCTGGCAGCGTCCAGCAGGACAGCTTCTGGTCGCCCGCGCTGGGCGCGCGGAAACATTACATAATCTATCTGCCGCCCTCGTACGCGATGAGGGACGGCCGGCGTTATCCGGTCGCGTATTATCTGCACGGACTCTTCGGATCGGAGAGCGACTGGACGCGCGCTGGGCACCTCGACGCCGCCATGGACTCGCTGCTCGCCGCCGGCGGTCGCGACATGATCGTCATCATGCCCGATGGCGATGATGGATGGTATACGACCTGGAATTCTCTCGGCAGCTACGCGACCTGCCTCAAGGCCCAGCGCGAGGGGACGAAGGAGCCGTCATCGAGCTACTGCGTGCCGTGGCCCCACTACGACGACTACATCGCGCGCGACCTGGTGGCTCACGTGGACTCCGCCTATCGGACCATCGCGGACCGGGAGCACCGGGGGATCGCCGGCCTGAGCATGGGGGGCTACGGAGCGATCTCCCTCGCTCTCAGCTATCCGGAGGTCTTCTCCGCGGCCGCCAGCCACTCGGGCGTCCTCTCGCCGCTGTACGCCGGCTCCCATCCTTTCCTGGCGCCACCGCGATACGCCACCGATATGGACACCCTTCGAGCGGGTTGGGGGAGGCTGTGGCGGTACACGGACGGCGTGTTCGGGCGCGACAGCCTGGCCTGGCTTGCCCGCGACCCGCGACGGATGGCGGAGCGCCTGGTCCGCGCAGGAAGACCGCTCCCGGCGCTCTTCATCGACCTCGGGACCGAGGACGGACTCGCCGATCAGAGTCGCGCGTTCCACTGGGAGCTCGAGCGCTTGGGTGTGGCGAGCAGTTACGCCGAGTGGCCCGGCCGGCACGATTGGGCTTACTGGAGCATCCACGTGAGACAGAGCCTCGCGTGGCTGATGGAGCACATCGGCCGCGGCTGACTTTTCGCTGTTGCCCATCCCCCGCGGCGGCCTATCATTAACAGCATGGTCGCCTTCTTTCCCCGACAGACTGTCGAGTGGCGTCTCGAGGAGCCGCCGGTCGTCCGGCGCCTGGTGCTTGGCCTCGGGGCGATGGCGGTGGTGGCCGGAGTGGTCATCCGACTGTACCGGTTGCTGATGCTCAACGCCGGGAACGGAACGAGCGGCTGGTTCCTTCTCGCCACGTACGCCGGGGAGACGCTCATCCTGCTCGCGCTCGCAACGGCGCATCTCGGGAACTATCCGGTGAAGCACTGGCTGTGGAGAGCGCCGCTCTTCGGGCTGTGCGTCGGGGCGACGGAGGCGGCGGTGAGCGCCGCGCTGATCGCGGCGGGCATGGAGCGTCTCGGCACCGACTATGCTCACGGGCACGATTGGGCATCGATAGCGCAGAGCGCCCTTCTGATCGACACTCTCGCGGTCTCGGTGTTCGCCGTGATCCTGGCAGGGGTCGTGCAGGCGGTGCGTTACGCCCTGCTCAAGCACGAGGACCGAGCGCACACGGCGCAAGCCATCCACGAGGATCACGTTCGCCATCCTGACTCGCCGTGACGTCGCGGGCCAGACCGCCTATCACGTGGTGAGATAGCCATGCGGAAGCACGACAAGAAGCTGATCGTCGTCGGCGACCGGGTGTTGGTCGCGGTGGAGGAGGGGGAGGAGCGCACGAAGGTGGGGCTGTATCTTCCACCGACGGCGATCGACAACCAGGCTGTTCAGGGCGGCCACATCGTCGCCACCGGTCCGGGGCTGCCGATGCCGGATCCTGGTGAGCCTGGTGAGGAGCCATGGCGCACGGCGGCGCGCGAGACGCGCTTCGTGCCCATGCAGGCACGGGTGGGAGACTATGCGCTCTTTTTTCGCCGGGCGGCGGTGGAGATCACCTTCGAGAACGACCGGTATCTGGTCGTCCCGCAGACAGCGATTCTCGCCCTCGTCCGGGAAGGGTACCATGAGGATTGACGGTAAGAGGGAGTTTACAACGACAGTTATCGGAGCAGAACACGATGCCATACGATGAACGGATGGTCGCCCCCATGCGGCAGGAGCTGACGCGGCTCGGCGTGGAGGAGATGCGGACCGCGGACGCCGTGGACGCGAAGCTCAAGAACTCCACGGGAACGACGCTCGTCGTCGTGAACTCGGTGTGCGGATGCGCGGCGCGCAATGCGCGCCCCGCCGTCGCGAAGGCGCTGCAGCACGGGAAAAAGCCAGACCTCTCGACGACGGTCTTTGCGGGCCAGGATCTCGACGCGGCCTCGCGTGCCAGGAGCTACTTCACCGGCTATCCGCCGTCCTCGCCGCAGATCGGTCTGCTCAAGGACGGCAAGCTCGTCTACATGCTCGAGCGCCATCAGATCGAAGGACGCAGCGCGGATGCGATCGCGACCGACCTCGCCGCAGCGTTCGATCGCTTCTGCTGAGCACCTGCGTTCGCCTGAAGCATTTGCGTCGCCTAAGCATTCGCGCCGCCGCCCGGCACATACTCTGCATAGGCTCGGGGCACGCACATTGACTGGAGAGGAGAACATGGAACGGAAATCGACTGGGGGAGCCGGCGGTTTTGATTCCGGCAACGAATTCGATGGCAGCGGCAGTGACGCGTCGGGCGCGTCGACGGGCCTCAACCAGCCATCGATGAATACTGGGTATTCCGCCGGACAGAGCGGCGCTCAGACGGGATGGTCGGAGCCGCAGAGTGTGACGTCGAAAGTTGCCGGCGAGGCCCGAGATCGGGCCGGCCAGGTGAAGGAGAAGGCGAGCCAGTTCAAAGCGACTCTCGCCGACAAGATGACCGCCGGTGCCGATCGACTCCGTCAGGCTGGTGGATCAGCGGGACCGGAAACCGGAACGATCGCCAACGCAGACGTCAGGGCGAAGGTCACGACAACGGTGGCGGAAGGGATGGACAACACCGCCCAATGGCTGCGCACGGCGGATATGGACTCGATCCGCACGGGCATCGAGGGACAGGTGAAGAACAATCCCGGCCGCACGCTTCTCATCGCGGCGGGGATTGGCTACGTGCTCGGGAAAGCCTTCGGCGGACGCAAGTCCGACTAGGCGTGCCCATGCAGCAGGAGAGTCGCGGGATCGCTACACTCCTGCGCGAGCTGGCCGATGCGAGCGCGACACTGGTTCGAGCCGAAGCGCGCCTGGCCCGTCTCGAGATCACGGCGATGCTGCACGGTGTCGGAATCGGCACCGCACAGGTCGCTGTCGGCGCGGCGACGGCTCTGATTGGCGGACTGGCTCTGCTGACCGGAGTCGTCCTGCTCGCGGGCGATCAATGGCTCCGCGATCGCTACTGGCTGGCCGCGCTCATCGCCACCGTGCTGCTCGGCGGAGTCGCGTTCGTTCTGATGCGGCGCGGGCAATCAATGCTGTCGCCTGCCCGGCTTCGGCCGGATGAGACAATAGCTACGCTCAAGGAGGACAAGGAATGGCTGAAACAACGGCTGACGTCCGGCGCGACATCGAGCTGACGCGCGAACGGATGTCGACGACTCTCGAGCAGCTCGAGCAGAAATTGAATGTCGGGAACGTGATTCGTGACCACCCGTGGCCCGCGATTGCTGTCGCGGCTGGCGCCGGATTCCTCCTGGCGAGCACGCGCGCCGATGTCAAAACGGCCTCGGCAACGGTGGCCGCCACCGGTGGGGCGAGCAACCGCCTGGCTGGATTGCTCGACGACGCGGCCGCACACGTGCTCACTCAGCTGACTGGCGCGTTCCACGATCGCCTCGATGGCTGGGTAGGCGAGATCAAGCAGGCGATCGGGGCCTCGAACGGTTCGGGCGGAGCCCGGAGCCGAGCGGCGGCGTCGGAGGTCGTGGATCGCGAGCTGCATGGCACCCTCGACACCAGTCGGCGCTCGGCGCAGGTGCTCGGGTTGGACCAGCCCATGCAGGACAGCGGCGCGATCGGCTCGTCAACCACGTCTCGCTGACTGGGTCGACGAGGGTCGGAAGGGCCGGGCAGCTCGCCCGGCCCTTCCTGTTTCCGGACTGAACGGAACATCCTATGGGCTCACTCCTTCCCATCGCCGGTGCCGTCCAGTGGCTGAGCGGACTTGCGCTCGCCACCATCGCGTTGCGGCGCGCCCATCGCTACGAGCGCACGGGGCAGGTGCCCCGGCTGTTCGCGCGGCTCTCGATCGGGCTGTTCATCCTCGCCGCGCTGGAGCTGTCGCTCACGATCGATCCGATCTATCGGCGCGTCGGCGCATGGATGCCCAAGGATTTCGGCGGTAACGAATGGCAGCTTCGCACCCTCATCGTCCTCTGCGTTGCCGGGTGGACGGTGCTCGCCATCTCGGCGGTCTGGAGCGGGATCCTCGGTGTCGGGGTCCGTCGCCGCGCCGCCGCGGCCGAGCTGCGGCGCCGCACGGACCGGGCGCTGGCGCAATCACCACGGCGAACCGGGCTGGGCCGGGATCCCGGGGAGATGGATGCAGGCCGGCCGGTTGCGGCCGATGCCGTGATGCCGCCGTCGCCAGCGGGACCGTCGTCGGTCCAGAACCCCAGAAGCCTCCCGCTGGACCGGTCTGTCGCCGCTCGCGAGCACCGGGCGCCCCCTCCTCCCCGCCCGTAGCAAGGCACGAGTCGGCGACATAGCTTTGCTGTCCGCTCGCCGATGAGCGCCTCGTCGTATCCGGAGACCGTTCCCCATGCATTCACCCTGGCCCTCCGTCGCGCGTCTCTTCGGCGCGTGCCTCCTGCTCGTGTCCGGCTCTCCGGCTCGCGCACAGGACGTGAACGTCCACTTTCGCGTCGCCCTCTACGACGCTCGCGGGTCGTATCCCGTCGAGGGCTTCGCTTTCCGGATGGTCGGCCTGCGCCACGACAGCGCGACGATCCGCACCGACGCGACCGGCGGTGCGCAGATCCGATTGGCACCTGGCGCCTACTACACCGAGCCGGTCGATGGCGTCGAGTTCGATGGCGTGAGAATGGTGTGGACCGTTCCGATCGTGGTGCAGAAGGGCATGGAGCTGGTCGAGCTCACCGAGCGCAATGCGATTCGCGTTGGCAGCGCCGTCTCGCGGCCGGGAACCACACCGGTGGTGGTACCCGCGACTCAACTCCGTTCCGCGCGACTCCCCACCTACCGGCAGGACGAGCGAGTGGCTCGCGTCGAGCGCGGTCTGCTCCCGGCGATCCTCCTCCGCGGGCGGGCGGAAGAAACCATGCAGCTGCGCGCGCGGATGGAACACTTCCGCGTGCCCGGTCTGAGCGTCGCCGTCATCGATAACGGCCATCTCGCCTGGACCCGATCGTACGGGGTCACTCGCGCCCGCGTGCGACAGGAAAGCGAGCCCATCGACTCCACCACGCTCTTTCACGCCGGCTCGGCGAGCCAGACGGTCAGCTCGCTGGCGGCTCTGGCGTTGGTCGGGCAGGGCAAGCTGACACTCGACGACGACGTGAATCGGGAGCTTCGAAGCTGGCGACTCACCGGGGATGAGTCCGCGCGGTGGAGCCCGCCCACGGTGCGCGGTCTGCTGAGCGAGACCGCCGGAGTTGGGGTACCTCGCTTTCGCGGTTACGCGTGGGGGGAACCGGTTCCCAGCCTTCTGCAGCTGCTCGACGGGCGTTCTCCTTCGAACTCCCCGGCCGCGAAGATCGAGCTACCGCCCGGCACCGAGCGCCGTGCGTCGGCCGGCAGCTACGCGGTGCTCCAGCAGCTCCTGGAGGACGTGACGGGCGACTCCTTTGCGCGGCTCATGCGACGGCTGGTGCTCGATAGCCTGGGGATGCGCCACAGCCACTTCCTCGCATCTCCTCCTCCCCCGTTGAGCCTTCATGCCGCGTGGGCCCATCACGCCGAAGGAGGTGAGGTGGCCGGACGCTGGTACAGCCATCCGGAGCTGGCCGCAGACGGACTGTGGACGACCGCCGGCGATCTCGCCCAGGTGATGATCGAGCTGCTCCGCGCGCCACTGGGCCAGGGTCGGGTGCTCTCCGCTTCTCTCGCCGGACAGATGCTCGTGCGTCAGCCGCTGGGCGGGGGACTGGGAATCGACGTGAACGACGTCGGCGAGGCGGCATGGTTCGGCCGGGAGGGGGAGAGCAAGGGCTACCGCTGCCTGATGGTGGCGTTCCCGACGACCGGACAGGGAGCCGTGGTGATGACGAACTCGGAGAGCGGAGGTGCGCTGGCGCACGAGATCATCCGAAGCGTGGCCCGCGAGTACGGCTGGCCGGCGATGCATCCGGTGGAGCGGCCGGTCGCCGCCGTGGATCCGCGCCGCTACCGGGAGCTCGTGGGGGAGTACCACCTCGAGTCGGCGGGTCAGGCAGCGCTCGTGGACGTCACGAGCAGGAGATCGCAGCTCGTGATCCGGGAGCGCGAAGGTACGGCTGTGGAGGTCGTCGCCGCGAACGACTCGAGTTATTTCGCACCACTGGACGGGACGAGGTACACGTTCCTCCGCGACGATAGCGGAAGGGTGAGATGGCTCGCGATCGCGTTGTCGGGGGCACCACGTGTGGCGACGCGCGTGCGGTAGCGTCCCTATCGTGTCACGCGCACCCAGCGCATGATCTCTCCGAGCGTAGCGCGCTTTCCGTACATCAGCAGCCCGGTTCGATAGATCCGGGCCGCGATCCAGACCACCGCGGCGCAACCGATCACCAGGGAGACCAGCGACAGCGCGATGTCCAGCGCCGAGATCGCGCCGAGGCTGAGACGGAGCGGCATGATGATGGGCGAGGAGAAGGGCAGCCATGACAGCCTCCGGGCCAACGGCGCCTCCGGGGCCATCATCACCGGCTGGATGAAGAGGGCGGTGATGACGAGGAGCATGGCGACGGGAAGCTGCACCTGCTGCGCCTCCTGCTCCGTGCTGATCAGCGCCCCGACGGCTGCGAAGAGAGCCGCGTAGAAGACGTACCCCAGGAGGAAATACAGGAGCAGCAGCAGGGCCACCGCCGGCGAGATATGCGGCAGCGACATCGGAACCATCGGCATGCCCAGCCGATGCATGATCGGCTCGCGGAGCCTCACGAGCAGCACCGAGCCGGCGATCGATAGCGTGAGCTGGGTAATCCCGACCGCACCGACGCCGAGAACCTTGCCGGCGAGCAACGTCGTGGGCGAGATGCTCGACACGACCGTCTCCGCCACCCGCGTCTGCTTTTCCTCGATCACTCCGCGCAGCACGTTCTGTCCGTAGAGGAAGATCGCAATGTAGAGGAGAAAGGCGACGCCGAAGGCGAAGATCATGCTCACCTTGCCGGATCCGCCCCGTCCCCGCTCCGAGAGCTGATCGGTCTGAAGGGTGACGGCGCTGGACGTGAGCGCTCGCACCTGCACCGCGTCGAGCCCCGCGCGCTCCAGCCGGATGGCGGTCACCTGGTCGTGCAGGATGCGCTCGAGGCGCCGCATGTCGACTTCCGAGGTCGCGTTGGTCCCGGAATAGCGCGCTCGCAGCGAGCTGAAGGTGGCGGAGTCGACGACCAGGTATCCCTTCGCCCGCTTCGCTATCACTTGCTGGGTAGAGGTGCTCTCGGCTCTGCCGAGAGCCGCTGACGCGACCTCGATGACCTGGGTGAGAGAGCTGTCGCCGGTCACTCCTCCATTCAACTCTCCGGCGATGCGCGTGCCCAGTCGGCTGCCGGTCGCGTCGAGGATGACGATGTGTCCGATATCCGCGGACGGTTGCATCGTGCGCGCCATCCACATCGGCAGGATGAGCATGACACCGAACAGCAGGGGCGCCAGGATGGTGCTCACGAGAAACCACTTCGAGCGCACGCGCTCCATGTATTCGCGCGTGATCACAGCCCAAAGTCTAGCCATGACCGGTCACCCCTGCCTCGACGCCGGTCGCGCCCACCTTCTCCAGGAAGATCTGGTGCAGCGACGGCGTCACCAGCTCGAAGCGCTCGATGGTCGCGCCGCTCTCGAGCAGCCGTCGCAACAGGAGCTGCGGATCGGCGCCGGGCGCGAGCTCGAGCTCGAGAAAACGATTCGAGTCATCGATACGCGAGATGAGTGTGCGATCGCCGAGCACCGCGGCGACCGCGCCATCGCGGCTCGCACCGAGCGCCAGAGCGATGTTTCTGCCGCCGTGCTCGGCCTTCACGCCGGCCACACTTCCGTCGAGCACCTTCTCGCCCCGCGCGATGATGCACACCGAATCGCACAGTCGCTCGGCGTTGTCCATGAGATGGGTGCTGAAGATGACGGTCCGGCCGCGACGCTTGAGCTCCACCACCGTGTCCTTCAGGGCCTGCGCGTTGATCGGGTCGAGGCCGCTGAATGGCTCGTCGAGGATCACCAGCTCCGGATCGTGCAACAACGTCCCGATGAACTGCACTTTCTGCTGCATTCCGCGCGACAGCTCATCCACCTTGGCAAGTCCCCAGTCCTTCTCCGGCGTGCGGAGCCCGAGCCGTTCCGTCCACTCCACGATGCGGCGATCTGCCTCGTGGCCCGGCACCCCCTTGAGCTCGGCCAGAAAGCGCAGCACGCGCCGCACCTGCATGCGCTTGTAGAGGCCGCGCTCCTCCGGCAGATAACCGACGCGGTCGGTCACGCCAGCCTCATCGTTGGGACGCCCGAACAGCAGGATCGATCCCTCATCCGGAGCGATGATGTTGAGCAGCATCCGGATCGTGGTCGTCTTGCCCGCTCCGTTCGGACCGAGCAGCCCGTACACCGCGCCGCGCGGCACCGAGAGCGACAGATCGTGCACGGCCACATGCTCGGCGTAGCGCTTGGCCACGCCGCGAATCTCGATGGCGGAATCGGTCATCTCTGGAGATGAAAGAAGCGAAAACGGTCGGGTGGCGGACGTCACGTTGTACGGGCGGCGTGAGGGATGTCAAGCGCTCGTCGGAGCGCGCGCGCTTGCGGTGGCTGCGCGCGAGCGGGCATACTGTCGAGATGACCGGCGCCGTCCCGCATCGTGCCGACGGCAGGAGGCTCCACGGGGCGGCGAGCGTCGTCGCCGCGCTGCTCGGCTCGCTCTGCCTGCTCTTCTTCGTCGTGCCGATCGCGCAGCTCGTCGCGGGCTCGGGCGGGGCGGGGGCACGCCGTCTCTTCTCCGATGCCGAGCTGCGGTCGGCGCTCTGGCTCACCGCCCTCACCGCCACGAGCGCGGTCATCCTCGGAGTGGCCGGTGGTACCCCTCTCGCCTATCTGCTCGCCCGCCAACGCTTTCGCGGACGCGCGGTGCTCGCTGCCGTCATCGATCTCCCCCTGCTCATCCCCCATCCGGTCGCCGGCATTGCGCTGCTGCTGTTGCTCGGCCGAGAGAGCGCGCTGGGACGATCGGCGCTCGCGCTCGGTCTGCGCGTCGTCGGCTCTCCCATCGGTATCGTCGCCGCCATGCTCTTCGTCGCGGCCCCGCTCTACATCAGCGCCGCGCACGAGGCGTTCGCCCGCGTGGACACGCGCTACGAGTCGGTCGCCCGAACGCTGGGCGATCCTCTGTGGCGCGTCTTCCGCCGGGTGACACTGCCGCTGTCGATGCGCGGTCTGATCGCGGCCGCGGTGGTGATGTGGGCGCGGTCGGTCAGCGAATTCGGTGCGATCGTCGTGCTCACCTACAACCCGAAGGTCGCCAGCGTGCTGAGCTACGACCGCTTCACCAGCTTCGGGCTCGGAGAGGCACTGCCAGTCGCAGCGGTGCTCGTCATGCTGGCGCTGGTGCCCCTGATCCTGTTGCGCGCCCTGCGACCTGATCGATGATCGAGGTCACGGGTCTGCACGCCCAGGTAGGGGATTTCGTCCTCTCGGATGTGACCTTCACCGTGCCACAAGGCAGCTACGGCGTGGTGATCGGACCTGCTGGCTCCGGAAAAACGACGCTGCTCGAGACGATCGCCGGCATCATCCCGCAGCGCGGCGGCCGGCTTCGCCTCGCGGGAGCGGGTGGCGAGGCTCGGGATGCCGCGGGAATTCCGCCCGAGCGCCGCCGCATCGGTTTCGTCTATCAGCTCGGATACCTCTTTCCCCACCTCTCGGTGGCCGAGAACATCGCGTATGGGGCGTCGGAGCCGGCCGCAGCCTCCGAGGTCGCCTCGCGGCTCGGCGCGGCGGAGCTGCGGGGGCGCGCGATTCGAGGACTCAGCGGTGGCGAGCGGCAGCTGGTCGCGATCGCCCGGGCGATCGCCAGCCGCCCCGATGTGTTGCTCCTCGATGAGCCCTTCAGCGCTCTCGATCCCCGTCGCCGAGTGCGCGTACGGCGCGAGGTCCGCACGATGCACCGCGAATGGGGGATGACGGTTCTGCAGGTCACGCATGATTTCACCGAAGCGGGTCTTCTGGGAGACGTGGCGATTCTTCTGGATGGCGGCCGAGTGCTCCAGTCCGGGCGACCAGAGCAGGTGTTTCGCGAGCCGGCTTCGCCCTACATCGCCGAGTTTCTCGGCGCGGAAAACGTTTTTGCCGGAGAAGCGCGGGTGCTGAGCGACGAGGCGCCGGACTGGGTGCATGGAGAGACCGAGGCGCTGTCTCGCGGGCACCGTGCGATCGAGTTTCGCGCCGGTCCCCTCACGCTCTACACCGTCGGTGACGCCTCGAGCGGCGCCGGACACGCCGTGATCCGGGCGGAGGAAGTCATGCTCTCCCTCGTCCCACATCCGACCTCGGCCCGCAACCAGTTTGCCGGACGAGTGAGCGAGATCGCGGCCGTCGGCGCCCTCACACGGGCGACCATCGACATCGCGGGTGTTCCGCTCGTCGCCGCCCTCACCACCCGGTCGGCGCAGGAGCTGGGCCTATTACCGGGTCAACAAGTGTTCGCGTCCTTCAAGGCGATGGCGGTGCATCTCTGCTGACCTACCGGATAGCATCCGAGAAGATCAGATCGTGCGGCCATTGCGTGCCGAGCCCCGCCCGCCGGAGGGACATCGCGATCTGAGCCGTCGTCACTGCGGCGCTTTCGGTACGCGCCTCCAGTATCGGCCGGCAAAGGAAAGGGGTGCGAGCGAGTCCGCCGGTGGGACGAAGGAATTGCACGCCTCCTGGGCGCGGGCGCCGCGCTTTCCGCTCCAGCTCACGCACAGGCTCTTTTTGCCCAGGGCGGTGGAGCGAACCTCCCATCTCCCTTCTCGCGTCGTGACGCGACTGTTCCAGCCGAGGAATCCGAGACCGAGGCGACGCTCCCGGCTCCGAGCGGTCCCGTCGGCTCGGAAAAGCATGGTCAGAGAATCCGACAGGGGAGCTCGCGGACTGAAGTGGGACCAGGTAGCGACGAGATCCGGCGGGTGCGGTTGGTGCGTCGAGTCAACGGCGGCAATGGGCGCTTTCTGGATGCCGGGCGTTGCCGCCGGCGAGGGCCTTGGCGAGGCTGCCGATGACGTCCCCACGGACTTCCTCCCCCCCTTGACGGGACGGGTCGCGCTGGGGGCGGGGCCGCTGTTCGCCACCTGGGGCGCGCCAGGACCAACTGTCGTGCTGAGTGTCCCCGGAGAGGAAGCCTGCACCGAGCCGCGGCGCGGCCGGAGCGCCTGCACTCCGTAGCCCGCTGCCGACAGGGCGGCAAGAACGGCCAGCGCCATCAGCAGCGCGCGCAGCGTGCGGCGCCTTGGCGGCGGGACAGCCGCCTCGGTCTGCTCCTCGACGGCGCCTGTCGCTCCGGCCCGGCGGAAGCGCACGGTGTTGGCATCGACTGACGAGGCGGGGGTCACGGGCCGTCGTCGCATCGGCCTTCCGTCGAGAGCGGCCACAAAGTCTTCCGCATCATCCCAGCGCAGATGGGGATCCTTCTCGAGCAGTCCCTCGACCGCGAGCACCAGGGATCGCGGCGCTCCGGGGCGCAGATCGGCGAAGGCGGGGGATGGCTGGTCGTGCTTCTGGTGATAAAGCACAGCGTAGAGGCTCTCGCCCGCCCAGGGCGTCTCGCCACTTATCATCTCCCACGCGACGAGTCCGAGGCTGTACAGATCGGTTCGGCCGTCGATGGGCGCACCCTCGATACATTCGGGTGACATGTAGCTCGGGGTGCCAATCGCAAACCCGGTCTGCGTGAGCTGGGTGTCGGTCTGGAGAGCGCGAGCAATCCCGAAGTCGGCGAGTCGTGCGCGCCGCCACCCCCCCCCGCTGGTCAGCACGTCGCCCGGCGGCTCTCCAGTGGGGACATCCGACGCGGCTGGCGCATCCTCGAGGAAGATGTTCTCCGGCTTGACGTCCCGGTGGATGATTCCGCGGTCATGGGCGTGTCCCAATGCCGCCGCGATGTCACGGAGCACCCGTACCGCCTCGGCGAACGGGAGGGCGCCATCCTCCCTGATACGTCTCTTGAGGGTACGGCCCGGCACGTAGTCCATCATGAGCGCCACCCCCTCATCGCCGAGATCGCGGGCGGCGGTGACCGGGAGAATGTTGGGATGGCGCAGCGACACGGCATAGCTCGCCTCGCGTGCCACCCGCGAGAGAGCCTCCTCATCGCCCAGGTGCTTGGCCCGTATGAGCTTGATGGCGCAGTCGCGGCCGGTCGCCAGATCCCGAGCCAGATAGACGACGGCGATACCGCCCCGACCGATCTCGCGTACGATCTCGTAGTCGGGGGCGAGTTTTTCCAGAGCTGGATGGGCGATCTGCTCAGAGGTCATGTGGAGCGTTGGTGGAGCGGACTATATGGGCCTCTGCCTCGGCAGTGGCCGCCCGACAACTTAGCACAAAGGCGCGCGCCAGGCCCCTGGGGTCCAGCGGAGCCTCCGGTGCGCCGGTGCGGTTCACTTCATATGTTGTACCGGCCGGCGGCGACACGCGCGGCTCGTTTGATCCCGCCTACCGGAGGCCAACGTGTTCAACCGCGCGCTGCCGTCAACCGCGCTTCTCCTCACCCTCACCGGGCTTGCCGCGTGCGGTGGCGACTCCACCCGGCCGAGCGGCGACGGCAAGACCCGGTTCGCCTTCACTGACCCGGTCAACGACACCCTGCCGTTCAGCCAGAGCGGCAGCTTCCGAGCGATGGACGCCCGCGAGCTCGCCGGATACGTCTCGAACGATTCACTGGTGCTGGTGGTGCGGTACACGCGCCCGGTCACCTCGCCCAATGTCGCGAGCGCGTCATCGGTGTTCGGTTACATCGAGCTGGACGTGGATGAGAACATCCAGACGGGAAGGGAGCCGCTGTCGACGAACTTCGGCATTCAGAGGAGCATCGGCGTCGACTATGTCATCGGGCTATTCGACTCGCTGGGCTACGCGTTCGCTGATAACGCCACGACCAACGCCTCGAATCCCGTGCCGATCGTGTTCGACGCCGATTCGGAAACGGTCCGCATTCCCCTGTCCTACCTGAATCTGGCCGACGGGCGGTTCCGGATGTATGCGCTCGTCGGCACCGTCGACCGGCCCACCGACATCCTCCCGAACACCGGAGTCTATACGGTGCATCGGGGACAGAGCGCGGCGGATCTCTCCGCCATCGAGGTCGGAGCGATGATGTCCCGCAACGCTGGACCGCCGGCCAGCATCACCGGTGTTCGATCCTGGACCGCCGTCTCGGGAATGCTTCCGGAGCGTCGGATGCCGATTCACCTGCCGTCAAAGAGCTTCCGGGCTCGCTCCACGCCCTCGACCAGCGCTTCGACGTCCGACTCGCCACTGTAGATGTAGAATGAGGCCCGGGCGGTGGCCGGCAGCTCGAGGCGGCGCATGAGCGGCTGAGCACAGTGGTGTCCCGCGCGCACGCAGACACCGACTTCATCGAGAACGGTGGCGAGATCGTGGGGATGGATCCCCGCGAGAGTGAAGCTCACCACGCCGCTGCGCTCCGATGGTGGCGGTCCGTGGACGCGGAGTCCCTCGATGGTCTCGAGCCGCCGCTGTGCCAGGGCGACGAGCGCGCGCTCGTGTGAGCGGATGCGATCCATGCCGAACTGGTCGAGGTAGTCGGTGGCCGCGGCGAGGCCCACCGCCCCCGCCACGTTCGGCGTGCCGGCCTCGTGCTTGTGCGGAAGAACGTTCCATGTGGATCGGTCGTCGAAGACGCTCTCGATCATGTCGCCTCCCGTTTGCCAGGGGGGCATCGCCTCGAGGATCTGTCGGCGCGCTGCCAGGACGCCGATGCCCATGGGACCGCACATCTTGTGGCCGCTGAAGGCGTAGGCATCCACGCCGAGCGCGTCGAAGTCGACAGCGAGATGCGGCGCCGCCTGCGCCCCATCACACACGATGAGCGGCGGCCGGGCGACGCTGCCGCCACGCTCCCGCGCCAGCGCCACGATGTCACGCACCGGATTGATCGTGCCGAGCGCGTTCGAGACGTGACTGAATGCGACCACGCGGGTACGAGGTCCGAGCACCGCCCGGAAGCTGTCGAGATCCAGGCTGCCATCGGGGCACAGGCCGCAGATGCGCAGGGAAGCGCCGCGCTCGATGGCCAGCTGCTGCCACGGAACGAAGTTGGCGTGATGCTCGGCCCCCGTGATGAGGATCTCATCGCCCGCGGCGACGTTCGCCCGACCCCACGAGCCCGCCATCAGGTTGAGCGACTCCGTGGTGCCGCGCGTGAAGAGGAGGCAGTCTTCATCCGCCACTCCGACGAATCGTGCGACGCGCTGCCGGGCCCGCTGGTAGCGATCGGTCGCGCGGACCGACAGCGCATAGGCGCCGCGATGGGGGTTCGCATTGTCGTGCTCGTAGAAGTCGCGCATCGCGTCGAGCATCGCTCGCGGCTTCTGCGAGGTGGCGGCGGAATCGAGATAGACCAACCCCGGACTTCCGGCGAGCAGTGGGAAGTCGGCGCGGGCGGCGAGGGGCAACTGCGCGGTCGCCATCGTCATCCCGCCCGGCCCCCGACATAGATCCCGCCGTCCTCGACACGCACGGTGAACGTCGGCAGGGGATCGACAGCCGGCTGTCGAAGAACGGCGCCGGTGGCGCAGTCGAAGCGGGCGCCGTGCCAGATGCACTCGATCACACAGCGACCGTCGGTGTCATGAAGCATTCCCTCCGCCATCGGAAACTCCTGATGCGTGCAAACGTCCGACACGGCGAAGATGCGGCCATCCTTCCGCGCGAGACAGATCCGCTCTCCGTTGGCGCGTGCGACAGTGAGCAGCCCGTCCTCTGGAAGCTCGTCCACCCTGGCGACGAGCTCGAAGGCGTCCTCGACGGGCCGGGCCCGGGCCGTCACCCGGTGCTGACCTCGTCACGCTGGGCGAGCGCCGCCCGCAACGTGTGCCAGGCGAGACTTGCGCACTTCACGCGCACCGGAAAGCGTGACACGCCGGAAAAAGCCGCGAGGCTGCCGAGCGCCGCCGGATCCTCGCCGGGCTCGGCGCGGCCGGTGACGAGCCGGTGAAAGCGCTCGAAGAGCGTGTCGGCCTCGATGCGGCTCTTTCCCTTCACCGCCGCCGTCATCATCGAGGCAGACGCCCGAGAGATGGCGCATCCCGAAGCCGTGAAACGTATATCCTCGATCTGCTGGCCATCGAGCTTCACCCAGAGCGTGAGCTGATCTCCGCACAGCGGGTTCTTGCCTTCGGCAGTGGCATCGGAATGCTGCATCGTGCCGTAATTGCGCGGGCGCCGATTGTGATCGAGGATCACGTTCTGGTACAGCTCGGTGAGATCGGACACGTGAGCCGGGGCCGCGACCCTTATCGGAGAGCCGCGGAAGCGCCCACCGGCTCCTCCGTGGGCGAGCCGGTGAAGCGTTCGCGGGCGAGCCGCTCCAGCATCTCCCGGACCGGCACGGACTCGATCTGCTGCAGAACGTCGGCGGCGAACGCGAAGGTGAGGAGCGTGCGGGCCGTGTCGGCCGGGATGCCGCGCGACTTCATGTAGAAGAGCGCGAGCTCGTCCAGGCGGCCGATGGTCGCGCCGTGGGTGCACTTCACATCGTCGGCGAAAATCTCGAGCTGTGGCTTCGTATCCACCCGGGCCCGGTCGGACAGCAGGAGATTGTTGTTGCTCTGCTTCCCGTCGGTCTTCTGGGCGATCGGCCGGACAAGGACCTTGCCATTGAAGACACCATGCGACGATCCATCGAGAATGCCCTTGTAAACCTCGCGGCTGAAGCAGTTCGGCTGCGCGTGCTCGATCCGGGTCTGATTGTCGATGTGCTGCTCATCGGCGCCCATGTAGAGACCATCCAGGGTGGCACCGGCCCCTTCTCCGTCGAGCACCGTGTAGATGTTGGTCCGTGACAGCGCGGCGCCGGTGGCGAAGGAAAAGGACAGGAAATGACTGTCGCGCGCCTGGTGCACCTGCGTGGTGGCGACGTGAAAGGCCCGGCTACTCTCGCGCTGGATCCGGTAGTGTCGGAGGGTGGCGCCCTCCTCCACCGCGACTTCCGTGACCGCGTTCGTGAAGTAGCTCCCCTCGGTGAGCGAGACGTAGCTCTCGATCACCGTCGCCCGGGCATTCCGCCCGGCGATGATGAGATTGCGCGGATGGGAGACGCCCTTGGCGGCGCTGGCGTCGGCCACGAAGAGCAGGTGGATCGGCTCCGTCAGCTCCACGCTCGCGGGAATGTGCACGACGGCGCCGTCGCGGAAGAACGCGGTGTTGAGCGCGGTGAAGGCGTTGTCAACCGACGCCAGCGTGGTCAGCCAGCGCTCGACAAGATCGGGGATCTCACGCAGCGCGGACGGTAGGTCCAGCACGCGCGCGCCACGAGGCAGTGCCCCAGGCATGGACAGACGAGGAACGCAGTGTCCGTTGACAAAGACGAGCTGGGGCCAGTCGTCCTCGCCAAAGCCGAAGGGAGCGACGGCCGCGGGCTCCACGAGACCGCCGGCGGAGTCCAGCGACTGGAACTCCTTTTCGGCGATCGGAGCGACGCTCGTGAAATGCCAGTCCTCATCGCGCGGGGTGGGGAAGCCGAGGGCGGCGAACCGCTCGATGGCCGAGCGCCGCACCGGCGCCAGCCAGGCCGGATCGGCGCCGGTTCTCCGACGCGAGAAGTCCGCGAACTCCTGCTGATAGTACTGGACCGTCACGCGCCAGCCTCGGGTACGAGCCAGTCGTAGCCACGGGCTTCGAGCTCCAACGCCAGCTCCTTGCCGCCGGAGCGAGCGATGCGACCCTGCACCAGGACGTGCACACGATCGGGAATGATGTAGTTGAGGAGACGCTGATAATGCGTCACCACGATCGTCGCATTCTCCGGATCGCGAAGCTTGTTGACGCCATCGGCAACGACGCGAAGGGCGTCGATATCGAGCCCGGAATCCGTCTCATCGAGGATGGCCAGTCGCGGCTCCAGCACCGCCATCTGGAGGATCTCGTTGCGCTTCTTCTCCCCGCCGGAGAAGCCACTGTTCACGGAACGATTGAGCATCTCGTCGCTCATGTGCACGATCCGGAGCTTCTCCTCCATGAGAGACAGAAACTCGAGGGGATCCACCTCCTCCTGGCCGCGGGCCTTGCGCACCTCGTTGTAGGAGGAGCGGAGGAAGTAGGCATTCGAGACGCCGGGGATCTCGACCGGATACTGAAAGGCGAGGAAGACCCCCTGCTGGGCTCGCTCTTCGGGATCGAGCGCGAGCAGATCCTGGCCCAGATAGGTGACCGTTCCGGCGGTCACCTCGTACGCCGGATGTCCGGCCAGAACCTGAGCCAGCGTGCTCTTGCCGGAGCCATTGGGTCCCATCACGGCGTGGATCTCGCCTGCGGATACGCTCAGATCGATGCCGCGAAGAATCTCCGTTCCATCCACGCTTGCATGCAAACCACGAATTTCAAGCACGACCACCGATCCTCGGATGTGATGTCGAGCGCCGAGCAGGGGCGCGGCCTACCCGACGCTGCCCTCGAGCGTGATCCCCAGCAGCTGTTGCGCCTCGAGGGCGAACTCCATCGGGAGCTCCTTGAAGACTTCCTTGCAGAACCCCGCCACGATCATCGAGATGGCGTGCTCGGCATTCAGCCCGCGCTGCTTGCAGTAGAAGATCTGATCTTCCCCGATCTTCGACGTGGACGCCTCGTGCTCGACCTGGGCGGTCGGGTTCTGCACCTCGATGTAGGGGAAGGTGTGTGCCCCGCACCGGTTGCCGATGAGCATCGAGTCGCACTGCGTGTAGTTGCGCGCGCCATCGGCGCGGGGCAGCACCTTCACCTGCCCGCGATAGCTGTTGTTGCCCTGTCCCGCCGAGATCCCCTTGGATACGATCGTGGATTTCGTGTGCTTGCCGATGTGGATCATCTTCGTGCCGGTGTCGGCCTGCTGGTGGTTGTTCACCACCGCCACCGAGTAGAACTCGCCGATGGAGTAGTCTCCCTGCAGGATGACGCTGGGATACTTCCAGGTGATGGCGGAGCCCGTCTCGACCTGCGTCCACGAGATCTTGGAGTGCGCGCCGGCGCACTTTCCGCGCTTGGTCACGAAGTTGTAGATGCCACCCTTTCCCTCGGCGTCGCCGGCGAACCAGTTCTGCACCGTCGAGTACTTGATCGTTGCCCCCTCGAGCGCGACCAGCTCCACCACCGCGGCATGCAGCTGATTCACGTCGCGCTTCGGCGCGGTGCAGCCCTCGAGGTAGCTGACGAACGCGCCCTCATCGGCCACGATCAGCGTGCGCTCGAACTGTCCCGTGTCGGCGGCATTGATGCGGAAGTAGGTTGACAGCTCCATCGGACAGCGCACCCCCTTCGGCACGTAGACGAAGGACCCGTCGCTGAAGACGGCGGAATTGAGCGCGGCGAAGAAGTTGTCGCTGTGGGGAACAACCGAGCCGAGGTACTTGCGGACGAGCTCCGGGTGCTCTCGGACGGCCTCACCGAAGGAGCAGAAGATGATCCCCATCTTCGCCAGCTCGGCCTTGTAGGTCGTGCCCACCGAGACGCTGTCGAAGACGGCATCCACCGCCACGCCGGCCAGCACCTTCTGCTCGTTGAGGGGGATTCCGAGCTTGGCGTACGCCTCGAGCAGCGTCGGATCCACCTCGTCCAGACTTCCGAGCGGCTTCTTCGTCCGGGGCGCCGAGTAGTAGCTGACCGCCTGGTAGTCGATCGGGGGATAGGTGACGTTGGACCAGTGCGGCTCGGTCATCGCCAGCCAGCGGCGGTATCCTTTGAGCCGCCAGTCGAGCAACCAGTCAGGCTCCCCTTTCTTGGAGGAGATGAGCCGAACGGTATCCTCGCTCAGTCCGCGCGGGATGGTGTCCGTCGCGATGTCCGTGACGAAGCCGTACTGATATTCGCGGTTGACCAGCGTTTCGATCGACGAGCTCATGTAGGGCTCCCAGCGCCTGTAACTTGTGTCCCTGCAAGTTGTTGCCCTCAGCTGCGGGGACACGTACACCGTGCTCGCGGAGCTTCCGCGGGCACGGTGTCGGATACCCGTATAACCTAGTCCCCTTTCGCGGGACCGTCAACGCGCCGACGCACCATTTAGCGTGTCGTGCCGCACAACAGTAGACTCGAGCATCGTCTCGCTCGACCCCCGTCGCAATTCTTCCTCGATCGAGGATGACGACGCCCGACTTCGCCAGCCAGCACCCGCCGCGCCCCGAAGGTTGGGAGCGCGAGATCTATCCGATGCCGAGCTTCCCGATGCTCCGCGTCTCCGACCTCGAGCGCTCGTCACGCTGGTACCAGGACGTGCTCGGTTTTGCCGACGTGTTCACGATGCGCGGTCATGACGGCACGCCCTTCCTCGCGCACTTGCGGTGGGCGCTGCACGCCGACCTGCTGCTCGCCGCGATGCGGGAGCCGATCGCTGGCCCGCGCGGAGTCGGCATCACTCTCAATTATGGAACGCTGGATGCGGACGCGATCGCTGAGCGTGCGCGTGAGGCCGGTGCGGCGATCGCCTCCGGGCCAGTCGCCGGCGAGAGGCTCCGGGAAGGGGAGCCGCGCTCCCCGGAGTGACCGCGGTCGCGCTCAGTGCATCAGCACCCAGGCGAGCGCGGCGATCGCGACGATGAGCGCCGCCGCCAGGAGCCAGGTCAACGTCTTCCGATCGCTGACCTTCTCGCTGTCGCCCGTCACGGCATCCATGTGGAGCTGCGTCGAGCGGCGGTTCAGCGCATCGTCGCTGTGGTCCTCGAAGTCCGCCTGCCGCACACCGCTGGGCAGAGTGCCACGGGTGAAAGTGAAGACCGTCTCGCCGATCTGGAGCTGATCCCCCTCTTTGAGCACGGTGGGAGCGGTGGATGCCTCGCCGTTGACCTTCGTGCCCGCCGATCCGATCGAGTAGACGACGTGCTCGCCCCCCTCGCTGCGGAGGTCGGCGTGGAAGCGAGAGACCGTCGGGTCGCGGAGAACGATGTTGCACCCGATCTCGCGTCCGATCTGAACGACACGCCGTTTGAGCTGATACGCCTTGCGCTGGTTGACATCGATCAGGAACCCCGGCGTCGTTGGCGTGGCCGTCGGGCGGCGGTCGTTTCTGTCCCCGAGAAAGACGAAGCGCGCCGACCCGGCGCCGATGCTGTCCCCGAATTGCAGGTCGGTTCCCTTGGGCGGCACCTGCTGGCCGTTGAGGATCACGACGTTCTGGGGAGTCGCTGGCACCACCCGTCCATGCCCTTGAGTGTCCACACTCACCGTGAAGTGGCGCGCGGCAAGATCCATGTTGGCGAGTCGCCACGTCGCCTGCGAGCCACTGCCGATCACGAGCGAGTTCGACAGCTCCCGCGGGTTGTCTTCGAGATCGGGATTGTCGGCGAGTTCAAGAAAGGGCATTCGAGGATCTCCAATCGTCCATTGGCAGGTCAGAATGAGCATCGATGTCGCGCATCACACCGGCATCGTTCACCGGAACCTCCTGTACACGAGGGGCGTTGGCGTGGATGACCGCGCGCGCCCCTCCCTGTTCGACCGTCAACAGCTCGCGCCAGCACTCGCGCGCGAACAGCGTCGGATGGCCCCTCCGCCCCCCGAACGTCGGCACAACAATCGATGCCTGCGTTCGCCGGTACGTGTCGATGATCGCCAGCAAGCTCTCGACGCGAACCAGCGGATGATCCACCGGCCAGAGCAGCGCCGCAAGCACACTGGAGTTGAGCAGCTGCGCCAGGCCGAGACGCGCCGAAGCGATCTGCTCACCGCCGGCATCCGAGTTCACCACCCGCCGCACCGCGGGTGACAGCTCCACGGCAGGCGGTACCACCGCTACGATCGGCGACAGTCCCGCGTCTCTGGACAATCGCAGCACCGCATCCAGGAAGCGCTCACCGGAGGGCAGCATCGCCCCCCACTTGGGCTCGCCGAAGCGCGTGCCCGCGCCCGCGGCGAGCACCACGCAGCCGACTGCTCCGGTGCTGCGTGTCGCGTTGGCCCCGCCGGCTCGGCTCACGCGGACCCCAGAATGTCAGAAAGAGCTCGCTTCAGCAAGGCCGACGCGAGCGAAAGCTTGTAGCCGTTCTTCGACAGGGGTCGGGCATCATAGAGCGCGCGATCGGCGAGCGTCGCAACGTCATCCGGATCGAGGCTGCCCGAGGCAACATCCTCCTCGACCGAGCTCGTGATGCGCCAGGGACGCGGCGCGACGCCTCCGAGCACCAGTCTGATGTCGCCGTTCTCACGGCGGCACGCGGCCAGGCTCACGAGCGCGAAATCCCACGCCCCCCGCTGCATCACCTTGTCGTAGCGTTGCCAGCCGCCGGCACTCGCGGCCGGAAGTGTCACCGCGCTCACGTATTCTTCCGGCCCCAGCACGGTCTCCCGGTCCAGTCGATCGCGGGGAAGGACGTAGAACTGCTCGATCGGGACGGACCGAGTGTTCGCTTCGGCACCGGTGATCTCGACTTCGGCCCCCAGCGCCGTCAGAGCCACGGCCGGATCGGAGGGGTGCACGATCCAGCAGGGGCCGCCGTCCAGAATGGCGTGATACTGGTTCTCACCTTCCCGGGCCGGACAGTCACCGCCGCCGTTCTTGAGGCAGGGCACGCCGCGGCGGAAATACCAGCAGCGCGGACGCTGGCAGAGATTTCCCCCCAGCGTTCCCATGTGTCTCAGCGCCACCGTGCCGACCGATGCGCACGCCGAGGAGAGCGCTGGAAATCGCTCGCGAACCGCCGGGTGCTCCGATAAGTCCTGGATCCGAGCCGACGCGCCGATGCGCAACCGTCCATCCGCGTGGGACTCGATGTCGCGAGCGCCAGGGATACGGCGCAGATCGACCAGGGTGTCGGGAGATTCGATCCCTTCCTTGAGGAGCACCAGGAGATCGGTGCCGCCGCCGAGCGGCATCGCGCCGGCTGCCGACAACTGACGTCCTGCATCGGCGGGCGAGCTGGCGCTGTGATAACGGAAAGGATGCACCGAGGCGGGCTGTCTGGGCGGAAGGTGTTGAGCATAGCGTCTGCCTGTGGCAATATCCAGTGTGCCGCGATGTCTCCGCGGCATCTCCTCTCTGCCGCCGACCTCGACATCCGACGCATGCTTCTCGCTTCTCGTCTTTCATCGTGTGCTCCAGCGCTCGCCCTGTCGTTGCTCATCCCTCTGCTCTTCGGCGCGTGCGCGGCCGATGACCAGCGAGACGCGGCGAGCGTGCGTGCTGACTCGGCGAAGCTCGCGATCATGACCCGCCGGCTCGATTCCGTCGCCCACGCGCACGATTCTGACCGTGGGCGGGGCGAACGGCGGGACAGCACGACGCATCTCAGCTCGCGCGCCGACAGCATCTCGCACACAATCACCTTCATGAGCAGCGGCCAGCGCAGCTTCCTCATGGCCAACCGGGATGGCAAGCTGCTCCTCGACTTCGGGCGGGTGGACGCGAAGCTCAAGACGACCGAGTCGCAGAAGGCCTTCGTCGAGGCCGTCTCGGTGCTCGCACCCATTCGCATCAACGAGCGCTTTCGGGTGAGTGGGCCGTGGGGAAGTGAAGACGCTGTCGTCACCGGATTCACGCACACGGGCTCGCGCGTTGTCGCGACTCTCTCTCTTCCCCCAGCCATCGACACTCTCGCACGCGGCAAGTTGCCGCTGGTGGCGCTGGCCACACGGGCAACGGAGGAGCGACCGGCGGTAGCCGACAGCTGTCACCGCGACAGCTCGGCGCTCGGCGACACGGCGCGCCTGCGGACGGTGATGGACTCCCTGCAGCAGGTGCTCCGACTGGATATCCCGAAGCTCACCGATCGGCAGAAGAAATCCGTGCGGGTCAGCACCTCCCGCGTCACCGGCTGCTTCGGCGGACGACGCCTGCTCATCTTCGCCACCATATCGGCGTACGACTACGACTACGTGCGGGAGCTGGCGGCTCTGGTGGACGAGAAAGGAGCGGTGATCGGGCTTCGGCCCAACGATCTTCGCTTCCACGCGCACGACGTGCTGCTCGCGTTCGATGCCGACGGGGACGGGATCGACGAGGTGGCCGTCCGCGGCCACGCGCGCGGCTCGGGCGGGATGACGATTCTCAAGCTGGTCGCGCCGACAAAGCGGCTCGAGTACCTCGCCGGGGGCTTCGCCTGGGAGACGTTCTAGCAGGCTGCTGAAATAGCGGTGATGTCGAATGCGCCTTTCGTCGATGCGATGCTGTGAGCCGAAGACGAGCAGGCGGACGAGCCCGTCGCTTGGGCTGGGTGGATTACCTGAAGGCGAGGACGGAGCCCGACGAGCCGCGGTGGCGTGGTCATGTGGGTGCCCGGAGGAGGTTCCGGATCCGCACGAGATTGTAGACCGCCGTGGCGAAGGTAAACATCCACCCGACCCGAGCGACCCCGCGATGCTTGGTCTGCCGCAGGAGTCCAATGGTCTTGAGCCAGCCGAAGATTTCCTCGACCCGTTTGCGCTTCCGCTGACTCACCGCGTAGCCGGCGTGCCGGGTCGTTCGCCCATCGATCGCCGTCGGATGCGTCGGCGTGTCGTTCTGCGCGACGTGCGGCGTGGCGCCCACGTCCCGCAGGTCGGCCACGCACTGCTGCGTATCGAAGCCCTTGTCGCCCCCGACGGTGATCCGCTCCTGCCGATAGGGCGCGTCGCGGGCCAGCGTGATGGCCGTCTCCCGTTCCGCGGTGCCACTGGCCCTTGTGACGACGGCCCCGACCGCGAGGCCGGAGCGATTCTCGGTGAGCAGATGGCCGTGGAAGCTGAGCCGGGCTTCGTGGCCTTTGGCTTTCTTCATCAGCTGCGCCTCGGGGTCGGTCGTCGAGGTGTGTGTCGCATTCGAGCGGCGCTCGCCGTGAAAGCTCACCGTCGGATTCCGCCGGTCGTCCTCGGCGGGAAGAAACTTGCGCCGGTGCTTGGGCACGGCGGGACGCGGGCGATCATCATCGTCGTCATGGCTCCGGGGTGGCGCTTTCGCCGGGTCGCGCTGGAAGCTCTTCTGGCCCGCCCACGCCTGGATCAGCGTGCCATCCACCGTGAAGTGCTCGCTCGACAGGAGCCCGGCCGCCTGGGCGTCGGCGAGAACCGCCGCAAAGAACTGCTGCGCCACGTCGCCCTGGAGCAGCCGGTCGCGATTCTTCGTGAACACGGTGGGGACCCACACCGCGTCGTCGATCCCGAGCCCCACGAACCAGCGGAAGAGCAAGTTGTAGTCGAGCTGCTCCATCAACTGGCGCTCGCTGCGCACGGTATACAGCACCTGGAGGAGCAGCGCCCGGAGGAGCTGCTCGGGCGGGATCGACGGCCGGCCGTGGTCGGCGTAGATCGCC
>JBBSGP010000025.1:0-48108 GCA_038253885.1 Gemmatimonadales bacterium | reverse complement strand
CAAGGTGTCCGAGTGCACGGTCTCTGCGGGCGACAGATCGCGCGTGAGATAGCTGAGGCTGCGATCGCGGAGCTGCGCAGTTACGGAGTTCCGGCCGAGCCGGTGGAGATCGTCGCTGCGCGTGCAGGGAGGGTAGCATGACCGCGCCATCTCAGACATCCACCGCGGACGATGGGCCGCTGTGCCCGATCTGCGGCTCCGCCGCGTTGTGGGACAACAGGAAATCCAAGACTAACCCTCGCAGTCCTGACTACCGCTGCAAGAGTCGCGGCTGCGAGGGTGTGATCTGGAAAGCGCCGACGACGACGGCAGTGTTACCAATTGGCGACAAACCAGCGACACCCGCTGCCCCGCGATCAGCGGCGCCAGCGAACGAGCCACGCAAGTCGGACCCGCCCTCGCTCTGCGCTTTGTACCTCAGCTGCGTTGGCTTCGCCGTCGAGCATGTCGCGCCGCGGCTCACGGCCGCAGGCGTCACAGTGTCAGCCGAGCATCTGCTGAGCAGCGCAGCAACGATTTTCATCGCACGGACCCGCAACGGAGGTGCCCACTCATGAACAGTCCAGCTCGCCACGCTCGCCAGCCCAAGAAGACCAGCCGGCCGCGATTGAGCGTTGCACCGACATTCGCCCGCTCCGAGCTCGAGACCCGCGCGCGACACCTATGCGCCCTGCGAAAAAGAGCTGAGCACCTCTGTCCCGGAATGGAAGGGGCCGTGCTCCGCGCCGCTCTTGTTATCGATGCAGCCGCGCTCGCTGCCACCGTGTCCCTCAAGCAGCTCCGGCGCGTCACCATCACGCCGGCCGATGTGAAAGCCGTTTGGCTGACACTCCGGCCGGGCGCGGGCGTTGAGAGACGTTCTGATCGCGCGGCGGATCGACTCACGCCCGCGAAACGGGTGCGCGCCTGGCGGGTCCGTCACGCCGTAGAGGCTGTCTACTTCGAGCTCTACGGCATCAACCCACGTCCCGGGCTTCCACCGGTGAGGATAACCGAGATCGACAACCCTTCAACGCAAGAGGGACTCCGATGACCACAAGAGCGAAGAAGTCACTCACCATCCGCGATCGCCAGACCGCGCCAGGGTCAAAGGCCGCTACCGGCAATGGCGGCAGAGACGAGACACCGGCGCCGAACGGTGAGCCGCGCGGATGGAAGGCCAGGGACGTGATGTTCACGCGTCGAGGTACCGGCAGCGCGTTCTGCTTCCAGAACGGGCGCAGGGTGTTCTCTCAGTGGGACGTGGAGATCAGCAGGTACGGACATGAGGACCTGCTCACGCTCACGTTCAACGAAGGCGAGACGAGCGCAGTGGGCCACGAAGGGCACAGTGACACCGCCACGATTTCCGTACGCAATGGGTCGATCGGGGGGCTGCTCGTAGCCTTGCAGGAGGTGCACTCCATGATGGAGCGGCACGAGCAATACGACTGACCTGCGTAACCTCGGTCGATGCTCAACGCGTGAACGCTCAGCGTGGCGGACGGCTCTTCCGGCGTCCGCCACGCTTGGCGGGTTTCGCTCGACGGGAGGGTGGGGGTGCCTCGCTACTAAGACTCTTCAAGTCTTCAAGAGCTCTGTTGGCCGCCGCTTGGATCTGCGGATGGACGATGCTGACGACACCATGCTCGGCGGTTGCGGCGTGGATTTGCTTCTCCCGCTCTTGTAGTTCCTTCATGGTCTTCGCACCTAAGCCCGCCTTGAATGAGCTCTTTAACTCGCCAGTAAGAGGGAGGGTGAAGCGCGACGCGATGAGAAGGGTGTTGCGAATGAGACGGCGCCGAAGTTCATCGCGCCCCCACCGCTTGAGCATATCGAGCAGGACAATCGTCCAGGCGCGCGCCTCGGCTCGATCGTGAAGATGCCGCGTGTCGGTTACAACCTCGGCGAACGGAAAGCCGGCGTCATATGCGAGGAAAAACTCTGCTTGACGTGTGGCCGTAACCAGTCCCCAGACAGCCACCTCAGTAGGTCTTGGGAGAGCGAGTTCTCGCACGAGGTGAAAGAAGTCGGCCGAATCCGAACCCACATCCTCCGACAATGCTTTGGCCGACAGTGCTTTGGCGGTGCGGTCCTCCGTGAGGTCCTGAGTCATGGCTGTGGTCTGCCCTTCCCCTTCGCCGGTGAGCAGCCAATCAGTGGTCACGCCATAAGCGGACGCAATGCGCGTAAGCGCCCCGGCCCGGGGGTTCGGCGTTCTACCCGCGGCGATGCGTGCGAGGGTGGCGTGTGGAATCCCGACCCGTCGAGCAGCCGCCCGGACGTTGTTGTTGTCCCTAAAGGCCACGAGTGCGGTGATCCGAGAAGCGATGGGTGTGATGTCCGTCATATGGTCTTGCGCTCCGTGCGTCGGTGGCCTAGGATGCTGTCGGAGTCGACAAAGTAACAAAAGAATTGTGTCAATTATGAGCCAGAGGAACGCCAAAAGTCAAGTGGGAGGACGCATGCCGGTTTGCGAAGTGACCGAGGTACCGCTGGCCGTGTGGGCACACGCGCACGCAATGCCATGGGTGCAGGCGTGGCGCGCCTTGCTCGCCGGTGACATCCGCGGAGTGCGCAAGGGCGCCCGCTGGTACGTGATCGTTGATCGCGAGACCGAGGCGCCGTCGGCGAAGCCGGCGGCATAAAAAGCCGCCGACGCGGGCTGGCTACCCGGTCGGCGGCAGACCAAAAGGAGGCTGATCTCCAAATGATCGACTTTCATGATTCTAGCACGCCGGCAAGGGACCGTCAACGAGCCGATGCCCAGAGAATTGCGCCGCAAGTCTCAAAGCGCGATGGAGCGGCCAGCGCGTCTGACGCTTTGATCGAAAGCGCGACTGAATTGTCCTTCCTCTGCAGCGAAGCTCACGTGCGAGGCTTGCGCGCACTCACTCTCGAGCTGACCGAGATCGAGATCCTCGTGGCGCGGGCTCGAGAAGCATCCCGCCAGCTCGATCGCCTTTCGGGTAGGGTCGCCGCGTGACCGGAACATTCGCCCAATCGGTTCTCCGGTAAGCCTTCCATGTCACGCGCCGAGCTGGCCGAGAGGCCTCGAGCGTTCTTGAGCAGACTCAAGAGCGTGCGCCAGTCCCGATCGGGCTGGGTGGCGTGCTGTCCCGCGCACGAGGACCGCAACCCGTCCCTCAAAATCACGTCGGCCAGGACGGCTGCGCACTCCTCTACTGCCACGCGGGATGTCGCATCGAGGACATCACCGGCGCGGTGGGGATGTCGAAAGCCGATTTCTTTGCCAAGTCGGAGCACGTGACGAGCAACATCAGCGAGCCGCCACGGCCAGAACGGCACATCGTCGAAGTCTATCCCTACGTCGATGAGTCCAATCGCCTGCTGTACGAGGTCGTACGCTACCAGCCCAAAGATTTTCGGCAGCGTCGGCCAGACGGGCGCGGCGGCTACAGCTACTCGCTGGACGATACACGCCGCGTGCTCTACCGCCTTCCGGATCTGATCGAGGCCGTCGCACTCGAGCGCACCGTCTACATCGCCGAGGGTGAAAGAGACGCGGATAATCTCGCTGCACTAGGATTGACCGCAACGACCAACCCCGGCGGAGCCGGCAAGTGGCGTGACGAGTACGGCGAACACCTGCGCGGCGCCCACATCATCGTCCTCCCCGACAATGACGACGTTGGGCGGAGACACGCCACGACGTTGGTGTCGGCGCTCACCGGGATCGCGGCGAGCGTCCGTCAGATCGAGCTGCCCGGCTTGTCTCCCAAGGGCGACGTATCCGACTGGCTCGCGCAAGGCCACACTCGAGCGGAACTCGAGGAGCTCCTGGAAAGCTCAATCCGGCGCTCCACATGCTTGCTGAATGCGCCTCCTCCCAAGCCAAAGGAATTTGTCATCACCCCCCTCATGGCACGTGCGGAGTTCGGTGTGCTCGCCGGCATAGGTGGGGGAGGCAAGAGTACGCTGGCGCTTCACATGGCGGGGTGCGTCGCGTCGGGCCACAAGCTGTTCGGCAAGTACGATGTCATCCAAGGCCCTGTACTGTACATCAGCGAGGAAGACCCGATCGATCGGATCCACAATCGGCTCGAAGCAATGATCGTAGGCCACCGGTGGCCGCGAGAAGAGACGCTGCGCCGATTTCATGTCTTTGCTCTTGAAAGCCTGTCGCTGGACGATCCGGAGTGGCAAGCCTGGCTCGTCCAGGAAGCACTACGCGTCGGGGCTGTATTCATCGTCCTCGACCCCTACTTCGATCTCACGACCGCGCAGGAGAACGACAACAGCGCGCAGCGTCCTGTCGTGCAGTATGTCCGACGGCTCGCGACGGAGACCGGCGCCGCGGTGCCCATCGTTCACCACGTCTCCAAACCCAGCGAGGGACGCGCGCGCATCGATCGTGTACGCGGCGCATCGGCTCTTCGTGACGCCGCGCGCTTCCTCTACTGGATCGAAGCCGAGGAGGGCGAAACGGCGATCGAGTGCCTCAAGCTGACAGGCGCCGAGAAGCCGAAGAAGTTCATCGTTTCCAGGACGATCACGACCGACCCGGACAAGCCGGGGATGTGGAAGTCGGCGCGTTTCGATGTCGTCACGGTGAAGCAGGCCGCGGGCACCAAGGCCGAGCGCTTCATCCTCGAGCAACTGGAAGGCGGCCGGCGGTTCAACACCTCCCAAATCAAGGAGGGGGCTAAAGGCCAGAACATTTCCAGATCGCCGTCTCTTCAGCCTTTGCAGACCTCGAAGAGCGGGGTGCTATCGACTCAGTACCAGGCCCGAACCGGTCGAAGCTTTGGGGATCCGTCCCACCTACATCGAGACCATCTACGAACCCGGCTGCTGAGGACGCGTCCGAGAGTTATGACTTGCTGAATGGGGTTAACGAAAACGGCCATAAACCACTTGCCCGACCCACTGAGCAAGTGACCCCCGCACTTGCTCACTTGCTTAACCCCGTTGAGCAAGTGCCAACACCGGGGCTTGAGCAGCAAGCACTTGCCCACCCCTTAGGGGTGGCAAGCAAGTGCGTGCTCAGCCCCTCCGATTCGCCGAGACGTCCTCGACCATCGTCCCGACCGACACGTCCGGCGAGGAAGACGAGGAACTATGACCGTTCCCGAGCTGCTCGAGCTTGTTCACGAATCCGGCGCGGAAATCGTCCGCCTCGCGCCGGATCGGCTCAGGGTGCTCCGGCCGCACTTGCTGCCACCGCGACTCATGGACGAGTTGCGCGCGGTGAGGCCCCAGTTGCTCGAGTACCTGGCGCCCCATTCCTGCGTCTCCTGCGGGAAGTTCTCCTATCCCGTCGCGGGTGTCGTGTGCTACTGGTGCCGCCCTTCACCGACTCAGGCCGGCGGAGCGGTGGTGCCGAGACAATCCCCCCCGAGGGAGCTATGAGCGGCTTTGACCGGAAGGTTGCGCGTCGTCAGCAGCAGCGCGCCGCGAAAAGGCAGGACGCTCCGCCGATGGACCATCGCGAGTTTTGCGTCACGATGGAGGCTGCGGGCGAATCCATCGCTCGTTTCGCGCGGGAGGCCGAGCCGCTGCTCGCTCGTCTCGGGGAGCCGGAACAACGCGAGCTCGCTCGCGTCTACGGCTTTCTGGTCAAGGCTGCGGGCGACATCGAGTTCTACCTCACACAGATGACCGACGCGCTGCCTCAAGCACTTCGCGAATCGGAGCGGCCGCTGCCATGACACGAAAGCGGCGCGACCCGGAGCGGCTGGTGATCACCTATCCGCCGGAGGCAGTGCTCTCCGCCGACCAAGTCGCGCGCGCACTCGGCGTGAGCGTTCGCCAAATTGAACGCATGGACCTGCCGACCATTTTCTTGGGCGCGCGCACCCGCCGATATGTTTGGCGCCAGATCCTCGAAGCGCTCGAAGGGAGGGCCGCATGACGCCGGAGACACTGATCATTGACAGACGGTTCGCCGGAGTGGGGAGGGTCAAGCTGCGGACTGGCACGACTTCAGCCGCGGTCCGCCGCCGACTCAACCGGATGCTCGACACGCTGGCCGACGAGGGCCGCGTCGACGTCCTGCGCGCCATTCGGGACCGGCGCGTCACGCTCATGGAAGTTCACTACGCGTTTCAGCGGAAAGCGCTGGACCAGCTCCCCTCCGAAGCGACCACGCAGCTGCTCGCCACGGCGATGACGACGTGGATCGCGACTGTCAAGCAGTCCGTCAAACACCGCTCGTCCCTCGAAACGAGCCGGCGATACCTGGAGCGCGAGGCGCCGAAGGCGATGGTGGCGGATATCGCCGACGTGCTCGACGACCTTCGTACGACGCTCGGCCGCGAGCATCCTCGGTCGTTCAATCTCCTTCGGTCCGCCGCGTCGGCGTTCATCCGCCAGACGCTCAAGAGATCACATCCGCTCTACCGTGCGGTCACGGCGGTGGAGCTCGTCGAGGTCACGGCTACTCGGAAGCGTCGTCCGCTCACGGTTCTCCAAATGCGGAGTTACTTCCCTTCCCCCGAGACAGACGCGGTGGATGGCATCGCGTGGGCAATGTGCCTCTCCGGGATGGGGCCGGGAGAGTACTGGCACTTGTGGAACGTGTCAGGCGACCGCATCCATATCGAGGGGACCAAACGCGCCGGGCGCGTGCGCGACGTGCCACTGGTCTTCGCGCCGATCGTGCCGACGATGCACCGCCGGACTTTCGAGGACAAGCTGCGCGAGAGAACGGGCCGTGCGCTCACTCCGTACGATCTCCGTCGCACCTACGCGCATCTGATGGAAGAGGCCGGCATCCCGCGCACGCGCCGCAAGCTCTACATGGGTCACGGCGCGGGCGATACGACCGATCTCTATGAGCGGATTGAGGTGGCCGAATTTCTGGCCGCGGACGGGGCAAAGCTCAGGAGTTTCGTCGGCGTCGTGAAGGCGGCTGGGCTCCGATTGGAGGCCGCAAATTCATGACAGCACACACTGTTTCTCACCCACCGTTTCTGGAGTCTCGGCGATGACACGAGCTAAGTCGTTGTGCTGCTTATTGCCCCTCCTGGGCTCGAACCAGGACTCTCCTGATCCAGAGTCAGGCGTGTTGCCAGTTACACCAAGGGGCACCGTTCGATTGTGCTCCGACCGCGCGGAGTCTGTATAATTTAGCCGGGCCCCGTCCCAGTTCAACCCCGTACCCAGAGAGCGTACACTGCGCCACCGCTGCGAATTTGCCGGATGAGTCGCTCTCTACCGCGTCGGCGCACTACCGCTCGTCTCTCGATACTCTTTCTCGGCCTGGCGACGCTCGGCGGCTGCCGGGATGCCGCGCTGGCCCTGGGAAGCTCCCCGGTCGAAGCACGGTCAGAATCGGCTCGCCTGCTCGGCGCCCTCGGGGCGCGGTTCGGACCGTCCGAGCTGGACAGCGCGTACGCGACCCGCCGCGCCCGGTTCGCACGGTCCTCGCTCGTCCCCTCCCAGATTTACGACGACTCCAGCGTGTGGACATCCGCTCGCGGCGATGCGCGCCTTCTCGAGCTCGCCGGCCATCCTACGGCACGCGGCTATTCCCTCAGCCTCCAGCGCGGAGCACCTCTGCCCTCGCGCGACGGCGAGTATCGTCACCTCCTCCAACTGCGAAAACTCGCCGAGTCGGAGTTCGAATGGCGCGGACGCGATGACCTCGGCGTCGGCGCGGTGCGCGGTGACGCGCTCGGCGACGCGCTCACGGCTCTCTTCATCGGCGCGGAGCGCTGGCGAGAGCCGGCCATCCGCGCCCAGCTCCCGGCCGCCATGCCGCGCACGACGGCGGCGCTCGGTCAGCTCCTGTCCCTCGACAGCATCACCACGCAGCCGCACGCCGACGGGGCAACGGCGGTGGTGCTCGCGGCCACGGTGCACCCGCAGGGAATCGCCGCCTCGATGCCGAGCCTGGCGCGCTACCTTGCCAAGTACGTGTCGCCTACGCGCTACCACTCCGTCGCCTTCGACGATGCGGGTCGAAGCTGGCTCGAGCTGTCGGCGTCCAACGGGCATGCGAGCTTGCGCTTCCGGGTGCACGACGGCTCTCTCGCTCCGTTGAACGCACCTCCGCGACGGATTCCCGACACCTTTCATCTGCGCACCGACGTTCTCGCCAAACTTTCCATCTTCACCGTCGGAGTGCGCGCGCTACAGGGAGACGTGACGCTGTCGCGCGCGCCGCGCGAGAAGTCGTACACGGTGCGCTACCACCAGGAGCCGGACTGGAAGCTTCCTCCGCTGGTGGCGACGTTCCTCCGGTCGCCGCTGCGCCGGCCCTTCGATGGAGAGGGGATCGTGCTTCGTTATGCCATCCGGGACAGCGTCGGCTCGGAGACCCTGCTCATCCGAGACTATCGGATCGCCGTCCGGGAGAGCGCGATCGTTCGATGGCTCGGAGGCGCCGGTAACAGCCAGCTCTCGGAGTTCCGGAAGGGCGCCGAGACGGAGGAGGAGCGCTTCATCGGCGAGGTGGCGCGGGCGCTCCAGGCCGATGCCTCCGCGATGCTCGGTGGCGGCTCGGCGCAGAACGACGGCACCGGGAGCGCCCAAAATGAAAAGCGCCGCGAGTGATCGCGGCGCAGCCCCTTCATCCCATCCGACCAGGTTGCCACGCACACCGTCATTGGAACTCTACGTCCTACCGAACGGCGGCGGGCATTACTCTGGTGCGGGTGCGGGTTGCACATCCTCGCCATTGGAACTCTGCGTCCTACCGGACGAGGCGGCAATCCGCTGATCTGTCTTCATGACGCATAACCCGGCAGAGAAGTTACAGTCATGGAGCTGAGGGGAATCGAACCCCTGACCTCTGCAGTGCGATTGCAGCGCTCTCCCAACTGAGCTACAGCCCCTCTTCGCCACGAGCGACGCAGATGGACGGTAGCCCCGCTCGGGCTCAAGACAAAGCCCCGCCGGTTTGCGCGGGGCCACATCAAGCTGAGTAAACGTAGCGGCTTGGACCCATATGGTCAAGCGCAACAACTCCTCAGCCACTCGCGGGGAACCGGGGCCGCCCTGGAGCAACGCAAGCGTCGTGCGCATCGCGGGAGCGCTCCGAGGCGCCCCTTTCGCTCTCGACTGCGCGCCGAGCACCCGCTCGGCACGCGTTTGGGGGGTTGTCACCACAGTCCCGTTGGGCCACCGCCACCCACGTGGAGGCGCTGTCCGATCGTCTTGCCGCGCTGTCCCGCGCTCGCTAGCATGGCCGCCATGTTCGACGATCTGCGGGCGATCGACATCTTCGCGGCGGCACGGCGCCTTGACGGCGTCGTCCGGCGCACGCCTCTCTGCCGCTCCGATGCTCTGAGCGCACTCACTGACGGGGACATCTGGCTCAAGCTCGAGTCGGATCAGTTGACGGGATCGTTCAAGCTGCGCGGCGCCTTCAACGCCATCGCCGCGCTGCCGGCGGAGATCCGAGAACGCGGCGTTGTTGCGTCCTCGGCCGGGAACCATGGACTCGGCGTGGCGTATTCCGCCCGACACTTCGGAATCCCGGCGCTTATTCTCGTCCCCGCTGGAGCGCCCGAAGTCAAGCGGCGCGGCATCGAGGCTCTCGGTGCGGAGGTCGACGCGGACTCGGCCGATTACGACGTCGCCATGGAGCGTGCGAAGACGATCGCCGCGGAATCGGGACGACGCTTCATCAATCCGTGCCTTGGCGACACCCTCATCGCCGGCCAGGGCACGGTGGCTCTCGAGATCATCGAGGAGCTGCCGGCCCTGACCTGCGTGATCGTTCCGGTGGGTGGTGCCGGCCTGCTGGCTGGGACCGGCAGTCTGCTGCGGCGTCTTGCTCCCCAAGTGCGCATCGTCGGAGCACAGAGCGTGAACACGGCGGCGATGGCGCGGTCGCTCGCTGCGGGTAAGGTGACACCCATCCCGAGCGTCCCAACTCTGGCGGACGGGCTCGCTGGCCTGATCGACGACTTCGCGCTCGACATCGGACGGCGTTGCCTCGATGCGATGGTCACGGTGGATGAAGACGAGATCGGCGACGCGATCGCGTGGTTGGCGTCGCGGGAGGACGCTATCGTGGAAGGCTCGGGCGCGGTCGGAGTGGCCGCGCTGCTGCAGAAAAAAGTGGACGTAGCTGGCAACACGGTCGCGGTCATCGTGAGCGGACGCAACATCGATGCGTCACGCCACGCGGCGCTGTTGCGACGGTAGCGCTGACGTTCAACACGACGCGCGGGCGTGTTGGCGGCGGCTATATTGCCGCCCATGAGCTTCACCCTCCGCTTTCTCGGCACCTCCGCGTCGCGCCCGACGGTGGAGCGCAACGTCACATCGCTGGTGGCGGTGCGCGAGGGGGAGACGCTGATGTTCGACTGCGGGGAGGGGACGCAGCGACAGATGATGCGATACGGCGTCTCGTTCGCTCTCCAGGACATCTTCTTCACCCACTACCACGCCGACCACCTGCTCGGGCTCATCGGTCTCTTTCGCACCTTCGCCCTGCAGGGGCGGTTGGAACCCATGCGCCTCTGGGGACCGAAGGGCGGAGCGCGGATTCTCAGGCGCGCGACCGAGTTCGGGGTCGAGCGCGTGGGCTTTCCCGTAGAGATCCACGAGCTCGAGCCGGGCGAGCGCGTGCCGCGTAAAGACTACGCCATCGTTCCTTACCTCGCCGACCACCGGCAAGGTCTGGCGTTCGGGTGGTCGCTGGTGGAGGAGGAGCGACGCGGCCGCTTCGATCCCGATCGGGCGCGCTCACTCGGGATTCCGGAGGGCCCGCTCTGGGGCCAGATCCACCGCGGCGTCGCCGTCACTCTCGCCGACGGCCGGATCATCGCGCCGGAGAGTCTGGTCGGCTCGCCCCGCTCGGGGAGGAGGGTGGTGATCACCGGCGATACGCGTCCGTGCGACTCGACCGTCGATGCCGCTCGGGGCGCCGACCTGCTCGTGCACGAGGCGACGTTCGGCGACGAGGAAGCAGCGCGGGCGCTCGAGACGGGGCATTCCACGGCACGCGAGGCCGGTGAGATGGCGCGGCGGGCCGGCGCGCGCCGGTTGCTGCTGACGCACTTCTCGGCCCGCTACTCTCGCGATTCCACTGAGCTGCTCGACCAGGCACGCGCCGAGTTTGCCGACACGACGTGCGCGCGCGATGGGATGGAGGTGGACATCCCCTTCCCCGGCGACGGAGAGGGGGTGAACGAATCCCCCGTCAGGGCGTGACCGTGAACAGGGTGTCTTGCTGCCCGATATTGGGAACCGTCACGACGATCCGGACGCTGCCCGGAGCCAGACCCCGCACGAGTCCGCTCTCGAGCCCGACGCTCGCCACGTTGTTGTCCTGAGAGCTGTAGCGCGGCTGGGGGAAGGGATCGAAGCGTCCGTCATTGTAGAGCACTCCCCCCTGAACGGTCACCGTATCTCCCACGCGCAGGGTCGTGGTTCGGGACCGCATGATGGGCTTGCCGATCGGGCTCGTGATCGTCCCCGCACAGGCCGCGACAATGCCGACCGCCAGAATGATGAGGAAAGGTCTAAGCGCTCGCATCGGTGACCGGCCAGTCGAGAGGAGTGTCGGCGGCGGAGACGGACATTGACCGCCGAAAGAGCAGCGCGAGCTGCGGGTCGGAGAGCGAGCCGAGCAACGCCTTCGGATCGAGATGTCCGGTCACGTTGCGCGCTTCTGGGGAGTCGGCCTGATACCACGCGTAGCGATCCTTGCGCGACGTTCTGGAGTCGCCGCTCCGGAACAGGATCATGGCATTGCTGGCGCCGGCCTGGAGACGCGGCACCTCCACGGCCCAGCGGACGCCGTCGGGCGAGTCGAACATTCTCATGCCGATCCGATTCGAAGGAGTGTGCTGCTACGCCACCGCGTGTGGTGCGAGGCGCTGCCGCCCGGCGTATCCGGCGTCCACTTCGTGCCACCAGCTCACGGCGCCCTCGCCGAGACGCCAGCAGAGCAGAACGACGCGGCCCTCCAGCTCGCCGGGAAAATCGACGAGACCGGCCTGCCGGTCCTTGAGAATGATACCCAGCTCGTCCAGCTCGCGCTCGTAGCCATCGATCTCGCGAGCCAGGCGCTCCATCTCCGTCTCGGCACTGGCGGCACGCGGGTCGGGCCGGTCGGCGCGCACGCTTCCGGCCAGCAGCTCGTATTCATCCCGAGCCTGTCGCCATTGTGCATGCTGGCTGACGATGTCTCCGACGATCCGACTCACCAGCGGCAGGGTGCGATTGGCGGAATCGGCGGTGAACATCTTCATTCGCGTAGATGTGTGCGAGCGGGATGCCGAGGTCAAGAGACGACCGCCGGTGCCGCGGCGACCCGGCCGTGCTCGGAGTTGCGCGTGACTCTCAGCGGCACCTGGCAGCCGGCCCGGACGCTCATGCATCTTTCCTTCCACACTATCGCGGAACCCGTACATGACCACGAGTCGGCAGACGGATTGGATGGACCACCCACAGATTCGGAAGCTCGTCGAGAAGGCGAACGCGATGACGCTGGCGGAGCGAATCACGCTGGTGAAGGGCCTCGTGCCCGGAATTGCCGATCAGCTCTCCGAGCGGGAATACGAGGGCTTCATCGAAGACATCAAGGCGAAGGGTGAGCGCTTTCACGAAGCCAAGACCCACCCCGGAGAAGGTCGGTCACAGCGGCAGGTGCCGGGAGAGAGGGAGCTGGAGAATCGCTGAGCTGCTGCCGGCACGCGGGGGCGGGGACGCCGCAATCACCTTCCTTCGGCCACTCGTTCGTCCATCCGTCTCCGGCGTCGCTCCTGGGCGGCGGCGTAGCGCCGCTTCTCGTCTTCGGTTCGGGCGATCACCGGCGGGATAGGCACCGGGCGGCCGTTGCGGTCCACGGCGACGAACGTGAGATAGCACGAGTTGGTGTGCCGGCGCGCTCCAGTGGCGAGATTCTCGGCCTCGACACGGACACCGATCTCCATCGAGGTCCGGCCGACGAAATTCACGCTCGCCTTCATGACCACCAGGTCACCGAGGTGGATCGGCTCGCGGAAGTCCACGCGATCCACCGACACGGTGACGCAGCTCTGCCGCGCATGCCGGATCGCCGCGACCGCGGCCGAGCGGTCCATCATCGACAGGATCACTCCACCGAAGACGTGACCGAGATTGTTCGCGTGCTGCGGCATCATGATCTCGGATGTCTCGTGCTGGGAATCGCTCACGGGCCGGCCGGCCGGCGGCTGAGCCACGGGATCGCTCATTGCGCGACCAGGCGATAGCCGGATCGAGCCGCGCGCCCCCGGGCGAGCCGGTGCGGTGGGCGCCGCCCCCGCTCACCGGGCCGGGGTCGGCGCGATACCGAGCGCGTCTCGTCATTGTAGAGCGCGGCATCGTCGAACGCGCGGACCAGGGCTCGAATCGAGGCGCTGTCGAGCGGCGGAGAGTCCAGCCAGTAGATGCGCCTTGCCGGTCCGGGCACGCGGGCGACAGCCCACTCCCGGCCCCCGCTGTCCGCAAGCAGCAGCCGCGCCCTCTCGCCCTCCCCGTCGTAGCGCGCCACGACCTGCACGCGACCGTGCAGCCAGCGATCGCCGATCGAGTCGGGGGAGCTGTGCGGAAGCTGCTCCCGGACCTCGGACCACCAGCCCGGCGCGGGTGCCGGGATGGGCGGGAGCGCCATCGTGATGCCGCCCGCGCGATCGCCATGTCCGACCGCGGTGAACGCCACGGCCGGTGAGCGAGCGTCATCCACAACACCGAAGCTGGTCCCGTCGAAGCGCAGATCGCCGACCGCCGCCGCGGCGTCGCGCGCTCGCGGGTCGCTCGAGGCGAGGACGGAATCGATAGCGCGTCTGTACTGCCGCTGACCCTGTCTCAGGATCCTGTCGGCGGCGCTGTCACCGAAGATGTCTGCCACCGTCGCCAGGCGACCACGGCGCAGATCGACCACCGAGCGGCGGGCGATGTGCCACTCGTCGCCATCCGGAGCGCTCCCGTCCGACCGATAATCGAGGTTCACCAACGGACCATGCTGATCGAGCATCGTCACCTCACTCATGGCGGTGACGCGCGGATCGTCCTGCGGCTCCTCGCTCCGACCCAGCGGACGATCGAGCGGATGCTCGCGCGCGTAACCGCGAGCGTACGCGGACATCAAGCTGTCGCCGAAGACGAGCGCCGAGTCGCCGGTCGTGAGATCGCGTCGGTAGACACGCTGGCCGACGATCGTCGCGTCAGCGTAGGAATGGTCGTCATCCGCGACGTACAGCTCGTAGAAGTGGCCCCCGAACCGAGCAAGCTGGATGGAGGAGCCGCGCACGCACGCCGAGCGATGGTGGCAGCCTCCCACGCCACCGCTCCGGACCCAGAAGGTGGAGTCACCCGCCACCAGGAGAAACTGGGCAGCCACAGGCGGGGCGTGCTCGTCCCGGTTGCACGCGGCAGCCGTGACCACCAAGAAAACGACTGCGAAGCGGTAGGTGGGCATCTCGAGTGAATATAGCCGATGATTCCGATGCCGGACGTGCTGTTCACGTCCCGGAATCGTCTAGCTTACGTTGCTCACACCGAGATCGCCTCTACTCCACCCGGTTCACGCCGATGATCCGTTTCGCTCTTCTCTTTCTTGCGCTCACCGCCTGTGGCCGGGGCGATGCCCGATCCGTACCGGACAGCTCCGCGATCGCTCCCCGCCGCGACAGCGTGCCCCGGACCGGCGCCACCGCTCCGCCATCGCGGCCAGCGGTGGCTACCCCCTCGCTCGAAAGCGAGAAGATCGTCCTGGCGGAGGCCCCGGTGGTTCGCGGGCTGTACGTGAACCGGTTCGCGGCTCAGAGCGCGAACAAGATGCGGCGCCTGATCGCGCTCGCCGATTCCACCGAGATCAACGCATTCGTGATCGACATCAAGGATGAGTTCGGGCTGAACTACACCTCGGGCGACTCGATGGTGAAGCGCAACGCCGGCCGAGCGGGTACGATCCCGAACCTTCCGGCGCTGCTCGACACGCTCAAGGCTCACCAGATCGTGGCGATCGCCCGTATCGTGACGTTCAAGGATTCGGTGGCCGCGCGCATGAACCCAGCGCACATCATCCGCCAACCCAACGGGGAGGCCTGGCGCGATCACAAGGGCATCAGCTGGGTGAATCCCTTCGACGCGCAGATCCGGGAGTATGACATTCGCGTCGCGGAGGAAGTGGCGCGCCTGGGATTCGCCGAGATCCAGTTCGATTACATCCGTTTCCCCGAGCCGTTCCAGAGCCTGCCCAAGCAGATCTTCCCGGGCTCGACGACGGAATCGAAGCCTCAGGCGCTACAGGATTTTCTGCTCCAGGCGTGCGGGCGGCTGCACCGGCTCGACGTGCGCTGCGCCGCCGACATCTTCGGGCTGGTCACGACGGTGCCGGGAGCTCTCGAGATCGGACAGCAGTGGGAGCACCTTGCGCCGGTAACGGACGTGCTGCTCCCGATGGTCTATCCCTCGCATTACCCGCATGGGTCGTTCGGCCTCCCGCACCCGAATGCGGAGCCCTATCTCGTCGTGGATTCCGCTATCTCCAAGGCGCACAAGCGGGACATGAAGCTCGGGCTCGCCCAGCCCGAGCACGTGCGACCGTGGCTGCAGGCGTTCACGCTCGGCGCCCCCCGCTATGGACCGCGCGAGCTGGAGGAGCAGAAGCGCGGAGTGTACGCGGCTGGCTACGATGGTTGGGTGCTCTGGCATCCCGGGTCGAACTACGATGCGGTGCAGGCCGGGCTCGAGAAGACGCTGGTCTCCCGGAAGAAGCCGTGGGCGCCGGCCACAGTACCCAGAGCGGCTCCCTCGACCCGTGGGAACGCGCGGGACTCTATCCCCCGCTGATCTCGCCGACGGCGGTGATCAGGCGGTCCACCTCGCCCGGGCTCGTGTAGCAAGCGCACCCGACGCGCACCAGGCCTTCGGCACCGAGCCCCAGCCGCTCGATCACGGTGAGCGCGTAGAAGTCCCCGTGGGAGGCGAAGATCCCTCGCCCCGCCAGTCGCCGGGCCACCTCTCCGGATCGCACCCCCCGAACCGTGAACCCGATGGTCGGCGTCCGCGGGGCGGTGGGCGGCGGGCCATACAGCGTGACGCCGGGAATGCTCCCGAGCGATCGCCAGATCCGCGCGACCAGTCCGGTGCCGCGCACGTGCAAAGTCGCGAAAGCGGCCGCGAGACGCTCGCGTCTGGTGTCGCCGGTCGCGAGCGACGCCAGGAAGTGCACCGCGGCCGCGGCGCCAGCGATTCCCTCGTGGTTCTGCGTGCCGGTCTCGACCCGGTCGGGTGCGTTGCTGGGAGCAGGCACGAGACGCGGGATGTCGAGAGTGCCGAGCAACTCCTCGCGTCCAAACAGCACTCCGATGTGCGGACCGTAGAACTTGTACGCCGAACAGGCCAGGAAATCACATCCCAGTGAGCGCACGTCCACGAGCGCGTGCGGGGCATAGTGCACGGCATCGATGAAGCTGAGAGCGCCGATGCCACGGGCAAGACCCACCGCCCGGCCGACGTCGCTGATGGTCCCCAGTGCGTTCGACGCCGCCCCCACGGCGATGAGCTTCGTCCGCGAGGAGACCTTCGATTCGAGGTCCGCCCAGTCGAGCTGGCCACTCTCGGGAATCATCCGGGCGGTCCGCACGACCAGACCGCGGTCCCGCGCCAGCTCACGCCAGGGATCGCTGTTCGCGTGGTGGTCCAGCTCGGTGACGATGATCTCGTCGCCCGGCGTCATCCGGCGGCCGAGCGCGCGCCCCACGTGAAAGGCGAGAGTTGTCATGTTCGCGCCGAAGGCGATCTCACTGGGCGACGCTCCCAGGAAATCCGCCATCGCCTGTCGCGACTCGTCGATGATCGCATCCGTTTCGGCGCTGCTCGGATACGCCCAATGCGTGTTGGCGTTGTGGCACAGTAGGTAGTCGGTCATCGCGTCCACGACGGCTCGAGGCACCTGGGTGCCTCCGGGCCCGTCGAAGTACGCGACCGGCTGGCCTGCGCCACCCTGCCGGTGCACGCGGTCGAGGGCCGGAAAATGCGAGCGGATCACATCGACGGATGCGACGGAGGCTGCCAGAAGCTGATCCATCAGGAGATCTCCGTTCCCGTCAGCTGCTCGACGTAGCGAACCGTCTCGACGTGGTCAGCGTCCTCGCCGAGCGCGCGGTGCGCGAGGTGCATCAGCTCGGCGGTGAGCTGGAGCATCGGCGCCGGGATCTCGTGCTCGCGCGCCACCGACGCCGCGATGCGAACGTCCTTGTCGAGGAGGGCCTGCCTGAACGTGCGATGAAAGGCGCGACCGAGCACGCGCTCGGGGAACAGGTTCTGGGAGCTGTTGGAGCGGCCGCTGGACGCGTTGATCACCTGGGGCGCGATCTCCGCCGACACGCCCTCCCGGGTGAGCACCGAGAGTGCTTCGGCCAGCGACCAGATGTGCAGTCCCAGGAGATACTGATTCATCGCCTTGAGCGCGTGGCCGGCTCCGACGGGTCCGCAGTGCACGATGGTCTTGCCAAAGGCCTCGAGCACCGGACGCACGCGCTCGACGACGCTCGGGTCGCCGCCGATCATCACCGTCAGCGTGCCCGCCACCGCGCCCTTCACGCCACCGCTCACCGGCGCATCCAGAAAGGAAATCCCGCGCGATGCCAACCGGGATGCGATGCGCCGTGAGGTCGCGGGATCACCCGAGGTGCAGTCGACGAGAGTGGCGCCCCGCTCGAGTGAGTCGAGTAATCCGTCCTCGCCGTCGAGCAACGCCTCGACCTCGCGCGATGTCGGCAGGCAGGTGACCACGACCTCGGCGTGGCGCGCCGCCGCGGCCGGCGATTCCGCCACCCGGGTCTGACTGCCGGTGGCGAGAGTGAGAGCCTTCTCGCGCGTGCGGTTCCAGACCAGGAGCTCGAACGGAGGTGCGGCGAGGTGGCGGGCCATCGGCGCACCGATGGCGCCGAGTCCGAGAAAGGCCACACGGGTCATGTTGCTGGTGGTGAAGGAGAGGGAAACATCGTGGTGGCACGGTGGCGCGTCAACGGCCGCGAACGTGCGCGCAGGCATGTCACCCCGTGCGCTTCGATGGCTCCGATTGCGCGCGCTTGTAGCGCCGGGGACGCTCGCATAAGTTGACCCGCCCCCTTGCGGACGGTCGTGACGATGGCACCACAGCGAACGGAAGAGCGTCCGATCGCGGCGCTGATCGCGCCTGACATTCTGGTGCTCCTCCAGGAGCGCCCGGGTGACATCGAAGCGGAGACGAGCGAGATCCATCCCGCGGATCTCGCCGACGTCGCAGCTCTCCTGCCGGCGGACCGCGTGCCGGAGCTGCTGCGAGCGCTGCCGTCCGATCGGGCGGCCGACATCCTCGAGTACCTGGATGAGGAGCTCCGCACTCAGGTGCTGGAGGCGATGAGCGCGGTCCAGGCGGCCGCGATCGTCACGCAGATGACGCCGGACGACCGCGCCGATGCGCTCGAGGAGCTGGAGGACGAGCACGCGGATGAGATCCTCTCGGAGATCTCATCCGAGGCCCGCGGCGAGACCGAGGAGCTGCTCGCCCACGCTCCCGATACGGCCGGCGGGCTCATGACGACCCAGTTCGGATCCGTGCTGCGGGACATCACTGTCGATGACGCGCTCGGCGTCGTCCGGGCCATGGCGCGAAGCGGGCGGAACGAGGCCATGCACAACATCTACGTCACCGACACCGATGGGCGCCTGCAGGGAGTGCTCTCCCTCCGGGAGCTGCTCGCCGCACCCGAAGGAACGAGAGTGTCGGAGGTCGCATGGACGGACGTCGTTGCCGTCTCACCGACCACCGACCGGGAAGAGGTCCAGCGCATCATCTCCAAGTACGACCTCGTGTCGGTGCCGGTCGTTGATGAGACCAACCGCGTGCGCGGCGTGGTGACAGTCGATGACGTGATCGATGCCATGCAGGAGGAGCAGACCGAGGACGTCCAGAAGCTCGGAGGCATGGCGGCTCTCGACGAGCCGTACACGCAGATCGGATTCGTGTCGATGATCCGGAAGCGGGGGGGCTGGCTGAGCGCGCTCTTCCTCAGCGAGATGCTCACCGCGACGGCGATGCAGCACTTCGACATGGAGCTGCAGCGCGCTGCCGTTCTCGTGCTCTTCGTGCCACTGGTGATGAGCTCCGGCGGGAACTCCGGCTCCCAGGCGACGTCACTGATCATCCGGGCCATGGCGCTGGGCGAGGTCCGGCTGGCAGACTGGTGGCGGGTCGCGCGCCGCGAGCTGGCATCCGGTGTCGTGCTCGGCGCCATCCTCGGAGTCATCGGCATCATCCGCGTCCTGGCGTGGCAGACGATGTGGCTTCACGATACCCATCTCGGCGGCTTCCGGCTCGGCTATGACTACGGTATCCACTATCGGCTGGTGGCGCTCACCGTCGGCTGCGCGCTCGTGGGCATCGTGACCTTCGGCTCGGTGGCCGGGTCGATGCTGCCGTTCGTGCTGCGCCGGATAGGCTTCGACCCGGCGAGTGCATCCGCGCCTTTCGTCGCCACACTGGTGGATGTGACGGGACTCAGCATCTACTTCTACGTCGCGCTCGTCATCCTGCGCGGCACCCTGCTGTGACAGGGACGTCCGACTGGGACGCCAGCACGTACCATCGCATCTCCGAGCCCCAGTTCAACTGGGGAATGCAAGTGCTCGACCGTCTGCCACTGGATGGGCACGAGCGGGTGCTGGATGTCGGCTGCGGTAGCGGGAGGCTGACCGCGGAACTGAGAGATCGCCTCGCCAGCGGGTCCGTCGTCGCCCTCGACGCGTCAGCGAGCATGATCCGCCTGGTGCGGGAGCTGTTGGGTGCGCGATTCACCGATGGCTGGGAGGTTGTGCTGGCCAGCGGGGACCGCCTTCCCTTCGGCGCTCACTTCGATGTCGTTTTCAGCACCGCGACCTTTCATTGGATCCCCGACCACCCGAGACTTTTTCGGGAGACTCTGGGCGTGCTGCGGCCAGGCGGCCGCCTGCACGCGCAGTGCGGCGGCGCCCACAACCTCGCCCGCGTGCACGCGCGAGCGACGGCGCTGGCTCGCTCGCCGCGCTATGCCCGCCATTTCGCGCAGTGGCGAGACCCATGGGAGTTCGCCAGCTCCGAGATCACCGCCGCACGGCTGAGCGATGCCGGGTTCGAGGACATCGAAACGAGCATCCATCCGGCGCCGATCGTCTTCGACGACGCGGACGCGTATCAACGCTTCCTCCGCACGGTGGTGATCCGGCCGTACCTCGCCCACCTCCCCTCCGAGACCCTGGCCGAGGAATACCTCGCCGACCTGACCACCTCGGCGGCCGGGGACGAGCCGCCGTATTCGCTCGACTACTGGCGGCTCGACCTGTCGGCGCGCCGGCCGGCGGAGTGTTGACATAGGGGGGAGGGGTATATAGCTTATACCCCCATGGGCTATACAATACCAGGGGGAGAGAATGACCCACGCCCGAATCGCTGTCGGAGGCATGAGCTGCGGTCACTGTGTGACTGCGGTCGAGGCTGCGCTCGCCGAGCTGCCCGGAGTCGAGGTCGATCGGGTGACCATCGGCCTCGCAGAGCTTCGCTACGATCCGCGCCAGAGCGGGATCGATGAGATCCGCGGTGCCCTCGCCGACGCCGGCTACACGGCCGGCGACGTGACGACGTGACCGGCGCCGACTGGGGTGTGCTGGGCGGAGGTCTGGCCGCCATCGGCTTGGTGAACTGGTACTTCTTCGTCGCCGAGCGCGGCGCCGCGACCGCACGCGTGAATGAGAGTGGCCTCCAGGAAGTCCTGATCACCGTGCGTGGAGGCTACGATCCGGCCGTCGTCCGAGTCCGCGGTGGCAATCCCATCCGTCTTCTCTTCGACCGCCAGGAACGCTCGGGCTGCTCCGAGGAGGTCGTCTTTCCGGCCTTCGGCGTCCGGCGCTTTCTTCCACCCTTCGAGAAGACGGCGATCGACCTCGCGCCCACCGGCGCCGGACGCTACGAGTTCACCTGCGGCATGAGCATGCTGCGGGGCACATTGATCGTGGAATAGACGGATGAGCGCGACGACCGCGCAGGGCACGCGTCCGGCCGGTGAGCACGCGCCATCCGCGAGGCTGACCTTCCCCATCACCGGAATGACCTGCGCGGCGTGCCAGGCGCGGGTTCAGCGCATGCTGTCCAGGACTCCGGGCGTCACCGATGCGGCCGTCAACCTGATGATGAACAGCGCGACGGTCACCTACGACCCCACCGTGGCGTCCCCCGATACGTTGCTGGACTGTGTGCGCGCGACGGGATACGGCGCCGAGCTGACGCCGCCCGGACGTGGTCCGATGGAGGAGCAGGAAGCCCAGGACGCCGCCCGGGCGGAGGAATTCCGGGAGCTCCGCCTCAAGGCTCTGGTGAGTCTCGCCGTCGGCGCCGTCGCCATGCTCCTCTCGATGCCCATGCTGACGCCGAGCGCGCTGTCTCCGCGCGGGCTCTCGGTGGCGATGCTTCTTCTCACATCGGCGGTGATGGCCTGGGCCGGCCGTCACTTCTACACCCGCGCCTGGGCCGCTTTCCGCCATCGCTCGGCGGACATGAATACGCTGATCGCCATCGGCACCGGGTCGGCCTATCTCTTCTCCTTGCTCGTCACTGTCGCCCCTGGCGTGTTCACCTCGCGCGGCGTCGCTCCCGAGGTGTACTACGAGGCGATCGTGATCATCATCGGCCTCATCCTCGTCGGGAACGCCCTGGAGGCGAGGGCGAAGCGACAAACGTCGGCAGCGCTTCGCGGGCTCATCGATCTGCAGCCCAAGCAGGCGCGGGTCCTCCGCGACGACGAGGAGCTCGAGCTGCCGCTGAGCGCGGTGCAGCGTGGCGACGTCGTCGTCGTGCGTCCCGGCGAGCGGCTTCCCGTCGACGGTGTGCTCCTCTCGGGATCGAGCGCCGTTGATGAATCGATGCTCACCGGCGAGTCGATGCCGGTGGACAAACACACCGGTGATCGGGTGATCGGGGGAACAATGAACGGCACCGGCGCCTTCCGCTACCGCGCGACGTCGCTCGGCACCGATGGCACCCTCGCGCAGATCGTTCGTCTCATGCGCGATGCCCAGGGGTCGCGCGCGCCCATCCAGGCGCTGGCGGATCGGATCAGCAGCGTCTTCGTGCCGGTGGTCATCTCGCTGGCGATTGTCACGTTCGTGGTCTGGTTCATCGCGACACCGACCGCGCCGGTGATCCGCGCTTTCGCCGCGGCGATCGCCGTGCTGATCATTGCCTGTCCGTGCGCGATGGGCCTCGCCGTGCCGACCGCCGTCATGGTGGCCACGGGCAAGGGGGCGGAGCTCGGGGTGCTGATCAAAGGAGGCGAGGCGCTGGAGCGTGCGGGCCGGATCCGCACGGTCGTGCTGGACAAGACCGGAACGCTGACCGAAGGCCGTCCATCGCTGTCGGACATTGTCCTCGCGCCGGGCCGGACATCGGAGGACGAGCTGCTCGCCCTGGCTGCATCAGCCGAGCGTTTCTCCGAGCATCCGCTCGCGGCCGCGATCCTGACCGCCGCCAGCGCACGGGGACTCACCGTTGGGGACCCGGAGCACTTCCAGAGCCTCACCGGACGGGGCGCGACGGGAATCGTATCCGGCCGGTCCGTTCTCGTTGGCAACGAGGCGCTGGTGGTGGAACACGGCGTGGACGTCGCCGCTCTCGTGCCGGCGGCCCGGCTTCTTGCCGGTGATGGAAAGACGGTGATCTGGATCGCCGCGGATGGCGGGTTGTACGGTCTCGTCGCCGTGAGCGACAGTATCCGGGCGACGTCGCGAGAGGCCGTCACGGCTCTGCGCCGATTGGGGCTCGAGGTGGTGATGCTCAGCGGCGATGTGGAGAGTACGGCTCGCGCCGTCGCGCGCGCGGCCGGCATCGAGCAGGTAGTTGCCGGTGTTCGCCCCGATGGCAAGGTCGCCGAGATCGAGCGCTTGCAGGCGCTCGGCGGAACGGTCGCGATGGTGGGTGATGGCATCAACGATGCTCCAGCGCTGGCGCGCGCCGATGTCGGGATCGCCATCGGGACGGGAACCGACATCGCGATGCAGGCCGCCGACATCACGTTGATGCGCAGCGACCTGAATGGGGTAGTGCAGGCCATCGCGCTGTCGCGGAAAACGATGCGGACGATGCGACAGAATCTGTTCTGGGCCTTCGTCTACAACGTCATCGGCATCCCGGTCGCGGCCGGAGTTCTCTACCCCGCTTTCGGAATCCAGCTGAGCCCCGTGCTCGCCAGCGCAGCGATGGCGCTGAGCTCGGTGAGCGTCGTATCGAACAGCCTGCGTCTGCGCCGATTCCGCGCGGCCTGACAGCCTCTCACCGGACAGAGCTCATGCCAGCCAAGACCAAGAGCGCCAGAGACTCGGGCGACCAGACGATCGCGTGTGGCTGCGGTATGACCGCCGCCGCGCCCGGAGGTGGTGGACGCAAGGCGGTGGCGGTCGATCCTGATGCCAAGCTTCGCAATCTCCGCCGCCTGCGGCGCATCGAGGGGCAGGTTCGCGGCCTCCAGAAGATGGTCGAGGAGGATCGTTACTGCGCCGACATCATGACCCAGATCGCGTCGGCACACGAAGCGCTGCGCTCCGTGGGTCGTGAGCTCATGCACAACCACATTCGCCATTGCGCGTCCGAGGCCATCCGCTCCGGCGACGAGCCGCGAGCCGAGGCGATGTACGACGAGCTGGTGGAGCTGATGTACCGCAGCGCGCGCTAGTCGCCGACGATCGCTACTTCGCGGCGAAAGGGGGCGACTGGAGTGGCCACCAGCCGGTCGGAGTCCAGTGGCAACGTGGCCTGCATGCCGACGATCCCGCGCTCGAGCCAGGCGTAATCTCCTTTCAGCACCTGCATCGCGATGGCGTAGAGAGCGGTGTCGTTGGGGCCGAAGAAATAGCGGAAGTGGTCGGCGATCCTCAGCCGCGCCTCGCGGCAGAAGAGGTCTGCCAGCACGAGGGCGTTGCTATCGCCTTTCTTCGCGAGCATATGGGCTCGCGAGCACGTCGCGGCCATCGCGAACAGCTCGGCTCCGATGTCCACGGCCCGGAACAGGACGGCCTGCTTTCGCTCGAGCTTCGGACCAAATCGAACCATGGCGTGGAAGATCGACCGGGCCAGATGGCGGGCCGTGCGCTCGCAGTAGCGGACGTGTCGAGCCAGTCGGCCGAATTCGGTATAGCGCGGCCAGCGACCCCACCCGAGCCAGCGGGAGGGATACCAGGTGGAGTAATAGCCACCCGCCTTCGCGAATGCGGCCAGCTTCTCCCGCGTCGTCGCCTCCGGATTGATGATGTTCCCGGCGATCTTGAGATGCGTGTCTACCGCCTCGCGCGCGATGAAGAGGCGCATGATCTCCGATGAGCCCTCGAAGATCAGATTGATCCGGAAGTCGCGCATCGCTCGCTCGATCGGGATCGGCGGCTCGCCCCGGTCGGCGAGCGACTGCGCGGTCTCGTAGCCCCGCCCGCCGCGGATCTGAAGCGTATCGTCGATGATGCGCCAGCCGGCTTCCGTGTTCCACATCTTCGCGACCGCGGCCTCGAGCCGGATGTCGGAGTCGCCGCGATCGGACATGGCGGACGCCAACTCGGCCACAGACTCCATGGCGAAGGTGTTGGCAGCCATCTTCGCGATCTTCTGCGCCACGGCCTCGTGCTTGCCGATCGGTTGGCCCCACTGCACGCGCTCCATCGCCCATTGGCGGGAGACCCGGAGCATCTGCTTCGCTCCGCCGGCGGCGCTCGCGGGCAGGGTCAGCCGTCCCGTGTTCAGCGTGATGAGGGCGAGCTTGAGACCACGGCCTTCGCCCCAGAGGATGTTCTCTCGCGGCACTCGCACGTTGTCGAAGCGGATGACGCCGTTCTCGATCGCCCTGAGCCCCATGAAGTGACAGCGGTGGATGACCTCCACGCCTGGCCAGGCCGTCTCGACGATGAATGCCGTAATCTGCTTCTTCGGCTTGCCGTTCACGATCCGGTCCGGCGTGCGGGCCATCACGACCATCAGCTCGGCGCGCGTTCCGTTGGTGCACCAGAGCTTCGTTCCGTTGAGCAGGTAGTGTGTCCCGTCGGCCGAGGGAGTGGCGCTGGTGCGCATGTTGGCCGGATCGGAGCCCGCATCGGTCTCCGTCAGCGCGAACGCGGAGATGGCCCCCTTGGCGAGTCGCGGGAAATATCTTTTCTTCTGCTCCTCCGTGCCGAAGAGCTTGAGCGGGTTTGGCACGCCGATGGACTGGCTGGCGGAGAGGAGCGCCGTGAGAGATCCGTCCTTGGAGGTCACCAGCGCCATGGCCCGCACATAGCTCATCTGCGACAGGCCGAGTCCCCCGTACTCCTTCGGAATCTTGATTCCGAACGCGCCCATGTCGCGCAACTCCTGTACGAGGGCCTCCGGGATGTGTCCGGTGCGGTCGATCTCCTCGGAGTCCACGCGCTCCATGAAAGCGCGGAGCTTGTCCATGAAAGGCTTCGCCCTCGCCGTCTCCGCCTCGTCTTCCGGCGGATGAGGATGGATCAGATCGAGCCGGAAGCGCCCGAGAAAGAGGTCGCGAAGAAAGCTCGGCGCCGCCCACTCGCTCTCACGCGCCGCTTCGGCGACGTCGCGGGCTTCCTTCTCGGTGGCGAGCGCGTGCGGGGAGGGGCTGGTCATGGAGAGCTCATCGGGGTGAGATCTGGTACCATTGTATAGTAAATGACGGCTCGCACCCCGTACACGGCACGGGACGCCCGTTGCCGGGCGTCAGCCCACGCTCCCGTCGCGTCGTTGCCGCTCGAGATCCTGCCGGATGAGAATACCCGCGCCGACCAGCGCTATGACGGCGAAGGAGAACCATTGCACGGCGTAGCTCTGGTGCGACCCCTCATCGAGGGGCGGAGGAGCGAGCCGCTGTGGCGAGTGCGCCTCGCCAGACGGCGGCGTGAGGGCGACGACGACGTAGGGCGCCGCGGGATAGGGAAGCGACGTGGCAATGCTCCGGTCCAGCCGGCGCCAGCTTCGTGCAGCCAATCGCGAGTGGTCGCTGGCTGCCGGCGGGCTCTCCAGCTCCTCCACGTAGCCTTCGACTGTGGCCTGCTCCGGCTCCTGCCAGCGGGCAAACTCCACCGAGGCCGCGTCGGGGGAATACACCCAGCCTCGGTTCACGAGCACCGCCGGTCCGCCATCCTCCGGGCGTAATGGCGTGATGATGTTCACCCCTGGTGCTCCCTGCCGAGCCCGGCCGGTCAGGGCAATGTCGTGGTCGAAGTCGAAGCGCCCGGAGACCCGCATGCGCCGGAAGCGCTGCACCCCGGCTTTCGCGGGCACCCCTCCCACACCGAGCGCGGGAGACGCCATGCGCGCCATCACGAGCGCGTTTCTCTGTCGCCTCTCCGCCAGCCTCCGCAACTGCCATCGTCCGAGCTGAGCGCAGGCGATTGCGGTGATCAATCCGAGACATGCGGCGAGAAGATTGCGGCGGGAGAGCATCAAGAAAAGATAGGACCGAGGCTCAGAACAGGCTCATCTGCTCCCCCAGCATCTCCGGATCCACCGGCTTCTGCCTGAGCAGTCGCTGGAGCTGCCGGGCGGATTCCGGGCTGTGTCCGGCCCAGTGGTTGTTCACGTAGCCGTAAACGGCGTGCGCTTTCTGGGCGAGAGGACCGATGACAGAGCTCCATTGCTCGAGCTCGCGACTGCGGTCGAACTGGATGCGCGAGTAGTCCACGATGTCCCGATCGGGTCCCATCCACCTCACGTAAGCGAAATCCGCGGTCGGCCGGCCGGCCAGGGCGAGCATCGTCTTGCGCGGGATCCATCGCCCGTCGGTCAGCGCGAGGGCGACGTTATGCTCGGCGAGGAGGGCGAGGATTCCGTCGTTTATCCAGCCTCTCTGCCGGAACTCGATGGCCACCCGGATGTCGCGGGGGAGCTGCGGCAGAAAGGCGGCAAGGTTTGGCAGAGCTGCCGGCGCGAAATCCGGGCCCAGTTGGATGAGAACGGCGGCGAGCTTGGGGCCCAGCTCCCGCGCCCGCTCAAAAAAAAGCTGGGCGACATCGGCCGAGTCGCGCAGCTTGCGCTCGTGCGTGATCTCCTGTGGGAGCTTGAGGGCGAACTCGAAGCCCTTCGGGGTGCGCTCGGCCCAACCCCGCACGGTTCTGGCGGATGGGATCGCGTAGAAGGTGGAATCCACCTCCACCGTATCGAACGCGCGGGAGTAGACGGTGAGAAAGTCGGCGGGGCGCGTGCTCGCCGGGTAGAAAGGTCCGAGCCACGCGTCGTAGTTCCATCCCTGTGTGCCGATGCGAATCTGGCCGGTCATGCGGGGAATGGGCGGCGCCTCCAGGGGGATGTCAAGCGGATAAGTCGGCGCGCGGCGCGGGTCCCGAACTTGCTTTTGAAGCGGTGTCCAGCCCGCCTTCGGGCGGCATTCCGGGAGGAACCATGAAGAATCCTGACGACAGGAACGAGGCTCTGGAATCGACCGATATGGGTCCGAACAAACCCGCGTCGGAGGCGGCCGGCGGCGTCGGCGGCACGCTCGCGGGAGCGGCCATCGGCACGGTCGTCGGCGGTCCGATCGGAACGGTGGTCGGAGGCATTGCTGGCGCGGTCGGCGGCTGGTGGGCAGGCCACGCCGCAGCCGAGGCGGCAACCGATCGGTTCACGAGCACGGACGATGACTACTACCGCTCACACTACGAGGGAGCGTCCGCCCAGCTGGCCGACCGTCGGTACGAGGACGTGCGCCCCGCGTACCAGCTCGGTCACGTCGCGGGGTACAACCCGGACTACCGAGGCCGCAACTTCGACCAGATCGAGTCCGACCTGGAAAAGGGGTGGACGAGCGACCTCAGGACCAAGCACGGTGAGTGGTCGACGGCGCGCAATTATGCGCGCGAGGCATTCACGCGACAGTCGGCAGAGCATGTGGAGACGCCGAGTACCGCGCCGCACACCCAGCACGACCGCACCGGGTCGGCGAGGGACGCACTGCTGAGGGATGAGACGAACGTGTAGATAAGGCGATCGGGGGGTGCGGGATGCCACGAGGAGTCAGGGGCATCCCGCACGATCCTCAGGTCGTCCGCGCACTCCTCACCGGTACGTCTCGAAAAATCCGGCCCCCTCGCCTCTGATCGAGGACCCCCCGACTCGCCCGGACAATCTCGAGTGTCCCTTCATCTGGATGAAGTAGGGCGTCAACAACCGGCGAGCTGCACTCGCATCGCCACGCTCGATGAGGCGGCGGCGCGTGTCGGTGGCAATGGCGTCCTCGATCGCGATCTCCACCCGGATGGTGTCGTCACCCCGAGTGTCCGTGATCACGGCTGTCGCGGGCGCCTTGACGGAACGGCCATCGACATCGATCACGCGCGCATCGGTATAGGAGATTGTCCTCGGTCGAAAGAGCGCCCGGAATCCGAGTGAATCGACAAGGAAAAGAAAGAGCGGAGCGGCGTCAGACGTGGCAATGTCCGGAGGCTGCACGCGACCATACAGCAGGGTGTACGATCCCGCACGGCTCTCCCCCCACTCCCAGACCACGCCTCGCCAGACGCCCCAGTTGTGGTCGTGGTACGCCTGGGCGCCCTCGTAGTAGGTGCAGTCGCGCTCCACGCACAGGGTGCCCGTCGCGCCGGCGCGCAGCGCCGCCACCGCATAGCCGGAGCTGAAGGCGCAGCTCTCGTCGGAGCGCCCGCGGTCTGCCGTCGAGCAATCGCCCATGCTCGCGCCGGGGAAGTACGCGCGCGGATCCGGTGACACGACGAGGTCCACCGCGATCGTCGCCGGCCCGCCCTCTTCGCGGGCCCGGCCACGAAGCGCATAGCGGCCGTCGTCGCGCAGCACGATGCTCGCGTCACCGACTCGCACGTCGGCGCTGCCGATGGAGAAGCGCACATCCCGCGCGCTCGCGCTGGTCGTGAATCGACGGGTGCGCCCCCCTTGCTCGCGCAGCGTGATCACGAGCTGGCCGCCCCACCGCCCATCGGGTACGTCGCCAGCCACGATGTACGAGATGAAGGCCCATTGTCTCCCGTTCTTCGAGAGCACGTTGACGTAATGCCATTCTGCCCAGCTGTCGCGATTGGCGAGTCCCGCGGAAGGGAGATGGAAGTGGTCGATATCTCCATACAGCTCGAGCGGGGTTGGGCTCATCCAGCTGCGATCCGCCTCATCGTCCCCCCACCGGCCAGCCGCTACCGGCGCCGCCGCGCCAGCGGCGCGCGTCCGCGATGGGATTTCGCCGGTGGCGCGCACTGGAAGCTCGACGCCTGACCGAGTGCGAAGGTAGAGCAGCTTGCCGTCGATCTGCGGCGCGACGGCGGAGATGGACGGCGCGAGACGCGGGGAGGCAAGCAGCTGGCGATAGATGAAGCGAGCGCGATCGATGGAGAAGAAGAGTCCGCCAACACCGCCCGTCTTCATGACCTCCACGTCCAGACCCTGCGGCAGGACCGTGATGGAGCCGCCGCCGATCAGGCGCTCGTCGCGCGCTTGCGTGAGCAGCGCTTCACCGATCGCGAGGAGCACGATCATCACGCCGACGCCAAGGGCATAGCCGCCGAGCAGCATGGCCGAGCGCCACGGACGATGGGCGAGGCTGCGCAGCGCCAGTCGAGTGATCATCGCCTCACCCTGGGTCGAGCCAGGGTACGGGAGCGCCGTGTCGGGGTACGTGAAAGTGGAGGGCCGCATCGTCCTCTCCGATCACCCGCGCGGCCAGCTCCGCGCTCCCGGCATCACTGAGCCGTCGCGCCGGGTCCTCGAGCAGCTCGGCGGCCTCGTGTGGCGCGAGGGTCGCGATGTATACGTCGGCCCACGGCCCGTAGTCGAAGCGGGCATGGGCGGAACGCGCGGCAGCGCGGAGGATGAGGGGATGGTCGTCGATACGAAGGGGGACGGTCAGGGCGGGACGCAGCGCGGGCACGTGGAGCTCCACGGCTGTCACCTTGTCGGGTCGGAGCGGACCTGTTGGAGCGCCCTGTGGAAAGCCGCGCTCCATTGCCGTCAGCTCCGACTCGGACATCCGCACCGGGCTCCAGCTCGAGTGGGTGTCGTGGGCCACGCCGCTGCCGCTGGCCAGCAGCGAGCGCACCTCTTCACACTCGCGGCCGTCGAACAGGTAGGCCACGAGCGTCGACAGGGGCCACCGGCGGGTTGCCACGCACGCAGATCCCCCGTGGCGCAGGTCGCGGATTCGGACCTCTATCTCAGAGCCCGTCATTGGCCACCTCATCGCTCACGATCCGTCCGTCGCGCATGTGCACGACGCGACGCGCCGCGCGCGCAAGCTCCTCATCGTGCGTCACGACCACGACCGTTGTGCCATCGGAGTTCAGTCGCCGAAAGAGGGAGATGATCTCGGCGCCGGTGCCAGCATCCAGCTCACCTGTCGGCTCATCAGCCAGAACGAGGGTCGGCCGGTTCGCCAGAGCCCGTGCGATCGCGACGCGCTGCTGCTCTCCACCAGAGAGCTGGGTCGGCCGGTGGCGGCGGCGGTGAGCCAGATCGACGAACGACAGCAGCTCGGCGGCGCGCTGCCGCCGCTCCCGCTTCGGCATCCCTCGCTCGGCCATCGGAAGCTCCACGTTCTCCTCCGCCGTGAGAATGGGCACCAGGTAGAAGCGCTGAAAGACGAAGCCAATGTTTTCCAGCCTGAAGCGGGTGATCTCGCGGTCGCCCATGCGGGCCACATCGCGGCCGCGGATCGCGATGCTTCCGGCGCTCGGACGGTCGATAGCGCCGAGCAGATTGAGGAGTGTGGACTTTCCGCACCCCGACGGTCCGGTGATGGCGAGATGCTCACCGGCCTGGATCTCCAGCGACAGCCCGCGCACCGCGTGCACCGCCTCCCCTTCGAGCTCGTAATCGCGATGCACATCGCGAGCGCTGAGAACCGACGTCACGCCACCGCCTCCTCGCGCAGGGTGCGGGCGATCGGCAGCGCCGCGGCGCGCCAGGAGGGATAGAGCCCGGCCCCGATCCCGGCCGCGACCAGGAGCCCGAGCGCGGTCCACGCCGCTCGCGGCTGAAAGAGAAAGAAGTCGATCGCCCGCGGCAGCCCGGGAAAGTGGGAGAGGATCCGGTTGAGATATCGGGCCGTCACGAGGCCCAGAGCCAAGCCGAGGGCGCTGCCGCCGATGCTGATCGCCGTTCCCTCGAGCAGGATCTGGTGCACGACGTGGATGCGAGACACACCGATCGCGCGGAGTGTCGCGATCTCGCCGACGCGCTCGTTCACCGACACCGTCATCAGGGTCGTCACCAGGAGAAAACCGACGAGAAGGCTCACGGCTCCCAGGATGAGTGAGAGCTGCCGGAAATAGCTCAGCCGTTCGTCGACGCGCGCCAGCGCGTCGGTGGTCGAGATCGCGTCCACCGCGGGCACGTGTCGCCGAATCCACCGCTGCGTCCCGGCGACATCGGAACCCTCGCGCGTTCGCACCATGAAGAGTGACACACGATCGTCGCGAGCTCGCCCCGTCATCTGCTGCAGCGTTGCGAGGGGCAGCGCCACCGCCGGCTGTCCGGCCGAGAGATAGAGGAAGCGGGCCCGTCCGGCGAGGACGAAGCGCCGCTCACCCGCGAGGTCGCGGAGCGCGGGATTGTAGCCGGTGCCGAGGTGAAGCGTGTCCCCGATGCGCATCCCGGTAGCCTCCAGGAAGTCATCGTTGGCGACCACCGCCTCCGCGCTGAGCGCATCCCGCCCGCCTATCAGCTCGTAGTCGCCCTGCACGGGTGGGAGCACGCCGAGCGCGAACGAGGACACGGTCTCGCGTCCGCGCACGGCGCGGGCGACAGGTACGTGGACGGTCGCCCCCAACACCGGGCTCACGGCCACGACGTCGGCCAGCTGACGAAGCGTGTCGGTGATAGCGCCGGCGCCGGGAATCGTGGCCTCGGTATCGAACGGGAGCGTCCCCCGCGGGGCGAGCCGGATCTGGAATCCGCGGCTCAGCAGCAGGTCGCGGAAGGACTCGCGGAGACCGGTCGAGAGCATCACCATGTCGAGCAGCATGGCGGCGGCGATGGCGACGCCGCACACGGCGAGCACCGTGCGCGAGCGGTGACGGCGGAGTGCCGCCAGCGCGAGCGTCAGCCGCATCAGCGGCCGAGAAGGGTGAGCGGAGGCGTGCGCACGAGACGCCGGGCCGCGAGCGCGCCGGCGGCGAGACCGAGTACGAGCGAGAGTAGCATCGCGAAGCCCACGATGTCCGCGGTCACGATCGCGAACCGGAGCGGCGTGCGGTACAGCGCCTGGTAGTGGGCATTCACCACGGCGGATGAGATCCAGCCGACCCCCGCGCCGGCCAGGCTTCCCAGAACCGCCACGAAGCCAGCCTCGATCACGAGCGACCGCATCACGGTGGAGCGCGAGATCCCGATCAGGCGAAGCGCCGCGACGTCGCGCCGGCGCTCCTCTACCTTGAGCAGGAGAATGCAGAGAAGAAAGATCGCGCTCGCGACGATCGTGATGACTCCGATGGCCCGGTGAAAGCGGCTCACGACACGAAACGTCTGCGACGTCTCCACCGCGATGTCGCGCGAGCGGTACGCGTGAAAGCCGAACGCCGCGTCGTTGATCTCGCCCAGTGCGCGCGTGGTGGACGTGCTGTCGCGTGTAGCGACCGCGAAGCGGTCCACGCGGTCGCCGTAGCCGAGCAGCGACTGGAGCTGGTCGAGATGCAGGCGCACCCGATATTCGCTGCGCGCGATCTCGCTCGGATCGGCGCGCCGGCGGACGAACGCGACGATCCTCACGCTGTCCCCCCCTTCGCCGGAGCTGCCGGGCGACCCCGGGTTGGCCGACAGAAAGGCGCGGTCCCCCACGCGAAGGTGAGCGTCTTGCGCCAGCCGTTCGTCGACGGCGATGTCCCGCGTCACCGGACGGGACGCGGCCGGGATCTGCGCAGCCAGGAGCAGGAGGAGCGAGCTCAGCACGAGGGCAAACGCGTCACGAGCGGCGGCCGTTCCGAACACGGGGGCTTGAGCGTACACTCTCTCACCATGGCCTTCCCCCTGTTGATCGACACGGACACGGGAATCGACGATGCTGTCGCGATCGCGCTGGCGGCGCAGCTGCCGGTGCTCGACGTCGTCGCCATCACGACGGTACACGGCAACGTGGACACGGCGCGAGCCACGCGCAATGCGCGCGACGTGGCGCGCCGATGCGGACTCCGGTCGCCCGTGGTGGCCGGGTCCGCGCGACCTCTCACCCGCGAGCCCCGGCCAGCGCGCGAGACGCACGGCGAGGAAGGGCTCGGCTTCGTGATGCCCGCCGCCCTGCCGGTCGCCGAGCCGGATCAGGCAGCTCAGCGCATCATCGAGGAGAGTCACCGGCATCATGCGCTGACGCTCTGCTGTCTCGGGCCGCTCACCAATCTCGCACGCGCGCTGGATCGCGATGCAACGCTCGCCGGGAGACTGGGACCGGTGTTCGTCATGGGTGGCTCGCTCGCCGTGCGCGGCACGATGACACGGTGGAGCGAATTCAATTGGTGGTCCGACCCCGAAGCCGTGGACCACGTGCTGCGCGCCTCTCCGGACGTCCGTCTCGTTCCGCTCGACGTGACGCGGCAGATCGCCATTCCCGGCTCGGCAATCCGGCAGCTGGGGCGAGCGGCCGAGACGGATTCGGATGCTCGATTCTGGTACGATGCACTCCGCTTCTACGCCGAGTTCCATCGCGCCTGGGAGCAGTTCGACGGAGCCGTGGTGAACGATGCCCTCGCCATTGCCCTCGTGTCCGATGACCGGCTTGCCTGCTGGGAGACGATGCCCGTGAGCGTCGACCTGGGCGACGGCGACCGGCAGGGTGCGCTGATACGGCAGGCGACCGGCCGGACGCCGTTGCGCGTTGCCGTGACGGTGAACGCACCGGAGGTGTTGGCGCTGATCTCCCGGCTCGTATTCTCCCGGTGGCTCGACGACGGCGCGGTGCGGAGCGGGGCAGCAGATGCTCGGCGCTGGTTGACCGAGAACCCGCTCCACATCGAGGCGTCGTGAGGGCGGGAGGGCGAGCATCTCTCCCGGGCGCGGCCGCCATCATCGGCGCCGGAGAGATCGGGAGCGGTTGGGCGGCGTTGTTCTCTCTCCATGGCGTCGAGGTGCGGGTCGTGGATCCCGACAGCCGCTTCGTCCAGCGGCTCGATCAGGCGCTGGCGTCCGCGCGCCGGCTACCGGAGCTTCGAGGCCCGGCGTCTCCCGTCACCGTCTCGGAATCGATACGCGAGGCAGTGCGCGGAGCGCAGTGGGTGCACGAATCCGTGGCCGAGAACCTGGACCTCAAGCGCGGCGTGCTGGGCGAGATCGCCGCGCATGCGGAGGTCGATACGATCATCGCATCGAGCACCTCCAGCTTCACGCTCAGCGCACTCGCCGCCCGTCTCCCCGGCGCGGAACGCCTGCTGGTGGTTCACCCGCTCCATCCCGTCTACGCGGTGCCCGTGGTGGAGGTGAGCGCGGGGGAGATGACGAGCGCGACGACGCTCGAGCGCGCGATCGCGGTCATGCGGGCTCTCGGGCGGGAGCCGATCGTGGTTCGCGGCGAGCCGCCGGGATTGGTGGCGAATCGCCTGACCGCGGCCCTGCTTCGTGAGGGTCTCGACTTGTTGGCACGGGGCGCCGTCACTCCCTCGGAGCTGGATCGCATCGTCGCGGGCGGCGTGGCCCTCGGCTGGGCGGCTACGGGCCCACTCGGCACCGAGGCGCAGGGCTCGGGCGAGCACACCCTCGGCGCCCTCATGCGTGGCTTGGAGCGTCCGCTCGCGTCGCTGTGGCCTGACCTGGCATCGTGGGTCGCGATCGGCACGGAGAAGCGCGCGGCAATCGAGGCCTCACCAGCCCAGGCGGACGTTCAGACAATCGACGGGCAATCGTGGGCCGAGAGGATCGCCCGAATCGTGCGCGCGAGCGAGGAGCGGCGCGACGACTAGGCCGTTGGGTGCCGCACCCACTCTGTCGTACGCCTCAACTCCGCCCGGCTCTCTCCGAACGTGTATGAGGGCGACCTGATCTCGCGCAGGCCGCGCATCACGAGCCACGCCCCCAGGGCGAGGTCCAGGATTCCAGCGACGATCGCGCCCAGCCACATGTGGCCACGCGCCAGGCTTCCAATACCCGTCGCCAGAAGGATCGTGAACGACACCATCGCGAGAAGTCCGATACCGAAGCCCAGACCGAGCTGTATGGCACCCCTGGCAGCGCCATGAATGCTGTCCTTCACCTCGAGCTTGGACAGCCGGATCTCGTCGCCGACCAGCTTCTTCGAGTCATCGGTGAGCCGCCGCACGAGCTCGGTGACCTTCGCATCCGGGTCGATCAAGACATCTCGGGTGGTCACTTCTCACCTCGCGTCACGTGTGGGTCCAGGATTCCTCAAGGCAAGAGACGTTCCGGCATCAGCGGTGTGGGGGCTGTGCCGGTCGCTGGCGAGCGACGTTACGCCGCGACGTCCCGACCTCACCCCGCTCGCTCCACCAGCACCATCGCCGCCAGATTAGGTCCCACCAGCCGCTCGGCGCCGTCCACGCGCAGGACCATGGGTCCGTCGAACGGCGCCCGGTCCGTGACCATCACTCTGGCACCGGGCACCAAACCGAGCTCGGCCAGATACCGCAGGCGGGACGCGTCGTCGTCGTCACTCACGCGCACCACGTGCGCCATCGTCAGCGGCTCGAGCTCCGAGAGCGACGCCAGCGCCCGCTCCTCGATGAGCCCTTCCCGCGTCGGGATGGGGGCGCCATGGGGATCGACCGTGGGCTCCCCGATCGCCGTCGCCATCCGATCGATCAGCTCGTCGGAGGAGGCGTGCTCCAGACGCTCTGCCTCGTCGTGCACCCGATCCCAAGGATAGCCGAGCGCCCGGGTGAGATAGCACTCGATGACGCGATGCCGCCGAAGCGTTCGAAGCGCGATGCGCCGGCCCTCGTTCGTGAGCCGCACCCCGCGATAGCGCTCATGCTCCAGGAGTCCCTGATCGGCGAGGCGTCTCACCATGCCGCTCACCGATGGTGGAGCGATGGCCAGCCGATCGGCGATCTCCGAGTTCGCGGCCGCACCGGAGGCGCGCTCGATCTCGTAGATCGCCTTCAGATAATCCTCCACCGGAGCGGTATAGCCCTCGCCGGGACGCGCGGTCACGGCAGCGGATGAAGTGGCGGGGATGGGGCCGTGGGATGCGGCGATCGCTCAGGGTGATGCCCGCCTTCCCCCCGCACGAGGAGCACCGGCACGGTCGAGCGATGACGCACCCCGTCGGCGACGCTTCCGTAGAACAGATCGCCGAAGAAGCGGTGCCCGTGCGTCGACATGGCGATCAGGTCGCATTGCTCGCGGGCGGCCGCGTCGGCGATCTCATGAGACGGGTCGCCTGTCGCCAGGATGGCCTCCACCTCGAATCCCTCGCACTCGAGATCGGCCGCGACCTGCTCCAGGTACTCCCGATCCTTCCGCATCTCCTCCGATTCGCGCAGGTCGAGCTCATGGATATTGCGCGCGACCCATCCGTCGGCGACGTGGATGATCCGCAGTGACGCCCCACACAGGCGCGCCAACCTCTGCACGTGCGACAGGATGGCCTCGTCGTAGTGGGAGTGCTCGAGTGTGACGAGGATGCGGCGGTACATGGTCAGCTCAGCCATCCCCGAAAGGTTTGCAGTAGCAGCCACGAGTTGAGCACGGCGATGATCGCCGCCACCGCCCAAGCCAACAGGGTCAACCAGCGCGCGTTCACCAATGCGCCCATCTTAGTGCGATCCGACGTGAAGCGCACGAGGGGGACGACCGCGAAAGTCAGCTGGAGGCTCAGGATCACCTGGCTCAGCACGAGAAGGCGCGCCGTCCCCGCCGCGCCGTAGAGGATGGCCACAATGGCGGCGGGCACCACGGCGATCAGCCGCGTGATGAGCCTCCGGATCCAGGGGCGGAGCCGGATGTCGAGAAAGCCCTCCATCACGATCTGCCCCGCCAACGTCCCGGTGAGCGTCGAGTTCTGACCGGACGCCAGGAGCGCGAGCGCGAAGACGACACTCGCTCCGCCGACACCGAGCAGCGGGGTCAACAGCTTGTAGGCATCCTGGATCTCGGCCACTCCCGTGTGACCGCTGCGATGGAAGGTGGCCGCTGCCACGATCAGGATGGCTGCATTGATGAAGAGCGCGAACGAGAGCGCGACCGTGGAGTCGATGAAGGCGAAGCGCACCGCCTCCTTCTTCCCTTCGGCGTGCTCATCGTACTTGCGCGTCTGCACGATGGAGGAGTGCAGGTAGAGGTTGTGGGGCATCACCGTCGCCCCGAGGATGCCCATGGAGATGTAGAGCATGTCGTGGTTGCTCAGGATCTCCGCGTGCGGCACGAATCCCGAGAGCACGCCCCCCCATTCCGGCCGGGAGATCACCAGCTCGAACAGGAAGCACAGTCCGACTGTTGCCACGAGCGCGATCACCAGCGCCTCGAGGACACGAAAACCCTTGTGCTGGAGAAAGAGCACGACCAGCACGTCGAGCGTGGTGATCACCACGCCCCACGAGAGCGGAATGTGGAAGAGCAGGTTGAGCGCGATCGCCGAGCCGATCACTTCCGCCAGATCGCAGGCCGCGATGGCCAGCTCGCAGATCGCCCACAGAAAGATCGATGCCGGGCGGGAGTAGTGATCCCGGCAGGCCTGCGCCAGATCCCGGCCGGTGACGATGCCGAGCTTGGACGCGAGCCCCTGGAGCAGCACCGCCATGAAGTTGGCCAGCAGGACGACGCTGAGAAGCCGGTAGCCGAACGCGGATCCGCCAGCGAGATCCGTGGCCCAGTTCCCCGGGTCCATGTAGCCGACGGCCACCAGGTAACCGGGCCCTGTGAAAGCGAGCATTTTCCGGAACCAGGTGGCTCCGGTAACTGGCACCGAGCGGTAGACATCGACCAGGCTCGGAGTCGCGCGAGCGCGGCGCCAGCCGGCGTCAGGTGGCGGCTGGACGCGTCGAGGGGATAGTGGAAGGGCCATCGAATCCTGAAATTCTATGAGACTATAATAAAAGTTCGTCGCCCCTAATATCGCTACGGAAACAAGGAACGCAACCCGTGGCGGCCGTGGTTCATTGGCCGCCCGGGCGACCGGGGCTAGTGCAGCAGCTCCAGAAACTGTCTCAGGATTCGCTCTGTGAGCCCCCACACGGTGTGCTCTCTGAGCTGGAAGCTCGCAACCTGCCGGTTCGCGCCCGAGAGCCGGATCGACACCTCTCGGCTGATGGCCGGGTCCTGCAGCAGAAGCACCGGCACCCAGAAGGCTTCCGCCACTTCGGAGCTCAAGATCAGCGTCGGGTCGCCCGATACCGCGGCGACGAACGGAGTGATCACGATCGGAGGCAACACGGGAGTTCGCGGTTGCAGCTCATCGAGAGCTCCGAGCACGCGACCGGTGGCCGCCAGGTCGATGCCGATCTCCTCGCGCGTCTCGCGCAGCGCCGTCTGCTCGAGCGAGGTGTCACCAGGCTCGCGCCGACCGCCGGGGAGAGCGATGTGACCGCTCCACGGGTCCCCCTCGTACACGGCGCGCTTGATCAACAGCAGCTCGAGGTCGCCACGCCGAGTGTCACGAAGGATCAGCGTGACAGCGGCGCGGCGCGCGGGCTCGTCCACATCGAGCCGCAGCGCCGCGCGGCGGGTGAGACGCGAAGCGATCAGCTCCAGCTGTGTTTCCCCGCTATCACTGCTCGACTTCGCCGCCCGCATTCACCCATCCGCGAATCCCCTCGGCCATGGAGCGCACGTTCGTGTACCCCATTCCCTGCATCGCATCCGCCGCCAGGGCCGACCGATTGCCGCGGGCGCAATACACGATCACATCGCGATCCCTGGGCACCAGCTCGGCGATGGACTCGCGCAGCTCGCCCAGCGGAACGTGGATGGCGCCGGCGATGTGAAAGAGGTTCCATTCGCTCGGCTCGCGGCAATCCACCAGGACCACCGGCTCGTGGCGCTGTCGCATCTCGACGACATCGGCGGGGCGCACCTCACGAATGCGGGTCTTGGCGTCCGCCACCATCTCCTCGTAGCTCTTGTCGCTCATCCGATTTCCGGTTCCAGGCGGGGGGAAGTTGCGATCACGGCGTCGGCGGCCGCTCGATGGTGAGGCTCAGCCTCCCGCTGTCGAGCTCGCCGATGGCACCGAGGGGAATTGTCCACTGGTCCGGGATGTGGCCGAGCGGGATGCCTGCGATCACGGGGCCATCGACGACCGCCGCTGTCTCGATCAGAAGCGCTTCGAGCGCGTCGTCGCAGTTGTCAGGGTCATCGCCTCTGGCGCTGAACGCGCCGATCGCGAGCGCGGCGACGCGCGACAGCCCACCGCTCAGACGAAGTTGACGGAGCATCCGGTCGATCCGGTAGAGGGGCTCGCCGACGTCCTCGATGAGCAGAATCGCTCCATCGAGGTCGAGCGCATATGGCGTACCGCAGAGTGCGGCGATGAGCGCGAGATTGCCACCGACGACCGGACCTCGCGCGCGTCCCTCGCGCAGCACACGCGCGTCCGGTGGTGGGGCGATGCCGCACGGCTCCTCGCCGGTCACCGCCGCGCTCCGCATCGACTCGCGGGAGAAAGGCGTGAGATCGCTGCGGGCGGTCGGCGCGTGAAAGCTGACGATCCGCGCACGCGCGCGCAGCGCGAGATGAAAAGCGGTGATGTCGGAGTAGCCGAGGATCGCGCGGGGACGATCGCGGAGGAGACCGTAGTCGATCCCGTCGAGTAGCCGCATCATGCCGTAGCCCCCACGCGTGAACCAGATGCCGTCCACGCGCGGGTCGCGGAGCGCGCGGTCGAGATCCGCCGCGCGCAGCGCATCGTCCCCGGCGAGATAGCCGCGTCGCGCGAGCGCGTGCTCACCAGGAAGGGGCTCCCATCCGAAGGAGCGGGCGTTGTCCGCGGCGCGCGCGAGCTGCTCTTCCCCGCAGAGCGGGCCGGCCGGCGACAGGAGCGCGACTCGCGCGCCGGGCGCCAGCGGAGGGGGCCAGCGTGAGGAGGAAGAACTCGACACGATCTTCCCATGGCAGAGGTGCGGGCAACGTAGGAGAGTCGCGGGGGCCGGTCAACTCTCGTAGCTTAGCGCCGTGTCGCTGACAGCTCGCGTGCTCGTGGCGCTCGTCGCCGGACTTCTCGCCGGGCTCGCCATCGCGTCGGGCGGTTTCGCGTTCGCGCAGCGCATACCCGCGCTCGTCGAGCCGATCGGGACACTCTGGATCAACGCCATCCGGATGACCGTCGTGCCGCTCGTCCTCTCGAGCCTCGTCGTGGGCGTCGCGCGGGCACCGGACGCGAGCACGCTGGGGCGCATCGGCGGGCGATCGCTGATCGTCTTCCTCGCTGTACTCCTGACCGCGTCTCTCTTTGCGGTGTTGGTCGGGATGCCGCTGATGGAGCACTTCGTGGATCCGGCCGCCGCCACGGCTCTCCGGGCGGGACAGGCAGCCACTGCTGCACCGCCTGCTCCCGGCTTCACTCGCTGGCTGATCGATCTGGTTCCGTCCAATCCGATTCAGGCAGCCGCGGACGGAACCATGCTTCCTCTCATCGTGTTCGCGATCCTCTTCGGCCTCGCGCTGCTGCGACTCCCGGTGGAGCGTCGCGAGCGCGTCGTCGGCCTGTTCGACGGGGTGATGGCGGCGATGCTGCTGCTCGTGCGCTGGGTGCTGGCGCTCGCACCCGTCGGGGTCTTCGCGCTGTCACTCGCCCTCGCGACGAGGCTCGGTCTTCGCGCCGCCGGCGTCATCGCGGCATACATCGTCGTCGTATCTCTGTCTCTGACGGTGTTCGCGGTTCTGGTGCTGTACCCGGCTGCGACGCAGATCGGCCGGATCGGTCTCGTCCGCTTCGCCCGGGCAATCGGCGCGGCGCAGGCCGTCGCTTTCAGCGCGCGCTCCTCGCTGGCAGCGTTGCCGGCCATGATCGAGAGCGCGTCGACCAACCTCGGCCTGCCGCCCGCGATCACGACCTCTTTCCTTCCCCTCGCCGCATCGCTCTTTCGTGCCGGATCCGGTGTCGGCATCACGATCGGAGTCCTCTTCACCGCCAGACTGTACGGGGTGACGCTCAGCGTCCCCCAGCTGGCGACGGTGATCGTCACGGTCGTGCTCACCAGCTTCAGCGTGCCCGGTATTCCGGGAGGATCCATCATCGCGATGGTGCCGGTGATGCAAGCCGCTGGCATCCCGGTCGAAGGTGTGGGCATCCTGCTCGGTATCGACACGATCCCCGACATGTTCCGGACTACCGTGAACGTGACTGGGACGATGACGGCGGCGGTGATCGTGGCGGGTAGGGCCGGCATCCAGAGCCCGGATACCGGAGAGCCGCCGCGGACGTGACGCTCGGGGCGCTCGTGGGCGCGCTTCCCTGGTGGGTGATCGCCGTCGGCGCCCTGGTGCGCGGTCGGCGCTCGCGCTCGCTCGACGATGAATCGCCAGTAGCGCCGGCCGACGCCCCTCTGGTGTCGGTGATCGTGCCGGCGCGCAACGAAGCCCGGAACATCGAGCGCTGCGTTCGATCGATTCTCGCCACCAGCTACCCCGCCATGGAGCTGATCGTGGTGGATGATCGCTCCGAGGATGACACCTCGCGTATCGCTCAGGGGATTGCGGCCGACGACCCGCGGATGCGCGTGATCCAGGCCGAGCCGCTTCCACCGGACTGGTTCGGGAAGCCGTGGGCATGCCGTAGGGGAGCAATGGAGGCGCGCGGGAGTGTCCTCTGTTTCACCGATGCCGACACGTGGCACGCCCCCGAGTTCCTGGCGCTGTCGGTGAACGCCATGCGGCGGCGAGCGGCCGACCTGCTGTCGGTCGCGGGCCGCCAGGAGCTGGGCTCTTTCTGGGAGCGCGTGGTGCAGCCGCAGGTCTTCTCGCTGCTCGCGGTGCGGTACGGCGGCACCGAGGTGGTGAACGACTCCCCGCGGGCCACCGACAAGATCGCAAACGGGCAGTGCATGTTCTTTCGTCGCGCCGCCTACGACGAGGTCGGCGGCCACGACGCCGTGCGCCAGAAGGTGGCGGAAGACCTCTCGCTGGCGCAGGTCGTCTTCCGGCGGGGAAAGGTGCCGTTGATCGTGCTGGGGCAGCGGCAGCTCTCCACGCGCATGTACACGACGCTGACGGACATCGTTCAGGGATGGATGAAGAACGTGTATGCCGGGACGCTCGACGCTGCTCCCTTCGGCAGATGGGGACGCGTCGCCATGCCGTTCCTTTTGCCACTGCCTCTCGTGATGACCATCGTTCCCGCGCTGGTGCTCCTGGTCGGTCCGTTGGCCGGAGCGCCGGACGGGCTCGTGCTCTGGGCCGGGCTCTGCACAGCCGCCATGCTCGCCTGGCTGATCCCCCTCTACCTGTTCTTTCTCGAGCTGCCGCTCTGGTACCTTGTTTTTTTCCCGCTCGGCGCGGCCGTGCTCCTCTACATCGTCGTGCGGTCGATCGTCCGTGGCCGGCGGGTGGCCTGGAAGGGGAGAGAGTACCGCGCCGGATGAGGCCGAGAAACCTTTTGGTGGGTTGCACGTACTAACAGAACGGAAGCCTGGAGCCTTCCACCTCCGAGTTGAAAACCCCGACATCCCGCCACGGATGCCGGGGTTTTCATTTCCCTGCTCCGGGCGCTTCGTGGCGCAGCCTTTCGGCCCCTCGAGCGACGGGCCGATGCCGGCCCGCTGGGACGGCCATGTAGAGTCGCGTCGTGCCGACTCTCTCCCTCGCCGCGTCGCTCCTGGCGCAGGCCGCTCAGCCGGATGGGTTGGCAGCGATCGCACGGATGCTGGGGTTTCACGGCGACGCGCTTCCGCTCGATGAGAACGCGCTGGCGGCGCTCGGCATCGACGGCACACTCGACGCTCACATCGCCGTGGGCGACGGGACGTTGCGAGCGCTCCTGCTCCGCTGGCCCCGGGACACCCCGCTGCGGGATCGCATCGCCCTTCTGGCCCGCCGGCTCGCGGTGCGCGGGCCGCAGCTGCTCTGGATGGCGATCGCCATCGAGGACGGGGGCGCCGGTCTCGCGATCGCGAGCTGGAGCGGTGATCCCCGGCCTCGCGTCAGCGCGCTGGTGGTGGACCGGCGCTCCATCCTGCCCACCGACGCGGAATCCATCTGCGCGCTCGCTGCCATCGCCGGGACGAGCGACGTGCTCGCTCATGCGCGGTGGCTCGATGTGCTCGGCCGCGATGCCCTCACCCGCCGCTTCTACCGAGCCCTCGAGCGAGTCGTGGATGAGATTGGACGAACGGCCAAGGGCTGCGCATCCGAGGAAGAGCGCGCCGAGATCGCTCTGCTCCACGTGTCGCGGTTGCTCTTTCTCTCCTTTCTCCAGTGCAAGGGCTGGCTCGATGGGGACCGCGCCTTCCTCGAGCACGGTTTCGACCAGTGCATGGAGCGAGGCGGCAGCTACCACCGCCGAGTGTTGGAGCCGCTTCTGTTCGGGACGCTCAACACGCCGATGGCGCGACGCGCCAGAGCGGCGCGAGCGCTGGGACGGCTGCCTTTCCTCAACGGGGGGCTGTTCACTCGTACGCCGGTCGAGCGACGGCGACGGTCGCTCCAGCTCACCGATGATGCGCTCGGCGCTCTCTTCGGCGGGCTCCTCACGAGATACCGCTTCACCGCCACCGAGACGACTCTCTCCTGGTCCGAGGCATCGATCGATCCCGAGATGCTTGGGAAGGCATTCGAGTCGTTGATGGCGTCCCGCGAGCGACGGGCGAGCGGCAGCTTCTACACCCCGCACGCGTTGGTCGAGCGCGTGACGCGCGCCGCGCTCTCGACAGCGCTCGCGGACGGAGCTCTCGATGACAACGGGGTGCGCGCGGCTCTGGAGGGCGCGAAGCTCCGGCCGGAGCAGAGCGCCGCGCTACGGTGTCGCGCTCGGGCGCTGCGGCTGCTCGACCCGGCTTGCGGCTCGGGCGCCTTCCTGGTGCACGCTCTCGAGACCGTGGCTTCGCTGGTGCAAACGTGTGGAGATCCGAGGCCGACAGCCCAGATCCGTCGCGATCTCCTCACTCGGTGCATCTTCGGCGTGGACGTCAACGCCACCGCCGTGTGGCTGTGCGAGCTCCGCCTCTGGCTGTCCGTGGTGATCGAGAGCGGAGAGACGGACCCCGAGGCAGTGACGCCGCTTCCCAATCTCGACCGGCATGTGCGGGTCGGCGATGCGCTCGAAGGCGATTCGTTCGGCGATCTATCGCCCAGGCGGGGCAGCGCCGACATCACGCGGCTGCGGCAGCGCTATGCAGCGGCAACCGGTGCTCGCAAGCGCGCGCTCGAGCGGTTGCTCGACCGCTCGGAGCGGATGTTCGTGATCCGCCACACCGAGGACGCTTCGACGCTCTGCACCGCGCTCAGGCGCGACCTGCTCGGGGCTCTCCGCTCGCGCGATCTCTTCGGTGCGCGCGACCAGCCCACGGCGGTCATCCGGCAACGGCTCGCTGGACTGCGGACGCGCCAGCGAGAGCTGCGGGCCATGCTCGATCGCCTCCGTCGCGGAGGCGCGCTTCCCTTCGCCTTCCCGACCCACTTTCCCGATGCCGGTTCCGCCGGAGGATTCGACCTCGTCCTTGGCAACCCTCCCTGGGTCCGGCTGCACCGCATCCCTCGATCACGGCGCGAGGCTCTGAGGAGACGTTTCGAGGTGTTCTCGCAGGCGGCGTGGCACCAGGGCACTGGTGGCACCGCCACGACGGGTTTCGCGGCGCAGGTCGATCTCTCGGCACTGTTCGTCGAGCGCGCCTCCGCTCTCACCCGACCGAACGGGACGGTCGCCCTTCTCCTCCCCGCCAAGCTCTGGCGTTCGCTCGCGGGCGGCGGCGTGCGGCGGCTCGTGCAACGCGACCTCGAGATCGTCGCGCTCGATGACTGGACGGATGCCCCACCCTCCTTCGAAGCCGCCGTCTACCCGTCGCTGCTCGTGGCGCGGCGGCGTCCCGTCAGCGGCGAAGGGCTCCCCCGTAATCTCACCGTCACCCTCCACCGGCGAGGGTCTTCTCTCAGGTGGTCTGCCCCCGCCGACGCGCTCGGGCTCGATGCGGACCGCGCGAGCCCTTGGATCACCGCCCCGCCGCCGATCCGGGCGGCGTTCGATCGGATGCGCCGTGCGGGAGTCTCACTCTCAGAGAGTCCGCTCGGTCGCCCTCTGCTGGGAGTCAAGTGCGGGTGCAACGAGGCATTTCTGGTCTGCAGCGACGCCAGCGGTCATCCCCACCGCGATGACACCGCGATCGAGCGGGAGATGCTTCGACCAGTGCTCCGCGGCGAACACATGCAGGCGTGGAGGCCGGCCGCCTGCGACGACACGCTCCTCTGGACGCATGATCGGGATGGGCGCGCGCTGGAACGCCTGCCCGCTGGCGCCGCACGATGGCTGGCGCCATGGCGACACCGGCTCTCGGCGCGCAGCGACGTCCGAGGCGGTCTTGCGTGGTGGTCGCTCTTTCGCGTGGCGAGCGCGAGCCACACGCGCAGCCGCGTCGTCTGGGCCGACTTCGGCATGCGACCTCGCGCCTGCGTGCTCGAAAAGGATGACCCGGCTGTTCCGCTCAACAGCTGTTACGTGCTCCCATGCGCTACACCGGATGATGCATACGCCTTCGCTGCGTTGCTCAACTCTCCTCTCGCCGCGGCGTGGCTGGCGCTGATCGCCGAGCCGGCCCGAGGTGGCTACCACCGGTATCTCGCGTGGACGGTCTCGCTGCTTCCGATCCCCGCGGATTGGTTGCGGGCGCGCGACAGACTCGCGCCGCTCGCCCGGGCGGCCTTGAGCGGCGATGTGCCGCCCGATTCCGAGCTCGTCAGCGCCGCGTGTCGCGCGTACCGGGTGCGTCCAGCCGATATGGCTGCGCTTCTCGCGTGGAGTGCGAGATGATCGTTCCCCCATCCGCGGTCAAGGCCGTCATCGCCCACACGCTCGAGGGCGACGGCCTCGCTCCCGAGACGCTGGGCGATATCCGGTTGCAACCGCACCAGCGCGATGCGATCGCGCGCCTGCGCCTCGCGATCGAGCGAGAGGGTGGCGCGTTGCTGGCGGACGAGGTCGGACTGGGCAAGACGTTCGTTGCCGCGGCGCTGATGGCGGAGGCGCGCTCCGCGGCGGTGCTGGCGCCGGCTGCGCTCGGACCGATGTGGAGAGAAGCGCTGGAGCGCACGGGCATCGCTGCGCCGGTCACCTCGTACGAATCGCTCAGCCGCGGACACCTTCCGCCGAGCGCGGAGCTGCTGGTGCTCGACGAGGCCCACCACGCGCGAACACCAACGACTCGGCGCTACCGAGCGATCGCCGAGCTGGCGGCGCACGCGCGCGTGCTGCTCCTCTCCGCGACGCCGATCCACAACTCACCGCGCGACCTGGCAGCGCTCCTCGCACTCTTTCTCGGAGCACGAGCCTGGACGCTGGACGACGCCGCCCTCGCCCGACACGTGATTCGCCGCGGCCGTGCGGACGTCTCCAGATGCTCGGGACTCCCCGAAGCTGCCGAGCCGGGATGGCTTCCCGTGGACAGCGATGGCTCGCTTCTCGGGTTGCTGCTCGCTCTACCTTCTCCGCTTCCGCCAAGCGACGGCGGAGAGGCCGGAGCGCTCCTCGTCTGGTCGCTGGTGAGGCAGTGGGCGTCGAGTCACGGTGCGTTGGCGGCGGCATTGCGCCGCCGCCTCGCGCGGGCGCTGGCTCTCGAAGCGGCGCTCGAGTCGGGACGCCACCCTTCCCGGTCGGAGCTGGCAGCGTGGTCCCATGCCGACGATGCGGTACAGCTGGCGTTTCCGGAGCTGGTCGCCAGCCCGACCTCGACCTCACTCGAGCTACTGGATGCCGTTCGGACCCAGAAGGCGGCGCTGCGATCGATTCTCTCCCGCGTCCTCACGGATGCGCGTCGACTCGATGGGCGGCGCGCCGGCTGGTTGCGTGCCATACGACAGCATCACCCTGGGGAGAAGATCGTGGCGTTCACTCATTCGGCGGATACGCTGAGTGCATTCTACGATCAGCTGAGGCTCGATGACGGGGTGGCGGCGCTCGGCGGGAATGGCGCCAGAGTGGCCGGCGGCACGCTGACGCGAGGCGAGGCGATCCGCCGGTTCGCGCCGAGTGGCTCTCGCGCTCGCCCTGCCTCGCGGGCTGAGAGCATCGACCTCATGCTCACGACCGACCTTCTGAGCGAAGGGGTCAATCTGCAGGATGCCTCCGTCGTGGTACACCTCGATCTCCCGTGGACCGCGGCCCGCCTCGAGCAGCGCGTCGGCCGCGCACGGCGCATGGGCTCCAAGCACACGCGCGTCGCCGTGTACGCGCTCGCCCCCCCGGCGGATGGGGCGACGCTGCTCGGAGTGGAGCGCCGGCTTCGTGAGAAGCTCGCCACTGCGGGGCGCGTGGTGGGGTCGCTCGGCCCGCTCCTTCCATCAGCGATTCCCGATGTTATGGTCGTCGGCGACGGCGAGGCGCAGAAGCGCGAGCGGCTTCGCCGCACCATCCGATCGTGGCGCTCCACCGGTGAACCCGAGCTCCCCGTCCATACTGAAATGGTGGTGGCGGGCGTCCGGAGCCCGCGCGCGGGTTTCCTCGCGCTCGTGATGGAGCGTGACGGTCCATTTCTCGTCGGCTCGGTCGACGACTCGATCGACGACGGCTCCCAGCTGCTTCTCGATGTGGTGGAGCTCCTGGGTGGCGCGGACGCGAGCACTCCCGACGTGGCGGTCGATCACGCGCTCGGCTGCCTCCGGAGCTGGATAGCGCGTCGCTGCGGCGGGGCGGCTTCCGGTCGCGCGCATTCGATCGCGGCGCCCGGTCGTCGCGAAGCCATTCGCCGCCTCGCGCGGATTTCCGCCCGGGCACCGTTCCATCGGAGGGCGGGCATCGCGGCGCTCGTGCAGCAAGGACGCCGGATCGCGACAGCTCCTTTTGGCATCGGTGCCGAGCGTGTGTTGGACCAGCTGGCGACGACGCCGATTCCGGATGAGGCCTGGCTTCGCGCGCTGACCACTTTCGGCGAGCTCCATGCACGGCCGGTCACTCAGCCCGGGGAGCCGCCGTTCCCCACCATCACCGCTCTGCTCCTCCTCGTCGCCGACGCGAGTTAGGCGTTGATATGACTGGGCTGGTGTCAAGGGTTCAGTGGACTGCGGTGGTCGTGGTACGACGTGGGCGTGAGGCAGCATCGACGGTGAATCCTGCTGATATACGCCGATTACCGAAGTGCTCCGGCAGCGCGGCAAGAATT
>JBBSGP010000024.1:0-48370 GCA_038253885.1 Gemmatimonadales bacterium | reverse complement strand
ATGGGACCGCCATCGCGTTCGCGTCTTCGGACTCCCTGGAGAAGCGCGAGGGTGAGGCGCGTCATCTCACGACCTTCCGCATCGGCGATCAGGATCTCTTTCTCCGCCACGCCGTCGCGCCGCAGCACATCTGGCTGGCGAACACGACTGATCGGTCCACACGTCGTCTCACGAACGGCGCGTGGACGCTGGAGTTCGTGCTGCCGCCGGGAAGCCAGCCATCTTCCCTCAGCTGGTCCAGGGATGGCCGGACGATCGCATTCGCGCGGACTTTCGCGTGCCGCCGACCCAGGCGTTCGCGCTCTACCGTGCGATGAGAGACAACGGCGTCGAGACCGAGTTCGTCGGGTTCCAGGGGCGCACCCATTCGTCTGCCGATCCGGTGAATGCGCGGGAGCGCGCGCGCCTGTGGGTGGACTGGGTGAAGCGTCACATCGAGGCACCGCTCGTTCCCTGAGCCGCCGGTGACGGCAACGAATCCGGTCGAGTCCAGGGTAGGATGCCAGTGCTCACCCGCCGTCGGCTGCAACTCAGCGAAGAGAACAGATTGCTGTCAGCGTTTCGCGGTCATCTGGCGCTCCGCGTCGCCATCCTGCTCCAGCTCGCTTGCGCGGCCTGCGCGACGTCGACGCCGGTAGTCGAGGACGATCCGAGCGCCCCACCCCCGCCGCCGCCGCGCGCGGCGCCGCACCCCCGCCTGGTCCTCTCGCACTTCTATGCCTGGTACGGCTCGCCGGACGGCCCGGCGCGGGGCTGGAAACACTGGAACCCGGCGCTGCCCCACCACGGCACAACGGACACGCCCCAGAGAGGATGGTACGACTCCAAGGACTCGGCGACGATCGCCGCCCAGATCGGGCTCGCCCGAGATGCCGGGATCGACGGGTTCATCTCCTCCTGGTGGGGCGCGCACGGATTCGACGATGAGGTCGTCGCCCTGCTCCTCCGGGAGGCGGAGCGGCAGCACTTCTCGGTCACCATCCTCTACGAGCCGGCCCGAAGTAGCAACCAGATGCGCGAGGACCTGCGCTATGTCCTCGCGCACTATGCAACGAGCCCGGCCTGGCTCCGCATCGATCGCCGTCCGGTGGTTTTCATCTACGGTCGGGTCACCAACCAGCTTCGACCGTCCGAGCTGGCTAGTGCGCTGCAGGGACTGGGACTCTTCTCGGTGGCCGACAATATGGATCCGCTCAAGAGCGCGATCGTCGATGGAGTCGAGACGTACAATCCGGCAGGCGACGTGGATGGCTATATCGCGGCCCTGCCTGCGCAGCGCGCCGCCTTCAACCGACGCGGGAAGATGTACTGCGCGAGTGTCGTCCCCGGCTACGACGATCGCAACGTGAATACGCCCGGCATGCGGATCGACCGCGCCGGCGGCACGATCTACGAGCGGCTCTGGAAAGCCGCAGCCGGAGCTGACTGCGTCACGATCTCGACATGGAACGAATGGCACGAAGGCACCGAGATCGAGCCATCGGCTGAGTACGGCACGAGCTACATCCTTCGCACTCGCGCGCTCGCCGATTCATGGCGAGCGACGCCCTGACACGAGAGCGATCAGGGCTGTCGCGCGCGGCCCTGGTCGCCGATCGGCACGCGGCGGCGATTCTGCTCGACCGGCACTGCCGGTGGCGGGGGAGTGGCGGACTGGAAGAGTCCCTCGAGCCCGGTCACCTTCCCGATCTTCTGGGCGACGGCGAGCGCCGAGCTCGCCCGCGATGAGTCACCGTTGCGGCTCTCGAGCTCAGCCACGAGAGCGCCGAGCCCGATGTAGAGATACGGAATACCCACCGACGCCTTGTCGACCCAGTCGCCACGCCGAATGATCGAGCGCGGCGCCGCGAAGTCGCCATCCCAGAGCGCGACCGTGCGCGGCGCGTCGATCCATCCTTCTCCGGGCAGGTACAGAGTGTCCTTGGATTCCTTCGGGGTAGCCGGCATGAGCTTGCGCGCGAGCCCCTGCTGCAGGAGATACTGGTCCAGACCAAACACCTCCTGCGGGTAGCTGGCCGCGGTGCGGCTGAAGTAGATGGATCTCTCGGGAAACGCATCGCTGATCATACGGAGCACCAACAGATCGGCACGCTGGAGAATCTGGGGACGGATCGTTGCGATCAGCTCCCCCTTCTGGAATCGAGACGGCTGCCCGATCGGGTACTGCTGCGGCAACGAATCCGCCTCGGCCATGGTGAGCTTGAGTGGCGGACCGGTTGGCTTCCGCCACGTACGGCCGCGATAGATGGCGGGTCCGCGCGCCGCGTCGTAGTCGTAGATCGGCCGGCGCATGAGCTGACGGGTGTACCAGTCGGTGTTGAGCAGCGACGTATTGGCGACCAGCACATCCCGCCGGATCCCTTCCACCTCCTGCGCGTACCACAGCGGAAAGGTGTCGTTGTCCCCGACCGTTATCAGAACGCCGTACGGCTCGACGGAGTCCAGGAGGTCGTGGGCGAAGTCGCGCGTGTCCGTCTGATGGGCGCGTGAGGCCGCGTGCCAGTTCCCGATCATCGGCGCGAACGCCAGAGCCAGCACCGGTGTCGCCAGCAGCCAGCTTCGGCGGCGTGGGAGATCGATGGTCTCGCCCGCTGCCGTCACCCTGTCCGCGCCAAAGAGCGCGGCCACGGACTCCCAGAGGAAGACGAGGCCGAGCGCCGCCCATACACCCCACATCGAGAAGCTCACGATGAAGAAGTAGTCGCGGTCGCGGACCTCGCACTGGGTGTCGGGTGTGTTCGGCATCGCGAGGCACTGCGAATGCCCGTACCGGAAATTCAGGTACCAGATGAGCAGCAGGGTGAGGGTGAACATGAATGTGGCCACGTACCAGAAGGAGCGCCGGTCCCGCTTCCAGTGGACGTAGCCCCCGAACACGCCGAGCACGAAGAACAGCGCCGCCAGCAGCTGCTGCAGCCACGGGGAGGTCTCCTGCATGTCGCGCAGCCACTGCCAGCGAAAGTAAAGCCACCACATCCCAAGCTGTCCGGCGAATGGAGCTTGCCGGTCGAAGACCGAGGGCTTTCCGTACTGGCCGCGGTTGAAGTTGTAAAGGAAGCTCTCGCGCGTTGTCGGCTCTCCCTCGTTGATCGCGGGGAAGTGAGCGGCCCGAATCGGCTCGAAGAGAAAGGGAGTGATGCCGGCTGCGAGAGCGACCGCGCAGACGAGCAGCAGCTTCCATCGCAGAATGGTCGCGGGACGGCGAACGAGAACGGCCACCGCGACCGCCGGTCCGGCGAGAAAGCCCATCATATGGTTCGAGTAGCCGAGCCCGAGGAGATACGCGACGAGCACGAGGATGCGGTCGGCCACGGGACCGTCGGGGTCGTCGGACCAGCGGACGGTGAGCCACGAGATCACCGCCAGGCCGAACAGCGAGACCGTGTAGACCTTCTCGTTCACCACCGACTGGTTCCAGACGGTGAACGCGGTCGCGCCGATCAGGGCCGCGACCGCCCCTCCGGCGATGCGCTGCCATCGATCCGCGAGCCAGCCGACCAGGACGCGCTCCGTGATCAGAAACCACATCGTGGCGGCGCCAGCGCTGGCGAGCGCCGCCAGGATATTGATGCGCATCGCATAGGCCGGTGCAATCGGCAGCATCCCGAAGACGTGGCCGATGAGGACGAAGAGCGGATTGCCCGGTGGGTGGGGCAGGCCCAACACCTTCGCCGCCGCGATGTATTCACTCGTGTCCCACATCGCCGTCGACGGCGAGAGAGTGATCACATAGAGGAGCAGAACGGCGAGCCCGGTGACGGCTGCGGCGCCGTAGGAAGGCCGGTAATCGCGCTCGATTCTCTGGGCGGTCATGGAGTGCCGGGTGGCAGACAAACGACGCCCCGCGGAGAGCGGGGCGTCGGGGTAAGATGGAGGGGCGCCGGGGGGTTGGCAACGCTGCGCGAGAGCATCGAGCGTCAGTGCCTGAACAGCCGGCGGCCGGTGAACACCATGGCGAGGCCTTTCTCGTTCGCGGCCGTGATGACTTCGTCGTCGCGCACCGAGCCGCCAGGCTGGATGATCGCCGTGATACCCGCGTCCGCCGCCTGGTCCACGCCGTCCCGGAAGGGAAAGAAGGCGTCGGATGCGAGGACGGCTCCCTCGGTGGCATGGCCCGCGCCGCGGGCCTTGTGCACCGCCATGAACGACGCGTCGACCCGCGACATCTGCCCCGCGCCGATGCCGATTGTCGCTCCCGCCCGCGCCAGCACGATCGCGTTCGACTTGACGCTGGCGGCGGCGCGCCAGGCGAAGAGGAGATCGGAGCGCTCGGTCGCGGTGGGGGAACGCTGGGTCACGATCTGCCATCCATCATCGCGGACGTCTGGGGACAACCGCTCCTGCACCAGCGTGCCGCCGCGAACGCGCTTCGAGTCCATGGCGCCTTTGCGCCACTGTGCCGTGCCCTCCAGCACTCGGAGATTCTTCTTGCGCCCGAGAATCTCGACGGCGGCCTCGCTGAAGGATGGCGCCACCAGGCACTCGACAAACAAGCTCGAGATGGCCTGCGCGGCCGCCTCGTCCACGGGGACATTGATCGAGACCACCGAGCCGAACGCCGACACGGGATCGCACGCCAACGCCTTGTGATAGGCTTCGAGCGCCGTTGCGCCGACGGCGACGCCGCACGGGGAGGTATGCTTGATGATGGCGCAGCAGGTCTCGCCCCCGTAGAGATCGCTCGTCAGCAGAGCGCCCTCGAGGTCGAGGAGGTTGTTGAACGAGAGCTCCTTGCCGCCTCGCTGTCGCAGCGCGCTCAGCCCCGCGCCCGGCCGCTCGACATAGAATGCCGCGTGCTGTCCGGGATTCTCGCCGTAACGGAGCAGCTGCTGGCGCTGATATCCCAACGTCACGCTCTCCGGGAAGAGGTCGCCGCGCTGCTCCGCGAACCAGGTGGAGATCGCGGCGTCGTACGCGGCCGTATGAGCGAAAGCTTTTCCCGCCAGCAGCCGGCGGAGGTCGAGGTCGTCGTCACCGGCGACCAGGCCGGCCAGGACGCGACCGTAATCCTCCGGGTCGACCACCACCGTGACAGAGGCGAAATTCTTCGCCGCCGAGCGGAGCATCGACGGGCCGCCAATGTCGATCTGCTCGATCACATCTTCCGCTGGCGCGCCCGGACGAGCGGCCGTCTCGCGGAAGGGATAGAGGTTGGCGGCAACGAGATCGATCGGGTCGATGCCTTGCTCGCGCAGAGCCACCATATGCTCCGCGAGGTCGCGGCGGGCCAGCAGCGCGCCGTGCACCGCGGGATGCAGCGTCTTCACGCGGCCGTGCAGCATCTCCGGAAACCCGGTGACCTCGCTCACGTCCCGCGTCGTCAGTCCGGACTCGCGCAGCGCTCTCGCCGTTCCGCCGGTGGACAGCAGCTCCCAACCGATGTCGGAGAGGCCTCGCGCGAACTCGACGATTCCGCTCTTGTCGGAGACCGAGAGCAGGGCGCGCCGCACCGCGACGGTCACTCCTTCACCAGCGCCGCTACCAGCTGCCCCAGCGCCGCGATGTCCGCAAGGTCGACGACCTCGGCCGGGGAGTGGGAGTAGCGCAGAGGCCAGGACAACGGCACGTCCAGCGCGCCGTAACGCGTGAAAGCGGAGCCGTCATTGCCGCCATTGGTCGTGCCGATCTGCAGCGGGATCCGATGCGCCCGCGCCACCGCCGCGACCCTGTCCACCTCGGCGGGCGGAGTCACGCTCGAGTTGTCCACCGCTCTCGCCACCGCGCCGCGGCCGATGGGAGTGAACGCGAATCGCTGACTCTCGAGCGGAGAATCGGAAGACACGAAAGTGTCCACCGCGTACACCCGTCGCACCGTCGGCCCGAGGCGGATGGCAATCTGGGCGGCGCCGGCGAGTCCTGTCTCTTCCTGCACGGACCACACGAAGATCACCTTGTGAGGAAGCGTCTCCGGCCGGAGCGACGCCACCGCCATCAGCAGTGCGGTACAGCCGGCGCGATCGTCGATCGAGCGCGCGGTGAAGCGGGTCGCGCCGAGTCGTGATGCGTGCTTCTCGCCGGTGACGAAATCACCGGGCCTGATTCCCTGCGTCATCAGGGCGGCCGAATCCAGACCGAACCACGCCGTCAGAGCGCTCGGCTGCTTCGTGGCCGCCTCGGCACGTGGCAGGAAGATGCCGCGCAACGTCGAGCTCCCCGAGTGGAGCAGTGCCGGCTGACCTTCCCAGAGCGATGGAAAGAATCCGCCCCGCGAGCGGAGCGCCACCAGGCCACCCGCGTCGATCCCCGTGACCTCGAAGCCGACCTCGTCGAGGTGGGCGATGACCACCGCAGTGTCGCGATCAGGCCCGACGGACAGGATGAGATTACCGGAGGAGTCCGTCGTGGCGAGGGCGCGCGCCCACGCCGGCAAAAGCCGTTGAACCGCAGCGCGCACCGCGCCTTCGTGGGCCGAGACGCCGTATGTATCGGTCAGCGCCGCGAGTATGCGGGCGACGGAGGACAGTCCATCGCGCCGGGGCAACGCCGGCGGTGGCGCCGAAGGAACGATCGGCGAGAGGGCCGGCGGGGTGAGCGATCCGACGCCGCTTGCGGATGCGACGGCGGCGAACAGCCGCCGGATGCCATCGCCCCGAAGGGTTTCCACCAGTGTTCCCGGATGGTCGACGATGCTTGCGATCGCTGCCGCCTGAGTGATGCGGACGCTGGCGGGGAAGGGCAGGACGCGTACATCGAGGGGAGCGATCGCCACCGCACCGCTGTCGCGGCGCGCTCGCATCGCCGCCGGCACCATCGCGGGATCGACGATGGTCAGGGAATCCACCGTCCCGAGACGCGCCAGAACCGCGCCGAGGCCGGCATGCGCGTACGCTCCCTGGGTGGCGAGCACGAAGATTGTCTCGCCCTTCATTGGCGTGCTCAATGCCGCGACGGCCACGGCCGCGCATCCGGCGCGTGCTCCGACGTCTGGTGCGGCCACCAACCCAGCGCCATACATCCAGGGCGACATCTCCCGCTCGACGGGATCGAGGAGCGCGATCCCCATCGCGGCCACGTCGGCGCGCGAACGTGCGCCCACGTCGAGCCAGAGGTCGTCAACCGAAGTCGGCGCGTCGTCCGCTGGCCGGCGCCTCCAGAGGTGCACACTGCGCACCGCGAACACGCCCGGAAGCGGTCCGCGCCGAGTGAGCAATCGGGCGCGTTGTCCCTCGTGGAACTGGTCCCAGAGTGGATGCCGCGCCGGAGGCGCGGCGTACTGGACGCGCAGGTAGCCGTCGTCGAGAATCTGGCTCACGATGTAGGGCGCGCGATCGAGCGTGCACGCCACCACGCGGCGCGGCCTCCCCGCGCCACGGCGCGATATCAGACTTCCTAACGCGTCGCGTGTCCACCCCGGCATGGCGCGCTGGATCACCGCCGTCGCGAGATCCTCCCGACCCGTCGGAGCATCGAGTGACGCCCACCACGACACGAGCTCTGTATGCCCGCCCGCCTGCTGCGCCGCCACGGCGCTGGTCGAGAGACCCAGCAACGCCACGAGAGCAGAGCTAGCCGGCCAGAGCGACATCGATGTTGTGGGAGAGGGTCTCGGCGTCGTACGGGTCGAGCGCGAATCCGAAATGCTCGCCCCCGTGCTGGCCGGAGAGGAAACGGCGCTGGCTGCCCTGTGCGTCTGATCGCATACGCCCTGCAGCCAGGGCGGCGACGACACGCGGCAGAAGCAGATGCTCCACTCGCAGCACTCGCGCCGCCAGAGTGCGCGGGTCATCGTCGGCGAACACCGGAACGGGCCACTGTGCCAGGATGGCGCCGCGGTCGTATTCATCGGTGACGGCGTGGACGGTGGCCCCGCTGATCCGGGCGCCGGAGGCGAGCACCGCACGGTGCACGCGATCACCATACATGCCCGGCCCCCCAAACGACGGAAGCAGCGCCGGATGCACGTTCACGATCCGCCCGGCGAAGTCCGCGACAACACGGCGTGGGACGAGACGCAGATAGCCGGCGAGCACGACCAGGTCCACTCGGTGGCGCGACAGCAACATCGACAGCTCGTCCTCGGCGCGGGCTGGGTCGGCCAGGGGTTCGCCGACGATGCCGCGCGCGCGCGCCTCGGCGAGTGCGCCCGCATCCGATCGGTCCGAGACCACGAGCGCCACGCGCGCGTCACCGTTGTCTCCTCCGCCCGAGCGCTCGAGGTAATCGAGCAGAGCGACGAGGTTGGACCCGCGACCGGACGCGAGCACGGCGATGCGCGACCACATGGGGCCGGATGTTATCGCCGCCCTGCTGCTTCAGTAAGGGTGATTCGGATGGCGCCAGCGTCGCTCAGCGGAGGGGAAGGAGAGGCAGGGTCGCGGCCGCGAGAGTGGGGGCGACGAGGTGACGCCCGGTCGCTCTTTCAAGCTCGTCAGGAGGAGTGGCGGGTCCCGGCACCAGCACTCCGCGGCCGCCAAACTCGAGCCCGGCCTGGATGTCGCGCCACCGGTCGCCGATGTACGACGATCGGGCCAGATCAAGATGGTGCTCGCGCCTCGCCGTCTCGTACAACAGCGCGCCCGGCTTCCGGCACGCGCAGGGCGGCTGATCGTCGGGAGAGTGAGGGCAGATGTAGACGGCGTCGACCGCCGCGCCGTGAATCTCGAGCAGGTCCTCCACCTGCTGCTGTACCTCGTCGAACTGCTCTCGCGTGAACACGCCGCGGCCGATGCCGGACTGGTTGGAGACGATGATTACCGGGATGTCGGCGGCGTTCAGCTGAGAGATGGCCGCCGCCGCTCCCGCGATCAGCTCCACCTGGTCCACGCTGGAGATGTACTGGCGATCGAGGATGATTGTGCCGTCGCGATCGAGAAAGACAGCCGGCCGATCGCGACTCACGCGAGTGCGCTCGACACCGCGTCTGCCAGCGGGTCGTCATCGCGTTCCATCACCGACCGCAGGTCGAGGAGCAGCCGGCCCCCCGATATCCGACCGATCACACCGAGCCTGGCGGCCCGAAGACGGCGCTCAACCTGAACCGCTTCACCCGGAAGCGCGAGCGCGACAGATGGCAGCACCGTGGACGGAAATGCGCCGCCACCCACACTCGCCTCGCTCGATATCACGTCGACGGGGACACCTCGCTCGCCGAGAATGCCGGCGAGGCGATGGGCTCGGGAACGAAGCGTGTCCACAGGGCACGTCAGCATGGCGAGCGTTGGGATCTCACGACGGGCACGATCGGTGTCCCGGTACAGCGCGAGCGTGGCCTCGAGCGCCGCCAAGGTCATCTTGTCGACGCGCAGCGCGCGCGTCAGTGGGTTTCGCCGCGCGCGCGCAATGGCATCCGCTCGCCCGAGCAGAATGCCCGCCTGCGGACCGCCCAGCAGCTTGTCCCCGCTCATCGTGACGAGCGTCGCCCCATCCCGCACCGAGTCCGACGGCAGCGGCTCGCCACTCAGGCCGAATGCCTCCAGCGAGCGCAGGAGCCCGCTGCCGAGGTCATGGATCACCGGCACGCCGTGCTCACCGGCGATCAGCGACAGGCGCCGCACGTCCACCTCGGCGACGAAACCTTCGAGCGAGAAGTTGCTCCGGTGAACCTTGACGACCGCTCCGGTATCGGGAGCGAGGGCGCGCCGGTAATCATCGGCGTGGGTGCGATTGGTCGTCCCGACCTCCACCAGGCGGGCGCCACTCTTGGTCATGATGTCGGGCACCCGGAAACTGCCCCCGATCTCCACCAGCTCGCCGCGCGAGACGATGGCGTCACGCCCCTCCGCGAGGCTGTTGAGAGCCAGCACCAGGGCAGCTGCTCCGTTGTTCACGACCAGCGCGTCCTCGGCGCCAGTGAGCTCGCGGAGCAGCGCCGCGCAATGGGTGTAGCGGCTTCCACGTGATCCTTCGGCGAGGTCGTACTCCAGGTTGGAGTAGCCACCGCACACAGCGCGCACGGCATCGATGGCCGCGTCCGCGAGCGGCGCGCGGCCGAGGTTGGTGTGAAGCACGACACCCGTGGCGTTGATCACCGAGCGGAGGGAACGCTCCTCGCTGCGCTCGAGCGCCGCCGCGACGGCTCCCGCCCAGTCCGACGGGCTGGCCGGCGCCGTGCCGGGGTCCGACCGGGCGGATGCGATGGCTGCCCTCACCGCATCCGTGACGAGGGCGCGAGGGGCACGGTCGAGCAGTGAACGCACGGCCTCGGTCTCGAGCAGTGCGCTCACACTGGGCAACATGCGGCGCGCATCCGTCATCGCGGTGGCGTCCTCGCGCTGTCGCGCGTCGGAGGTTTCGCCGGTGGTGGCGGCACCGCCTTCGGAACCGCCAACACCCTCTCGCTGGTGCGGGTCGTGTGCAGCAGGCCGCGGATGTCGCGGGCCTGCAGTCGATAGCTCTGGCCGTCGCGCAATGGTGTCGCCAGAACGAGAAGCACGTCGGTGATCGGGATCGGTCGCGAGGCCACCGGCGTGTTCAGCCGATTAACGCTATCGCTGTTGATGCGCCGGCGAGGGAGCGGCACGGCGCTGCTGTCTCTCCGTGCCGCGGCCACGGAGTCGGCTCGCCGCTGCGCGGAATCGGCGCGCGCCTTGTCGGCCGCTCGCGCGTCGACGGCGGCCCGGATCGGGACCGCTGACGAATCAGCGGCGCGAAGGCGGAAGAGTGTCGTGTCGAGATGCTGACCGGGGTCGAGCGCGCGATCAAAGGTCACGCGAAGAGTCAGCGAGTCGCGAATCTCGACCCCGGACAGGCGCGGACCGATCGTGTCGTGCACGAAGGCGTACAGCTCGAAGCTCGCCGTGTCACGGAGCGTGACCGAGACGGAGTCGTAGATCTCTCGCGGGTCGAGGGCGCGATTGTTGTTCGCGTCCACGTATCCGCGCACCGTGTAGCTGCCTGCGGGGATGGCTGGCACATCGAAGCGACCGAGCGAGTCCACCAGGCCCAGGTACACCGTGCTGTCGGGATGCGACACCGCCTCGATGAGGGCGTTGCCCGCTGGCTTTCCCGCCACCCAATCAAAGATCGACCCGAAGAGATGCGTCGCCGGGATGGTCGGGCCGGTCGAGAAGATGATCCGTGTCCGCTCGCGCCGGACGTTACCGCGCAGGTCGGACAGGCCGGGAAGCAGCGTGATCGTATAAACCGTGTTGGGACGAAAGTCGCGACGCGGGCGAACGGTGAGCACGCTACGGTGCCAATCCACTCGGGGAGCGCCGTCGCGCGGCGAGATGAGAACGAGCTGCGCCAGCTCCGGGGCGCCGGACGGCCGCTCGCTCACCACCTCATCGAAGCGTAGCCGCACCTCGCGCGGATGTACCGACACCGCGCCGCTCTCGGGCGACACGCCAACCAGCTTGGGGGGCGCCTTGTCCTCCGGGCCACCGGGCGGGAAGCCCTGCGACGCGCACGCGATCGAGGCGAGCGACAGCGCACCCGCGATCAGCTTCCGCACAGCGCACGCACCTTGCCGGCGAGCTGGTCGCGGCGCGCCCCCCACTCGGTTGATTTCGCCCGTTCGGCCTCGACGACGTGGGCGGGTGCTCGCGACACGAAGCCATGATTGTCCAGCCGCTGTCGGAGTGCGGCGAGCTGCGTCTCGAGCTGCGCCAGCTCGGTGCGCAGCTTGTGACACTCCTTCTCGACGTCGATCGTCCCGGCGAGCGGTACGATCACCTCCGAGCCGTCAGTGAGGACGGCGTGCGCCGCGGCGCCCGACGGAACCTCGGTCGCGGTACGAACCTGGGCGCGGGCGAGATGACCGATCAGGGCTCGCTCTTCCTCGAGCGTGCGGGCGGCGCCATCGCGCGCGACGAGCACCGCGTCCACCGATTTGCCGAGGGGAATGCCGTAGTCGGCCTTGATCTGACGCACCGCGCTCACCGATTCGCGAACGAGCTCGAATTCCGATGCGCGCGCGTGCCCCGATGCCGCGCCGGTCGCTCTCGGTCGTGGCCACGCGGCACGAGCCAGAAACATCCCCGCCCCGGGCGGCCGGCCGGGAAGCCGCTGCCAGAGAGTCTCCGTGATGAAGGGGACCACGGGATGCAACATCCGAAGCGCGGCGTCGAACACGTGGACCAGCACGGCCCGCGCGACCCCGGCATCGTCGCCCCCGGCGGACAACCGCGGCTTCGTGCTCTCGAGATACCACGCGGCCAGCTCGTCCCAGGTGAAGCGGCGCGCTTCCTCGGTGAATTCCATGAGCCGAAGTCCCACCCGGAGCTCCGCATCACTCCACGTCCCTGCCGCCGGATGGGACGGTCCGAGCGCGGCATCGCAGCGGTGGATCGCCGAGTCGAGGCGGTTCAGGATCCATTCGTCGGCGCGAGTGAGTTTCGCCTGGTCGAGGTCGGCGAGAAGCGGAACCTCGGCATCCCCGACGTTCGAGAGGAGGAAGCGTCCCATGTTCCAGAGCTTGGTCGCGAAGTTCCGGCCCGGCCCGAATGACTGCTCGAGATTTCCCGGGTCGAGCATGACGTCGGTGCCCATTCCGAGGCCGGCGATCACGGTGTAGCGCAGAGCATCGGCTCCGTAGAGTGCCACGACATCCAGCGGATCGATGCCGTTACCGAGCGACTTGGACATCTTCACGTGCTCCATGTCGCGGACGGTGCCGTGCAGGTACACCGTGTGGAAAGGCGCGTCGCCCATGAAGAAGTATCCCGCCATGATCATGCGCGAAACCCAGAAGAAGAGGATCTCGGGTGCAGTGACGAGCACATCGGTGGGGTAGAAGGCGCGCAGATCGGTGGCCGCTTCATCGGGCCATCCGAGAGTCGAGATCGGCCACAGCCAAGACGAGAACCAGGTGTCCAGCACATCGTCGTCCTGCCGGACCGGTCCGCCACATTCGGGGCATTCTGCGATGTCGGTTCGACTCACGATGGGGGCATCTCCGCACGCACCACAGTACCAGACCGGAATGCGATGTCCCCACCAGAGCTGGCGCGAGATGTTCCAATCGCGGATCCCCTCGAGCCAGTTAATGTAGACCGCCTCCCAACGCTCCGGCAGGATGCGCACGCGACCATTGCGCACGCCAGCCAGCGCCGGCTCGGCGAGTGGCTTCATCCGGACGAACCACTGGTCGGACAGGCGCGGCTCCACCACGGTGTCGCAGCGGTAGCAATGCCGAACGCCGTGCTGATGCGACTCGCTCCGGGCGAGCGCACCGCGCTCTCGCAGCCGATCCACGATCCGCTGGCGTGCGATCAGCCGGTCGAGACCGCGCAGCTCGGGTGGCACGCGGCCGGAGGCGTCGTCGCCCTCGGACATCGTGCCATCCGGCGCCATGATCACCGGCATGGGAAGGGCGTGACGCAGTCCCAGCTCGAAATCGTTGGGATCGTGTGCCGGCGTGATCTTCACCGCACCGGTGCCGAACTCGCGGTCCACGTACTCGTCCGCGATCACCGGGATGCGCACATTGGCGATCGGAAGCAGCAGGTCGTGGCCCACCACCGCACTGTACCTCTCGTCGTCCGGGTGCACCGCCACCGCGACATCGCCCAACATCGTCTCGGGCCGCGTCGTGGCCACGACGACGCTTCGATCGGACTGGTCGGCGAGCGGATAACGGATGTGGTAGAGAGTGCCCGTCTCCTCCGCGTGCTCCGCTTCCTCGTCGCTCAGGGACGTCAGACAGCGCAGGCACCAGTGGATGACGCGGTGTCCCCGGTAGATCAGTCCCGCCTCGTGGAGACGCACGAACGCTTCGCGGACGCCGCGGGACAGCTCGGGTGAAAACGTGTATGCCGTGCGCGTCCAGTCGCAGGAGCAGCCGATGGCTCGGAGCTGCTCGAGAATGACGCCGCCGGTCTCGTTCACGAAGGAGCGCGTGCGCTCCACGAATGCGGCCCGTCCGAGATCGGCCCGGTTTCGTCCCTCGTCCGCGAGCTGTCGCTCGATGACGTTCTGGGTCGCGATACCCGCGTGGTCGGTTCCGGGCACCCACAGCGCCTCATCTCCCGACATGCGACGCCAGCGGACGATCACGTCCTGAACGGTGCTGTTGAGCCCGTGCCCCATGTGCAGCACCGCCGTCACATTCGGGGGCGGAATCACGATCGTGAACGGGGTGCGGCTGCCGCCCAACCGGTTCGAGCTGTCCGCTTCCGCGTGGAAGATGCCGGCTTCGACCCAGCGCGCGTACACATCTCGCTCGATGGCCGCCGGATCGAACGTGGGAGAGAGCTCGGAGGGCATCTCCAAAGTTAAGGGATGCTGAACGTGCGGGGCAGGTGCGGACGCTGCACGCAACACGAAAGAGCCCTGCGAACATGCAGGGCTCTCCGGTTCATCGATCGCGAATGGAGCGCGACGCCTGTGCGGCCTGGTGGCGAACGATCAGTCGGCTCTCGGCTCCTGCTCTCTGTCCGGCACGCTGCCTGGATCCACCACGTGGTCCGCTTTCGGCACACCACCTGGCGAGACCGGGCTCCCATCGGTGCGTCCCGCGCGCTGCGCCTTCTTTCCCCGTGCACGGCGGCCGGGCGGCTCCGCTGACTCCTCGGCCGACTCCTTCATCGCCTTGTCCTCGCGAAGCCACCTCTCTTCGAGTGTCGTCCTCGGATCCACATGGCGATCGAACTCGCTGGAAGTGCCCTGGCGTCGCCGGCCGGTGCCCACTCGCTGGCCCTCCCACTGCGCTTCGGTGAGCGCGTCGTCTCCTCGCTCTACCCGTCGCACGTTTTCCTCGAACAACTCCTCTTCCTCGCCGATCGCGAGCCGATTGACGACCGTCTCCACTCCCTCGACGGCCCGGGCGACGGCGATCGCGTGCTCGGCCTCCTCCTCGGTGTTCACCCAGCCGGCCAGCTCGACGATTCCATCGCCGATGGCCCCGATGTCGACAGCCCGCTCGCTCAGAATGGGATCGTCCCGGTAGGCCGCCAGCACCTGCTCTTCGAGGGGGTCGTCACTCCCATCCCCATCGATCTCATCGTCCTCGATCGCGTCCTCATCCAGGTCGCTCTCGTTCCCGCCAAAGCGGTCGCGCAGCCGCGCGGTGAGGCCGGAGGTGATCGCGGAGATGCCGCCCACTCGCTGGGCGACGACGACGCCCACCGCGAAGCCCGCGAGGGCGCCGAGGGCGACGCCGGCGGCGATCCCGCCGACGGAGGATTCCTCCTCCCTGTACCGGAAAGGTGGCATGCTTGACCTGTGGCGGAGGTGATGATGGGACGGTAACTTCCCTAGCTTAGCACGCGAGGAAGACGCTGCAAGGGGTGCAAGAAAAAGGCCACCTCCGATGGTCATGCAGACGCAACTCGCCGCCCTCCAGAATGGTTCATGATCGACTCTCCGCGACAGGATCTCACGCTCACCCTGCCCGACGGCGCGACGCGCACCGTGGCCCGGGGTACCCTGCCTCGGGAGGTGGTGGCGTCGATCGGCGCCGGACTGGCCCGCGCCGCGATCGCCGTGACCGTGAACGGCCGCCTCCAGGATCTGGTGACCCCACTTCGAGATTCCGGCGAGTTTCGCGTCATCACCGACCGGGAGCCGAAGACGCTCGCTGACCCCCGGGATCAACGCGCCCGGTCGGACTGGCAGGCGGCGCACGACGTCGTTCGCCACAGCTCGGCGCACGCGCTCGCAACGGCCGTGCGCCGCCTCCGGCCGGATGCCAAGATCGGCTTCGGACCGTCGATCGAGGATGGCTTCTACTACGATTTCGAGGTGGCCGAGCCATTCACGCCGGAAGACCTTACCGCTTTCGAATCAGAGATGCGGAAGGTGGTGGCCGAACGCTTCCCGTTCGTTCGCGAGGAAGTGAGCCGCATCGAGGCGGAGAAGCGGTTCCGCGATGATCCGCTCAAGCTGGAACGATTGGCCGAGCTCGGTGAGGACGAAATCATCTCGATCTACACCGACGGCCCGTTCGTGGACCTCTGTCGCGGCCCACACGTGCCCGACACATCATTTCTCAAGCACTTCAAGCTCCTCCACACGGCTGGCGCGTACTGGCGGGGTAATGAGCGCCGGCAGATGCTGCAGCGGATCTACGGGACGGCGTGGCTGCGCAGGGAGGATCTGGATGCGCATCTGCTGCGACTCGACGAGGCGAAGCGGCGCGACCATCGCACGCTCGGGCATCAGCTCGACCTGTACTCCACCGACCAGCGCGTCGGACCGGGCCTCATTCTCTGGCACCCGCGCGGAGCCGTCATCCGCACCGAGATCGAGAGCTTCGAGCGCGACCTGATCCAGCGGCATGGCTACGATCTCGTGTACACGCCGCACATCGTCAGCGAGAAGCTGTTCGAGATCTCCGGCCATCTTGTCAACTTCAAGGACGGGATGTTCGCGCCCATGGATATCGACGGGGCGGCATACCGCCCCAAGCCGATGAACTGTCCCGGGCACATCTGCATCTACCAGGCACACACCCGATCCTATCGCGACCTCCCGCTGCGATACGCCGAGTACGGCACGGTCTATCGCTACGAGCGGAGCGGCGTGCTGCACGGCATGCTCCGCACTCGCGGATTCACCCAGGATGACGCGCACGTGTTCTGCACGCCGGAACAGGTGCCGGGCGAGATCGAGCGGCTGCTCGAGCTGGTGCAGGAGATGCTCGCCGTTTTCGGCTACCCTTACACGGTCGAGCTGGCGACGCGTCCCGAGAATGCGCTTGGTGACGAATCGACGTGGCGGCACGCCGAGCGTACCCTGGCCGACGTGCTGTCCGCTCGCGGCGAGCCGTTCGCGGTAGACGAGGGTGGGGGAGCGTTCTATGGCCCCAAGCTCGACTTCAAGCTCATCGACGCGATCGGCAGAAAGTGGCAGGGGCCGACCGTCCAGCTGGACTTCAACCTCCCGGAGAGATTCGGACTGGAGTACATCGGGCCGGACAACGCGCCCCACCGCCCCGTGATGCTGCACCGCGTCCTCGTCGGATCGATGGAGCGCTTCGTCGGAGGCCTCATCGAGCATTACGCGGGCGCGTTCCCGCTGTGGCTGGCGCCGGAGCAGGTCCGCGTCGTCCCGATCACGGACGATTCGAGGCAGGCAGCGGCGGTCGTGGCCGAGCGTCTTCGGGCCGCGGGGCTGCGGGTGATGCTGGACGATCGGAACGAGACTCTGAACTACCGCATCCGGGACGCCGAGATGCTCAAGGTTCCGTACATGGCCGTCGTCGGGAAGCGCGAGGCCGAGCAGGGAAGCGTGGCCCTTCGCACCCGCGGTGCTGGCAGGAAGCAGGATAGCATGCCGGTGGACGAGCTGGTGGCGCGACTCGCCGAGGAAGCGCGCGCGCGGTCACTCGTACCCGCTCCCGCCGAGATGGCCGCCACCTCCTGACCGTGAACCGACACCATTCTCCTCGAGGACACCCGATGCGCGTCCCAACCGTTCGATCGGCCATCCGGTCCCTCGCGCTCGCCTCGGGCGTGGCCGCGTTCGCGACCGCACTGAGCGCTCAGCAGGCGGCACCACCGGTCGCCCGGATCGTGCCGCGGGTGGACACGACGCTCGGAGACGTCCGGACCGATCCGTACTTCTGGTTGCGGGACGATGCCCGGAAGAATGCCGATGTCATCGCCTACCTGGAGGCCGAGAATCGGTACGCCGCCGCGGTTCTCAAGCCCACGGAGGCGCTCCAGGAGCGACTCTTCCAGGAGATGAAGGGGCGCATCAAGGAGACCGATCTCTCCGTGCCCGAGCGGATGGGCCACTACTACTACTACTCGCGCACCAAGGCGGGAAAGCAGTATCCGATCCTCTGTCGTCGCAAGGGAAGCCTCACCGGTCCGGAAGAGGTGATGCTCGATGAGAACGAGGCGGCGGGATCGCGAAGCTACTATCGCGTCGGCGTCTGGACGGTGAGTCCCGACGAGCGGCTCCTCGCCTTCACGGAAGACACCACCGGCGGGGAACGGTACACGCTCGTCGTGAAGGATCTTCGGAAAGGCAGCATGCTGTCCGACAGCGTTCGGATGGTGAACTACTCACTGGAATGGGCCGGCGACAATCGGACCCTCTTCTACGGCATGGGCGACGCTGCCAACCGCAGCCACCGCATCCTCCGTCACACGCTGGGCGCGACGACCCCGGATACGGTGATCCAGGAGGAGTCGGATCTCCTGTTCAGCCTCAGTCTCGGACGGACCAAGGACCACCGCTATCTGGTGATCGAGGACGGCAGCTTCAGCAGCTCGGAGGCTCGGGTGCTTCGCGCGGCGGACCCCATGGGAGCCTGGCGCGTCATCAGTCCCCGCGTCGACGACGTTCTCTACTCGGTGGAGCATCAGGGAGCTCACTTCCTCATCCTCACTAATGATCGCGCGACGAACTTCAAGCTGATGCAGGCGCCGGAGAGCGATCCGTCGCGCGCTCGGTGGACGGAGGTCGTCGGTGGTCGGGACTCCGTGCTGCTCGAGGGGATGGACGTGTTTCGCAACCATCTCGTGCTCTACGAGCGACGGAATGCGGTACGTCAGCTCGCCGTGCGCGACCTCGCGTCGGGCGCCACTCACCACGTCACCTTGCCGGAGTCGGTCTCGACGTTTCGACCCGCGAGCAACCGGGAGTACGGTTCCCGACTCCTGCGCTTCACCTACACGTCGATGATCACGCCGCCAGCCGTGTACGACTACAACATGGTCAGCCGTGCCCGGACGCTGAAGAAAGACACCGAAGTGAAGGGGTACGACAAGACACGCTACGCGACCGAGCGCAGTTGGGCGCGAGCGAGCGATGGCGCGATGGTGCCTATCTCGCTCGTCTATCGCGCTCCGCTAGAGCGCGACGGCAAGCGTCCGATGCTCCTCACGGCGTACGGTTCCTACGGTGCCAGCACCGATCCGGCATTCAACTCCACCTGGGTGAGCTTGCTGGACCGCGGCCTGATCGTGGCGATCGCGCATATCCGCGGGGGACAGGAGATGGGTCGGAGCTGGTACGACCAGGGCAAGCTCCTGAACAAGAAGAACACGTTCACGGATTTCATCGCCAGCGCCGAGCATCTGGTGGCCGCCAAGTACACGTCGGCGGATCGGCTCGCCATCCGCGGCGGCAGCGCCGGCGGTCTGTTGATGGGCGCGGTGACGAACATGCGACCTGACCTGTTCAAGGTGGTGGTCGCCGACGTGCCTTTCGTCGACGTCATCAATACCATGATGGATGCGTCGATCCCGCTCACGACCGGCGAGTGGATCCAGTGGGGAGATCCCCACAAGGCCCAGTATTACACCTACATGAAGTCCTACTCGCCGTACGACAACGTGGAGCGAAAGGCGTACCCGGCGATGCTCGTCACGGCTGGGCTCAACGATCCCCGTGTCGCCTACTGGGAGCCGGCGAAGTGGGTCGCGAAGCTCCGCGCCAACAAGACGGACAGCAATCCGCTGCTGCTGCGCATCAACATGGGCGCCGGTCATGGCGGCGCGTCGGGCCGATACGATGCGCTGCGCGAACAGGCGATTCGCTACGCTTTCATCCTGCAGCAGCTGGGTCTCGGAATGGGCGATGCGTCGGAGTAGACGAACGACAATGCGCGAGGCCAGCGGCGAGCACGTTGTATCGTCCGCTCACCGCCGATAACTTCTCTTTCCATGTCTGACCCCTCTCGCACTCCCGTCATCGTCGCCGCCGTCCGGACGCCGATCGGGCGCTTCCTCGGCGGGCTCGCGGCGCTGACCGCGCCGGAGCTCGGTGCGATCGCCATCCGGGAGGCGGTGCAGCGTTCGGGCGTCGCTCCGTCGGACGTCGAGCAGGTCATCATGGGGAACGTCGTACAGGGCGGTGTGGGGCAGGCGCCGGCGCGACAGGCCGCGATCAGGGCGGGTCTGCCCGCGAGCGTATCGGCGCTGACGGTGAACATGGTCTGCGGTTCTGGCCTCCGCGCCGTGATGATCGCGGCCCAGGCCATCAAGGCGGGAGATTCCCGAGTCATCGTCGCTGGCGGCCAGGAGTCGATGTCGAACGCTCCGTTCTATCTGTATGGACTTCGCGATGGGGTGAAGTTCGGCGATCAGACGATGGTGGACGGCGTGGTGCGCGATGGCCTGTGGTGCTCGTTCTGCGATGTGCACATGGGCGGGCACGCGGAGTACACGGCGCGGAAGGCTGGCATCACCCGGAAGATGCAGGATCAATTCGCGCTCGAATCCCACCAGAAGGCGGTGGCGGCAATGGACGCCGGCCGGTTCACGCAGGAGATCGTCGCCGTCGACGTGCCGGGGAAGAAAGGGACGACGCGCTTCTCGACCGATGAAGGCCCCCGCCGGGAAAGCACGATGGAGTCGCTCTCTCGGCTCAAGCCCGCCTTCGGCGCGACGGCACCCAAGTCGATCGCGCCTGATGAGCTGAGCGTGACCGCCGGAAACGCGTCGGCCATGAACGATGGCGGGTCTGCGGTCGTCGTCGCGTCCGAGGAGTACGCGCGCGCGAACGGGCTGTCGATCCTGGCGCGCGTCACCGGATACTCCACCGGCGCCGTCGAACCGAACGAGCTCTTCTTCGCGCCCGTCGTCGCCGTCACAAACATGATGCGGCAATCCGGCACCAGCATCGGTGACTACGACCTGATCGAGGCGAACGAGGCATTCGCCGCCCAGGCGCTCGCCGATGGAAAAGGGTTGGGTTGGGACTGGGACCGGGTCAACGTCAACGGCGGCGCGGTGGCCCTTGGTCACCCCATCGGCGCGAGCGGTGCTCGGGTGCTGACGACACTTCTCTACGCCATGAAGGACCGCGATGTGCATACCGGATTGGCGACTCTCTGCCTCGGCGGTGGAGATGCTGTTGCCCTCAGCGTGGAGCGGATGAACTGATGTCCGGTCATACGATCTCGTCCCCGGTCGAGCGCGACCACCGGATCACTCTTGCCGGCGCGGTCGGCTTCACGACCGCTCTCGCGCTCGCCTCGCACGCCGCGATTCCGATACCCGGCACACCGGTGCCAGTGAGCCTGCAGCCGCTCGTCGTCGTGCTTGCCGGCATGTGGCTGGGTCCGCGCGTCGGCGCGATGAGCATGGTGCTCTACCTCGTGGCTGGAGTGACTGGTCTGCCGGTGTTCGCGCCCGTCGGCGCCCCGGGAGTGGCGCGCCTGCTCGGCCCGACCGGGGGATATCTCTGGGCGTACCCCGTAGCGGCGTGGGTGGCTGGTGTCCTATGCCGTCGCGGATCGAGTTATGCCATGCGCCTACTGGCCGCCACCGCCGGTATCGCTGTCATCTACGTCGGCGGCGTGTCGCAGCTGGCGATCCTGACCGGCAACGCCGCGGCGGCACTGCGGTTGGGCGCTCTTCCCTTCGCGGCGCTCGATCTCGGCAAGGCGTTGCTCGCGGCGGCGCTCGCACCGGGCGCGGGTACCCGAGAAAAGGATTGATCTCGGCCCGCGTCCCGTTGAGCTCGCGTCACGCCGCCCTCGCGGCGGCTCGCATCGCGATCTTCCTGGCTGTCGCGTTCGCGATCACCGTCCTGCTCCATCGCCTCTCCGTCCTGACTGTTCCTCGATGGGCGGGGTCCGAGACGGCCGGAATCTGGGCGGCACTGGGAGGCCTGGCAGCGTCGCACCTGTTGATGGTGCGCGGCATCGACCGCTCTCCCTGGGCGCGGGTGGGGCTGGGGCGGTCGGGCGCGTCTCCCCGTCTTCTGTCATGGGCATTCCTCCTCGGCGCGCTGGCGATCGCGGCGCCGTCGCTGGCCCTCCTCGGCGTGCGATGGCTACGTCCCATGGCGCTCCCGGCGGGGGGCACGGAGAGCTGGCTCGTCTTCGCCGCCGGAGCGGCGTTGTTCGTCGCGCCGGCCGCCCTGATGGAGGAGTTCCTGATGCGGGGATATGTTTTCGCCGTGTTGCGAGAGTTTGCCGGCTGGCGTGCGACCCTGGTCGTGACCAGCGTCGTCTTCGGAGTGCTGCATGCGAAGAACCCCGGTGCGTCGCCCGAGTCCGTGGTCGTCGTGATGCTGGCGGGGTTATTCCTCGGCGGGATCCTGGTCGCCACCGGAAGCCTGTGGGCGGTGTGGGTCACGCATTTCGCGTGGAACTGGGTCATGGCCGCGTTGCTCCACACCAGCGTGAGCGGCTTCGCACTCCCATTCCCCGGTTATCAGCTCGTCAACTCCGGTCCCGACTGGATCACCGGTGGAGCGTGGGGGCCGGAGGGCGGCGCGGCGGCGGTCGTCGGCGTGAGCGGCGGACTCTGGTGCGTGTACCGTCGCGCCACGCGCGCACGAACGGGCAGCGCGGCATGACAGAGCGTGTGGCCGTGGTCGGCGCGGGCCAGATGGGCGGCGGAATCGCGCACGTGTTCGCCCTGTCCGGAGCATCGGTCGCGCTCATCGACATCTCCGATGCCGCACTGGACAGGGGAATGGCGGAGATCGAGAAGAACATGGCGAGGCAGGTGCAGAAGGGCTCGCTCGATGAAGCGAGTCGAGCAGCGTCCCTTGACCGTATCGCTCGGAGCACGCAGATGTCCGCCGTCGCCGGCGCGACACTCGTGGTCGAAGCGGCTACAGAGAACGCCGAGCTCAAGTTCCGCCTCTTCGGCGAGCTGGACCGTGAGGCCGCGGCCCACGCCATCCTCGCCTCGAATACGAGCTCGATCTCCATCACCGAGATCGCGGCTCACACCGGCCGGCCGTCGCAGGTGATCGGGATGCATTTCATGAACCCGGTTCCCGTGATGCAGCTCGTCGAGATAATCCGCGGACTCGCGACGTCGGATGACACCGCGCGGCGCACGATGGAGATCGCCGCCAGCCTCGGAAAGACGCCGGTGGAGGTGAACGACTTCCCCGGATTCGTGTCCAATCGGGTGCTCATGCCGATGATCAACGAGGCCATCTTCTGTCTCATGGAAGGGGTGGGCTCGCCGGAGGCCATCGACACGGTGATGAAGCTCGGCATGAACCATCCGATGGGTCCGCTGGCCCTGGCGGATCTCATCGGCCTGGACACGTGTCTCGCGATACTCGAGGTCCTGCAGCGCGGCCTTGGCGATCCCAAGTATCGCCCGTGTCCGCTGCTGAAGAAGTACGTGGCGGCAGGCTGGCTGGGCCGGAAGAGCGGCCGTGGGTTCCATGTCTACTGACAGCGCTCCCGCCGCGCTCCGCGAAGGAGATGAGTCTGCATGTCCTGGGCGCTGATACCACTCACGCCGGAGCAGCGTGAGATCCAGCGGCTCGCCCGCGACTTCGCCGAGAGCGAGATCGCGCCGCACTCGGCGCAATGGGACCACGACAGCCAGTTCGACCTGGGGGTCATCGCACGACTCGGAGAGCTGGGCTTCCTCGGCATGATGATTCCAGAGGAGTACGACGGCCTCGCGCTCGACACGACAACATACCTGGTGGCTCTGGAGGAGATCGCCACCGTGGACGCCTCGGTCGCGGTGGCGATGAGCGTTCACAACTCGCTTCCCACGCAGATGCTGCTTCGTTGGGGCTCCGATGCGCAGAAGGAGCGTTTTCTCAGACCGATGGCGCGCGGCGAGTTGCTCGGCGCGTTCGCGCTCTCCGAGGCGGACGCCGGCTCGGATGCCGCATCGTTGCGTGCCCAGGCCGTGCGCGATGGAGACGGGTGGATTCTGAACGGTACCAAGTCATGGGTGACGAGTGGCAGCCACGCCGGCGTGGTGCTCGCGATGCTGCGCACCGACAGCTCGACGGAGCACCGGGGGGCTCGCGGTATCAGCGCTTTCGTCCTCACTCCGGACATGCCCGGCTTCCGGGTGGGCCGGAAGGAGGACAAGATGGGTCTCCGGGCATCGCCCACCGTGCAGATCAGCTTCGAGAACATGCGCGTACCAGCTGACGCGCTGCTGGGGCGTGACGGAATGGGCTTCGTGTACGCGATGCAGTCGCTCGACAATGGCCGGTTGGGAGTCTCGGCGCAGGCCATCGGGATCGCGCGGGCGGCACTCGAGCAGAGCGTGCGCTACGCGGCCGAGCGCCGGCAGTTCGGTCGGCCGATCAAGGAGTTCGAGGCGATCCAGTTCCGGCTGGCTGACATGGCGACGCGCATCACGGCGGCCCGGGCATTGCTCTACGCTGCCGCGGCGGCGAGAGACCGGGGCGAAGCGGTCACCCAGTTCTGCGCCATGAGCAAGTTGTTCTCGAGCGAGACGGCGATGTGGGTCACCACGCAGGCAATCCAGATCTTCGGGGGCTACGGCTACATGAAGGAATACGCGGTCGAGCGGTTCTTCCGCGACGCCAAAGTCACCGAGATCTACGAGGGCACGTCGGAGATTCAGCGCATCGTGATCGCGCGCGAGCTGTACGCTCAGAGTTGACGCACCGACCGCTGTTCGCGACCAGCACGGTCCTCCCGTACCCTACCTACCCCTCGATTCTGTCCCTATGGCACTCTTCGATACCCTCGCCGAGATGGGCCACGAGCAGGTCGTCCTGTGCAGCGATCCGGCGGTGGGCTACCGCGGCATCGTCGCCGTGCACAGCACGACGCTCGGGCCGGCGCTCGGCGGCACCCGCTTCTGGAAGTACGCCAGCGACGAGGAGGCGATTGTCGACGCGTTGCGACTCTCCAGGGGGATGACGTACAAGAACGCGGTCGCCGGCCTGAATCTCGGCGGCGGAAAGGCCGTGATCATGGGCGACAACAAGACGACTAACCGCGAGATGATCTTCCGCGCGCACGGGCGCTTTGTCGAGAGTCTCGGCGGCCGCTACGTGACCGCCGAGGATGTCGGCACGACGACGAGCGACATGGATTTCGTCCACATGGAGACGGAGTACGTGGCCGGGCTCGCCGGCCGATCGGGCGATCCGTCACCGGTGACTGCTCACGGGGTATTCCGCTCGATCCAGGCATCGGCCAAATGGTGCTGGGACTCCGATGATCTCGGAGGCAAGACCATCTCTCTACAGGGATGCGGCAGCGTCGGATACTATCTCGCCAGAGAGCTGAACAATGCCGGGGCCAAGCTCATCGTCACGGACATCGATGCCGAGCGCGTCAGGAAGGTCGTGAAGGAGTTCGGCGCGAAGCCGGTGGCGACGGAGGAGATCTATGGTGTCCGGGCGGACATCTTCGCCCCGTGCGCGCTGGGAGCGATCATCAATGATCGGACAATTCCGCAGCTCAAGGTTCAGATCGTCGCCGGGGGTGCAAACAACCAGCTGCTCGAGGAGCGCCACGGAGATGAGCTCGAGCGACGCGGCATCCTCTACGCTCCCGACTACGTGGCGAACGCCGGCGGGGTGATCAACGTCTACAGCGAGCTCGCCGGCTGGGACTCGGTTCGCTCGCTGCGCAAGGCGGACGAGATCTATCACACGGTGCTCGGCGTCTTCGAGATCGCGAAGAAGGAGGGGATGCCCACCTATCGCGCCGCCGATCGCCTCGCCGAACGTCGCATCCAGGCCGTGGGATCGATGATGCGAACCTGGCCACAGTGGCCCAACCCGGCGGGGCACGAGGGAGATCTCCGGTGATCCGCTGGTCCGAGTGGCCCAATCGCCCTCCCGGCTCGTCGCTCAAGGCTGCCGATCCGGAGATCGCTCAGGCGATCGAAGACGAGACGCGCCGGCAGGGGGAGGGATTGGAGCTGATAGCGAGTGAAAACTTCGTCTCGCCTGCCGTGATGGAGGCGATGGGCTCGACCCTCACCAACAAGTACGCCGAGGGGTATCCGGGCAAGCGCTACTACGGAGGCTGTCGTTTCGTCGACGTCGCCGAGGAGTTGGCGATCGCGCGCGCCAAGGCGCTCTTCGGCGCGGACCATGCGAACGTTCAGCCCCACTCCGGCGCCCAGGCGAACATGGCCGTCTATTTCGCCTTTCTGGAGCCGGGAGACACCGTCCTCGGGATGAACCTGTCCCACGGCGGTCACCTGACCCACGGCTCGCCGGTGAATTTTTCCGGACGTTACTACCGGATCGTGCCGTATGGCGTGAACGAGAAGACTGGCCGGATCGACTACGACCAGCTGCGCTCGCTCGCCCGCGAGCATCGGCCGAAGATGATCGTGGCCGGCGCGAGCGCGTACGCACGCGAGATCGACTTCGCCGTGTTCGGTGAGATAGCGCGCGAGGTCGGCGCCAAGCTGATGGTGGACATGGCGCACATCGCTGGTCTGGTAGCGGCCGGCATCCACCCCTCGCCGGTTCCGCATGCCGATTGCGTTACCACCACGACCCACAAGACGCTTCGTGGCCCGCGCGGCGGGCTCATCCTCTGCCGCGCCGAGCACGCGAAGGCGATCGATAAGCAGATCTTCCCCGGTATCCAGGGCGGGCCGCTGATGCACGTGATTGCCGCCAAAGCAGTAGCGCTGCGCGAGGCGCAACAACCGAGCTTCGTCCTGTACGCGCGCCAGGTCGTCGCCAACGCCCAGGCGCTCGCCGCCGGTTTGACGGAGCGAGGTTACAACCTCGTGTCGGGTGGAACCGACACCCATCTCATGCTCGCCGACCTCCGCAACAAGGGACTGACCGGGAAAACGGCCGAGGCGGTCCTCGGCGAGGCGGAGATCACCGTGAACAAGAACACCGTTCCCGGCGAGACACAGTCGCCATTCGTCACCAGCGGCATCCGCATCGGCACGCCGGCCGTGACCACCCGCGGGATGGGTGAGGCGGAGATGCACAGCATTGCCGAGCTGATCGACCGCGCGCTTCGCGATGCCGCCGATCCGGGCGCGCTCCGTTCCGTGCGCGGCGATGTCCTCGAGCTGACACGGCGGTTCCCGCTCTATCTTCCTGTGCCCGAAGCGGTTGGCCACCGGTCCTGAGGCGGTTGTAAAACGGCGCACCGCTCACCATACTTGGTGCCACGTGGGGCTGGGCCACCACCGGTCCGCTCCTATCCGTCACCCGAGGGATGGAAGTGCCGCAGTTGGCGTTTCGAGATGGCATCATGGACCGCATCCGGGCGCGCGAGCCTCGGTTTCACGAGAACGCATACCTGTTCGTGCTGTCGGCGCTCGAATACTGCCAGGCACGCATGACGGAGCGCCGACACATCTGCGGCCGAGAGCTGGCGACCGCCTGCCGGGACCTCGCCCTCGAGCAGTTCGGGGTGATGTCGCGCCTGGTCTTCGAGTTCTGGGGCGTGCGTTCGACCGCCGACCTCGGGGACATCGTCTTTACTCTGGTGGAGCTCGGCCTGCTCATCAGCCAGCAGTCGGACACTCGCGACGAGTTCCTGGATGTCTTCGATTTCGACCGGGCCTTCGAGCGCGACTATCCGTGGAACACCGTGATGGCCTGAGTCGCCAGGGAGGGAGCCATGGAGCCGAGAGAGCTGCCGGCGTGTCAGAAGTGCGGTAAGGGCGCGATGCTTCCGCTGAGCGATTACGGCCGCGACGGAGCACCGATCACCTACAAGGCCTGGGCGTGCAGCCATCCCGAGTGCGGCTTCAACATTCGCATCGACAACGGCGAGATCAGCTTCGGCCGAACGATCAGCCAATCGCAGAAGTGACGCTCGAGGAGCACATGCGTGGGGATACGGCGGCGCACCGCGCCGCCGTTCGTGCATTCGGGCGCAGGAGCGGTTGATGCTCGTATCGGTCACGACCGCTGCCGAAGCGGCGTCCGGCGATCGCACCGCGATCGCAGCCGGCGTGTCTCAAGCCGAGCTGATGCGCCGGGCGGGTGTGAGCGCGGCGTCGGAGATCGTGCGGCGCTACCCGTCGCTGAATCATGGCCGCGTGGCCGTGGTGACCGGTCCGGGAAACAATGGCGGGGATGGCTGGATCGTCGCGAGCGAGCTCGCGCGTGCGGGCGCGAGCGTTCGGGTCACCCAGCTGGCCGAGCCGCGCACCGACGCGGCCCGGGCGGCGCGCGACGCCGCGCTGCCGCGCGTCGAGATCGGCTCCCTCGAGAGGGCTCCGTTGGTAGTGGACGCGCTTCTCGGTACGGGAGCGCACGGCGAGCCGGAGGGGGAGCTGGCGCGCACGATCAACGCCATCCGCTCGGAGCGCGACGCCGGCGCGACTGTCGTCGCTCTCGACGTACCGTCTGGGCTCGATGCCACGACCGGCCAGGGGACGTTGTGCGTGATCGCCGATCTCACGCTCACCTTCGCGACGGTGAAGAGAGGCTTGTTGGTCCGGCGAGACTGCGCGGGCAGGATCGTGGTGCTCGACATCGGCATCGGGAAGACGCAGCCGGCTGGCCCCCCGGATCTCGTCGATGACGAGTGGGTGCACGCACACATCCCGCGGATCGCGGCGGACGCTCACAAGGGCACGCGGCGCAAGCTGCTCATCGTCGGGGGACAACGGGGCATGGCAGGCGCCGCGATCATCGCTGCCCGCGCTGCTCTTCGGAGCGGGATCGGGATGGTTCGGGTGGTGGTCGAGGACGAGAGCCTGCCAGTGATGCAGGCCGCCGTGCCGCACGCGACGGCCACCAGCTGGAAGGAGCTCGATAGCGCCGATAGCGCGTCGGCAGCGTTGGAGTGGGCCGACGTGGTGCTCGTCGGTCCGGGCCTGGGGCGCGCGGAGGGTCGTCGGGAGATGGTGGAGCGCGTGCTCGTGGCGGGGAGCCAGCCGATGGTTCTGGACGCGGACGCGCTGACGCTGTTCGCCGGACTGACTGACCAGCTCGGCGCGGCTCTTCGCGCGCGACCCAGCGTCCTGACACCGCATCCGGCGGAATTCGGTCATTTGTCGGGCATGTCGGTGGCCGATGTTGCGTCTGGCCGCTACGAGGTGGGACGAGAGCTGGCGCGGGTTCTGCGCTCCGTGCTGTTGCTCAAGGGTGTGCCGACAGTGATCACGTCTCCGGCCGGAGAGCGAATGGTGAGTGCGTCGGGGACGCCGGTGCTGGCAAGCGCCGGGAGTGGGGACATGCTCGCGGGAATCGCCGCCACGCTGCTCGCGCAGATGGACGATCCCCTCGCCGCCGCGACATGTGCGGCGTGGATACACGGCCGCGCAGCCGAGCTTGCGCAGGGAGCTCGGCGGCCGAGGGGAGTGACTCTCGATGACGTGGAGCTGGCTCTGCGACAGGTCTGGAGTGAGCCCGTTTGCGAACGGATCGCTCCGGCGCTCGCTGAGCTCCCGATGGTTGAGCCGTGAGGAGATCCGCGCCGGCACGAATGGGTTCGGCCGCCGCGCTGGCGCTGCTGGTTGCGTGCGCCTCGACGCCGGCCGTGGACGGGGGCGAGCCGGGGCGCCCACCCCGCCATCGTGGGGGCGGGTCTGGCTCGAGCCGAGAGGAGCGCGTGCTTCTCACCGCGTTCAACGACATCACCGGTGTCGCCGCGTCTCGCCGTTTCGTCTTTGCGTCGACCACCGAAGCTCTGGGCATTCTGGACCGGCAGTTCAACAGCTGGCTCACTCCTCTCGCCCAGGCGCAGGGCTTTCCGAGCGGGCAGCCATCCAGTCTCGCCGCTGATCCGGTGGAGGACGCGGTCTGGATCCTCACTCCCGGACAGGTTCTGTACTATCGCGCATCGACCAACTACGTGACCTCGACGTTGGTGCCGGGCGTGGTGGACGCGATCTTCTTCGATCGCCGTGATCCGCTGGGAGGAGCATATCTCAACGTCGGCGGACAGCTTCTGCTGGCCTCGCGCGGAGGCACCGTCACTCCGGTGAGCGGCGCCATGGCTCCTCCCTATTCGGCCCGGCAGGGACCGGTGGGTCTGCGAGAGCTGTACGCGCGGTTCCCGTCGCTCCAGAACTTCGCGGCTCTCTACACTCGCGACGAGCAGATGCAATCGTGGCCCATCAGCGCGGGGGCCGAACCGCCGGACAACCTCTCCGAGGTCTGGCTCGGTACGCGTGGAGGTGGACTCTTCAAAGTCGACCCCAACTTCCATCAGTCGCAGCACTATCCATACGGACTGCTGGAGACAGGGGCGGGCGCGCTTGCCCTCGCTGCCGATGGCATCTGGGTCGCTGGATTGGGGAGCGGGTTTGGCCGCGGCGGTATCAGTTTCGCGAGCGCAGACCTTCAGCAGTGGCGCTGGCTGGAGGGACCGCTGACCCGGCTGTTGGCCGGCGCCCGGGCGTATCGGATGGACGTCCGCGCCGATGCGGCGTGGATCGCGAGCGACCGGGGCGCGGTGCGGATGGACACGCGCAACCCGAACAACGTCCGATCATGGTCGGGTACGAACGGGCTCCCCGCGGATCTCGCGCTGTCGGTGGTCGCTACGCCGGCTGGCGCGTGGGTGGGCACCGGACGAGGGCTCGTCTTCATCGCCGACGACGGCCGAGCGCGCGGCGGTGCGCCCCGTGGAGCCGTGAGCCAGGCGCTGGCCGAGGGCACGGCGGTGCGCGCTCTGTTACTCACCGGGGATACGCTCTGGATCGGAAGCGACGCGGGGCTGCTACTGCTGCGAGGCAGCGCTCCGGATTCGCAGCCTCGCCGGGCAGCCGCGGCGGCGCAGGAGCCGCGACTCCTCCGCGCGATTCGCGGCATCTCGCGCAGCGATTCCGAGGTGGTGATCGCGACGCAGGAGGATCTCTTGCGCTTCAACCTCCGCAGCGGTGCGCTGCTTCCGCGATATGACGCCGTGCGCCTCAGCGCTGTCGGCACGATCTCATCGCTGGCGGTGGACGCGCGCACCATCTGGGTGGCAGGCGCCGGCGGGGTGCTGATGATCCTCCGCAACAGCGGCGTATCGCGCTTCCTCTCGATACCGGCCGATGTCCCGGCGGAAGTGTACGACATCAAGCTCGACGATGAGTTCGTCTGGATCGCGACGCGGCAGGGTGTGCTGCGACTCCGGCGGTTGGCCGACGGCACGATCCCGTGACCCGCCCGTCCGCGCTCGGACCGGGAACGGAGTTCGACGTCATCCGGGATCTGCTGGAATGGTGGGGCACGGCGGCCCAGGGCATCGGGGATGATGGCGCCTTGCTCACGGTTCCGGCCGGTGAGCGGCTGGTCGTCAGTACCGATATCGCGGTGGAGGACGTGCACTTTCGCCGCGACTGGCTCAGCGCGCGCGAGATCGGATGGCGCGCTACCACGGCGGCGCTGAGCGACCTCGCAGCCATGGGAGCGGCTCCGCTCGGCGTGCTCGTCGCTCTGGTCCTCACACCCGAATGGCGCGAGCGGTCGGCGTTGCGTGCGTTGGCCGATGGGGTGGCCGATGCGGTGCGCGAAGTGGACACCCACATTCTGGGGGGTGATCTGAGCGCGGGCGGTGCGCTGGCGATCGCGGTCACCGTGCTCGGCTCCGCCATCTGTCCGCTGGAGCGTCGCGGCGCGCGCGTCGGGCATGCCGTCTACGTCACCGGTCGCCTGGGTGGTCCCGGTCTGGCACTGGAGCGCCTGTCGGCTGGCTCCGAGGTTCCGGAGCAGGCTCGACAGCGGTTCATCCATCCAGTGGCCCGCATCGCGGAAGGGCGCTGGCTGGCGGCGCACGGCGCGAGCTCGGCGATCGATGTCTCCGACGGGCTGCTCGCCGATCTCGCACACATTGCGCAGGCGAGCGGCGTGCGCATCGAGGTGAATCTCGATTCCCTCCGGCTCATCGATGGCGCCGAGCCCGTAGCAGCCTCCCGCAGCGGCGAGGAGTACGAGCTCGCGCTGACGGCCCCGACAGACATCGCGGTGGCGGAATTCGAGGCGCAGTTCGCCTGTCCGCTCACGCGCATCGGCGCCGTTCACGCCGGGCCAGCGGAAATCGACGCCTGCTACAAGGGCGCCCGCGTTGCGGACCGTGGCGGCTACAGCCACTTTTGACGCATGCGAACTGCTCTCGCCTATCTCACCATGCTCATGTCGACGCTGGTCTACGGCTCGCAGGTGCTCGTCGCTGCCCTTTTCGGCCTGCGCCCGCGACCCGATGGTCAGCTCGAGGCCGCGCCGCGTCGCTTCTCGCGCAACGTGCTCTGGGTGAGCGGGGTGAAGGTACGCGTCTCAGGATCGGAGCACGCCGCTCCGGGAGAGCCCCGGGTCTTCGTCGCCAACCACGTGAGCTGGTACGATGTCTTCACGTTGGCTACGATCCTGCCACGCTATCGGTTCGTCGCCAAGAAGGAACTGCGAAAGCTTCCCATCTTTGGGCCGGCCACCGCTCTGGTCGCTGGCGTGTTCATCGATCGTCAGAATCGGAAGGCCGCCTTCGAGGCCTATCGGGAGGCGGTAGACGCCATGAAGACCGGGATCAACGTCGTCGTGTTCCCCGAAGGCACTCGCGGGCACACATACTCCTTGCGGCCGTTCAAGAAGGGTCCGTTCGTGCTCGCCATCGCCGCTCAGGCGCCGATCGTCCCGTGCGTCATTCACGGCACACGCGATGTGGCGCCGAAGGGCCGCTGGGCGGTGCACGCCGGCGACGTGGAGGTCTCGATCCTCGAGCCCATTCCCACGGCGGGAATGACGTATGAGAATCGCGACGAGCTCATGAGGACGGTCTGGAGCCGCATGGCCGACGAGCTCGAGACGCGCTGGGGCGAGCGGAGCGATCGCGCCGTCCTCTCGACCCAGGCGACCAGCGCCGCCTGAGGCGCGCCGGCCGCGCGCTGGCCTCACCCCGCGACACCTTCTCTCTTTCTCTCCGACATGTCCAACATCATCGGTGTGGCCGCTCGCGAGATTCTCGACAGCCGAGGCAATCCCACCGTGGAGGCAGACGTCCTGCTCTCCAGCGGGGCGATGGGCCGCGCGGCCGTGCCGAGCGGGGCGTCGACCGGTGAGCACGAGGCCGTCGAGCTCCGCGACGACGACCGGGCACGGTATGGTGGGAAGGGCGTACGTCGCGCCGTCGCCAGCATCGTCGACGCCATCGGTCCAGCAGTGGACGGGATGGACGCGCTCGATCAGGTGGCGGTCGACCGCGCGATGCTGGAGCTGGACGGCACGGAGAACAAGAGCAAGCTCGGCGCGAACGCCGTTCTGGCGGTGTCGCTGGCGACGGCACGCGCGGCATCCGAGGAAGTGGGGCTTCCGCTCTACCGCTATCTCGGAGGACCGATGGCGCGGGTTCTCCCCGTTCCAATGATGAACATCCTCAACGGCGGTGCGCACGCCACCAACACTGTGGATTTTCAGGAGTTCATGATCGTTCCCGTGGGCGCGGGCACGTTCGCAGAGGCGCTCCGCATGGGCGCGGAGGTCTTTCACGCGCTCAAGAAGGTGCTGGTTAAGCGCAAGCTCGCGACGGGCGTGGGCGACGAGGGCGGGTTTGCTCCGGACCTGAAGAACGATGAAGAGGCCATCACCGTGATCCTGGAGGCGATCGAGGCCGCGAAATTCGCGCCGGGTCGAGAGATCGCGCTCGCGCTCGATGTGGCAGCGAGCGAGCTGTACACGGGCGGCACCTACACGTTCAAGAAAAGCGGTGCGGGCACGCGCGACGCCGCGGGTATGGTCGAGCTCTACCGTGGCTGGCTCGACCAGTATCCGATCATCTCGATCGAGGATGGTCTGGCCGAAGACGACTGGGAGGGATGGGCGGCGATGACCAGAGAGCTCGGCGATCGGGTGCAGCTCGTCGGCGACGATCTGTTCGTCACCAACACCGAGAGACTGGCGCGCGGGATCGACGAGGATGTGGCGAACGCGATCCTCATCAAGCTGAACCAGATCGGTACCCTCACGGAGACGCTGGAGACGATCGAGCTGGCGCGCTCGGCGCAATACAACTCCGTGATCTCGCACCGGAGCGGCGAGACGGAGGACACGTTCATCGCCGACCTCGCGGTTGCGACGGGCGCCGGGCAGATCAAGACCGGCTCGGCGTCCCGAACCGATCGCGTCGCCAAGTACAATCAGCTTCTGCGGATCGAGGAGACGCTCGGAGAGACGGCGGAGTATCCGGGCGGAGCTCCGTTCGGGCTGTGAGTCCCGCTCGCGATGCGCGGAAAGCTGTCGCGCGCCGACTGGTGCTCGGCGTGCTCGCGGTGGGAGTGGCGGCGTTCGCGCTGCAGGGGGGAGAGTACGGGACCTGGGACCTGATCCGCGCCGGCGTCAAGCAGCGGCACATTTCGCGAGCGATCGACTCGTTGCGTCACGATGTGGATTCGCTGACGCGCCTCAAGAAGCGGATTCTGACTGACCCCGCCATGCAAGAGCGCATCGCGCGCGAGGAGTTCGGGATGATCAAGGGAAACAAGGAGATCCTGTTCCGTTTCGTCGAGCCGGAGAGTGCGGCGCGTCGCTCGCCGCAACCTTGACAGTACAGACCACATTCATAGATTACGGTCACTATCGCGGGGTGGAGCAGCCTGGTAGCTCGTCGGGCTCATAACCCGAAGGTCGCGGGTTCAAATCCCGCCCCCGCTACTTCGAAGGCCGGGCCGATATGGATCCGGCCTTTGTCGTGTGCGTCCTGCACTCCTGGACCCCACCGTTCCTGCCGCGAGAGCACCGTGATCGATTCGCCGAACCGGTGGTGACTGATTTCGAGCCGCCGACCGCGGCCGCGCGGCCGCGCGTGTTGGTCATCGCGCGCAACTATCCGAACCCGGCGCTTCCCACTCTCGGCCTGTGGACCGAGCGGCTGGTGCACCGCTCGCTCCCGATCGCCGACCCCACCGTGATCTCGGCCATTCCGTTCGTACCACCGGGAGCGGCGTTCGCGTTCGCGGCGCGGCATCGCACGGTGCCCCGGATGCGGCATGACGTCGTGGACGTCTATCATCCCCGCGTTCCGGTAGGGCCGGGGATGGCGCTGCACGCCTTCGATGGCACGATGTCTTACCCCTTCATCCAACGGGTTGCCGACGCTCTGCACCAGGAGCGTCCGTTCTCGCTCGTGCATGGCCACTTCATCTATCCGGACGGAGTCATCGCCGAGCGGTTGGGTCGCCGATATGGCATCCCCGTCGTGACGACCGAGCAGGCATGGTGGATTCCCTGGCTCAATTCCTACCCTCGCGTTCGCCGCCAGGTCGAGCAAGCGCTGCCCGGAATCTCGACCGTCATGGTGGTCAGCGAAATTCTTGGCTCCAATATCCACGCTGCCGTCGGGGACCGGGTGACCACGGAGGTCGTGCCGAACATCGTGGACGATGCGATGTTCAGGGCACCACAACCAGGAGAGTCCCGCGATACCGACCAGCTTCTCTTCGTCGGGCTGATCCGTCGCGTCAAAGGCCTCGACATTCTGGTGCGGGCGCTGGGGCTCCTTGCCACCTCGCGACCGAAGGTTCGGCTGTTGGTGCTCGGCGCCGGCTTCTACCGCGGTTATCAGCGCGATGAACAGGACGTGCGGCAACTGGTGGCGAGTCTCGGTCTTGCAGACCGTGTCCATTTTGCCGGCCAGGCTTCCCCTGAGAGCGTTGCGGCCGCGATGCGATCCAGCGCCCTGCTCGTGGTCCCCAGCCGGCGCGAGACCTTCTCCGTCGTCACGACCGAAGCGCTCGCGTCGGGTATCCCCGTTGTCGCCACGCGCTGCGGCGGACCGGACGAGATTCTGACGGCGGAGCTCGGAGCATTGGTCCCGATCGAGGATCCTCCGGCGCTCGCGACCGCAATCGACGAAACGCTGCGGCGCCTCCCGTCCTTCGATCGAAAACAGCTCCGCGACAGCGCGGTATCTCGCTACGGTCGGGCGGCCATCACCCGTCGTCTGGGCGAAGTCTACAGCCGAGCGCTGGCGTCACGGTCGTGATCGCGACCGCAGTCCACGGAGCGGCGAGAGGATCCATCCACGCTCCTCCGGGCTGAGAATGCCGAACAGGCCGATCGACAGCACGAGATAGACGAGTGCCTTCCAGAACACTGCGGCAGCACCGGTGGCGAGCCCGAGCCGGCTCGCGACGACGAGTGACAGAATGCCGACGCCCACGAGGGGGAGCGATCGCGTGACCTCGTTCGCCGAGTGCCGGCTCACCAACCGCCAGACGGACAGCAGGAGGGTGGCGACGTTTCCGCTAGCGAAGAGAACAGCGATCGCCAGCGGGTCCATGTGATCGCCGGCCGTCGCGAGCACCAGGATGATGGTCCCGTGTACCGCCGCCGAAATGCCTAGGTAGCCCCGCATATCGTCGAAGCCGATCAACAGCGCCTGATAGACTCCCGCCACCAGGAGAATGGACTCGGCGATCACAAACGCGCCCAGAAACGGGGCGGCATCGAGAAATCGTGGGGTGTACAGCAGGCCGAGCCACAGGCGCGGTGCCAGCACGATGGCCAACGCCCCGGCAGTGAGCAGCACCGCAAGGACGCGGACGTATTCGCCGGTGGCGGTGGCGCGGTCGCGTACGGAGGTACGCCGATTGACGACGGGTGTGAGGTACAGGGCATTGGCCTGATTGAGCGCGATCCTCACAGCGATGGCCAGTCCGTACGCGGCGCCCATCAGTCCCACCTCCGTGGCGCCCCGGTGGGCGAGCACCGTCAATCGTGCGAGCAGGTAAGCGATGGGATAGACGAGGGTGAGAAAGTGTGTGCCGGTGCAGAATCCGAGAAGTCCTGGCTCCGACGCCAGCACGCGAAGTGCCGGCTCGTCGCCGCGCGTCGTCCGCCGCACTCCGAGGGTGCGGTGCACGTAGAGGGCGAGGAATGTGGCTGTCGCGGCGTTGACGACGAGGTTGCCAGCGTAGAGACCGGTCAATCCGCCGCCGCGAATTCCGACCCACGACGTCAGCACCAGGGCGACACCGCTCGCGAGGGCAACCGCAGCCGCCAGCTCATGGCGCTGAAAGACAGCCAGGACATTCCGCTGGAGCAGAACCGCCGCCGCAAAGGGAACGCTCGCGATCGCGAGCAGTAGCGCCGGTCGGTACGAGCCGAGGTCCGCGCCCAGGGTCTCCGGCCGGGAGATGGCGATCACGACGGCAATGGCCGCAGCGATGCTGCTGGCGCCGAGGAGCAGTCGGGTGAGCGCGTGCAGGAGTCGGGCGAGCGATGCCGGGCTCTCCTCGCGCTTCCGGGTGAGATACTTGAGTGCCGCCATGGGAACGCTGAGCGAGCCGAGCTGCGCGACCACCGCCACCACCTGATCCACCACCCCGGTGATGCCAACGCCGGCGGGGCCGAGGAGAACCGCCAACACCTTCGACCGCAGCAGGCCGGCCGCCATGGTGACCAGCTGGATGGCGCCGAGCGCCACGATCGCCTGCAGTGGTTGAAAGCCGCGCGGCTCGAGAGCCGCGTCGGGCGCCGCCGCGCTCGAGAGGGTGCCGTCGGGATCCCCGCTCAGTCCCACAGCGCGGCCATGCCACGCTCGCGCAACTGGGCGGCAATGTCATCGATGAAGCGGTCGACGAAGGCGCCGGCGGTGAACCGGTAGTAGTCCGCGGATTCCAGGTACGCGCGGGCTGCGTCTCTGTACCCTTGGTATTGCGAGGGAGTGAGCTCGTCCAGAAACCGGCTCAGCTCCTCGTAGCTGGCAAACTCCCGCCGGTCGATGAAGCATGAGGGCCAGACGTAATCGCCGATGTCCGGCGCGCCGAGATAGACCGGTACGACGCCGGTGTACAGGCAGTCGAAGAGCTTCTCCGTGATCCAACCCCGAATGGCCATGTTCTCGTAGCAGATTACGAAGCGATACCGGCTATACGCCTCGTATTTGTCGGCGACTGGCCCCCGCCACGAAGTGCGGATCGCCTCGGCGAAGGGCTCCTGGCCAGGATAGACACTGTCCCATTTCCGACCCCAGAGATCGATGCCGCCGTGACTGGAGAAGTGCCGGATCGCGCGGAGGCGCTCGGTCAAGAGCTCCCCCGGGAGGAGTGCGCCGTGACCGTTCCCGTTGACCAGCGCGACACCGGCGCGCCCGGTGCGCGACCAGTGCGGCTCGAGCACGCGCTCCAGGGGCATGGGGATCTGAAACGGCTTCACGCTGAAGGGCTCTCCGCTTCCGGCGTACGCGGCGAGCGTCGCCGCATCGGTCCACGAGTAGACGCTGCGGAACTGGCGCGACAGCTCGGGTAGCCTCCGGTACATCTCTTCGGCGTACATCATGACTTCGAAGAGATAGAAAGCGTTGAGTAGCACATCTTCCTGCTTCGCGATCTTCTGGAAGCGCGTGTGCACGCCGAACGACGTGTAGACGTTCACCGACGCCTTGCGACTACCATCGACAAGGTAGTCCGCGGTGTGGATCTCGACGTGACGGTCGGCGAGCCGCTCGCGCAGGAGAAGCCACGGCCGAAAGCACCCGTCCCGATTGAGGGTCGATTCCCGGTCGAAGATCGCGTTCCCTTCGAAATGGTGAGAAAAGGGATCGAGAAAGACCCGCACCTGGCGCGAGCGGGCACGCGACACGGGCGCTGACCCGTTCGCGGCATCGGTGGGCGCCGGGGCGGCCAGGCCGTGCACCGCTCCCTGAGGCGGCCCCTCCAGGATCGCCGGTGGCAGTTTGCGGAAACGCGCCAGGTGGACGAGGGCACGAGCGGCCGCTCCCCCGCCCGATGCCGCTGCCAGCCGGACGAGGGAGCGCAGCGCCAACACGCGTATCACAACGCTCCGGCGGGATGAGCGAAGCAGCGGCCGCACGAACGACCGGTTCAGCAGAGTCACCGCCAGCTGGCGATCGCCGAGCAGGAGAGCGTTGGCGGCGCGCTCCGCCTCGTCCTTCACTCGCCAGACACGATAGCACGTGTGCGCCTCGGTCGTCACGCTCGCGTGCACACCGGGCCGCGACAGGTGCCCGTCGAGAATCGCGAAGTAGAGCTCGCGCGATGTTCGCAGCCGGTTGTACACCCGCCCCCACTGCGTCGGGTAGTGGCGGTAGCCCACCAGATGCTCGTGGATCAGTCCGATTGGATGGGTGTGCGCGACACGGAGCCACATGTCGAAGTCCGCCCACACGCCGAACCGCTCCTGGTCGAAGCCTCCGAGCGCATCGAAGACAGCCCGACGAATCATCAGGGAAGGCGTCCGCAGGAACGTGTTCCGGTGGCGCATGACCGCTTCGGTGAGCGCCGGTCCATCGAACCACGTCACGTGCTCCAATTCCGGCGGAAGGTGCAGTCGCTGGTACTCCCGGCCTCCCTCGTCGAGAAACCGATCGAGTGTGAACACCGCGCCGGCGTCGGGATGATCGCTCAGGTAGGCGACTTCCCGTTCCACGATCCGCTCGTCGTAGACATCGTCCGCGTGATAGATGGCCACCACATCGCCGGTCGATGCTCGGACGGCCCGGTTCATGGCACCATAGCCGCCGAGGCTGCGCTCGTTGCGAAGCGTGCGGATGCGGGAATCCGCCATCGCGGCCGAGGCAATGATGGCGGGAGTCTCATCGGTCGATGCATCGTCGCAGATGATGATCTCGTGGAGAGGGTACGTCTGCGCGCGGATGCTGTCGAGCGACTCGCGGAGGAATCGCGCCCCGTTGTGAACGGGCACGCAGACGGACACGGGAATCGCTGTCATCGGGCGCTCGGCGATGGCGGCGCCGATGTGTCCGGTCTCCTTCTCCTGTGCTCTCACAGCTCGCGACTCAACTCACCGCGGCCGCGATGCCGCCGAGGCGCTCCGATGTGGTACGACTCCGCTGTACCTGCTCGGCGATCCACGGATAGGTTCGTGCGATACCGGCGCGGAGCGAGACTCGCGGCGTCCATCCCAAGCCAAAGATTTTCCCGTTGCTGAAATTGCGCGACTGCACACCGACCGGGCCGGGGATGTATTTCACGTTGATGCGCTTCCCCGAGACATCACTGACGATGGCCACCAGGTCGGCAACCGAGACGTACTCCGGCATGCCGATGTTGGCCGGACTCTCCAGGTCGCTCCGCATCAGACGAAGAATGCCGTCCACCATGTCGTCGACGTAGGTGTACGAGCGAATGGCCGTGCCGTCGCCCCACACCTCGATGGTCCCGCCATCAGCCGCTTCTGCCACCTTGCGGCAGATGGCCGCGGGCGCTTTTTCCCGGCCGCCGGTCCATGTCCCCTCGGGCCCGTAACAATTCTGAAAGCGGGCGATACGCACCGCGATGCCGTAGCGGCGGCCGAATGCCTGAGCGACACGCTCGGCGTAGAGCTTCTCCCACCCGTACTCGTTGTCCGGATGCGCCGGATAGGCTTCCTCTTCCGTCAGCTCGGCCTCGCCGGGTGCCATGTCGCGGTACACGCAGACCGATGACGAGTAGAAGTAGCGCGGCACCCGGGCGTTGGCGGCGGCGTAGATCATGTTGGTATTGATCAGCGTGTTGTTGCGCATGATCTCGCACTCGGCCGTCGAGATGAAGCCCATGCCTCCCATGTCCGCCGCCAGCTGATAGACCTCATCGAAGCGCCCGCCCGAGGGAAGCGACAGGGCGTCCGCGCACTGCGCGGGGTCTCGAAGGTCGAGGAGCTGAAAGTCCTGCGCCGCGGACTCGCCGAATTCCGGGCGCTTGATGTCCACTCCTCGCACCCAGTACCCCTCACTGGCCAGTCGGCGCGCGAGGTGGCCGGGAATGAAGCCGCCGGCTCCGCATACGAGTGCTCTCTTCATCTCTGCCGTCCTCTGATTGCTAAGGTCGAATGGTTTGTTGAATCGGAAGACCGAGCGGCGGGCTCGCGGGGGCAACGCTCCCCCCGCGCGACCCGGCAGCCGCGCGGCGCGCCGCGACGAAGCTCTCCAACACATCGATCACGTAGTCCATCATGCGGTCGGTGATGCCCGGATAGACGCCAAGCCAGAACGTCCCATGCATCGCCGCGTCGGTGTTCTCGAGGGTGCCGGAGACGCGATAGGTCGTGTCGCGATACGCGGGCTGACGGATGAGATTGCCGCCGAACAGCTGGCGGGTCGCGATCCGATTCGCCTCGAGATGCCGTAGCAACTCGGCCCTCGTGAAGGGCGCGTCGGGTCGGACGGTGAGCGGAAAGCCGAACCAGCTCGGCTCCGCGCGTGGGGTGGCTCGGGGAAGGACGAACACATCCTCCATCGACTCCAACCCGAACCGTAGCCGTGACCAGTTCTCCCGGCGCCGGGCGATGAATCCGGGAAGCTTCTGAAGCTGGGCGACCCCGACCGCCGCCTGCATGTCCGTGAGCTTCAGATTGTACCCGATGTGCGAGTACGTGTACTTGTGATCGTAGCCGCAGGGCAGGTCTCCCAGCTGCCAGTCGAACCGCTTTCCGCACGTGTCCGATTTTCCGGTATCGCACCAGCAATCGCGCCCCCAGTCCCGGAACGACTCGACGATGGTCTTGAGCTGGGGGGTCCGGGTGAGAACGCAGCCTCCCTCGCCCATCGTGATGTGGTGCGCCGGGTAGAAGCTCACAGTGGCGAGAGCACCGAACGTCCCGACGTACCGTCCCTCGTACGTCGCGCCGACGGCGTCGCAGCAGTCCTCGACCAGCCAGAGGTCGTGCCGCTTCACGACATCCATCACGGTGCCCAGATCGAACGGGTTACCGAGAGTGTGAGCGAGCATGATCGCGCGGGTGCGGGGACCGATGGCGGCGTCGAGTCGGCTGGGATCCACGTTGTACGTGCCGAGCTCGATGTCGACAAAGACGGGAACGAGGCCGTTCTGGATAAGCGGGTTGACGGTGGTCGGAAAGCCGGCCGCCACCGTCACGACCTCATCGCCCGGTCGAAGCCGCCGATCGTCGAGCTTCGGCGAGGTCAGGGCACTCACGGCGAGCAGATTCGCCGATGACCCGGAATTGCACAGGATGGCGTGGCGCACTCCGACCAACCGTGCGAACTCGCGCTCGAAGCGCTGCGCAAAGCGCCCTGCCGTGAGCCAGAAGTCGAGCGAGGCATCGACCAGGCTGGCGACGTCGGAGCCATCGAAGACCCGTCCCGACACCGGCACCCACGATTCGCCGGGCACGAACGGCTCCGACCGCAGCGCCGCGTCGTGGTACTCGGCGGTGAGCTCGAGGATGCGGCGTCGCAGCGCCTCCGAATCGGACGGTCGATCAGTGGACACTCTGATACTCCGGAAAGCTCGGCCCGTGCTCGCGCAGCCAGTCGACGGTCAACCGCAGCCCATCGCGCAGCGACGTCCTGGCGCTCCACCCCATCATGGTGCGAGCGCGCGAGGGATCGCCGGTGATCGCCGGCGCCTCGTCGGCCCGAAAGGGTCGTGTACCGAAACGCGGGAGCGCCTTCCCGCCCGAGAGCTCGACGATCGTCTCGACGACTTCGCGGACACGGCACGGCACGCCGGTGCACACATTCATCACCGAGCCATCCAGGCCGTCGCCGGTGGCGGCCATGAGAAAGGCGTCCACGGCATCGTCGACGTAGACGAAATCGCGAAGCTGCGTGCCCGCGGTGAACTCCATCTTCGCCTCCGCGAGGGCGCGGAGGATCGCGTAGGGCACGAGACGCTGTGCACCCTCGTACGGGCCGAAGACGGTGAATGGTCGGAGCGCCACCACCGGCACGCCGCTGCGGCGGGACGCCGCGCGCGCCACGAGCCAGCCGGCCGCCTTGGTGGCGCCGTACTCCGACAGTGGTGTGATCGGTGCATCCTCCGTCGCGCCGCTCGCGGTGCCGTACTCGAAGCAGGAGCCGCAGTAGACGACCCGCGCTGCGCCCACACGCTCGGCGGTCTGCATCACCGAGAGCGTCCCCATGATGTTGGTTCGAGCCATGGCGGTGCTGGCCTGCGCGCACGGGTTCACCCCGGCTGCCGCGAGATGGAGGATGATCTCGATGTCCTCGAGGGCCGGAAGCAGCGGTCCCTCTCCCAGCTCCGAGAGGTCGCGCGCGATCATCTGGACGTCGCTTCCGACGTCGGTCAGCCGCCAGCGATCGCTGCCCGGCCGTGCGAGAGCGGACACGCGTGCGCCGCTTCGCGCCAACCGTCGCACCACGTGCGAGCCGATGAAGCCGGCCGCGCCAGTCACCAGCACGCGTCGTCCGGTCAGAGCGCCGGACCCCGTTTCAGCGGAGAGCGTCACGATACCAGCCGACGGTTTCGCGCAGGGCGCCGGGCAGAGACGATTCCGCCTTCCACCCCAGAACGCGGCGAGCTTTGGCCGATGAGAGATACTGGTCTCGGATCTCTCCCACGGCCACGTTCCGGATATCCGGCTCCATTCCGGTGCCGACGGCGACCGCGATCGCCCCGACCATCTCGAGCACAGAGAGCGGCGACTCATCGCTGAAGTTGAAGGCCTCACCATCCACTCCCGGGCATCCCATCCGCTCAGCGAGCGTGAGATAGGCGCGTACGACATCGCGAACGAAGATATAGTCCCGGCGAAAGCTTCCGTCGCTGCGAATCACCGGTCGCTCGCCGCGCAGCAACGACCGGATGGTGCCCGGCACGAGCCGGCTCCAGTTGAGGTCACCTCCACCGTAGACGTTGCCACAGCGCGCGACCGTGACGGGGAGGCCATAGCTCCGGTAATAGGACTGCGCGAGCAGATCCGCGCAGCTCTTCGACACCTCGTACGGATGTGTGCCGCGAAGAGGCATCGTCTCGGTGTAGGGCAGGGTTTCTCCTTCGCCGTATGCCTTGTCGCTCGACGCGACGATCACGCGCTCGACATGGGAACGATGCGTGCGACAGGCTTCGAGGAGGTTGTAGGTGCCTCGAATGTTGGCCTCGAAAGTCGCGAGCGGAGAACGATGTGCGACCCCGACGAGGGTCTGTGCGCCCAGATGGAAGACCGTGTCCACCTCGTGCAGCGCGATCGCGCGCTCGACGGCGCGGTAGTCTTCGAGCATGCCGTTCACGACGGCGACACGCGCGATGTCGCCGCTGCGAAAGAGCTCGCTGTGCGGGTCCGCGTCGAGCACGAGCGCGACCACGTCCGCGCCTCCGGCGATCAGGTCGCGCACGAGCCACGAGCCGATGAGGCCGGTCGCGCCGGTGACGAGCACACGGCGGCCGCTCCACCGGCCGGCGGCGGTGTCGGGCGAGGCGGCTACTTCCATACCTGCCACGGCGGACGACCGCGCTCGCAGAGGGAGTCGAGAAGACGCACATCGCGCATCGTGTCCATGCACTGCCAGAACGCATCGTGCCGGTACGCCGCGAGCTGCCCGTCGGCGGCCAGCCTCTCGAGGGGTGCGCGCTCGAAGGGGGTGTCATCGGCTTCGATGTAGTCGAGCACGGCAGGCTCGAGCACGAAAAAGCCCCCGTTGATCCATCCTTCTCCGACCTGGGGCTTCTCGGAGAAGTCCGTCACCAGGTCGCCGTCGAAGGTGAGCGACCCAAAGCGCGCGGGCGGGCGCACGGCGGTGATCGTCGCCAGCCGTCCGTGCCGGCGATGGAAGGCGAGGAGCTCACGCACATTCACGTCGGCGACGCCGTCGCCATACGTCATCATGAAGGTGCCATCGCTCACGAACGAGGAGAGGCGCTTGAGCCGCCCTCCGGTCTGCGCATCGAGGCCGGTATCGCACAGGTGCACCAGCCAGTTCTCGCACTCGGCGCTCCGCACCGTCACCTGGTTGGACGCCAGATCGATGCTGAGGCTGTTGCGCAGGTGATAGTAATCGAGAAAGAACCGCTTGATGACCTCCGATCGGTGACCGAGCGCGAGCACGAACTCGTTGAAGCCGTATGCGGCGTAGATCTGCATGATGTGCCACAGAATCGGGCGGCCGCCGATCTCCACCATCGGCTTCGGCTTGGTGCCCGTCTCGTCGCCGAGGCGCGTGCCGAGTCCTCCGGCAAGGATCACCGTCTTCACGCGGCCTCTCCCACGCGCCGCAGCACGTCGAGCGTGAGCCGAGCCGTGTTCTCCCAGCGAAAGTCGTTCGCGCGCTCGAGCCCCTTCCGCCGGAGCTCGGCGTGGAGCGCGCGGTCGGTGAGCGCGCGCTCCATCGCGCCGGCGAGAAGGTCCCGGTCCGGCGCCTCCACCATCAGACCGCACTGGCCGGCGATCTCGCCGACTGCGGCGCGGTTCACGCCCACCACCGGAGTGCCGCAGGCGATGGCCTCTACCAGGGTCATCGAGAATCCTTCGTAGCTCGAGGCATTCACGTACAGATCCGCGGCGTTGTAGACGGGGACGAGCTCGCGATGGCTCGCGACCCGGCCGTCCGTCTGGACGACGCTATCGGTGAGCCCGAGCTCGCTCGTGAGGCGGGCCAACGGAACGTCGGAGCTGTTCGGGCCCATGAGGAGCAGCTTGTGCGGGAGGGCGGTGGTGCGCTTGAGCTGGGCGAACGCCTCCAGCAGAACCGGGATGTTCCTCCGGAGGGAGAGCTTCCCGACGAAGACCACGTACGGAACGTCCTCGCCGAGATAGCGCACCCGCGTCGCACGCATCAGTTCCGGATCGTTGAGGGGCCGGAAGTCGGCATTGGCGCCCTGTGGCACCACATCGATCTTCGACGCGGGAATGCCGTACAGCGCCTGGATGTCCTGCTTGGTGCTCTCGGACGGAACGATCACGCGATCGGCGCGCCGCGCGCTCATCCGATAGAGCCGTGCGTACGTGTGCTGGTGCAGCCAGGAATGCGTGCCGGCCATGATCTCGTTGGTGCTGTGGATGGCAACGACGCAGCGTCCCCGGTAGCGGAGGGGCGCCGTGTAGCTGGGGCAGAACAGGACGTCGAGGTCGCCCGTATGGCGTGGGAGGACCAGGTTCTGCCAGAGTTGCCCGCTCAACTTGGGTCCGGGAGCGCTGACGGAGAAGCCCGAAGGGAAGGGGAGGTCGGACGCGGCGCCGCGTTCCCGCACGAACAGCGTGAGGCGGTCGGAGGCCCGCTTCATGTCGGCCCAGTGGCCGACGAGCTGCTCGATGTAGCGGCCGACGCCGAGACGTTGGCCGCTCAGGCGCTGAGCGTCAATGCCCCAGTGCATTCCGACTTGTCCTCCGTGAGCGGGCGGGGCGCAGCGCGCGGGAGTGAAGGCGGCGCGTCTGCGGAGATCGAGGGGGGGACCGGCAAAGGGTGTACCCTTTGCGCGACGCCTGGAGCAGCCGTCGTCCCCTCCGAATAGGGCGCGCGCCGCAAAAAGTGTATGGGAGCGAGTGGGCTGTGGCAAGGCTGCCACGGCGGGGAGGGCCGATGTAGCGGAGTTACGCCGTGGCTGCGGCTGTCAAGCGCACGGACCGGTTCCCCAATCGCCCAGGAACGGGTGACGCCGGGGCTCTCGGCCGGCAGTCCGGATTGTCTCCGCTGAGCGGCTCGGGTAGATTTTTCCGACTGTTTCCGGTTGGAAGCGGGCGAGCGGCAGGGTAGCTCAGCTGGTTAGAGCACGGCACTCATAATGCCGGGGTCGCGGGTTCGAGTCCCGCCCCTGCTATAGCGCAAGTCGCTGAACCTTCACGTGTTCGGCGACTGCGCGTTTGCATCCACGAGCTGCGCCACCACCAGCGCCACCACAGCCCGGGCGAATTGGGTTCGGCGGGGGCGACTGAAATGGCCACCGGTGACATCGGTCGTGGCCGAGGTGCGGGCCAATTCGGCCGCTGCATGCTGACCTCGATCAACACCTGGCCGAGCTCGATCGGTTCTACCGAACCGGACGCCCGTCGGGCGGCTTGCAGCGGGCGACGAGGCCAGCTTGCTCATGCTGGCGTGCGACCCGCTCGGGCGCTTCGCGTGCACGGACTCGATCCGGCTGCGGGTGAAGGACGGGCGGGTGCTCCCCGCGGTGCCGCTCGGCCCGCTGCCCATACAGAGAGAGCCTGGGATGACCACGAACCGACGGATCCGACTCACGTGGCGGTCGTGCGCGGGTGCCTACGCCGCGCGTGGTAGGTGAACCGTGAAAGTGGTCCCGTCCACGTTGGTGGAGCGGACGTCGATCGATCCGCCGTGGGCCAGCACGATCTTCTCGACGATGTAGAGGCCGAGCCCGAGATGGTCGTCGCCCGCGCCCTTGGATGCGGAGTGCGTTCCCACCTGGAAGATGGTCAGCAACTGTTCGTCAGGAATTGCTGGTCCCTCGTTCTGGACGGCGATCGTGATTTCGTCTGCGGCGCCGACCGCCTCAACTTTGATCGGCGCGTCCTTGGCGCCGTGCTGCACGGCATTACCGATGAGATTCGTGAGCGCCTGGGTGAGACGCGCGCAGTCCCACTGGCCGTGTAGATCTCCGGTCGTCTCCACCTTCACCGTGGTCTTGGGGTAGAGCGCGGCGATCTCGGCGACAACGTCGTGGACCATCTTGGGCATGTCCATCTCGGCGCGCACGATCGGAATGCCCTCTCCGAAGCTGGTCTGCGTGAAATTGAGGAGATCGGCCACCATGTGGTTCATGCGTCGAGCGCCGCGGGCAATCCGCGTCACAAGGGTGAGGTGCGGCTCAGCGAGCTCGCCCGTCTCGAGCATGAGGCTCGCGGACATCAGAATCGCACCCAGCGGGGTGCGGAGATCGTGGCCGAGAATGCCGAGGAATCGTTCTTTGGCGTGACCGATGTCGTCGCTGTATTGGGTGATGGATTCGGCGATGGCCTGATCGATGGCCTCGTTGAATCGGATCACGTCCTCCAGGTCGGCGACGGCGATGTCGCGCTGCTCCTTCATCCAGAGGCGCATGACGCTGGCGCGGAGGGCGCGGAGCTCGGACAGCATCTGGGCAACCGTGAAGCCACTCTCCGCACGGGCCGCGCCGTGCTCCTGGGCAGCAGTGCTGGGCGGGCCGGTTTCTTCGGCGTCGGCGTTCCCCTTCGCTTTGTCAGTCTGCTGCGGCCCCGTCTGTGGGGTATCGAGGTCGCGGGCGATGACGCCGAGCATCTCCTTGGCGTGGTCGCGGAGCGCAACGATGTCCATGGGGGCAGCCAAGGGGAGGGTACGGGCGAACGTCTCCCATTCGGCAAGGATCGGCTCGGTGTTGTCTCGGATGAACTTGGCGAGGTTCGACATCGGGTTGCTCGGCCTTTCGGCGGGGGTGGGACAGTCATCCAACGCGCGTTTCGTGCCTTGCGGAATGAGCGTGCGCGGCCATGGTGATGTGGTTGTGGCCTGACTGCGTGACCGTGCGGTGAATGCGTGGTTGTAATGGTGCGGTGGGCGGGCCTGTTGGTGCAGGTGGGTCCCGTTAGTGACCGACCCTCTTAGCCGTTCTGTGCCCGCGAGAGGAGAGCGTCGGGTGAAGGCGTATGGTGACGATCTGTGTGCCGCGCGGATGTGTCGGGGGCGGGCAACGGGACCAGCGCGTGGGTGGGCGGCATCAAGCGGCCCGATCACGCGGTAGGCCAGGAACTCTCTGCCGCGACCCGGGGGTGGCCCTGACGAGAGGTCAGGCTTGGCGTGCGAGGCGTTGATGAAACAACCCGGATCATCGAGGCTGCGGCTCTTTGGTCCCGGCGCGAATGCCAACCAGTCGCGGAGACGAAACCCCCAAGTTTTCCCAACCGTGCACTTTGAGTTGCTTTCGGCCTAGAAAGTATGACTGGGCTGGCCTCCGGCCTTCGCGTGGGTTAGTTCCTCGCGCGTTGAGACGGAGTCACCAGAGCCACCTGCGACGGTCACACTGTCGCATTTCACGGAGACCAACCCATGTCACCCTTTCCCAATCCGGCCGCACCGATTGCGGTTGATACTCGGTCTATCATCTATCTCGGCATGGATGTGCACAAGGACGCGATGACCGTTGCCGTGTTGCCCGCCGAGGCGAAGACCCCCACGCGACTCGACCGATTGCCGAACGATCTGCCGAAGCTGAAGCGGTGGCTCGAGCGGATCGCGCGCGATGGCGAGCTCCGAGCGTGCTACGAGGCGAGTGGTGCGGGCTAT
>JBBSGP010000023.1:0-50331 GCA_038253885.1 Gemmatimonadales bacterium | reverse complement strand
GGGAAGTCCCTGAGGGTCCAGCACGACCACTTCGCCATCGATGATGCACTCGTCCACCGGCAAAGACCTGACGGCCCGCGCGATCTCTGGGAAAACCGCCGTATAGTCGTTCCCGTTTCGCGTGAGGAGCAGCGCTTCTCCGTGCGACTTGCTCGCGATCAGCCGGTATCCATCGAGCTTGAGCTCGAACAGCCAGCCGTCACGGGTGAAAGCGTGGCCCCCTGACTCGCAGTGCATCGCCTCCACCGATTTCGGGTCGACGCGGGAGCGGAGTGCGGCACTATCCTCGATCGCCGAACGCAACCGCGCGCTCGGGCTGTCGCCGGCCATGATCTCTTCGACGGTCAGGCCAGAGAGTACGGATGCCTCGGAGAACTGATCGCCTCCTCCCCCCTCCCCCGGTTGCTTGAGCCAGCCGTCGCGCTCCTTGATGAGGAGCCAGTCCTTCTCGCTCTTCTTGATCTTCACGAGCGTCCACTTGCCATGGAGCTTGTACCCCTTCAGCTCGAACAGCAGCTTCCCCTTTTCGAGTCCCGCCCGCCAATCCTCGAGCGGAACCCATTCTCCGCGGTCCCAGACGATCACACCGCCGGCGCCATAGTTCCCGTGAGGGATGACCCCTTCGAAATCACCGTACTCGAGCGGGTGGTCCTCCACCTTGACGGCCAGCCGCTTGTCGTTCATGTCGTAGGACGGACCTTTCGGAACAGCCCACGAGCGAAGGACCCCGTCCATCTCCAGCCGGAGATCGAAATGGAGATTGCGGGCGGCGTGCTTGTGCACGACGAAGAGGTTGCCGGGAGTGGCCGAGACCGTCCCCACCGGCTCGGGGCAACGGTCGGGCGACCGCTTGGCGCGGTAGGTACTGAGGCTGTCGGCGGGGGTGCCTGGGTCGCTACTTGCGGTCATGCGGATTTTGCATAAGTGTAGCGGTGTCACTGCTTTCGGACGTCCCCCCCATCCCCCACCCACCGGCTCTTGCCATGGCTGCGCGATCCATTGGAACCGCCACGATCTCATTCGGCCTCGTCTCCGTCCCCGTCGGGATCTACTCCGCGTCCGAGTCGAAGGCGAGCGTGTCGTTCAACATGCTTCACAAGAAGTGCGGCTCGAGGCTGAAGCAGCAGTACACCTGCCCGAAGGACCAAGAAGTGGTCACGCGCGACGACACCGTCAAGGGATACGAGTTTGCGAAGGATCAATACGTGGTGCTGACGCCGGAGGAGCTGAAGACGCTCGAGGAGAAGGCAACCGGGATGATCGACGTGATCGAGTTTGTCCCTCTTGCTCAGGTCGACCGGGAATACCTGGAGAGGGTCTACTATCTGGGCCCGGACAAGGGTGGCGACCGGGCCTACCGCCTGCTGGTCGAGGCGATGAAGGAGACCGGCAAGGCGGCGTTGGGGCAGTACGCGGCGCGCGGACAGCAGCACCTCGTCCTGTTGCGGCCACTCAACGGCATTCTCGTGATGGAGCAGCTGCATTACTCCGACGAGATCCGTCCGACGAGCGAAGTCACCGTGCCAGAAGGCGAGGTGAAGCCGGCGGAGCTGAAGCTCGCCAAGCAACTCATCGATCAGACCTCGAACGATGCCTTCGAGCCCAGCAAGTACAAGGACACCGTGCGGGAGCGCGTGCTGGAGACGATCCAGCGGAAGATCGACGGACAGGAGATCACGGCCGATGTCTCGCCGGCGGGCGAGGGCAAGATGATCGACCTGATGGAAGCGTTGAAGGCGAGCCTCTCCCGCGACAAGCCGAAGGGCGCGGAGAGCAAGCGCAAGGTGTCGTGAAGCTCCTCGCCGGGACGAGCGGCTACGCGTTCAAGGAGTGGAAGGGGACGTTCTATCCCGCGGAGCTCAAGAACGAGGCGATGCTCGGCTTCTACGCCAGCAGGTTCCCGGCGGTGGAGATCAACAATACGTTCTACCGGCTACCGAAGGAGAATGTGCTCCTGGACTGGGCGGCGCAGGTGCCGGAGCAGTTCACGTTCGCGCTGAAGGCGAGCCAACGCATCACTCACTACGCGCGGCTCAAGGAGGAATCGGCGGATCTCGTCGACTATCTGCTGAAGACGACGTCGGCTCTCGGGAGCAGGCTCGGGCCGATACTCTTCCAGCTCCCGCCGAATCTCCAGAAGGATCTCAACCGGTTCCGCGGGTTTCTGGGGCTGCTACCCCCGACTCGGCGATACGCTTTCGAGTTCCGTCACGAAAGCTGGTTCGACGAGGACGTGTTCACGGCGATGCGCGACCGGGATGTCGCGATGTGCGTCGCCGAGCAGGAGGAGTTCACCTGCCCCGTCGTCTGCACGGCGTCCTGGGGCTATCTCCGGCTGCACAAGCTGGATTACGATGCGGCCGGCCTCGCCAAGTGGGCACACTGCGTCGTGGAACAGCAGTGGGCGGAGGCATACGTGTTCTTCAAGCACGACGAGGGCAGCGGGTCAGGGCCACCGGCAGTGGACTCCTTCGTCGGAGCGGTGCGGCGTCAACGGTGAATCGTTGATGCGTACCTCGGGCGGCTAGCGCGGCGTGACGAGGGTGGCGGGACGAAGGGCGTGGGCGCAGCCCAACCGGCGTTTCTCACATCGGGTTCAAGATCGTGAGCTTGTACCCGTCGGGGTCGCTCACCGAGAAGCCTACCGGTCCCCATGGCAACGGCCCGGGCTCGCCTTCGAGCGTAACCCCCGCCTCTTTCGCCTGCTTCGCGAGCGACTTGATATCCTGATCCGTTTCGACGTACAGACGGATGCCCACGCCTTTGACCCGGTCGCGGCCCTTGGCAAAATCGTCTTGAGACAGCCCGACGAGCGATTCGCCCGCTTTGAGCATGACCCCCTTGACCTCGCCGTCCACTTTCATCTCCTCGTCGACGGCAAATCCCAACCCCTCGGTGTAGAAGCGAATGCTCCGCTCGAGGTCAGCGACCGTCATGCTGGGCGCGAGACTGCGGGCCTTCAGCGCTGCGTTGGTCATGGTATCCTCCTGATGTCACGGTGGGGCCATCTCGCTCCAAGATACTCTCAGCCCAAGGGGTCGCCAGGGCGAACGAGCCACTGCCAGGCAATTCGCATCATGGCTGAAGGCCTGTGCCCCGATCCGGCGAGCAGCGTCGCACGAGCTCCTTGAGCCGATCGTTGGAGTGCGCCGCGAGGACGACTCTCTTTGGCAGATACTGCGCGGCGTAGGCCCCGCAGAAGAAAAGATAGAACTCATCGGTCTCGACGACGCTGCGAATCGCCGACCATGATAGCTCGGACCGCAGATGCTTGCATCCGACCGTAAGCCCATCTTCCCGCGCCTCGAATGTGTGCTCATCGACGGTGTGCGGATCGCTCTCAAGGTCGCGCCGGGTGCGCCACCGCTGCTCGAGCCGAGACGCCATCCACGTGAGGACCAACGCCGCATACAAAGCGAGCGCCACGGGGATGATGAGATTGATTCGCACCACCGCAGTCCCGGCCAGGACCGCCAAAAGCACTGCCGTAAGTGCAAGCGCCGATCGATTGCCCTTGGACGTGACTTTGACGGTCGCCGCCAATGCGCGTATCGTCTCGTCGATACTCGTGTCGAAGGTGAACCTCATGCCGCTGCCGGACGGCGTCGGATCTCCGACAGCGTCGATCGTCAATCAGTCCGCACGCTCGAGCGCACCCTCCAGATATACCGGCTCCAGCCCGCCAGCCCAGTAATCGAGGGCGGCCCGATCCGGCTGTGTCGTTTCATACGCCGTCCGGAGCGTCCGACCAGACTTGCCGATCGGCCGAAATTCCAGCCAGCCTCCCCACGTCCCGTCGGACCTCCGCTCACCCAGCACGTGAGCCTCGTACGTTGTTCCCCCGTCAGTGCTCACGGATGACGAGTACTGGTGTATGTGCTCGGGCATATTCCCTCTCCCTCCTCCCCAAGGTGAATCTTGCGCGCATAGGGGCGCCGCGATCATCGCGGGTCATCTGTCCGTGCCCTGGTGCTCGCACCGAGCACCGCACCGGCGCCGATCAGCAGCGTGCTCAATATGGGGCCGATAGGAGTGGACAGCGTGTGTATGGCAACCGTCGCCGCGGCGAGAAACCCAAGCGCCGCGCCGATTCCTGTTGCTCTCGCCGCCGGCCGACCAATCCACTTCCGCGCTAACGCTATCCGTGCCACCAGGGCTGCTGCAAGAAGGCCGCCGAGAATCCCTCCGAGACGAACCCCGCGCTGACCGAAGTAGTGACCCAACATGGAGCCGGCCGCAGCGCCAGCTCCCACCGTGAGGCAGGCGGCCAGAAACAGCTTCACACGATTCATTACCGCCGTGTCCACGGAGCCTCGAGCACATACAGTCCCGAGTTCACGTCGCTGATCACCAGGTAGTCTCGCGCCCGGGATCTCACGGTGCGTCCCGGAACGGAGAGAAGTCCGGCGCTGATGACGAACGACTTGGCGGGGAGCACTCCGGTGGGGCCGGCGCTCATCACGTCGTCAATCATGGCGACTCTCTGTCCGGGCAACGTCTCGCTGAACGTCGTCCGGAGGTGGTACTGCACGGCATACACGGCTCGCTCGGCGGGGATCACTCGCTCGGTGAAGCAGAAGCCGGTCAGGAGCTCAGAGGCCACGAGCGGGGCGAGGAAGGCGCCGCCCAACAGGGGCCCGCACACAACCGTGACGCCGTATGGACGCAGGCTTCGCCTTCACTGGGCGGCCGTGACCCGTGCCGTTAAACGTTGCGAGTGGATGGCCTGAGCGCGCGATCTCAGCCGCGGACGCTCAGGGATTCGGAGGCACGGTTGACGGCTTCGCGCGGGCCATCATCGGAGACTTCCGGCCCCAGAACTTTGGATCCTGCTTGCCCCACTCGTCGGGGGGATAACTCATTTCAGGACTAGGGGCGAACACCAGTGTCTCGATCGAAAGGAACCCTTCCGAGAGCGTCCCCATCTTCTTCATGGTCTCGGCGCTCATCGCCTTCTGAATCAGGGCCATATTCCCAGCAGCCGGATCTATTTCGGCGAGCGTTTTGTGAGGCGAAAAGACTAAGTAGGTCGGCCCGGGCATCCCGGCCATCACCTCATAGGTCGCCCACGGCGCGTCGACTTTGGCTTGCTGCACGACACTCTGGTAGAGCTTCGCCGCTTCAAAGAATTTCGCCTCGTGCCCTGGACGCACGCGAAATATTAAGACTTGCCAGACCCGCATATCGGCGGGATTGATGTCAGGTCCGTTGCTCGCGTCGGCGAGGTAGTGGACGAGAAGGGCGTCGCCTCCGTCCACATGGGCGGCATCGGCAAGCGAGAGACGCTGTATTTCGGCACTCAGGCCGGGCGCCGCCTCAGTTGCCTTGTTGCTCGCTTCGAGCTCGGCGATGGTGCCGTGCGGCTCCAGGAACCAGACCTGGCTGGGTCCGTACACCGCGTTGATGGCCAGGTAGTGGTTCGCAGTCTTGGCTCTGGCGAAAGCGCGCGGCCAGCCAGCCTCGGTCTGCCGATGCGCGGCGCTGTGACCGATCTTCTCCCGCTCCCGAAAAATCTGCATGTACGGTGGTGGTCCGGCCTGCGCAGCCAGCGAACTAACGAGCAGAAGGGGAATGCCGACTCTGCCGAGGTGGACGATCGGGCGAAGCATGCGAATCTCCTGAGAATTGGGGAATCTCCGGGCTCAGCGGAGTTTATCAGCGTCCAGTGGATGTTGTAAGAGCGCCGTGACGGCTGTCGGGAGACGCACACCCACACAGAACTCACCGTCGCACATAGGGAGACATGCGTGATTCCTGTACGGGGATCGCGTTTGACGTCGAACGGTATTGGGTTTGACATAACTGGCGCCCGACACCGTTTTCTTTTCAGTACGCCACTACCTCCACCACGCGTCGCCCGCCGAGCGCCGTCAATCCGGGCAGAGACGCGAGGACGATCAGGAACGCGCAGCCCACCACCTCTGCCCCCAACGATTCAACCAGCCGGATCGCCGCTCCCGCCGTCCCGCCCGTCGCCAGCACATCATCGACCACGAGCACCCGGTTTCCGCGGCCCATCGAATCCTCGTGACACTCCAGGGCGTCCGATCCGTACTCGAGCGAGTAGTCCGCGCGGCTCACCCTCCTCGGCAACTTCCCCGGCTTGCGAAACGGAATAAGCCCGCACGCCAGGCGCTGCGCGATCGGCGCGCCCAGCAGGAACCCCCGGCTTTCGATCGCAACCACATGACTCACTCCTTCCCCTTCGAACGGCGCTGCCATCGCGTCGGTCGCCGCTCGGAAAAGCTGCGGATCCAGGAGCAACGGGGTGATGTCTTTGAACGTGATACCGGCCTTCGGAAAGTTTGGCACGTCGCGAATACACGCGCGCACCGATCCGGCCAGCTCCGTCGTCCCGCGCGTGGGCACGCTCAGCGCGTGATCGAGAACGGCTCGTCCAGCGTCCCGGCGTCATCCACAGGGTGCGACGTCACCTCCTCCACGCGTGCGCCAGACGGCCCGACGCGCATCGCGTCGACGAAGCTCTGCACCTGAGCGTGGGGACCCGCAACGACGATCTCCACGGTGCCGTCGGGCCGGTTCCTGACGTTTCCCGATAGACGCAACCGACGCGCTGTCTCTCGCGCAAACCAGCGAAAGCCTACTCCCTGCACCGAGCCCCGCAGTTCGACGCGGACCGTCGGCATGTGCGCTAACGCCGCGACCGGAAGAGCGCGGCCAGCGCAATAGCCAGTGCGGCCTCGTCGGAGTCCACGTCCCCACCGGACGCGACCCGCACGTCCCCGGTCCGAACGCGACCCGCCACTCGCTCCAGCGCGGTCGCGATCCGGTCCATCAGTCCGGTGTCGCCGGGACTCGTCGGCGGTAGCACCCACGGCTCCATCTCCTTCGTTCGCTCCAGGTCGCCCGTATCCAGAGCGCCTTCGCCGAGCGATGAGGGCGGCGCAGCGCCGGCAACCGAGGCGATCTCCTCGCTTCTCGGAAGCGGCTCCTCTTCCGTGGTTGCGATCTCTGCCCAGCCGGCCTCGACTCGGCGGTCCGTGAAATCGGTCGGGCGCGTGAGCGCTGGCTGTTCTGCCGGCGCCGGCTCGTCCAGCGGGAGGATGGGTGGCGCCGTCGTCGCGGGCGTTTCCGCGACAGGTGCGCTGATCTCGACGGATGAGCGATTCCACTCGAGGCTCGGCGAGACTGGAGCTTCTTGAGCCATCGGCTGGAAGCCCCGGGCGCGCGCCTTCTCCTCGCGAGAGCGATACACCGGATACTCTCCCGTCTGCGGCACATAATCTTCCTCTCGCTCCAGGTCCATCGGCCGTGCAGAGCTTTCGGCCGGGAACTCACCGGTCACGGGTGAGATGGAGTCCAGCTCGCCAGTCTCGACGGCATCGTCGCGAAACAGCGCAGCCGGCGAGTCGAAAATCGTGACCGTCATGTTCTCGCTCTCGGCGGGTGGCGTCTCCTCTTCGACGACGGGCGCGACATCCACGACCTCAGGCGAGCGAGCGGCGGGCACACTTTCGGCGTGCGGCATCTCGCTTGCTAGCGCGTCACTTGACGGCTGCTCGCGGGACTCATGCGCGCTCCGTCCGGTCCGAACCGGACGGGCGACTGCGGGCTCGTCGGTCCACTCCGACGCGGCAGCGTCCCGATGCAGCTCGCGATCGCGGAGCGCCGCGGCCAGGGCCGGCGACGGGCCGGCCACAGGCGGGGACACTTCCGCCCTCGCATCCGCCGGAGAGCGACCGGAAGATGACGACGGCGGTGCGAAGGGTCGGGAGCCGGATGATGCGGGGCGCTCCGACCGTGGCGCATCAGCCTGAGGAGACCTTGCCCCGAAGAACGGGCCGAGCAGACTGCGTCGGCGCGCTGGCGGAGCGCGGGACTCGGGAGGCGAATCCGGCAAGGAATCGGAAGAGGGTCTCTCCGACCGGTCGTCCATGCTCTCTCCCCGACGCGTCAAGCGTCCGTGGAAGCCATCAGGTTGGCCACCCGTGCGCGCCTATCAACGGGACGAATCGCGCCGGGCCGATGTCACGTTGCTCGAGGGTCGGGCCGCGTCGCGTGACAACGGTAAGAATCTGCTGCTCTCTCGAGCCGAGGGGAATGAGCATCCGACCTCCTTCGGCGAGCTGCTCGCCCAGCGGATCGGGCACGCCCGGCGCTCCGGCCGTCACGAGGATGGCGTCGAACGGCGCATAGTCGCGCCAGCCAAGTGTGCCGTCCCCCACCAGGATCGAGATGTTGCGGGCACCGGAGAGCCGAATCGATTCTCGCGCCGCGATGAGCAGCGCTCCCACGCGCTCGATCGAGAAGACCTGAGCCGCGAGGTGGGAGAGCAGCACCGTCTGATAGCCGGAGCCCGTGCCGATCTCCAGCACCCGCTCTCCTCCGGTGAGTCCGAGCAGCTCCAGATACCGCGCGTGTGTGGATGGCTGGGAGATGGTCTGGCCATTGCCGATCGGAAGGGCGCTGTCCTCGTAGGCCCGGTGGCGCATGCCCGTCGGGACGAACACATGTCGAGGCGTGAGGTCGAATGCGCGCAGCACCGCGGTGTCGCGCACGCCTCCTACCTGCAGGGCCTCCACGAGGCGCCGGCGAGCACCGGTGAATTGCGACGCCATCACTACGCTCATGGCTCGGTCCACCACGTAACCGGTTCATCGAGCAGCCGATGATGGGTGAGGTCGAGATGGAGCGGTGTGACGGAGATGTACCCCTCGGCAATGGCGCGGAAGTCCGAGTCGTCCTCACCTGACCAGGAAGCGGAGCCGCCGCCGATCCAGTAGATCTCGCGTCCCCACGGGTCCTTCATCGGCTGCAGCGAGTCGGAATAGACGCGGCGGCCCAGTCGAGTCAGCCTGACGCCGCGAATGTCCGCCCCGTGCAGCGGCGGGAGATTCACGTTGAGCAGCGTGTCCGGGGGAAATCGAGTCAGCGAGGTGAAACGGCGAAGGAGCGGGATGAGGGCATCGACCTGCTCATCGAGCATCGACACGTCGGCGCGCAGGTCTCCGCCAGCGAAGGAGAACGCGATGGACGGGATGCCGAGTGACAGTCCCTCCATCGCGGCGGCCACGGTGCCCGAGTACAGCACGTCTTCGCCCATGTTCTGGCCGTGATTGATTCCGCTCAGCACGAAGTCGGGGCGCGCCGGCATGAGAGCTTCGACCGCCAGCATCACGCAGTCCGTCGGCGTTCCATCCACCTGGAACCGTCGCTCGCCACGGGTCACCGGCCGCAGAGGATGATGCAACGTGAGCGAGTGGCTGGTCGCGCTCTGCTCGCGGTCGGGGGCCACGACCGTCACTTCTCCGAGGGCTTCCGCCGCGCGAACCAGGCAACTGAGGCCGTGAGCCAGGATGCCGTCGTCGTTGGTACAGAGAAGGCGCATCAGCGAAAGGCTCCGGTCCGGTGACGCCAGATCGTGCGGACGACACGCAGGGTGTCGCTGACCCCGCGAAAGTGGCTCGAGGCACCAGCCTCGTACACCGTGGTGACCGGCACGGCGGTGATGCGAAACCCCGCGCGAGCGGCGCGGAGGAGAAGGTCGGTCTCGTACTCGTAGCGATTGCCGAGCGGACAGATCTCCTCCAGGACGCGACGTCGCATGGCACGGAATCCGGATTGACTGTCGGCGACCCGAGCTCCGGCGATGGCGCCGACGGCAGCGCTCGCCAGCGCGTTGGTGATGCGCCGGCGAACGGGCATGGCCGTGCCGGAGCGGGCGCGCGTCCCGATGGCGATGTCGGCGCCATCGAGGGCCTCGACCAGTCGCGGCGCGGCGGCGGGGTCGTGCTGTCCGTCGGCATCGAGCGTCACCAGCACATCCGCGCCCGTGGAGAGCGCGTGCTTCGCTCCTTCCCGAAGCGCCGCCCCTTTGCCCCGATTGCTGTCAAAAGCCAGGATCACGTCCGCCGTCTCGCGAGCGATGCGGCGCGTCGCGTCGGCTGATCCGTCATCCACCACCAAGACCATGGCCGCCGGTAGAGCGCTCCGCACAGCGCGCACGACCGCCTCCAAGGTTCGATCGGCATCGAGCGCGGGGATGAGGACGACAATGTTCCGGCTCACCCTCTCACCGAGCCTCCCCCCCCTCCAGCAGGGCGTGGAGCTCGCGCAGCTCCTGCTCGACGGCCTCGATCGTCTCCCGCTCCAGCGCCGAACGCGCAGCGGGACGAAGCGCGCCGCTCTTGCGATGCTGATCCACTTTCTGCCGGGCGCCATCGATTGTGTACTTCTCCGTGTACAGAAGCTGTTTCACCAGCATGATGAGCTCGATCTCGCGGCGCTGATACACGCGATTGCCCGACCGGTTCTTGGCCGGGCTGAGAAAGCGAAACTGGCTCTCCCAGTAGCGGAGCACGTGTGGCTTGAGCTCCGTCAGGCCGCAGACCTCGCCGATGGAGAAGAATTGCTGGACGGGTTCGGATCCGCTCATGAGTCCTGCTCCGGTCTGAGTTCCCGTGACATGAGCTCGGCAATCGCGCGCCGAGCGGGTTGCTTCTCGAAAAGAATCCGGTGCACTGCCGCGACGATTGGCATCTCGACTCCCTCGCGCGCCGCCAGCGCGTGCGCGCTCTCCGTTGTGTTCACGCCCTCGGCCACGGTCTCGCGACTCCCCAGAACGCTGGCCAGCGACGCGCCTCTGCCGACCTCGATGCCCACGGCCCTGTTCCGGCTGAGGGCCCCGGTGCACGTGAGCACGAGATCGCCCACGCCGGCGAGTCCGGAGAACGTCAGCGGCGACGCTCCCATCGCTACCCCGAGTCGCGTGATCTCGGCCAGACCGCGCGTGATGAGGGCCGCTCGCGGATTGAAGCCCAGCCCCAACCCTTCGGCGATACCGGTCGCGACCGCGATCACGTTCTTGAGCGCCCCGCCCAGCTCTACCCCTGTCACATCATCGTGGGTGTAGACGCGAAAGCTCGCACTACTCAACGTCTCCTGAACCAACTCCGCCGCCTGCGGCCGGCGGGACGCGGCGACGACCGCCGTCGGCTGCTGTGCCGCCACCTCGGCGGCGAAGCTGGGCCCCGAGAGGGCGACGACAGCGCGGTCGGGCAGAACATCCGACACGACCTCGGTCATGACGGCGAGGGTGCCACGCTCGATACCCTTGCTCGCGACGACGACGACGGCGTCCGGCCGCACGGCACCGGCTGCATCCGACATCACGCGGCGAAGTAGATGCGAAGGCGCGACACCGAACACGACATCACATCCCGTTGCCGCCGCGGCCACATCACCGGTCGCACGGAGAGACGGAGCGAGGGACACTCCCGTCAGAAATCGGGTATTCTCCCGGCGAACGTTCACTCCTTCCACGACATCGCTCTCGTATGCCCAGAGCGTCACCTCATGTGCGTTGCGCGCCAGCAGGTCGGCCAACGCGGTACCCCACGCGCCAGCGCCGAGCACGGCGCAGCGCATCAGGCGGCCGCGCCCTTCTTGCGCCCGAAGCGGTGCTCCTCGCCGCGCCGGAGCCTTCCAATGTTCGCTCGATGCGTCCAGAGCACGAACAACGCGACTGCCAGCGTCGCCGCAAAGACCGGAGCGTGCAGTCCATCCATCGCGCCCACGGCGACCGGTAGCGCGACGGCGGCGCTGATGGAGGCGAGCGAGACATAACCCCAACCCAGGAGGACGATGGCCCACACCGCGAGTGCAATGAGAGACGGGAGCGTCGTCAACGCGAGGAATACGCCGGCCGCGGTCGCCACTCCCTTCCCTCCCCCTCGCCACAGCAGCCACGCCGACCGGACATGCCCGAGGATCGCGGCGATGCCAAACGCGATGGCCCAGTGACCGGGGGATGACACGGGTGCGAGGTGCCGGGGAAAGACCGCCGCCGGGACAGCGCCCTTGGCCACATCGACGATCATGACGAGAAGAGCGATCTTTCCCCCGAGGGTACGGAGCACGTTCGTGGCGCCGAGGTTGCCGGAGCCGTGCTCGCGCAGATCGATTCCCCTGAACAACCGGCCGGCGAGGTAGGCGGACGGGATGGATCCGAGCAGATAGGAGATGACCAACGCCAGGAACGGAGACACGTCACGCCGCCTTGCGCCGGAGCACGATCCGAAGCGGATTGCCGATGAATCCCCAAGCGGCCCGAAAGCCGTTGTGCAGATAACGCACGTAATGCTCCTCGACCAACTCGGGATGGTTCCCGAAGACCGCAATGGTGGGCGGTGCGATCTCCACCTGCGTTGCGTACATGAGCTTCACCTCGCGACCAGCGGCCTGAGGCGGCTGTCGGCGGGCGAGCAGCTGCTCCAGCTGGTCGTTCACCTGTGATGTGGTGATTCGCTTCTGGCGCTCGCGCTCGACGTCGAGCACGAGCTCGAGCAACCGCGTCACCCGCTGCCCGGTGAGCGCGGACGTGAAGACGAAGGGAACGAACTTGAGAAACGGCGCTTTCTCCCCCGCTTCCTTCTCGAACTTGGCCGCCGTCTTGTCGTCCTTTTCTTTGAGGTCCCACTTGTTCACGATCAGAATCAAGCCACGCCCCGCATCCCAGGCCGTGTGCGCGATCTTGAGATCCTGATTGTTGATTCCGTCCACGGCGTCGACGACGAGCAGGCAGATATCGGCGCGGTCGATGGCGCGCTGGGTGCGCAACGAGGAGTAGAACTCGATCCCATCCTCGATGCGCGACTGGCGACGCAGACCTGCTGTATCGATGAAGACGAACTCGCGTCCGTGATACATCATGGGCGTGTCGATGGCGTCGCGGGTGGTGCCCGCGACCTCGGACACCACGAGCCGAGTCTCTCCGAGGAGCCGATTGACGATCGACGATTTGCCGACGTTGGGCCGTCCGATGACTGCCAGCTGCAGAGCCGTGGTTTCCGCGGTCTCCCCGGGCGGAAAGCGCGAGACCAGCGCGTCGAGCAGATCGCCAGAGCCTTTGCCGTTCACAGCCGACACCGGCACCGGGTCGCCGGCGCCGAGATTGTAGAACTCGTAATAGTCGGTGGATCGCGGGTCATCCACCTTGTTGGCGACGAGCAGCCAGGGCTTCCTGGAATCGCGCAGGATCTCGACCACCCGATGGTCTTGAGGGTGGAGGCCGATTCGGGAGTCGACGACGAGCAGAAGGAGGTCAGCCTCCGCAATCGCCTGATCCACCTGCCGGCGAATCTCGACGTCCATGGGAATATCGGGATCGTCGGTCAGTCCGCCCGTGTCCACCAGCCAGAAGGCACGTCCGTTCCATTCGACGCGCCCGAAGTGGCGATCGCGCGTCGTTCCCGCTTCCTCGGTGACGATCGCCGTCTCCCTCCCGACGATGCGGTTGAAGAGCGCGGACTTTCCCACATTGGGGCGTCCGATCAGCGCGACGACGGGGATGTTCATCGCGCCGCGGTGAGGGATTCCGCACCGAGGGACACATCTTCGCCCTCTGTCTGCAACACGTCGATGAAATCGTATGAGGGCAGAATCGGGACGGGCAGCTCGTCACGCAGCCGGGCGAGTCGCTCGTCGTCGAGGAAGAGCTGGTCCTCGTTGATGCACTCGGCCGGGATGAGGGCGAGATCGAGGTCGGCCCGTGCGGCGAGTGCGCGACGGATGTCCGCGCCGACGAGCAGGCCGGCCGTCGTCGTCGTCGGGCCGAAAAGCGAGTTCTCCATCACGATCAGCTCGAACAACGCGCCCGTACGCTCCTCGAGGAGGGAGAGTAGCTCCGGCATGAGGGGCGCCATGGAGACACCAGTGACCACGCCGATGCGCCGCCCGTCGAGGCGCGGCACGCGAGCAAGTCCTGACGTGACGCGATCGCGAAGGGCCGCAACCGCCCCCACGCCATTCTCGATCTGTGGAAATCCCTCGTAATGCGCTGGCTCCGGCAAGCGCCGACTCGCCAGCAGATACAACTCATCCGAGCCGAAGACCCAGCGCGTCTGTCGTTCGCGCAGAGCGCGCCCTTCCCAGCGCTCGACACAGTCCAGAATGCGCGCAGCGTGGGGCCGGTCCATCGGCGAGCCCGTGTAGAGATGGGAGAACTGGGTGACTCCGACCGGGACCAGAGCGACGGACAGAACGGCGTCGCCGAGCGACCAGAGATCCGCCAGCGACTGCTCGAGCACCGTGCCGTCGTTCACGCCAGGAACGACGACCATCTGTCCGTGAAACTGGATGCCGCCCGCCGCCAGTGTCGTGAGCTGCTCCATGATGTTCGGCACGCGCGGGTTGTTGAGCAGAATCTTTCGCGCGGCCCACGGCGTGGCGTGCACCGACACGTACAAGGGTGAGAGCCGATATTCGAGGATGCGGGCAATGTCTCGAGGTTTCAGGTTGGAGAGCGTGGCGAAGTTCCCGTACGCGAAAGAGAGGCGATAGTCGTCGTCGCGCACGTAGAGTGACCGACGCAGCCCTTTGGGCAGCCCCTCGATGAAGCAGAACTCGCAGCGATTCGCGCAGCGCCGGATGGTTGGCGGCTCGAGCACCACCCCCATCGGCTCCCCCTCCGGGCGCTCGATGTCGAACAGGATCTCCTCACCGTCCGGTTGCCGCACCCGGAGGACAAAAGAGTCGTCGGCGGTGAGGAATTCCCAGTCGAGGAAATCGTCAAGATCCCGGCCATCGACGCACAGGAGTTCGGATCCTGCAACGATGCCAAGCTGGTCGCCAATTCCGCCCGGCAGGATCTCTTGAACGCGAATCATGACGTCTGCGCTGACCCGGCGGGGGCGAGGGTACGGCAACCCGGAATCTCCCCCAAGGGATCACGCAGGTAAGCGTGGCAGGGAGGTGAAGTAACTTAGGAGATCAACGAGGCAAAAGCAAGGCACGCTAGGCACTTCGCTACAAGCGACGAGGCCCGCCGCGGGTTCCGGCGGGCCTCTCGAAAAACACGCCCGGACGATCAGCCCGCGATCGGCGCGTATCGGAACGCTACGATGCCGGTCTGGTTGACCTGGACGGAGAAGTCCTTCTTTCCGCGCGCCGGGAGAGACAGCGCTTGTTCCTGCTTGGCCACGGCCGTCCCTGATTTGTCGAGAAACTCGAAATTCACGATCACGTTCTTGGGCGTGGCTCCGCGATTCTCCACCGTCCCGGCCAACGTGTGCGCCGGCCCGTTGTGCGAGAATTGGGAGATGGAGACCCGAACCGGCAGGCTGTCCGCCCGTCCGATGTACTTCAGCGTCTGATTCTGAAGGGCGACGATGGTATCTCGCTTCGCTTTGGCGGCGATCTGCTTGTTGGCCAGCCCCTTGTAGATCTCGGCCAGAAGCTTCCAGTTCAACTCGTTCATCGGGTCCACGTCGACGGCCCGCTTCGCGATCGGAAGCGCCTTCTCGTACTGGCCGGCGTCGAGATAGGCCAGGCCGAGATTGTACAGGGCATCACGATAGTACCCGTTACGGTCCTGAACCGACTGAAGGATCCGTGAGGCTTCGGCGTACCGCTTACCCCTGATGGCACCGACACCCGCATCGACGAGTTGGGCATCCGTGTACTTGTCGGGATTCTTGAGCATATCGGCAAAAATGTCCGCCACGGCGGCGGTGTCACCGCTGGCCGCCAGCGCCTGGGCCAGAGCCGTCTGCGCCTGGCCGGCGTTCTCTCCCTGCGGGTACTCCTTGAGATACTGGCGCATCACCTCGACGCCCTGCCGAACCGCCTGAGCCTTCGCGTCACCGCTCAGCGTCGACGTCTGGTTCAGCAACAGCACACCTTCGTTGAACAGCGCCTGACGGCGGATCTTCACGACGGTACTGTCGGACGTCACGAGAGCAGGCGTGATGAGCTCGACCGTCTTCTTGAAGTCAGCCAACGCCGCCGGCAGATCGTTCCTCTTCTGGTCGATGATCGCCTGGTAGTACATCGGGAAGGGCGATGTCGGATCGACGCGCATTGCCATCTTCACCAGCGCCTGGGCGGAGTCGAGATTGTTCTCCTGAATCAGCCCTCCCGCGGCGTTGATGGCCGTCGCGAACGGCTTGCTGCGGTACCGCCTGATATCGGCGAGGCATTCCGGCTTGGCGGCGGACACAACGCTGAAGGACGTGTCCATCGCGGCGTAGATATCCACCGTCCCATTGGGGTCGCTGGCATAACCGATGGTGCCGCGCTTCACGACCAGCGGCTGGCCCGGCTGATCGGCCCACCAGTAGAGGGCTCTCGCCAGCAGCCAGTTGCGACCCACTTGATTGCCGATCTTATCCGGATTCTCGGTGAGCACCTTCACCGCGTTGCGCATGTGACGCGGCTTCTCGTCGGCTTTCGAGCCGGCCGAGTTCGCCTTCTCCAGGTACACATTTGCGCTGGTGAGCTGAAACGCCCCGCCGATGTCCACGTTGCAGCTGCTCGCGGTGGACGCCGGCGGCGTCTGCGCCGCGGCGGCTCCCACGACGGCCGCGCTCAGCGCTACCGTGCACAGCGCGTTCTTCCTCCAAGCGTACATGAGGTCTCTCCCTGAGTGATAGCGATGCAGCGGGCCCTTCTCTCGCGACCTGGAATACCCCTGACAGTACCCCCCGTTCCCGCTACTTCAACAACCGGGCCCGAGGGCCAGCCGACAGAGGGAAGAACGATGGCGAAGCGATCTGGCGACCAGCGGCGGTCAGGAGCGGTATGAGGCCCCGCTGCCGGTGTTGAAGATCACCACCTCGGAATCCGCCGCAATGCGCCCTTCCGCCGCGAGAGCGCGACAGACCGCCAAGGCACACCCCCCTTCCGGCGCGACATCCACGCCGCTGTCGACCGAGAGGAGCGCGGTGTCGGCCCGGATCCGCTCCTCCGACGCCGCGCCGGCGTCTCCTCCGCTCTCGTACAGGGCTCGCAGAATGAGTCGGTCGCCGAGCGGCCCGGGAACCCGGAGCCCGCTGGCGTGGGTGGATGGATCCTGCCAGGGTTCGGCACGGTCGGCCCCGTTGGCGAAAGCGCGCACAATGGGTGCGCATCCCTCGGCCTGTGCCGTGATCATGCGTGGCATGCGGGCGGCTCGCGGGAGCCACCCCATCTCGACGAGCTCGCCGAACACCTTCCACATCCCGATGAGTCCCGTGCCACCGCCGGTCGGGTAGATGATGACATCGGGCAACCTCCACCCGAGCTGCTCGGCCAGCTCCAGGCCGAGTGTCTTCTTCCCTTCGATGCGATACGGCTCGCGCAGCGTGGAGACGTCGAAGAAGCCCGACTCGGCGGCGAAGGCGCGGGCAGCCTTTCCCGCGTCCCCGATGTGGCCCGGTAGCGTGACCAGCTCCGCGCCCAGCGCCCGGATCGTGGCCAGGATCGGCGCGGGAGTCGTGTCGGGGGCGAACACCCGAACCGGAAGGTCGGCGGCCGCGGCATACGCAGCGAGCGCGGCCCCGGCGTTGCCGGCTGTGGGCACGACGAGTCCGGGGACGCCGGCACCGCGCGCCCTGGTGACCGCAGCGCTCATCCCACGCGCCTTGAAGGACCCGGTGGGGTTGAGCCCTTCATCCTTGATCCAGAGACGCGCGACGCCGAGCTCCGGAGCCAGATTCGGCAGCTCGATCAGGGGCGTGGCTCCTTCGCCGAGCGACACTGGCTGCTCGCCGTCGCGCAGGGGCAGGCACGCGGCGTAACGCCACATGTCCCATCGTCCCAGAAGTGAATCGCGCGACTGCGGCCACGCATCGTAGCGAACCAGAAAGGGCTGGCCGCAGCGGGGACACACACTCGCCAGCGCGGTCCCGGATTCCGTCTGGGCGCACGCCGAGCACTCGAGCGACCAGGAGCTCATCTCAGTTCGCGGGTCTGTCCGGCGAGCCCACCTGCAAGGATTCCTGCAGCCGCCGTGCGCTGTCCTCGGTGAACCCGGCGAGCTTCGCGATATCGGCCGGGTCCGCATCGCGAACGCCCTGCACGCTGCCAAACGCGGTGAGGAGCGCGCGCCTCTTGCGGGGACCGATTCCGGGAATCCGAAGCAGCTCGGACGTCACCGTGCGCATCGTGCGACGCTTCCGATTGTAGGTGACAGCAAAGCGATGAGCCTCATCGCGCGCGCGCTGCAGCAGCCGGAGTCCGGGCGACCGGCGAGAGAGTCGCAGAGGCTCCGCGCGGTCGGAGAAAAATACTTCCTCCTCGCGCTTGGCGAGACCGATCGTCGGCAGCTCGCCAAGCCCCAGTCCCACCAACGCGGTTCGCGCCGCCGAAAGCTGCCCCTTCCCGCCATCGATCAACACCAGGTCCGGTAGCGGCTTTCCGTCCTCGCGCCGGCGCTGGAAGTATCGGGTCACGACCTCCCGGATGGAGGCGAAGTCATCGCTCCCCTCCACCGTCTTGACCTTGAACTTGCGGTACTCGGCGCGCTTGGGCCGGCCGTTCTCGAACAAGATGCAGACGCCGACCGTGTCCGTTCCCTGTGTCGTCGAGATGTCGAAGCAGGCGATCGACCGCGGCAAGCGCTGCAACCCGAGCTCCCTACCGAGCTCGTATACCGGGTCGGCGGCGCGTTCGTCCGTTTCCAGCGCCGCCAGCTTGAACTCCTCGAGCACGTGGCGTGCGTTCTGCTCCGCGAGATCGATCAGCTCGCGCCTGGATCCTCGCTGCGGCACGTGCACCCGCGTGTAACCCAACGCTTCCTCCAGCGCCGCCCGGTCGGGGAAGTCGAAGGGTGCCAGAAGCTCCGGCGCGCGCTCCGTCGCCGGCAGGTAGGAGCGCGACAGATACGCCGAGAGGACGGAAGGATCACTCTCCTCGGCGAGGTTCTCGAGGTACCGATGGTCGCGCGCCAGAAGCTTGCCGCCCCTGATACGCAGCATCACCACGCTGGCATCGTCGCCATCGCGCGCGTAGCCGATGACATCTCGATCGCCGCCTTCCACCTCGACGACCACGGTGGGCTCCTCGAGCTGTTCGAGATGGCGGAGCACGTCGCGCAGCTCTCCGGCCCGCTCGAAATCGAGGTGGCGCGCCGCGTCGTCCATCCGCTCGCGGACCCGACGCGTCACTTCATCGGCGCGGCCGCCGAGGAAGAGCACGACCTCGTCGATCATGGCCCGGTACTCCTCCATGGTCTGCGCGAGGATGCAGGGCGCTTTACATCTCTTGATGAAGTAGTCGAGGCAGGGCCGCTCGGGAAACTGGTTCGGCATGTCGTAGCTACAGGAGCGCACGGTGAAGATGCGCTTGACCACGTTGAGCGCGCGCCTCATGGCGCCGACGTCGGTGTACGGACCGAAGTAGCGCCCGCCGTCGTCTACCAGTTGGCGGGTGACGAACACCCGCGGGAAAGGCTCGTGGACCGTGACCTTGATGTAGGGATAGGACTTGTCATCGCGCAGCGCGATGTTGAAGCGCGGGCGGTGCTCCTTGATCAGGTTGGCCTCGAGGATGAGCGCGTGGGCCTCGGACGGGACCACGATCGTCTCGATGTCCGCCACCTGCCGCACGAGCGCGCGGGTGCGCACGCTCTCCAGATGATCGCCGCCGAAGTAGCTGCGCACGCGCGACCGCAGCCGCTTGGCCTTGCCCACATACAGGACGGAGCCTCCCGCGTCCTTCCAGAGGTAGACGCCGGGCGATTCGGGGAGATGCGCGATGGTGCGCGCGACTGATTCTGGCGCCTCGATCATCGTGACGAGCTTTTCTCCGGAGAATCGGCCGCCTCCCCCTCCCGCTCCGCACGGCCGCTGCCGGAATATAATTCGCGGACGGCGGCTCCTGCTCGGCGGTCAGCGCTGGACGAGTCGTCGTATGCGCGCCAGCGTGGCCAGCGACTCCTCAACCCCGGAGCCAGCCGTCAGCGCGAAGTAGACCGAGCCGAAGGCCCCGATCGCGAGCACGGCCAGGACAACGGGATGGCCGATGCCCAGCGCCAGCTTCACTCCCCATCCGGCGGCCGCGCCGAGTGCGGCGGAGATCCAGAGCCGAATGAGAAACGCCGCCGGTACGCCGGTCACACCGATCCTCCGATTCAGGGAACGGCGCAGAAGCACGAACTCGACCCAGCCCGCGATTCCCGCCGATGCGGTGAGGCCCGCCGCACCCCATTTCGGATCGATCCCGAGCAGCCTCGGCAGATGCAGCGCAAACAGGTATCCGAGCCCGGTCGTGAGCACCACCCTCACAAGCGCGTAGCGCAGCGGAGTGCGGGTATCCCGGAGCGCGTAGTACGTCGATGAGTACAGGCGGCCGAATGTCGATGCGAGCAGCCCGACGGCCGATCCGGCCAGAATGCCCCATACCCACACCGTGTCGGTGCGCCGGAAGGCGCCGGACTGGTAGATGCCGCCCGCGATCACATCGCCCAGAGCGAGAAACCCGGCCGCCGAGGGCACGATGAAGAATGCGATCCGGCGCAGGCCTGCGCTGAGGCGGCGGCGGAGAAATTCGGCGATCTCCACGTCGCTCCCACTCGCTCGCGACATCGCCGGCAGCTCGGCGGCGGAGACCGACATCCCGAACAGGCTCACCGGAAGGGTGTAGAGCTGCTGCGCGTTGGCCAACACGGTTACGGCGCCGGTCGACACGAGGCTCGCCAGCACCACGTCGATGTATGCGCTGAGCTGCACCACGCCTCGACCCGTGACGACAGGCAGAAAATTGCGCGCTACCGCACGCACGCTGGCCGACGAGGTCGAGAGCGACGGGCGCAGGTGGCGCACCAGCCGCGTCACGGATGGCAGCTGAACGACCAGCTGCAGTCCGCTCCCGGCGAGTGATGCCCACGCCGCGACCGTCGCGAGATCGTATCCTCCACCCGGCGATCGGCCGCCAAACGTGACGAGGGACGCGATGATGATGACGTTCCACGCGACCGGCGCGACGTAGGAGAGAAAGAATTTCCGGTGGCTGTTGAGGATGCCGAGGCACCATGCGGAGAGGACCAGCAGACCCGCGCCGGGAAAGAGAATCCGTACCAACCTGATGGTGACATCGCGTTTCTCGCCGGCGAAGCCCGGGGCGATCACTCCGATGAGATAGGGTGTGGCCAACACGCCCGTCAGAACGAGGAGCGCGGTGACGAGTGCGAGCAGAGTTCCGACGGCCCCTGCAAGCCGGTTCGCCTCGTCGTCCTCACCCCTCTCCAGAAGCGCCGAATACACCGGGATGAAGGAGGCCGAAAGCACCCCTTCCCCGAGAAGGTTCTGCAGGAAATTCGGAATCTTGAACGCCGCGTTGAACGCATCGGCGGCATCCGATGCTCCCAGCCATCGTGACAGCTCGTGCTGTCTCACCAGACCAAAGAGACGGCTGATGAGGATCCCGGTCGCTATCAGGATCGCGAATCCTGTCCCGCTCCCTGCCCTGTCCGGTCGATCGGCTGGCGGCGGCGATGACGATCCGCTCATCGCGTCGGTTGGATCCGGCCCTGGAGAAGAGCCGCGGCGTGCTCGTTCGCGCGGGCCCGCATCATCTCGAAAAGCGCTGGTCCATGCCGAGCCAGGAGTGGTACGACGTTGAGCACTCGCTCCTGGGGCTTGCCCAGGGGATAGAGCGCCGCCCGGGCGGTCGCGATGTCCGCCATCAGCTCCGTGTCCCTCCGTTTGGCGGCCGCGACCAGCCGCCGCTCCAGTCGGTCCACGCGATGGGCGAGCGAGCGGCCCGCGCCCTCGATCACGGCCGGAGGGAGAAGGGGTCGCAAGGGAGGCGGCGCCAGTGCATCCTCCAACGACTCCTGCAACGCGTCGATCTGCTCGCGAAAATCCGCGATCCGCTCGAGGGCCTGTTCCGGAACGCGCTGACGCGCGAGCCGCCCCTCGGCAGCATGCGGGTCCCGGAGGTCATCAATCTCCAGACCGAGTCTCTCCAGAAGGCGGGCGATGTGCGGCTCGATGATTCGTCCCGCCCAGCGCGGCAGGGCCAGCGGCTGCGCGACGTCGAGCGCGGTCGCAACGGCACTCACCTGGGCGAAATAGGCCATCTCCGCCGGTCCGGCGAGGTAGGCGACTGTCGGGAGGATCTGGCGCTCCACCACCGGACGGAGAAGCACGTTGGGACCTAGCGCGCTTCCGGGCGCACGGTCCACTGCGCCATCGACCGGAACGCGGCGCCTCTTTCCCTCCATCGTCTCGAAGACGAGCGACAGCCCGCGGACAGCAGACACCTGCGGCGGAAATCCAGCCGAGCGTAGCTCGCGCTCGCGCTCCGCGAGCGCGTCAGCGATCAACGCGCTATGCCGGAGCGCTTTGTCGAGGACGGGTCTCGCCGCACGCTCCACCGCGGCATGACCGGCATCCAGCACCAGGATTCCGAGTGGCTCGAGCAGTGCCCTCAGCAGCGCCACATATGCCCCGCCGACGGTCGTGGTCTGCGCGTAAGCGGACGCGACGTGCGCGAAGACGTCGGGGTAGACGGCGGCACCCGTCGCGGCGACGAGCTCAGCGAGGAGTGGTGCGACATTCTCCAGGGGCATCTCGCTCAGCGGCGCGCCTGCCGCTCCGGACGCCGATATGGCGAGGGTGCGCAGCCCTCCTCGGGCGGCGACGTAGGTCGTGCTGGCTTCGGTAAAGTCGGAATCGTCGGTGGCGGCCCAGAAGACGGGAAGCACAGGGATGCCCGTGGCCGCCTCGAGCGCGTCCGCAAGGGCGAGTGCGCTCAGAGCCTTGCTCCACGTGTACAGGGGGCCACCAAAGAGGCCGGGCTGCTGGCCTGTGGTCACCACCACGCCGTGGGCCTGGATGCAGCGGGCGAGACGCTCGGCGGCGGCTCCGGAGGGGTTCAGTGCACCATGCAGAGCGCCGGCCCACTCGCCGCTCGCGAAGCCCGCACTCACGTCCTGCGCGCGCCGTGCCCAGGACGCCGCTCCCCGCGGCGGCGGCGGATACCATTCCGGCGGAGCGTGTCCCTCGATGGCGGTCTGCGCGAGACGGCCACCGCCGAGAGGCTCGGTGCGGATGTCGAGGGCGCTCACGAGCTGGCGGACGCGAGACGGACGCGCGACTCGTCGCTCACTTGTGGTAGGGCTCTCCGCGCACCAGAGTGCCGGCCCGGTAGAGCTGTTCGGCCAGCACCAGTCGCGCGAGCTCGTGCGGGAACGTCCAGCGCGAGAAGGAGAGACGAGTATGCGCACGCTTCCGAACAGCCGACGCGAGCCCGAATGCCCCGCCGATCAGGAAAACGACGTCGCCGACGGCACGCTCTCGGGCCTCTCGCAACCAGGTGGCGAAAGTCTCTGACGCCATCTGCTCTCCATCCACCACGCACGCGACAAGCCGGGCTGAGGCCGACGCACACTCCAGAAGCCGGTCCCCTTCACGCGCGCGAACCTGTTCGGCGCCGGTCGAGCGCGACGACTCCTCCTTCACCTCTCGCACCTCGAGCGGCCAGTATCGCGCCGCTCGCCTCTCGTACTCATGAACGGCTGCCGCGATACCGCGATCGCGCGGCTTGCCGACGGCGGCGATCACGATCCGCATGCGTCAGCGTCAGCGCTCACGCATAGATGCCACGGAGTCGATGGACGGTCGCCACCCGGCTGATCGCCAGCATGTAGGCAGCCGTGCGCATGTTGACCTTGTGACGCTTCGACAGATCGAGCACATCGGTGAAGCTGCGTGTCATGATCTGCAGCAGACGGTCGTTGACCGATTCCTCCGTCCAGAAATAGCCGCCGCGATCCTGCACCCATTCGAAGTAGGAGACTGTCACCCCGCCGGCGTTGGCGAGGATGTCAGGGATGACGAACACGCCATTCTCGTCGAGAATCGTGTCCGCGGCGGCCGTCGTGGGACCGTTCGCGCCCTCACAGATGATCTTCGCCCGGAGTTGGCCCGCATTCTTGGTCGTGATCACGTTTTCGAGAGCCGCGGGCACGAGAACGTCCACCTCCATCGTCAGTAGCTCGTCGTTGGTACAGCGATCCCCGCCGGTGAAGCCGGAGAGCGAGCCGTGCGTTTTCGCCCACGCGACTGCGGTATCCACATCTATCCCGCCCGGCGCATGCACACCGCCGGAGCGGTCTCCGATCGCGACAACGCGGCAGCCTTCCCGCTGCAGCAGCTGCGCGGTGACGGAGCCGACGTTCCCGAAGCCCTGGACGGCCACCGTCGTGCCCTTGACTGGCATGCCCAGATGATGCAGCGCTTCCTTGGTGACCGTCATGCACCCGCGGCCGGTGGCCTCGCGACGGCCGAGAGAGCCGCCCATCTCGACCGGTTTTCCCGTCACGACGGCGGTCACGGTGTGCCGGACATGCATGGAATACGTGTCCATCACCCAGGCCATCACCCGCTCGTTGGTGTTGACGTCAGGCGCTGGCACGTCCGAATCCGGACCGAGAGTATTGATGATTCCGGCGGTGTAGCGCCGCGTGAGACGCTCCAGCTCTCCCACACTCAACCGGAGGGGATCGCACACGACACCACCTTTCGCGCCTCCGAAAGGAATGTTGACGACGGCACACTTCCAGGTCATCCACGCCGCGAGGGCCTTCACCTCGTCGAGCGTGACCTGGAGATCGAAGCGGATTCCGCCCTTCCCGGGACCGCGCGACGTATTGTGAAGCACGCGATACCCGGTGAAAACCTCGATGTCGCCGCTGTCCATCATCACCGGGATCGAGACAATGATCTGCTTCTCGGCGTGGCGAAGGATCTTGTACAGTCCCGGCTCCAGATCGAGCAGCTCCGCCGCCTTGTCGAAGCGCGACATCATTCCCTCGAACGGATTCTCCTCGTTGAGAAACCGGTCCTTGTCGGGACGGACGATCTTATGGGTCGGCAGACGCAGGTCGGTCGTCATCGAGGATGGTGTCGAAGCGGAGAAGCCGGCGCGGCGCCGGGTTGAGTCTGGTCAGCTCGCGAACGGAGCGCCGCATCGAGCACGGCGGTCATCTCGGCCGCTCCCTGCTCCAGGACGACGCGCTGAGAAACATACCATAATGGCGGCGCTTGGCGAGGCCACAATGGAGAGAGCTTCACCGCGTCCTTGAGTGTGCAGACCGTGATGTCGGCGGCGACAGAGCGTGCGATGAGTCGTGAGAGCTCGGCACCGGTGCCGAAGCGGTGATGGTCGGGAAATAGCGCCGCATCGACGCTGGCGCCCAGCGCCCGGAGCTGCATCATGAATGCGTCCGGATCACCGACGGCGGCGATCGCCAGCGCGCGCGCGCCGGCGAGCGAGCCCGCGTCGCGACGCTCGGCGCTCTCGAGCCGGAGCAGATCGTGGATCGCCAGATGCGCCACCGCAATCGGCACGGCCGGGGCCATCCGTCGCGCCTCCGCGATCGTGGCGGCGACCTCGCCGGGTGACGCCGCCTTTCTCGTCACGAGGACCAGTGTCGCTCGGCGAAGAGAATCGAGGGGCTCCCGCCATGGGCCGGCGGGAAGCAGGCGTCCATCGTCGCGGCGATCCGCCGACAAAAGGACAACCTGGGCGACGCCGCTCAGGCGTCGCTGTTGAAACGCATCATCGAGCACGACAACGTCAGCGCCTTCCTGCGCCGCCCGTGCGATGCCAGCACGGCGATCGGCCGAAACGATCACCGATATGTTCGGATTGAGCCGGCGGTGCACTGACGGCTCGTCGTTCCCGTAGCCGCGCAGCACGATGGCCGGACGGGCTCCGCGGTCAGCCAGTTGAGCGGCCATCCACGCGGCGACCGGAGTCTTTCCCGTCCCACCGACGGTCAGGTTGCCGACGCCAATCGATGGCAGCGCCACGCCGATCGATCTCAACCAGCCGCGACCGATCAGCGCGCCGCGAGCAGCCATGATGCCGCGATACAACAGGGCGGCGGGCGACAACGCCGCTCGTGCCAGCGCGGCCGTTGCTCCCTCACCCCACCAGATGCGCTCGGCCACCCGACCGAGTCTCACGTTCTCCCCTCGATTCCGGCACCGAGCGCGCGCAGCATCTCCTGCAGGCGAGGCGCATCCTCGGCCGCCTGCCGTGCCGATTTCGCGCCAAGGTAGATCGGGTCGCTGTAGGCGATGGTGACGCGAGAGAACGGCTTGGGGATGCGGAATCGATCCCAGCTGTGCAGTCGCCATTGTCGCGCAGCGCTGATGGCGATGAGCACGATTGGCGCGCCGGTGCGCTGAGCGACGACGAGCGCGCCGGGGGCGAACTCCTCCGCCGGTCCGCGCGGGCCGTCCGGCGTGATGGCTACCGCCTGTCCTCCTTCCACGGCTCTAATCACACCGAGAAGCGCGCGCTGCGCGCCTCGCGTGGTCGAGCCCCGAACCGTGGCGTAGCCGAGCCCCAGAGCGACACGCGCGATCATCTCCCCGTCACCATGCTCGCTGATGAGGATGCCGATGCCGGAGCCGCGGTGTCGCCACAGCAACGGCAGCATCTGGCCGTGCCAGAACGCAAAGATCCACGGCTGGCCCCGGGCCTCGAGGGCGCGCAGGGGTGCGTCGTTGATGACCGTCAGGCGCCAGCTGCTGGCGAGGACGCGAAAACCCGCCCCGCCGAGACGGGCCAGCCAGCGGACGCGGCGCGACAGCGGGGGCCGCCGCGCCGGCGTGTCGTCACGAGCCATCGAGCAGCTCGAGCGCCATCGCGGCGACGCGGCGCGCCGCGCCAGCCGTGCCGAGCCGAGCCCGCACTTCAGCCAGGGCGCTCTGCATCTCCTGTCGGCGGGGCGTGTTCGAGAGGAGGGGTTGCAGCGCGTCGGCCACCCGCTCGGGGACGAGCGCGCCCTGGACGAACTCCGGCGCGACCTCGCGTTCGGCGACCACGTTCACGAGCCCGATGTAGGGAATTGTCACGACGCGACGGGCGACGGCGTACGTCCACCGGCCGGTCCGGTATCCAACCGCCAGCGGACAGTCTGCCACCGCGGCCTCCAGAGTGGACGTTCCACTCTTGCAGAAGGCGGCATCCGCCGCTCGCAACACGTCAAAGGATGCCGAACGCACCAGTGGGTACGGACAGGCGAGAGGGTCGATGTCGATTCCCGGCGCGACGCTGACGACCACCTGCAGCGACGGCACGCGCTCCGTCAGCACGCGCGCCGTGGCCACAAATGGCTCCAGATGCCGGTGTATCTCCTGCGCGCGACTCCCCGGAAAGAGCGCCAGCACGGGCGCGCTGGTGGCGAGCCCGAGAGCGGATCGCGCTTCCTCCCGCGAGGGAAGGGATTGCGCCCGGTCGAGGAGAGGGTGGCCGACGAAGGTCGCGTTGACGCCGTGCGCACGAAGGAGCGCTTCCTCGAACGGAAGGATCACGGCGGCTCGGCTGACCGTCCGGGCCAGGGCGGCGAGGCGCTTCGCGCCCCACGCCCACACCTGTGGCGTGATGTAGTAGAGCACCGGCACGCCGCAGCGCAGCGCCGCGCCGGCCAGCTTCATGTTGAAGCCGGGATAATCGATCAGCACGACCAATCCCACCTGGCCGGCGCGCAGGCGGCGCGTGAGACTGCGCAGGAGGGCCCAGTGCTTCGGGACGTGGGTCAGCACCTCGGTGAAGCCCATCACCGCCAGGCTCTGCGCGTGCGCGAGAAGCGTGACTCCTTCCTGCCGCATCCGGTCCCCTCCGACCCCGACCAGTGGGAGATCGGATCGGAGATGCTTGAGCTCGGCGGCAACTCCGGCGGCGTGCAGGTCGCCGGACGTTTCACCGGCGACGAACAGGATCTCACGCACGCGGCGATCCGGCGAGGCTGGGCATCGTGCGCTCGATCTCGCGCACGATCTGGAGCGCCACCGCGAGCGCGTCCCGTCCGGCCTCCCCACTCACCGCGAGCGGAGCCGTGCCGCGTACGGCGGCGATGAAGCTCTCGAACTCCAGTCGCAAGGGCTCCCCCTCCGGGGCATCCAGCGGGACGCGCTCCACGAACGCCTCGAGCGCGAGCGGCGCGCGCGCCAACTCTCGCAGATCGAGATCGCTCTTCATCCGGAAGTACTCCCCCGAGCCCAACGCGAGGTCGAGCGAGAGGTAGCCACTGCGCTGGAAGATGCGGAGCTTGCGCATTCTTTCTCGAGAAACGCGACTGGCCGTGATGTTCGCCACCGCCCCGGTGTCGAAGGAGATTCGCGCGTTCGCGATGTCCACCGACGGGGTGAGCACGGGCACTCCCACCGCGGCGACGGTGGTGACGCGGCCCCCGACCAGACTCTGCACGAGGTCGATGTCGTGGATCATGAGATCGAGCACGACCGCTACCTCGGAGCCCCTCGGGTTGAATGGCGCGAGCCGATCACTCTCGATGAATCGGGGCGCGTCGATGTGGGGCTGAGCGGCGCGGATGGCCCGGTTGAACCGCTCGACGTGGCCGGTCTGGATGAGAGCGCCGTGGCGCTTGGCGATCGCGAGCAGCTGGTCGGCCTCCTCGAGGGTCGATGCGAGAGGCTTCTCGATCAGAAGGTGACGGCCCCGCTCGAGCGCCGGTTTCGCCACCGCGAAATGTTCGGGCGTCGGAACGACGATTGTCAGTGCCTCGCACGCTTCTATCAGCTCATCCAGCGTCGACATTGCAGGCACGCCGAGCTCGCTGCCGACCTGGCCCGCCCTATCCGGCCTGGTCTCGACGAATCCGACCAGCTCCACATCGGGGAGATCTCGCAGAATGCGGATATGATGGTAGCCGAGGCTCCCGGCGCCAGCGACGCCGACCTTCGTGCGCGGCCTCAGATCACCACTCCGCGCCGGCTGGTGTCCACGAACTCGATGAACTGCCTGACCTCCGGAAAGCCCTCGAGCTCCGACTCAGCGCGGGCAAGCGCCTGGGAGACGTTCAGCTCGGACCGGAAGAAGAGCCGGTACGCCCGCTTGAGCTCGCGGATCACCGCCGGATCGAATCCGCTGCGCTGCAGGCCGACGCTGTTCAATCCGTAGAGCTTGACCGGATTGCCGACCGCTTTGAGGAACGGTGGGATGTCCTTGGCGACCCGGGAGCAGCCGCCGATGAAGCTGTGGGCGCCGATCTTCACAAACTGGTGCACCGCCGTCGCGCCTCCGACGATCGCCCGATCCTCGACCGTGACATGGCCGGCGAGCTGGACGCCGTTCGTGAGGATGACGCCATCCCCGATGTGGCAATCGTGAGCGAGATGAACGTAGCTCATGATGAAGCTGTTCTTTCCGACCGATGTCTTCTGTGACTGGGATGTGCCCCGGTTGATCGTCGAGTATTCCCGGATCGTGGTGTTCTCCCCGATCTCGACGGTCGTCACCTCATCCTTGAACTTGAGGTCCTGGGGATCGCCTCCCAGCACCGATCCCACTCCCACCTTGACGCCCACGGCCAGACGGACATGGCGCTCCAGCACCGCGTGCGCAGCGATGCGGCAGCCGTCAGCGATCCGGCAGTCCTCGCCGACGATCGCGAACGGACCGATATCCACATCCGTGCCGATCGCCGTCGCCGGATCGACGATCGCCGTCGGATGGATCCGCGCGCTCACCGGTCGCGGACCATCGCTGCCATGTCGGCCTCCGCCACGACCTCCCCATCCACGAAGCCGACGCCGCGCATTTTGCAGATCCGGCCGCGAATCTGCTTGATCTCGCACTCGAAGCGGATCTGGTCACCCGGGCGCACGGGTCGCCGGAATTTCACGTTGTCCAGCGACATGAAGTACACAACCTTGCTCTCCGGATCGCCGATCGTGCCGAGCAGCAGCATCCCGCCGACCTGAGCCATCGCCTCGATGATCAGCACCCCGGGCATGATCGGATGTCCCGGAAAGTGACCTTGAAAGAACGGCTCATTGATTGTCACGTTCTTGATGCCAACGATGCGCTTCTTCTCTTCCATCTCGAGAATGCGATCCACGAGAAGAAAGGGATAGCGATGCGGCAAGACCTTCATGATCTCTTCGATACCCAGCATCCCCGTCTCCTTCGCGGCGAGAGCCAACATCTCGCGCACGAGCGTCACCGTCCCCCGGTGACTCGGTTTAGTTGTCGTTATCCGGGCGCGTACCCGCTTTCCCGCGAGCGCGAGATCGCCCACGCAATCCATCATCTTGTGGCGGACAAACTCATCCGGCCAACGCAGCGTCGCATCGACAAGCCCGGTCTCATCCATCACGACCGCGTTTGCGGTCGAGGCGCCCCTGATCAGCCCCATCCCCCGCAGCACCTCGACCTCGCGCAGGAAGCCGAACGTGCGGGCCGGCGCCAGCTCCCGAGCGAATCGCTCCGGCGTGATCGCAGAATCGTACTGCTGCGAGCCGATGAGCGGATGGGGAAAGTCGATGCGAACGCTGAGCGACAGGGCCCGAGCGGGTGCCACCCCGTATTCGGCGTCCCCCACCCGCAGCGACATCCGCTCCGGCAGGTCGAGATACTGCACGTCACCGGCCCGCTCGGCAATGCCCGAGCGCGTGAGAGCTTCGACGAACGGTAGAGCGCTGCCATCCAGAATCGGCGGCTCCTGGGCATCGAGCTCGATCAGCAGATCGTCGATCTCCAACCCTGCCACCGCAGCCAGGACGTGCTCCACGGTGTGAAGGGAGCGCTCGCCTTCGCCGAGCTGCGTCCGGCGCTCCGTGAGCACCGCCTGATCGGCGTGCGCGGGGATGGATGGGGAATCCGGCAGGTCGCTCCGCTGGAAGACGATCCCGCTCTCCGCTGGCGCCGGACGGAAGGTGATGCGACAGGACTGGCCCAGATGGAGGCCGATCCCCTCGAGGGTGACCGGCGTCGAGATCGAACGCCGCCGGGCCGTCATCGAGGGGGCGGCCGCGGCGGGGGGCGATGGATGAGCTGCTCGAGCGCGCGCGCGATACGCGCCAGTCGGGACAGCGCCGCCTGGGTGCGAAGGGCTTCGGCGTGGGGACGGGCCGGATATCCTGACCAGCTCTCGCCCGCCGGCACATCGCCGAACACCCCCGACTGCCCGGCCACGCGCGCCCTGTCGCCGATGGTGATGTGTCCGTTGAGCCCGGCCTGGCCCCCGATGACGCAGCCGTCGCCCAGGCGGGCCGACCCGGCGATTCCCGCCTGGGCGACGATCAGACAGAGGCGCCCGACCCGCACATTGTGCGCGATGTGCACCAGATTGTCGATCTTCGTTCCCGCGCCGATCACGGTGTCGTCGACGCTCCCGCGATCGATGCAGCTATTCGCCCCGATCTCCACGTCGTCGCCGACGAGGCATCGCCCGACGTGCGGCAATTTCTGGTGGGCTCCGTCAGCGAAGACGTACCCGAAGCCGTCGGATCCGATGCGGGCCCCGGCGTGCACGCGCACGCGTTGCCCGATCATCGTCCCTGGGTAGAGCGTCACCGAGTGATGGAGCCGGCTATCGGCTCCCACTCCGACGCCCGCGCCCACCTCACAGTCGGCGTCGATCCAGGCGCGGTCTCCGAGCACGACCCCGTCACCGATGGTGACGTGGGGACCGATGAAGACCTCGCGGCCCACCGTGACGCCCCGTCCGAGGACAGCCGATGGATGAATCCCGCTGCGTCGCGGCGGCTCCGGGTAGAGAGCCGGCAGAACACGGAGCACGGCCTCGTAGGGCTGGTCGACGACGATCCGGACGGATGGGCCGCCATCGGTCTCGGCCAGGCCCGGCGCGACCAGCGCTGCGCCGGCGGCGGACGCCGAGAAGAGCTCGCTATACCTGGCGTTGGCCAGGAAGCTCAGGTCCTGCTGGCCGGCACGGTCCAGCGGGGCCACTGCGCAGACGCGCACCGCGCCGTCGCCGATGAGCCGGCCGCCGACGAGGTGCGCGATGTCCGCCGCGGTCAGGGACCGGTCGGGCGGAGGAGGGGGGATCAACGCGTCGGCGGCTTCTTGGAGGACACACCGGCTGGTGCGGCCACGGCGCCAGTTGGCGTTCCGGACACCGGAGCACCCTTGGCGATTCCGGCCGCTTTCACGCGCGTGATGATCTTGTCGGTGATGTCGAGATTCTTGTCCGCCGCCACGACCGCTCCGGCCTGTGACTGGGCGTCGAAGATCATGGCGTACCCGTCCTCATCGCGAACCGACTGGATGATCTGCTGGATCTTGGTCATGATCGGTCGCACCAGCTCCGCCTCTCGCTGTGATGCCTGCTGCTCCAGCTGCTGCCGCCGCTGCTGGTACGCGTCCTCTCGCTTGCGGATGTCCCCCTGCCGTGTCTGCTTGGCCGGGAGGCTCAACGTCACCTCCGCCTTGTTGTACTCCGCGATCATCGCTTGAAGGGAATCACCCATGCGCGTGATCTCGGAGCGATACGATAGGAGCTCCTTCTGGAACTGCGCTTCCGCCTCCGCCCGCCCCGGGGCGACGGCGAGGATGTCCTGCGAGCGGATGTAGGCGATCTTGGGCGTGCTCTGCGCCGCGGCGACGCCGGCGCCAGCGGTGACGAGGGCCGCGGTCGAGAGTGCGGCACGAACGAAGGGACGCATGATCACTCCGATTTAGAAAAGTTGCCCGAACTTGAAGTGCAATACCCACTTCGGTGCCGGCCGCCCCTGGGCGTCGACCCGATCGAATCCATACCCCCAATCCAGCCCCAGCGGTCCGAGCGGAGTCACCAGCGACACCCCGACCCCCGCTCCGCGGAACAGCCGCGTCGGGTCAAACTCGCGCGGGCGGTTCCAGATGTTGCCGGCGTCGAAGAAGACGTTGGTGTAGACCATCTGGTTGACGCGCAGCCCCAGCTCCGCCGTCGTCGTGAAATAGGCGTTGCCGAACGACGCCCGGCGAGCCGATTGCGTGCTCGTTCCCGAGATGTATCCCTGAGGCGTGATCGAGAACTCGTCGTATCCCCGGAGCTGCTCCCCGAACTGCGTGCCCCCCAGCGCGAACGCCTGGGATACGAAGAACGGGCCCACGTTTCCGAACACCGATCCGGCGCGCGCGGTGAGTCCAAGCACGAACGTGGACGGCTGAGACCCCGGCTTGGTGCCGCCAATCTCGCCGAGCGGGGCGTAGGTGCGTAGCTCGGTGGTGTAGCGCTGAAAATTCGCCGTCCCACCAAGGGGACCGCCATTGAACTGCGCCGTGAAATTCTGGAAGCTCCCGCCGGTGGCGAACGGGAGGCCAATTCGGGTCTCGCGCTGGGCGGTGACGCCGAAGGTCGAGCGGAAGCAGTCGTTGCACGATTGGGCGCTGGTGTCGCGCTGGAACAGGCCGCCGCTGTAGGTCACCGCCTCGCCGCCATAGGACAGAAAGATCGAGGAGAAGCGCGCGCGTGGAATCGGGAATCCGAACTGGAGCGAACCGCCTGTGCGGACGCTCCGTCCGAGATCCGCGACGATGAAGCGAGAGCGCGTATGGTAGCCGGTCAGTGTCCCCGAGATACGCGACTGCTTGATCGCGGGATCGGTGAAGCTCACCGAGTAATCGTTGATGTACTGGCCGAACTGGAAATTGCCCGAGACGCGCTTGCACTGGCCAAAGAGGTTTGGCTGATCCAGTCCGAGAAAGCCGCCGAGCCCCGTGCCCTGCCCCACCGACGCGCCGAAGTTGATGTTTCCGGTGCGCTTCTCCTTCACCTTGAAGACGATGTCGACGTCGCCCTGATCATTGGCCTGCCGAGTCTCCGGCGGCGCGACCGGCGCCTCGAAGAAGCCAAGGTTGCCGAGGTTCTGCCAGCTGCGGATGAGCCGATCCTGGTTGAACACGTCGCCGGGAAGGATGATGACCTGGTTGCGGATGCAGCTCTCCGCCGTGTAGTCGTTGCCGACGATCTCGACGCGGTTGATCGTGGCGGGCTTCTGCTCCTCGATCTCCCACCGGAGGTTGACGGTCGGGATCGAGTCCGGGCCGGTCACGCGCTCCACGACCGGGCGCACCGAGGCGTAGATGTAGCCCTCATTGCTGTAGGCTGTCCGGACGCTCTGGGTGGCGGCATCCCATTGGGCCTGGTCGAAGTACCGCTGCCCGTGCGGCGCGGCGCGGCGCAGCACTCCGCCGAGGCGGGCGGTGATTGTCGGTGCAGTGAGCGTGAACGGATAGAATCGCGTGATCTCGTCGGTGGAGAAGCGGCGGTTGCCGGCCACGTCGAAGGAGCCGATGCGGTAGCGGGGGCCTTCGGTCACGTCGAGGCGTATGAGGGCTTTCCCGCGCGCCCGATCGACGATGAGGGTGTCGCGGGTCACCTGGAAATCCACGAAACCCTGATGCGCGTAGAGTTTCGGAATGCGATCGCCCAGGTCCTCGCGGAACTTGTCATCGTCGAACTCTCCGCGCCGGAACCACCAGAACCCCTCAGGCTTGGTCTTCATCGCCTTCACGATGGTCCCGGCGCGCAGGCTGGAGTTGCCTCGGATCTCGATGCCGGAGATGGCGAGCCGGCGGCCCTCATCCACCGCGAAGTTGAGCTTGGTCTTTCCGTTGACGACCGTGGTCTCGGCCCGGACTCGAGCGAGGTAGTAGCCATCGGCCTCGTACACGGAGTCGATGCGCTGGATGATGCGGGCGACCTGCGCTGGGTCGATCGGTCGCCCGATGAGGATGTCCACTTTCTCCTTGACAGTGCGCGGAGAGACGGCGTTGGCGCCAGTCACGGTCACGTCGCCGAGGACGGGCCGCTCGATGACCGCGATGACCAGATTGGCCTTACCGGATGCCGCGGGCTCGCACGACACACGCACGTCGTCGAACTGGCTGGTCGCGTAGAGAGCCTTGAGGGCTCTCTGCTCGGCGCGGTAGTTCAACGGCACCCCCCCTCCCACGGGCAGCGCGGCGTCGCTCCGGATCTGCGATTCGGTGACGCGAGAGTTACCGCGGATGATGATCGAATCCGGCGACGCGCAGGCCTCGGTCGACGGCGTCGGGACCTGGGCGTAGGCCCCGGCTGTCATCGTCGCGAGAGCGCCGAAGATGAAGGTAAAGCGTGACATAGCTGTAATGTACACAGATCCGGCGGGAAAGTCCCTCGCCGAAAAAACGACCCGGACATCAGTTGCCACGGCCGGGAGGAAAAGAAAAGGGCCTCGCGATCATCGCCAGGCCCTTTCCTGTCCCCACAATCGCGTGCCGTCAGCTGGCGGCGGCGATGTCACGCCTTGCTCATCACCTTGAACTCGAGCTTTTCCTTGTCCGCAGCGACATCGACCTCGACCTCGTCGCCCTTGGCGAATTCGCCGATCAGGATCTTCTCGGAAAGCGGGTCCTCGATGTAGCGCTGGATCGAGCGCTTGAGCGGTCGGGCGCCGAAGTGCTCATCATAGCCGTGCGAGCCCAGGAACTCGCTGGCCGCGTCGGTCATCTTGAGCGTGATCTCCTCTTCGGAGAGACGCTTCTGGATCTCCTTGAGAAGGATGCCGACGATCTGCCGGATGTGTTCCCTCGACAGCGGGTGGAACACGATCACGTCGTCGAGGCGGTTCAGGAATTCCGGATTGAAGACGCGCTGGATCTCTTCCTTGACCTTCTCCTGGATCCGGTCGAAGGTCGCGCGGTCATCGGGCTGGCTGAAGCCGAGCCCTTTGGACTTCGTGATGTCGCGTGCGCCGACGTTGGAGGTCATGATGACGACGGTGTTCTTGAAGTCGATCACGCGGCCGTAGTTGTCGGTGAGGTGACCCTCATCGAGCACCTGGAGCAGGATGTTGAAGACGTCGGGATGGGCCTTCTCGATCTCGTCGAGCAGCACGACGCTGTAGGGCTTGCGTCTCACGGCCTTGGTGAGCGTCCCCGAATCCTCGTAGCCGACATAGCCTGGAGGAGCGCCGATGAGACGCGACACCGAGAACTTCTCCATGTACTCGCTCATGTCGACGCGGATGAGCGCCGTTGGATCGGCGAACAGGAACTTGGCCAGAGCGCGCGCCAGCTCGGTCTTCCCGACGCCCGTGGGGCCGGAGAAAATGAAGGAGCCGATGGGCCGCGTCGGGTCCTTGAGACCGGCGCGACTCCGGCGGATCGACCGGGAGAGTGCCTTGATGGCGTCATCCTGGCCGACGACGCTCTCGTGCAGCTCATCCTCCATCCGCATGAGGCGCGAGCTCTCGGCTTCCTGGAGCCGCGTCACCGGAATGCCGGTCCAGCGGCTGACGATGAACGAGATCTCCTCCTCACCGAGCACCGGCCGGAATGACTGGCGCCTCTTCTCCCATTCCTCCTGCTTCTTCCGGATCTCGGCCTGGAGCTCGCGCTCGTTGTCACGGAGCGCGGCCGCGCGCTCGAAGTTCTGATCGCGAACCGCGGCTTCCTTCTCTCCGTTGACGGCCTCGAGCTTGCCCTTGAGCTCGGCCACTTCGGGGGGAGGAGCCTGGGCGGCAAGCCGCGCCCGCGCGCCGGCCTCATCGATCACGTCGATCGCTTTGTCCGGTAGGAAGCGGTCGGTGATGTAGCGCTCCGACAGCTTGGAGGCCGACACGAGGGTGGGATCGGGGATCGTCACGTGGTGGTGGTCCTCGTACTTCTTGCGCAGACCCTTGAGGATCTCGACGGTCTCGTCGACCGAGGGCGGATCCACGATCACGGTCTGGAAGCGCCGCTCGAGCGCGCCGTCCTTCTCGATGTACTTGCGGTACTCGTTGAGCGTCGACGCGCCCACGCACTGCAGCTCGCCCCGCGCAAGCGCTGGCTTCAGCATGTTGCTGGCGTCGATCGCCCCTTCGGCCGCACCCGCACCGACGAGAGTATGCAGCTCGTCGATGAAGAGGATGATGTTCTTGTTCTGAGCGATCTCGTTCATGACCGCCTTGAGTCGCTCCTCGAACTGACCGCGGTACTTGGTGCCGGCGATCACTGCCGCCATGTCGAGGGCGAGCACGCGATGCTCGCGCAGCGACTCCGGGCACTCGCCGTTGGCGATCAGCTGCGCCAAGCCTTCGACGATAGCCGTCTTGCCGACGCCCGGCTCTCCGATGAGCACCGGGTTGTTCTTCTTGCGGCGCGTCAGCACCTCCATCACGCGCTGGATCTCCTTGGCTCGGCCGATGGTCGGGTCGAGCTGTCCTTCGGCGGCGAGCTGGGTGAGGTCGCGGCAGAAGTGATCCAGAGCGGGCGTCTTGGACTTCTTCTCGCCCTTCTGCGTCTGGGGCTGCGGCTGGCTCCCGGCCTGTGCGGTGGCGCCGCCCTGCGGCGCGTCGGTGCCGAGGAGGCGGAGCGTCTCGGTGCGGGCGGCGTCGAGATTGACCCCGGTATCGGTCAGCACCTGCGCGGCGATGCCCTTCTCTTCGCGGAGAAGGCCGAGGAGCAGGTGCTCGGTTCCGACGTAGCTGTGGTTGAGCTCGCGCGCCTCGCTCATGGCGAGCTCGAGCACTTTCTTGGCGCGCGACGTGTAGGGAAGATCGGGACCGGTGGTCTGCGCCGCTTTGCCCTTCTTGACCGTCTCCTCGATCTTCTGCTGCACGTCGTCGAGATCGACGCTCAGGTTCTGGAGAACCGCCGCCGCAACTCCCTCACCCTCACGAATGAGGCCGAGCAGAATGTGCTCTGTCCCCACGTACTCGTGGTGGAGACGGGCGGCTTCCTCGCGAGCCATCGCGAGAACCTTGCGCACGCGCTCGGTGAAGTTGTAGCCGTTCATACGCCCCTCAGTGTGGAAGCCCGGTCATCGGGCTACCCGTGTGTCCCAGCCTCATCTGCAAGCGCCTGTCGCACGTATCGCGCGCGGACCAGATTGGCCTCGCCCTCGGTGAGAGAGCGGCCTTCGGTATAGGCCAGGTGCGCAGACTGCGAGAAAATCAGGAGCTTGTTGAGAGTATATACACTGAGACCGGAGATCAGTTTCAATCCGACGGCCAACCGGACGCCACTGAGGTAGTTCATCGCCTCTTCGAACGTGAGGCTTCGAGCATAGCGCAACGTGCCGTACGCACGCCACAGTTTGTCCTCAATAATATATCCTGCATCGCGCAGCAATACCCGCCGAGCATCCTCTTCTCGCCCGATCACCGTGCGCACGGCGTAGTTCAGGTGATCCAGCAGATCCTCTTCCGATCGACCCAACGTCGTCTGATTCGAGATCTGGAAGAAGTTCCCGACGACCTCGCTGCCCTCCCCGTACAGCCCTCGATACGTCAGCCCCACCTGCTGCAATCCGGACAGCGTCTTGCCGATCTCCTTCGTCAGCACGAGCCCGGGTAAGTGTATCAACACCGACGCACGCAATCCGGTGCCCGCATTCGTCGGACAGGACGTCAGAAAGCCAAACTCCTCGTGCCACGCGTAGGGCATCCGTCGGCCCAGCTCTCCGTCCACGCGCTCGATGGCGGCGTAGGCATCGCCGAGATCGAAGCCGGAGCGGAGCGCCTGGAGCCTCAGGTGATCCTCCTCATTTACCATGACGCTCAAGCCATCTCCGAGAAACACGGCGGCTCCGCTGCGCACCGGATGCTGCGGGTCCAGCCCCGCCAGCTCCCGACTCACGAGGTGCCGCTCGTGGAGCAGGAGGCGATCTTCGGCCGGCAGCTCGTCCACACGCACGAGGACGCTGCCCTGCACCGCCGGAGTTGTCTGGACAGCCTCGCGGACGCTGGCCAGCACCCGCAGGCGCTCGCCGTCGCGGGCCCGGCCGGCGAAGGCGAAGCCATCGAGGTTGCGGGCCAGCCGGATGCGCGTGGACAGCACGATACCGGACTGATCGCCGGAGGCGTCCAGCCAGCTGACTCCGCCGTCGGGGAGAAGGGAGAGATCGATCGTCATTCGGTTGCCTTGATCTGATCCCGCAGCCGGGCCGCGAGCTCGAACTGCTCCCCCTCGATGGCGCGGCGCAGCCGGTCGCGCAGCTCATTGAGCACGCTCCCGGCCTCCTGGTACATGGGCTCCGGTGGCTGGTAGCGCCGCCCGGCGTGACGCGAGCTGCCATGGACGCGGCGCAGGAGATCGCGCAGGCTCGACTCGAAGGTCGTGTAGCAGCGTGCGCATCCCAACCGCCCCGTCGCCTTGAAGTCCCCACGAAGCGTCATCCCGCAGAACGTGCAGCGCCCCGCCTCCGACGTCATCGGCGGAAGCTGCTTCTGCACCGCGAAGAGAAAATCCGTGATGGCCTGCTTCGGCGTGCTGAGGGTCGTCTCGACGCCCTTCTCGGCCGCGCACTTCTCGCAGAGGTGCTGCTCGACGACCCCGCTCGGCCCGGTTCGGGTGAGCGTGATGACCGAGTCGTTTTCCTTGCAGTTGTCGCACAGCATCAGGCGACGACCTCCTTCACGTCGGAGTCGCGCAAGCGGCCATCCTCGAGAAGCAGCACGCGATCGGCGCGGGCGGCGAGGGAGCGGTTGTGCGTGACCACGACCATGGCCGTCTCCAGCTCCCGGGCGAGCTGGGCGAACAGGTCGTGCAGGCGCTCGGCGTTGACGTGATCGAGATTGCCCGACGGCTCGTCGGCCAGGACGACCGCCGGATCGACCGCCAGCGCTCGGGCCACCGCCGTCCGCTGCTGCTCGCCGCCGGAGAGCTCGGCCGGGCGATGGGACATGCGCCCGCTCAGCCCGACCTGGGCCAGAAGCTCCTCGGCTCGAGAGCGCGCCTCACGCTCGTCGCGGCCCGAGATGCGCAGCGGCATCATGACATTCTCCAGCGCCGAAAACTCGCGCAGCAGGTGATGGAACTGGAAGACGAAACCTACCTTCCGGTTGCGCACTTCGGCGAGCTCGTCGTCACCGAGTCCGTGAAGTGGCTGGCCGGCCAGCGCGACCGTCCCTCGAGACGGACGATCCAGCGCGCCCAGGAGATGCAACAGGGTGCTCTTGCCGGCACCGCTCGTCCCGACGACAGCCACCATCTCCCCCCGCTGCACGTCCAGATTCACCCCGTCCAGCACCTGGAGGATCCCCCCGTCGCCGCCGACGTAGCTCTTGGCCAGGTCCCTCGCCTCGATGACCGTCATTCGTGCCGGATCGCCTCGACCGGATAGAGCCGGGCCGCCTGCCAGGATGGGTACCACGTGGCGAGCGCGGCGATCGCCATGCTCGCCGCCACGATGAGCGACACGTCCAACACCTGAAGGGTCACCGGGAGATGGTCGATGAAGTACACCGAAGGCTCGAGCTTGATGAGCTTGGCCCGGTCGAGACCGATCGAGAGACCGATCCCGAGCAACAGGCCGAACGTCGTTCCGACAAGGCCGATGACCATGCCCTGGGCGAAGAAGATGCGCCGGATCGAGCGGGCGCGCATTCCCATGGCGCGCAGGATCCCGATCTCACGCGTCTTGTCCTTCACCACCATGCTCAACGTGCTGACGATGTTGAAGGCCGCCACCACGACGATCAGCAGAAGAATAACTCCCATGGCGAATTTCTCGAGCTTGAGCGCCGAGAAGAGCGACGAGTTCTGCTCCTGCCAATCGACGACGCGATACGGAAAGCCGAGGGTCGTCCCGATGCGCGTTGCCACCTCGCGCGCCTTCCACCGGTTGGTGGTGCGCACCTCGAGTCCGGTCACCGCTTCACCCAGCCCGGCGAGCTGGCGCGCCACATCGATCGGGAGATAGACATAGCTGTTGTCGTACTCGTACATGCCCGTCTCGAACACTCCCGTCACCTCGTAGGGCTCGAAGTGCGGAATGATCCCCCCGACCGAGCTGTTGATCTGTACGCCGGCGATCGAGATCAACATCACCTTGTCGCCGGGGAAGACGTTGAGCCGCTCGGCGATGCGCTTTCCAAGCACGACCCCGCGTTGCTGGCCATCGGAGCTCGCGAAACGAAAGTCTCCCATGATGGCGTGCTGCCGGATGCTGGTGACGTTGGGGGTCGTCTTCGCTTGCGGCTCGATGCCCACGAGCATGACGCCGTCGCCGTAGGAATGGCCGGCGGTGATTCCGCCTTGTGCCAGCACGAACGGCGCGGCCGCGATCACGCCTGGCTGCTTCTTCACCTTCTCCAGCGTCGCGCGCCAGCTCGCCATCTTGAGGTCGTCGCCGAAGGTGAGCACCCGCACGTCCGGGCTCCCGATCAGGATCTTCTCACGCAGATCGTTCTGCAGGCCGTTCATCACACCGATGATGATGATGAGCGCGCTCACCCCGACGAGCACCCCCCCGATGGCGATGACGCTGATGAACGAGAGCAGACGCGATCCGCTGCGCGCCCGTAGATAGCGCCAGGCGATGCTCAGCTCCAGCCGGCCCCCGCCCATCTGGTCGCTCATTCGGCTCGCAACAGAGGAAAAAGAATGACGTCGCGGATGTTGCCGATATCCGCGAGATACATGAACAGCCGATCAATGCCGATGCCGACACCACCCATCGGAGGCATGCCGTACTCCATCGCTCGGAGGTAATCTTCGTCCACGCCGCTCGCTTCCTCGTCGCCGGCGGCGCGGAGACGCGACTGGGCCTCGAAGCGACGTCGCTGATCGATCGGATCGTTGAGCTCGCTGAACGCGTTCGCCAGCTCGCGGCCGCGCGCGAACAGCTCGAAGCGCTCGGTCAACCGGGGATCGCCTCGCTTTGGCTTCGCCAATGGCGAGAGCTCGGCCGGATAGTCGACGACGAAAGTCGGCGTGTCGATCGTCGACTCGACAACCGCTTGGAAGAGCTCATCGAGCAGCTTCGGCCGGCTCAGCGTGCCCGGGTGTTCAACCCCCGCGCGCGCGGCCGTGTTCCGCAGCGTCGCGTCATCCATGGCGAGAGCGTCGGCGCCGAGCGCGCCGGCGAGCGACGGCAGCCACTCGATCCGCGGAAACGGGGGGCGCATCGTCGGGACGCGATCCGCCAGAGCCGGCACGAGCCGGACGCTGTCCGCGGCTCGATCGAGCAGAGACTCGACCACCGACATCATCTCGCGATAGTCCGAATACGCCTGATAGAACTCCAGCATCGTGAACTCCGGATTGTGCGTCCGGTCCACTCCCTCGTTGCGGAAATCGTGCCCGATCTCGTACACCCGCTCGAACCCTCCTACGATCAGCCGCTTGAGATAGAGCTCGTCCGCGATACGGAGAAAGAGCGGCATGCCCAGAGCGTTGTGCTCGGTCGTGAACGGACGCGCCGCCGCCCCTCCGTAGAGCGGCTGCAACACCGGCGTCTCGACTTCGAGATAGTCCCGCTCGTCCAGAAAGGAGCGCAGCGCCGACACCATGCGGGAGCGCGCGACGAAAACGGCCCGCACCTCCGGGTGGACGGCGAGGTCGGCGTAGCGCTGTCGATACCGCTGCTCCGGATCGGTGAAGCCGGAATGCCGGACCACTCGGCCGTCCACCAACTCTTCCTTCCCGAACGGCAGAGGTCGGAGCGACTTGGCGAGGAGGACGAGCGACGCGACACGGACGGTCGCCTCGCCCGTGCGCGTGCGAAAGAGCGGGCCGGCGACCCCCACCACGTCGCCCAGATCGAGCAGCTCGAGCAGCGCGGCGCCGTCGCTTCCGAGAGCGTCGCTCCGGAAGTAGAGCTGGATCCGCCCGGACTGATCCGCCAGATGCGCAAAGGTCGTCTTGCCGTGGACACGAAGCGCGACCAGCCGACCCGCCACGCGCACGTCCGGACCATCGGCCGCCTCTCCCAACGCCGCGAGGGCGGCGGCGGTGCTGTGGCTCCGATCGAAGGCGTACGCGTACGGTGACACTCCGCGCTCCACCAGCGCAGCCAGCGCGTCGCGCCGGGCGCGGAGAACGAAGTTCAGGTCATCGCTCACGCCGCCTCGCTGGTGCCCATCTTCAACCAGGCCTCGATGAACGGATCGATCGCGCCGTCCATGACCTTCTGCACATCCGTGATCTTGAGCTCGGTGCGATGGTCATTGACCATTGTGTACGGTTGAAAGACGTAGCTGCGAATCTGGCTGCCAAACGATACGTCCTTCTTGTTCGCGTCGATGGCCGCCTTCTTCTTTTCCTGCGCCTCGACCTCACGCTGGTACAGGGCCGCCTTGAGCATCTTCATGGCGGTCGCCTTGTTCTTGAACTGGGACCGCTCCTGCTGGCAGGAGACCACGATGCCTGAGGGTAGGTGCGTGATCCGGACGGCGGAGCTGGTCTTGTTGACGTGCTGGCCCCCGGCGCCGGAGGCGCGAAAGACATCCAGCCGGAGATCCTCCTCCCGCACCTCGATGTTGATCTCCTCGTTCACCGACGGATACACGAATACCGAGGCGAAGCTCGTGTGGCGACGCGACTGCGAATCGAAGGGCGAGATGCGCACCAGCCGGTGCACACCGCTCTCCGCGCGCAGGAAGCCATAGGCGTAGTGCCCTTTGATCTCCAGCATCGCGCCTTTGATGCCCGCCTCCTCGCCCTCGCTCAGGTCGAGGATCTCGACTGAGAATCCACGGCGCTCGGCCCACCGCGTATACATGCGCATCAGCATCTGAGCCCAGTCCTGCGCTTCCGTACCGCCGGCGCCGGAGGAGATCTCCAGCAGCGCGTCCCGGTGGTCGTCCGGACCCTGGAGGAGCGCCTGGAGCTCGAAACTCTCGACGTCCCGCTCGAGACTCTCGATCTCACGGTCCAGCTCGGCGCGCAGCGAGTCGTCAGGCTCGAGATCCAGCATCTCGGCGAGCTCGCCGGCGTCGAGCGCTCTGGTGGACAACTTGTCGTGCGGCTCGATGAGATCCTTCATCGACCGCACGCTCTGGATCACGGCCTTGGTGCGCTCGTGATCGTCCCAGAAGCCGGGCTCCGCCATCTGCGCCTCGAGCTCGGCGACGTGAGAGCGCTTCGAATCCAGGTCAAAGGTACCTCCGGAGGTCATCGAGGCGCCCGATCTGTCGGCCGAGCCGCCGTGCCGTTTCCGTCTCTGCCATGTCGTTCTCCGGTGCGCGTAATGACACGAGCCGTCCCGCCGATGTGGCGGACGACGGCTCGCGGCTCCCGGAAGATACAGCGGCGCGGGCGACCCGTGTAGGGCACCCGCCAGGCACCGGCTCAGAACACCCGCTTTCCTCCGGCCAGGACGTCGTTGAGGGCGTCCTGGAAGTGCGTCGTGCTCTCGGCGAACTCCTTCCCCATCTGGTCCGCGTATTCCTCGTAGCTCTTCTTGATCTCCTCGCGGAAGTGCTCCTTGAGGGTGCCGTTGCGTACGGCCTCTTTGTGCTTCTGGGGAAAATACGCGATGATGTCTGAGACGAGCGCGCGGGCGAGTCTCTTCGCTTTCTGATTCGGATCGTTAGCAAGAAAGGGGTTGATGGGCGCGCGTGCCGGCGGCCGCTCTCCTCCCGGGGTGGGCGGAGCGGGCGGCTGGATAACCGGCGCACGAAGCGGCGTCTGTCTCGGCGTGGCCACAGTCGGCGGTGCGCCGGCTGGGGTCGGGGGGGGAGGGGCAGCCGGGCGCACCGCGGGAGACGCCGGGGGGCTAACGGACGGTGCGCGGCGCGGAACGGCTTGCGGGGCTGGTACCGGCTCGGTGCGCTGTGGCGGGCCAGCTTCCTCTTCCAGATCAGGCCACTCGAGTTCGCCCGCGGGCGGAATGGGGAGGGGACGGCCGGTGCCGGCGGACCCCGCTATCAACTCGTCCAGCTCGTCGGTCAACCCGGTGTTGCCCGGCGTGGACACGGTGTTCGCGGCCCGGAAGCCAGGCGGCGTCGGCGGTGAAGGGGCGGCCCCGCCGCTGGCTCTCTCGGAGTGGGGAGACGTCGCCGCCGACGGTTGACCGGAGGTCCGCGACTGCGGTGCCGAGACGGCGCGCGGCGCGGGCGCGGTGATGGATGGGCCACTTACCGCGGGAGCACGCGGCGCGGTGGCGGGGGGCATGGCCGTCCGCCACGGAGGGACGGCCGGTGTGCCGGGCGAACGGAGCGCTGGAGCGGATGCCGGCGCCGCCGCAGCGGAGGCCGGTTGGGCGACGCGGGCCGGCCGGGCATCGCCGAACGCAGCGAAATCATCGCCGATCGCACCGCTCGCGCCGATGCCGATCACGCCCCCACAGACCGAACAGCGAGCTCGCACGCCGGCGCGTGGAATCTTTGTTGGATCCACCCGGAATACCGAAGTGCACTCGGGGCACGTGACGTTCATGGTCTCTCCATCCCGATGACGCTAACGCTCCACCGGCGCGGTGGGGAGTCCCGGCGTCGAGTCCTGGCGACGATCCACGACAAACACCGAGCCGGGGAGCGTCTTGGCGTAGCTCTTCATTTCCGTCGCGAGCTCGCTCACCTGGGCCGCATGCGAGAATCGTCGGCGCTCGTTGGTCACGATCCCGATGCTGACCGTCATGAGAGGCACTCGGTGAAGCTGGCCGCGACGATCCTTGCCGAAAAAATAGCCGGCCCGGCGGTCCTGCTCGGAGTATTGGTACGGAACGAGCGAGTCGAAGATGCTCACGATCTCCTGGCACATCTCGGTGGCGTCCGTGCCCTGAACGATGTAGAGGAAGTCATCGCCGCCGATGTGTCCGACGAAGCTGTTTTCGGGCGAGAGTCCCTTCACGACGTCGTGCAGGATCTTCGCCAGAATGCGGATGACACGGTCACCCTCATAGTAGCCGTAGCGATCGTTGTATTCCTTGAAGTGATCGAGATCGGCGTAGCAGACCGCGAACAGCTCTTCGGCGGCGAGACGACGGCCGATCTCCGCCTCGATCTCGGGGGCGCCGGGCAGAAACGTCGACGGGTGAACGTGCACATCACGGTCGGCACGACGGAGGAGACCCTCCAGTCTCACCACGAGCTCCGGATGTGTTCCGCTGCCGTCGAGGCTCAGCACCTCATCGGCCCCCGCCTCGAAGGCCGCCGTCAGCTGCTCAGCCCCCGGCGCAGCGAAGATCACGGCTGGAATCACCCCGGTGTAGGAGTCCCGCTTGAGACGACGGCAGGCGGCCTGCGCGGAGGCGGGCGCGCCGGCGGCGTCGAAGAGCACGAGGCGCGGTCGGCCTCTCAGCGCCATGGCCATCAGGTCATCGCCGGAGTCGATGACCGAGATGGGCAGGCTACGCCCCTCGAGCCACGCGTGCAGCGCGGCCGGCGGACCACGCATCTCCGGCGAGAAGAAGATGACGTGGGGTTGCGCCACGCTAGTCCGTCCTCGTGTCTGCTGGCGGCAACATAGGGGTCCGGAAAAACGAAGTCAAAGAGATGCGGCACGGCCGGAAGCTCCTCGGCAGACGATCAGAAAAAGAAGAACGCAACGCCCAGGACAGAGTACACAATCAGCAGGAGAGCCCCCTCGAGCCAGTTCGATTCCGCATCCAGCACGACAGCGGCGCCGATCTGGACCGCCAGCGCCACGCTCGTGACTTCGATCGTGCGAAAGGCCAGATCCATCGGATGTCCGACGAGAACGCCGATGAAGACGAGCAGCGGCGCCACCAGCAGAGCGACCTGGATGCTCGATCCGATCGCGATCGTCACCGCCAGATCCATGCGGTTCTTGAGCGCCATCATCACCGCCGAGCTGTGCTCGGCCGCATTCCCGATGATGGGGATGAGAATGAGGCCGATGAAGAACTCCGACAGCCCGAGCGTCTTGACGGCCGCTTCGGTGGCGCCGACGAGCAGCTCCGACATGACGGCGATTCCCGCCGCAGCCGCGAGCAGAATGAGGATCGCACGCCGCAATGACCAGAGCGTGTCCTCCACTTCCCCCACCGCGACATCACCCCCCTCGCCGAGCGCCGCACGATGGGTTCCCATCGAGTAGATCAGCGACAGACCGTAGCCGATGATGAGCAGAGCGGCGACGTATTGCGACATGCGCACGGTCGCGATGCGGGCCGGATCGGGGTGGGCCGCGCGGAAGATGGCCGGCACCACGAGTCCCACCACAGCTGTCACCAGGAGCGAGATGCTCATCCCAGCCAGCTGCGGATTGAAGCGCTGGACCTTGTAGCGGAGCCCACCAGCAAGCTGCGCGGCGCCAAGAACCAGCAGAAGATTGCCCAGGATGGAACCGGTGATTGACGCTTTCACGAGATCGATCAGTCCGGCGCGCAATGCGAGGGTGGCGATGATCAGCTCGGCAAGATTTCCCAGCGTCGCGTTGAGGAGCCCGCCGATCGTCGGCCCGGTGTGTCCGGCCAGCTGCTCGGTCGCATTCCCGAGGAGGGCGGACAGCGGCAGGATGGCCAGAGCGCTGAGGGCGAAGACGGCGATGGGTGGCGCATGCAGGTAGCTGGCGACGAGAGCCACCGGGACGAGGAGGAGCAACGCGGAGATCCATCTCATCGGCGGACAGCGCCCGACCGCGGCGCCGCGCCGAGCCGGCTCCAAGGCAAGCGGCCCACGAAGCCGAGACGGTGGTCCGGTCCGGGCGAGCGCCGCAACCGGATGGTGACGAAAGCATCAACGGCACTCAGCGCGTGATTGGCGATGATCACTCCCAGGTACTGCGTCGCCGAGCGAAAGGCGTCGTTGCTCTCCTCGATCGTGCGGCGAAAGAGGTCCTGCTCCAACTGGGCGTTTCGCCATGACCACCGGTACTCGGGGCGGACGGCGCGCCGCGCATAGAACTCCAGGGCACGCTGGTACGCCGCGGATTGCGATGGCGGAGCCATCGCCGGGTCTTCCCAGAAGGTGCGACGGGCGAGCAGCCAGATCGAGCCGTTGAACGTGCTCTCATCGGTTTCCGGAACCAGGATGCCGCCAGAGTTCTGGCTGAAGACGCCGCTCTCGACGAAGTGCTCCATGCTCTCGTAGTACTCGAAGTCCCCGATCGGCAGGCTGTCCGAGAAAAGCGACCGCGCCACGGTTCGGGACAGCTCCTGGTACTGATGTCGGCCGTTTCGCCCATCCCGTCGCAGCGACAGGTACTCGGTCCACGCGAAGATCTCGACGCCGACGTACGGTAGCAGTCTGCTCTGGCCGAGGACTGCCTGACCGGCTCCGGGAACCGCCGCCGAAACCAGAGGAGACCACCAGGGAGCCGGCCCGAAGCGTGGGGGTGGGCTCGGCGTTTGGGGTGGGGGGGGCTCGAACGAGCGTGAGCTGGACCGAGGGCCTGCAGCGGCCATGGCCGCGCCCAGCGGCGAGACTCCGGCGGGAGGCCACAATGTTGCGCGCTCGGTCGCCTGCGCGGTGAGCCGCGCTGTTGCGACGAGGAGGGGAAAGACGACAGCCCCAACGCGACCCATCAGAACAGATATCGCAGCGAGATATAGGCGGGGGGCTGCCCCGTGGCCTCCGAAAAGCTCTCGAAGAGTCGGGCAATGTCGATGAAGAGGCTTCCGGCGGAGAGGCCCAGACCGAGCGATGGTCCCGACGCCTGTGAGCTCTCGAACACGTATCCCCCTCGCAGGTGAAAGATGCGCCGGTAGCCGAGATCGGCTCCGACGCGCGCCGCCGGACCATCGAAGCGGTCGTTACCAATCAGGTCGCTCTCCAGCCGGATGTCAGCGCCCCGGACGTAATGCGAGAGCGCCGAGCCGTGGTAGAGGACGCCGAGCTGGATCCGAGTCGGCAGCGGATCGGCCTGTTCGCGGTCGTTCACCTGAAAGCTCGGTCCGACGTTCCGCACCCCGACGCCCAGCGAGATGGGCGCGCCGGGAACGTCGTACTGTGCACCGGCGTCGAGCGCGCTCGTGGATGCCGACACGGTGGGCACGCCGCAGCTCCCGCTGCAGTCCACACGCAGTTGAACGACCTTGAAGGTGATTCCCGCGTTGACGCGCGAGCCGACGGTCGTGGAATACGTCGCAGCGTACACCAGGTTGCGGGGAAGGAGCGTGCCGGTCGACAGATTGCCGCGATCGTTGATGTCCTGAGCGCCGAAGTTGAGGATGTAGACCGATCCGGTGAGCACGCCGAGTCGTGAGGACGGAATGACGAGCGACAGAACGTCGCCGGTTCCGACGTAGCTCTGAAAGTGGTGAACGGCCACCTCACGGGTCTCGGCGCGCGCCAAGCCGGCCGGATTCCACCACACCGATTCGCTTCCGGCCTCGTCGGCGACGACGGCCTGTCCCATGCCCAACGAGCGCGCCCCGATGGGGATCAGCAGAAACTGTGCTCCTTCCGTGGTCAGACCTCCCTGCGCGGAGGCGGTGGAGCAGAGGCCTACCGCGGCCAGGAGCAGAAGGGTCGCGACACGATCGCGCCTAGAAAGGCGTGGCCTCATCGATCAGCATGATGGGAATGTCATCATCTCGGACCGAGTAATCGAGGCGGCACTCGGGGCAGCGCAGCGTTTTCTCGCTCTGTCTGTACTCGAGTGGCCCTTTGCACTTGGGGCAGGCCAGAATGTCGAGGAGCTGCGGAGAAAGGCTCATGCCCGGTCATCCTGCGGAAGGGTGAACCCGAATCGCTCGAGGGAGCGCGCGTTGCGTCGCCAGTTCGCCAGAACCTTTACCCAGAGGTCGAGGTAGACCGGCGCATCCAGAAGCTTCTCGATCTTGAGGCGGGCTGAGCGACCCATATCCCGTATGCGCGCCCCCCCGTCGCCGATCAGAATGCCTTTCTGACTTTCGCGCTCCACATAGATCACCGCACGAATGTACACCGGGCGGCTGGCCTCGCGAAACTCCTCGACTTCGCAGGCAACGCTATAGGGCACCTCCTCGTCCAGCTGCTCGAGGGCCGTCTCGCGCACGAGCTCGCTGACGAAGAAGCGCAGCGATTGGGTGCCGATCTCCTCTTCGGGGAAGAGGAAGGGGCTCTCCGGAAGGCGGGACGCGATCTCGTCGATGAGTTGGGCGACTCCCTCCCCGGTCCGCGCCGAGATGCGTCGCGCGTCGGGGCAGCTGATGTCGAGCTGGTCACGGCGGGATGGAGGGATCATGTCGATCTTGTTGAGCACGGTCACGACCGGCGCGCGCGGCGGGCGCTCGATAGCGGCTGCCTCGAGCAGCGGAGTGGGTGCGCCCTCGGATGCGTCGGCGAGATACAGGATGACATCGGCCTCGTGCAGCACCTCGAGCGCGGTCCGGCGCATCGCCTTCTGCAGGGCGTACCGCGGCTCGAGGAGGCCAGGCGTATCGGTGAGAATCATCTGCGCGCCGTTGGCGCTGTGGATCCCGACGACGCGGGTACGGGTGGACTGGGGCTTGGGGCTGGTGATGCTCAGCTTCTGGCCGACGATGCGGTTGAGGAGGGTGGACTTGCCGGCGTTGGGTTTTCCGACGACGGCAACCATGCCGGCGTGGGTGACGCCGGCGGGCGCAGTGGCGGAGGTCGCCGGCAGCTCTGGCATCATGGGAAGCTGAGCCGAGAGGAACGGAATGGGAAGGCCCGCAGGGCCTGGGGCGGACCGCGCGGGGAGCAGGCAGGAGGAGGAAACGCACAGAGCCCCGGCATGCCTGGGCATATCGGGGCTCTGTGAATGAAGTGCCGGCGACGGCCTACTCTCCCGCGTCCTCTCGGACGGAGTACCATCGGCGCTGTAGGGCTTAACGATCGTGTTCGGGATGGGAACGAGTGTGGCCCCTACGCTCTAGTCGCCAGCGAGACGGGCTGACAGACGGTTGCGGTGTAGATCCTGGGTGCGAAGCATCGAAGATCGTGCTGCTCTGCTTGCGGTGACTCAGTTGGGAGTAGTCAAGCCGCACGGGCGATTAGGACCGCTGCGCTCGGAATGGGTTGCCCCATGTCCACGGGCGGCCTATCGACGTGATGGACTCTCACGGCCCTTGAGTGCTCTCTAGGAGCAAGGGAGTGTTCATCTCGGGGGGGGCTTCCCACTTAGATGCGTTCAGCGGTTATCCCCGCCTGCCATCGCTACCCGGCGTTGCACCTGGCGGCACAGCCGGGACACGAGCGGGCAGTCCGACCCGGTCCTCTCGTACTAGGGTCCGCGCCCCTC
>JBBSGP010000022.1:0-53028 GCA_038253885.1 Gemmatimonadales bacterium | reverse complement strand
GGTCTGGTTATCGGCGAAGTAGCCCTCTTCGGCCGTCGCCAGGTTACGCAGGTCGGTCTTGATCGTGGCGAAGTACGCCTTGTCCTTCGTGTTGGCGAACTTCGGGATCGCGATCGCGGCCAGAATGCCGATGATCACGACAACGATCAACAGCTCGATCAGGGTGAAGCCCTTACGGATTGCGGTCTGCATTGAGCGGCTCCCGTTGGGGGTCATGGGACTGAATGAGGGTAATCGACAGGGCAAATAGATTGGGGTCCCATACAATATAGATTGTCGACGGGGGCAGTTCGTAACTTGAGGGTACACGTCATATTCGGGCATCGAGCGTGCCATTCCGCCCGTTTCCAGCGAGGTGGCCTACTGCTGGGGCGAGGCCCTCCAATCGTCCAGGGCCGTCGTCTTTCCATCCCTGTTCTCGATCTCGATCTTCTGGAAGGTGAGGGAGACGTCCTCGACCTGGCGCGCGTCGGCTGCGGGCGTGCGCTTCGCGGAGGAGACGTCCAGGCCCGTTCCTAACGTGTACGACTTGATGTCTGAGATTGTGGCGTTGGTCAGGGTGATCGTGTGGAATGCATATTCTTCGCCGTTCGCATTGGTCTTCATGAACTCAAACTTCACGGATTTGAGCACCTCGTTCGTGACGAGCGCCTGAAAGAGCTGGGGCGATGACGCCCCCCACTCCTTGGTAAAGACAATTGGCTTGTGCTGTCTCTTCCCGAGCGTCATACCGGTCGCGAGGTCCCGAGGCGATAGGACCTCGGACTGAAAGGCGAGTCCCGCGATCTTGTCCTTGGCCGCTTCTCTGATGCTTTCCCCCTTGAACCTCCCCTGCTTGGTGCCTTCGATCGTGACGTAGAACTCGTAGGCGAACATCATCGAGCGTAGCCGGGATTCCGGCGTCGGGACGGGTGCCTTCGCCGCCGTGAGCGGAGTCACGAGCAACAGGGTGGAGAGCAGCGAGGCGAGGCGCTTCGGTGTGACCACGGCGTACCTCCAGGGGTTGGGGATCGCGGCAATGCAGCCGCCACCGGGTGCATGTCCGGATAGCATCCTCAATGCGATGGTCGTCGGGCCTTGTCAAGTCGGTATCGGGCAGCGCGAGTCGGCCCGACCCGCTATACTTCGGATGTCAGGCGCTCGTCCTGGGTAGGACAGCGACGCTCTGGCCTTTCGGCCAAGCATTCATTCGCCGACATCCGGTCCGGGCGGCTCCAAGCCCCCTCCCCCTGCCGTCATTTGGGTGTTGTACACGGCACTTACGGGGATGGCTCCATGAGCACGCTTCTCGCCCGACGGACTCCTCCGCAGACCGACACGCGGGCGTCAGAGGAGAACTACCTCCTCCGCGCTTTTCCCCGCGCGGAGTACGAGCAGCTTCTCCCGTCTCTCGAGCCAGTCAACCTCCCCGTCAGGCATCTGCTCTGCGATCGGGATGCCATTATCACACACGTCTACTTCCCGACCACCTGCGTCGCCTCGATGGTCAACGACAGCCCGGAAGGCACCGTCGAGGTCGGCACCATAGGTCGGGAAGGAATGGTGGGCGCGGCGGTGCTGCTGCACACTGATTCCATGCCAGCGCGCGTCGTCGTGCCGGTCGCCGGTTCGGCCAAACGTCTGCCGGTGGAGGTTCTGCGCGATGCCGTCCGGAGGAGCCCCGATGTCGAGCGACTCCTCTTCCGATATGTCGAGGCCTTCTTCGAGGAGGTGGCGCAGTCGGTGGCGTGCAATCGCCTGCACAGTCTCGAGGAGCGGTGCGCCCGCTGGCTTCTAATGACTCACGATCGCGTGGACGGTGACGAGTTCACGCTCACGCAGGAGTTCCTCTCGTACATGCTCGGCGTACATCGTCCCGCCGTGACGCTCGCGGCTGGCTCGCTGCAGCAAGCGGGTGTGATCCGATACCATCGCGGACGAATCACGGTGGTCAATCGAGAGGGCCTGGAGAAGACATCCTGCTCCTGTTACGGCGTGACGCGCGCCGGATTTCGCCGGCTCCTCGGTGAGCGAGGTCGCTGACGTCACCGGCCCGCGTGGTCCCGGACGCGCAAATTATTGTAGAAGTCAGGCGACATCCTCTTCGCACCACTTGCGCCGATCTTTCCCGCGCATATTGTGGGGCGTGCGCGCCTCGCGATGCGCCCCATCGCGCGCACGTTGCTCGAAACGGATGGAGTGATGGACATTTCCCCCCCCGCTGCCCACAAGGCGTACTTCGCCGCAGGGGTTCCCTCGGCCGCGCGAGCAGAGATCGTCGACGTCGCCGTGCTCCTCCTGCTTGCGGCCCTGGTGCGCCTCGGGCACGAAACGGCTCAGGAGCTTCCCGCCGAGCACGCCAATCTTCGGCGCACCATGCGCTCGTTCTGCGACGACGCCCGACAACAGAAGCTGGGCGCGGAGCAGGTCATCATCATCCTGAAGAGCGCCTGGGCCACGATCTGCCACCGTGAAGGACGCTCGATGAGGGCGCAGAACGACTCCGACAGGCGTAATACTCGCGCGCGGACGCGCTCGTAGAGAGCCGCGCTGAGGGCCGCGACGAACACTCCCAGCGCCCAACCGCCGAACACGTCGGTCGCCCAATGCACATCGAGGTAGACCCGGCTCGCTCCGACGAGGAAAGGGCCGGCGACACCGACGAGGAGCGCCAGCCAGGCCGGAATCAGCCGCTCGCGTACCAGCACGTACGTGAGCGTGAGCAGGACCGCCGTGGACGTGGTGGCGTGGCCGCTCGGGAACGCGTACGTCAGGATCTTGAGCTTGCCGGCCCCGGCCGGGCGCGCACGATGAAAGATCGCCTTCACTCCGTTGAACACGCCGGTAGCGACGGCCGGCGCCGTGACGACGACCGCCGCGATCCGCCGATGGACGGTGTGCCACAGCCAGACTCCCACCCCGATGGCGAGCAGAATCATCGGGATCGATGAGCCGGCACGCGTGACAAAGACGAACGCCGCGTAGCCTCTGGGTGTCCGGTGGGCCAGCACCCAGGCGCGCACAGCGTCATCCACACCGCCAGCCTCGTGGTTGAAGACGTCTTCTCCCACGACGGCGAACAGGACGAGGGCTGATATCGAGACGGCGACGATCGCGATCCAGTGCCACGCCAGCGTGCGAAACCAGCGCGCGGCACGGCTTCCGTAGCCACTGGTGCCGACGGCGTCCGCTTCACTCACCGGATCATCTCGTTCGCCGATCCACTCATGACGCAGCATGCGTCGCCGCCCGACCCTTTGCAAGCACGGTTGTTGGCGGCCAGACGCCTCCGTAGGTTCGGTGCTCGATCATCGGGGAGAACATCGGTCATGACGCACCCACTGCTTCGGGGCGCGCTCCGAGGCTCGTTGCTCGCGGCGCTCTTGCCGTCACATGCCGACGGCCAACCCCGGCCGGTGGCCGGAGACGTTCCGGCGGGGATAGCGTACGGTACGGGCCGGTGGAACGCCGACAGTCTGGGAAACCACCGCGTTCTCGCACGCGTGGACGCGCCTGCCGACGCCGTGCAGCTGCACATCCCCTGGCGGCGCCGGGATGAGTCCCCGGAGCGCAAGAACATCGTGATCCTGGACGCCTCGACTGGCGCGCGGATCACGAATGTCATCCGAATCTCGGTCACTCGCGAGGCCGGGGATCTCGTCTTCCAGCCCGGCGCCACGTCACGCGAGTACGCCGTCTACTTCATGCCCTACCGGCGCACCAATCGATCGGCGAACTATCCGAGAATCGTCTATCCAGCACCCGATTCGACGGCCGACAGCGCGTGGCTGCGCCGGAACCGGCTCCGAGATGCCGGTGCGTCCGGCGACTCGTGGCGCTCCCTCCCGCGAGCGCAGGTGGTGGCGTACCAATCCGCCGACTCCCTCGATGCGTTCACCCCGATGGAGATCATCGCCACCTCGGAGGAGACGCGCAATCTGGTGGCCAAGCAGGCCGGCGCGCCCTTCCTGGTATTTCCCGAGGACCGGGCACACGAGATCCGGATGACCTCCGATCTGCCGGAGCGCTGGATCCGCGCGGGAGCGAACCGTCCCTTTCATGGTGACGCGCGACGTGGCGAGTTCTACATCCTGCAGCTTGGCGTGTACGCGGCCCGGCAGCCTGTGACCGACGTCAGGGTCCGATTCGGACCTCTCCGCACGGACCGCGGCGCCCTCCTTCCCTCCTCTGCCATGCGCTCCATCGACACGGAAGGAGTAGACTGGTCGGGCAAGCCCTTTCGCAAACACATCTCGATCGCCCGTGGCCGAGTCCAGCCGATCTGGATCGGGATCGATGTCCCGATGGAGGCGCCGGCCGGTGATTATCGCGGCGCCGTGGCGGTCGTGTCGAGGGAGGGCTCATCGCCCGACATCCCGATCACGCTGCGGGTCTCCGAGACAAGCATCGCCGCGCACGGAGACGACGAGCCGGCTCGACTCTCGCGCCTCCGGTGGCTGGATTCACGGCTCGCCCACGACGAGGGAATCGTACCGCCGTACACGGCCGTGACGCGGCGTGCCAACACGATTCGCATTCTGGGCCGCAGCGTGACGCTCGGCGGCGACGGGATGCCCGTCCGGATCCGGAGCCGGTTCACCGATGGGAACACGCGCGTGGGGACCGTCGACCGCGAGATCCTCTCTGCTCCGATTGCGCTGGACGTGGAGATCGGGGGAGTCCCCGCTCGGTGGAGGCACGGTCCGCTTCGCTTCACCGACCGACCGCCGGGCGCGGTGGAATGGCGGCTCGCCAGCGCCTCCGGCCCGCTCAGCCTGAGAACGCGGGCGCGGCTCGAGTTCGACGGTGACGTCGAGTATCAGGTGGAGCTGAGCGCGTCTCGTGACATCGACATCGGGGATATCCACCTCGATATCCCGTATACCCATGATGTCGCGCGCTATCTGATGGGTCTCGGGCAGAAGGGGGGCGAGCGCCCGGCCGTCCTGAACTGGAAGTGGGACGTCAAGAAGAACCAGGATGCGGTGTGGATCGGCGATGTGACGGCGGGGATGCAGGTCAGCCTCAGGGACGAGCGCTACGTGAGGCCCCTCAACACCAACTTCTACCAGCTCAAGCCGCTGGTCATGCCCGACTCCTGGTCCAACAACGGTCGCGGCGGATGCGACGTGGCGGATCGCGACCCTGGAACCGCGCTCCTTCGGTGCTACAGCGGCGCGCGCAGAATCCGGCCGGGACATCCGCTGCGTTTCGACTTCCGGCTGCTCATCACGCCGTTCAGAGCCCTGGACACCCGCGAGCACTTCACCAATCGCTACTTCCACATCTTCGCCCCCGTGGACTCGGCGGCTCGGATGGGCGCCAACGTGATCAATGTGCATCACCGGACGGCGATCAATCCCTACCTGAACTATCCTTTCCTGCGTCGCGACGAGATGAAGTCGTACATCGACCAAGCGCACGAGCGCGGGATGAAAGTGAAGATCTACTACACGGTCCGCGAGCTCACCAACCACGCCCCGGAGATGTTCGCGCTGAAAAGTCTCGGCGATGAGATTCTCTCGTCCGGACCCGGTGGCGGCCCCAGCTGGTTGCAGGAACACTTCGGCAGCGACTACATCGCGGGATGGTTCGTTCCGGAGATCGCCGATGCGACGGTGGTGACCAGCGGTGTCTCACGCTGGCACAACGCGTATGTCGAGGGGATGGATTGGCTGGCGCGGAACGTCGGCGTGGATGGAATCTACCTCGATGATGTCGCTTTCGATCGGATCACCATGCAGCGAATCCGGAAGGTTCTGGATCGCCGCCGGCGCGGCGCGCTCATCGATCTGCATTCGGCCACCCAGTTCAATCCGCTGGATGGTTTCGCGAGCAGCGCGAACCTGTACCTCGAGCATTTCCCCTACATCGACCGGCTCTGGTTCGGTGAGGGCTTCGACTATCAGCGCACATCACCCGATTACTGGCTGGTCGAGATGTCTGGCATCCCCTTCGGCCTCATGGGGGAGATGCTGGAGGGAGGGGGGAATCCCTGGCGGGGAATGGTGTTCGGGATGTCGAATCGACTGTACAACGATGATGCGGCATACCGCGGCGACCCGCGTGCTCTCTGGAAGCTCTGGGACGAGTTCGGCATCGCGACCAGCCGCATGGTCGGATATTGGGATCCTCGATCGATCGTCGCTACCGGTCGCTCCGACGCTCTGGCCACGACCTATGTGAGAGCTGGCCAGGCTCTGATCGCCCTCGCCAGCTGGGCGACGGACAGCACGCGGGTAAGACTCTCGATCGACTGGCACGCGCTCGGCATCGATTCGGCGACAGCGGTGTTGGTCGCGCCATTTGTTCCCGGTTTCCAGGACGCCGCTATGTTCGATCCTGGCGCCTTGATCCCGCTATCGCCCGGGAGAGGCGTTCTGCTCATCGTGCGCGCGCGCTGATCCGTCGTCGGGGTGCCGATGCGACTCGCCCCGCCGGGCGACCAACACCGGCGGGGCGAGCATCATCAGCGACGTTCCCGACGGAATCAGGGTCCGACGAACTTCTTGTCGTTCTCTTCGCCGCTCTCGCTACGGCAGTCGTGGTTTTCATCGATGATCTTCGGATCCTTCAGGGTCTTGTCGGCATCGCACTTCTTTGTGGTCGGAGTCGAGTTGACGTAAGACGCTGTGGCTCCATGAAAGAAATTGATGCCCCCGCTCGTTATTGCTCCCGAGCGGCTCACAACCTGTCCATTACCGACAATGTTGACGGACAGGAAGTTCGGGCTCGTCTCCGTAACGGTCACGTTGGCGGAGGAGCCCACACCGGCGAACTCGGCGACGGACTGGCACGTGCCCTGGAGGACCGTGACCGCGTGCGCTGGCACGACCTGGCCACCGGTCACCGAAACGGAGAACACGCCGTCTGACCCGCTCTTACATACCTTGAAGACTCCCGGCGTCACGGCTGAGTTGGTCACACCGCCGACGGCGAACAGTGGGCGATCGAACGACTTGGTGGGATTCGTGCCTTCGGTGCTACAGGCTGCGAACGCAGCTGCCACGGCCAGGTACAGCGGCGCGCGGGTATGTCGGGGTAGCTTGACCACGGGGCCTCCTGAGGGAATTCGGGGAACGCATCGCGATGATGAGCCCAAGTGCGGAGTGTGTAAGCAAAGATCTCGCCACGCGATGACGCGTGCTGAAGTGTCTGCACATCGGCTTGCGCTCAAAAGAGATGCTCGCGTGTCGCGTCACCACAACGGTAGGCGGTGCGCGATCCCCGTAGCGCGCACTCCACGACCCAGCAAGAAACCTTCGGTGCTTGGTTTTTCGGCGGCGGATGCGCAGTGCTGCTCTGCTCAGAATCAGTCGGGCTGGTGTCGCTTCCGCCGAGGAGATGTCCGATCCCCGGAGCGACGTTCGCCGGCTTGGCATCGTGATTCATTACCGAAGATACCCACTTCCTTTTTCCATCAATCGCCCGCACTCATGACTGGGCCATCTGGCGGTGTGAGACAGCGCGGCCGGACAACGCAATTCCGATCATCATGTCTGAGCCCGGCGATCGCGACACGACAGGCGAGGCCGAGCAACGTGGGCGAAGCGCTCTGATGCCTTGCCACGCCATGGTCGCACGAACCCGCGTTAGCGTGGTCTAACCTGTTGCGCGACAATATCCTGAACTTGACACCCTGCGGTTAAAACCGGTATGATCTAGTACAGAGTTGTACAGAGTTGTCCGAGCTGCGGATGGACTCACCGGCCGCCGCCGGATCGAACGCTTCAAGGCGCTTCCGGCGACGCCCAGCCCGGGAGGTCGCATGTCCGCCACCAGCGCCCGCGCTCCCCAGGACGCGCTCCCCTCGACGCGCGAGGCGGCACAGAAGGCGGCCGAAACGGCCAATCAAAGCAAAGGAGAGTTCCTGGCGAACATGAGCCACGAGCTGAGAACCCCTCTCAACTCCATTGCTGGCTTTGCCGAGCTCCTGGCGATGGGCATCCACGGCGAGCTGGGTGAGAAGCAGCAGGACTAAGTGCGACGAATCCAGCAGAGCGAGCAACATCTGCTGGCGGTGATCAACAACGTCCTGCAGTTTGCGCAGGTCGAGGCGGGACGCCTTCAGTATTCGCTCGAGCCTGTGGACTTGGTCGTCACCCTCGCCTATGTCCGGGATATGTTTGGCGCCCAATTCGCCTCCGCGGGGCTCGCGTTCAGCTGTGACTGCCCCGCGACGATCCGCGCGCGCGCTGACCCCGAAAGGTTGCAGCAGATCGTGCTGAACCTGCTATCGAACGCCGTCAAGTTCACACCGCGGAGGGGGGAGGTCAGCGTCTTTTGTGAGACCGAGGCCGGCTCCGCCAAGATTCGAGTCGCCGATACCGGTATCGGCATCCCTGCTGACCGGCTCGACGCGATCTTCGATCCGTTCGTGCGGATGGACCATAGCCTGACGCGCACCACCGAAGGAACGGGCCTTGGGCTGGCCATCAGCCGCGACATGTCACGTGCGATGAGGGGCGACCTCACGGTGAAGAGCGCGGTTGGCGTCGGCTCGACCTTCACCGTAACGCTGCCGCTCGCGGACGCTGGAGACGGCGGTGGTCGGGCTCCTGCTGCCGGGGACGGATCCTAGCGCGGCAGAACGCCAGGTGCGGTTGCGCCACCCATTTTCGAGCCATTCGTGCAGCTCCGCTCCAGGACCTACGGACAGAGCGACGGGGTTGGCCTAGCTCGCCTCCGCGCGCGCGGGCGTAGACCGCCCACCTTCCGTCTGCTACGTTCGAGCGCGTCAGCCGCATTCTGCGGCGCTGCGCGCGCGCGCCGACTCACCCTCGTCACCCCTTCGATGAACCAGGTGGTCGCGGTCATTCTCGGCGGCGGTGCCGGCACGCGTCTCTTCCCGCTGACGCGCGACCGGGCCAAACCCGCCGTACCACTCGCGGGAAAGTACCGCCTCGTGGACGTGCCTCTCTCCAACTGCATCAACTCGGGGCTGGATCGGGTTTTCGTGGTCACCCAATTCAATTCGGCCAGTCTCAACAACCACATCTCTCATTCCTACGTCTTCGACCGCTTCAGCGGTGGCTTCGTGACCGTCCTGGCCGCACAGCAGACGCCGGCCTCCGAGAAGTGGTTCCAGGGCACCGCGGACGCCGTCCGGCAGTCGATCCCGCACATCCAGAGTTACCCACACGACCAGGTCATCATCCTCTCGGGTGACCAACTCTACTCGATGGACTACCGCGTGATGCTCGAGCACCACCGGCGGCTCGGCGCGGACATCACCATCGCGGCCACGCCCGTGCGGGCCGATGAGGCTCCGAGCTTCGGCATCCTCAAGACCGATGCGCAGCAGCGGATCACGGAGTTCTACGAGAAACCGCGCCGAGATGATCTGGCGGGAAAGGAAAGCGCCGTATCGGCGGACCTGGAGGCGGCCGGCCGGATCTATCTCGCGTCGATGGGCATCTACATCTTCGAGGCCGCCGTTCTCTACGACGCCCTCGATGCTCGCCCGAACGATCACGATTTCGGCAAGGCGATCATTCCCGTCGCCATTCACGAGCGACGCGTCATCGCCTATCCGTTCAAGGAATACTGGAACGACATCGGAACGGTGCGGTCGTTCTTCGAGACCAACATCATGCTCGCGCAGCCGCACCCGGCGTTCAACCTCTACGACGCCAAGATGCCGCTGTACACCGATGCGTGGATGCTGCCGCCGGCGAAGATCAGCCGGTCGCGCATGGAGAACACACTGGTCGGCGAAGGCAGCGTGATCGTGGAGAGCGAGATCTCGAATTCCGTCGTCGGAATCCGCACCTTCATCGATCGCGGAACGTGGATCCACCGATCGGTCTTGATGGGGGCCGATTATTTCCGCTGGGAGGATTCGGAAGCCCGCAGCCGCGTCCAGGGCCCTGCCTTTCCGGGCGTCGGCGAGGGTACGCGGATCGAGAATGCCATCGTGGACAAGAACGCCTCGGTGGGAAACGGCTGCGTCATCGTCAACCACGCGGGAGTACAGGAAGGGGAAGGCCCGGGCTTCTACATCCGTGACGGGATCATCGTCATCGTCAAGAATGCCGTGATCTCCGACGGCACGATCATCTGACGGCCGGGACAACGCGACGTCGCGACGCCATGCGCATCGCTCTGTTCACGAACGAGTATCCGCCGAACGTTTACGGCGGTGCCGGCGTCCACGTAGAGTATCTGTCGCGCCAGCTGGCCCTAGCCGACGGCGGCGCCCACCGGGTGGACGTTTTCTGCTTCGGGGAGCAGAGCGAGACGCGCGGCAACCTTCGGGTTCACGGCGTGACCGGCCTGGGGGGGGGGGCGATTGGCGTTCCGACGCAGGATCCCCGGCATTCCAGGCTGGTCGATGCTCTCGCGCGCAACCTCGCGATGCTGGGCGCAGTGGAGACGCCGGACATCGTCCACTGCCACACCTGGTACTCCCACCTTGCTGGCTGTCTCGCCAGGCCGCTCACCGGGGCGCCTCTCGTCCTGACGACGCACTCCCTCGAGCCGCACCGCCCGTGGAAAGTCGAACAGCTCGGGACCGCCTACGCGGCGACCGGGTGGATCGAGCGGACGGCATACGAGAACGCCGACGGCATCATCGCGGTGTCCGGTGCCATGAAGGAGGACGTGCAGTCGCTGTACGGCGTTCCGCCGGAGCGCGTGCGCGTGATCCACAATGGGATCGATCCCGACGAGTTCCGACCCCGTCCCGACCTGTCGGCGCTGCGCCGGCTCGGCGTAAGCCCCGACAGCCCGATCGTGCTGTTCGTCGGCCGGATCACGAGACAGAAGGGGATACTTCATCTTGTCCGCGCCATCCCGGCGCTGCGGCCCGGCGCACAGCTCGTCCTCTGCGCGGGGGCTCCGGACACACCTGCGATCGCGGCCGAGATGGCCGCCGCGGTGGACGAGGCGAAGCGCACGGCGAAGGTAGAGGTCATCTGGATTCGGGAGATGCTGCCGAGGGAGGACCTCATCTCCCTGTACACTCACGCCGCTGTCTTCGTCTGTCCGTCGGTCTACGAGCCGTTCGGGATCATCAATCTGGAAGCCATGGCCTGCGAGACGCCGGTGGTGGCTTCGGCGGTCGGTGGGATCCCCGAGATCATCGTGGCGGGCGAGACGGGACTGCTCGTTCCGCTCGCCGCCGAGGGCACGGGATCGGCGGAGCCGCGCGATCCGAGCGAGTTCTCCGGTGCGCTCGCCGGCGCGATCAACGAGCTGATCGATGCGCCGGAGCGGCGCGCGGCGATGGGGAGGGCAGCGCGAGCGCGCGTGCTCGCCCACTTCAGCTGGCATCACATCGCCGAGCTCACGCTCGCGTTCTACCGGGAGCTTCTCGATGCAAGGCGGTGAGCGGGACCCGAAGCCGTGAACCGCCGCTCGTTTCTCCACGCCAGCACCGCGTCGCTCGTGGCCGGCTGCATGTCGCCTCGCCTCGCGTCCTTGCCACGCGCCGAGTCTCGTCCGCGCCCGTCGGCGGCCCAGCTCGCGTGGCAGCGCGATGAGCTCGCGATGTTCCTGCACTTCGGCGTCAACACCTTCACCGATCGGGAGTGGGGAGATGGACGCGAGGACCCCGCGATCTTTGCTCCTGCTCGACTCGACGCCCGCCAGTGGGCGCGGATGGCTCGCGAAGCCGGCTTCCGCTCGATGATCCTCACGGCCAAGCATCACGACGGCTTCTGCCTCTGGCCGAGCAGCACGACGACCCATTCCATCGCGCGGAGTCCGTGGCGGTCAGGTCAGGGCGACGTCGTACGGGATCTCGTGGATGCGTGCCGCGCCGAGGGGTTGCACCCGGGACTCTACCTATCGCCGTGGGATCGCAACAATCCCGCTTACGGCAACTCGTCGCTCTACAACGATCTGTATTGCGACCAGCTCACCGAGCTCCTGACGCGCTACGGCCGCATCGGCGAGGTCTGGTTCGACGGTGCTAATGGTGAGGGGCCGAATGGCAAGCGTCAGATCTACGACTGGCCGCGCGTCTTCGGCCTTGTGCGTCGCCTGCAGCCGGACGCGGTGATCTTCTCCGACGCCGGTCCGGATGTCCGCTGGTGCGGAAACGAGAAGGGACTGGCCGGAGAGCCCAATTGGTCCACCGTGAATCCGGGTGTGGTGACGGAGCCTGGTGCGAGCGGCGCCGGAGTCATCGAACAGCTGCAACATGGCGATCCTGGTGGCACCGCGTGGCGTCCGGCGGAAGTCGACACATCGATACGGCCGGTGTGGTTCCATCATCCCGCCGAGGACGCTCGGGTCCGCACCGTGGACGAGCTCGTCGAGCTGTACTTCACCTCGGTGGGCCGCAACGCGAAGCTGCTGCTGAACGTGCCGCCGACGCGTGACGGGGTGCTGCACGAGACGGACGTCGCCAGGCTCGCGGGATTTCGCCGCCGGTTGGACTCGCTCTTCGAGAACCTCACCTCGGGTGTGCGCTCGACGTGGCGCGTCGCGGGTGCCCGGAGCGCCGAGCTCGATGTGGAGTTGGGCGAGTCGGCGACAATAGCGGCCGTCCGGCTCGAGGAGAACATCGCCTGCGGACAGCGGGTCTCCCGCTACTCCCTCCGCGGAGCAACGGAGACTGGGTGGCGCACCCTGTCCGGCGGGACGACGGTCGGCTACGCGCGGCTGGACCGCTGTGAGCCGACGGTCGTGCGACGCGTAAGGGTGGTGGTGGAAGACGCGGTGGCGACTCCCGAGCGCGTCGGCATCACGATGTACGCCGGCGCATGAGCGCACATCAGGGTGTCGCCGTCGCGGTCGTGGAGCTAAACCCGGCGCCGGTGATCACCCAGACCGTCTGTCCGCCGATCTGTGGTCCGAGGGTCCAGTAGACAGCCGTCTGACCCGGAGGATACGCCACGGGCACGCGCCGTACCGAGCCATAGGTTGGACCGTTCAGGTAGGTGGTGAAGCGACAGCTGCTCGCTGGAAGCGGCGTTCCGCCGCGTCCCTGACACGTCGCCACGAGTGGCTGCGGGAGCTCGGCGCCGGTGCGACCGGTCTGGCCGCCTCCGGTGATCGATAGCACGAATGCACCGGCCCCGCTTCCACGGGCCAGGTACGTGAAGGTCACCGACGACCCGCCGGCGACGCTCGCCCGGACCCCGTAAATTCCGTAGAGGTCGTTTTCGACCTTCGCCTTGACGGCCGAGCGCCCTGAGACGTCCGTCTGGGAGGTGAGACCTGCCGTTCCCTGGGAGTATACGTAGGGAGCGTCCCACGTCACTGTAACACCGGACAGCGGATTACCAGCCGCATCGGTCACACGCACTACCAGCGAATCCTCGAGGAGGGGATAGCTCGAGAAACCAGAACAGACACTCCCGCACCCCGCCACGCTCTGGCCCAGTCCCGACACCAGGACGATCTGCATCGGAAGCGCGGAGCCGGTCGCAGCCACTGCGCTGAACGGCACGGGAGCGGCGCTCGGGAGAGCGGGGAGACCCGCCTGCAGAGTGTTCGCTCCCGATCCCGACCCCAGGGTCCAGCGCACCGATGCTCGCCCGTCCGGCCCCGCCATACTCGATACGGGCGTCCTTCCACCGCCCGACATGATGGACCAGGTGACGAGTGCGTACGGGACGGCGTTCCCGAAGCGATCCCACGCGCGCACGACCAGGTCGCTCGACAGCGGTTGGCCCGCCGAGCCCGTCTGGCCGTCCCCGCTCTCGACCGTGAGTCTCACGGCGGGCCCCGGTAAACCGGTCGCCGTGAAGGCGGTGGACAGGGAACCTACCGTCGCGGTGAGCCCATTCGTGCCGGCAACGGTTCCCACCCGCCACGATGTCATAGCCGTGCCGCCCGTATCCGTCGTGGTGCTCGCTGTGATGACTGAGCCTCCACCACTCGTGACGGCCCAGCTCACCGGCAGATTGGGCACTGCATTGCCCAGCGCATCCCGCACCACGACCCCGACCTTCACCACCGAATCGACAAGAGTGACGTCGAGATCATTCACGCGAGTGAGCGCGATGTTGGTGCCGGGCAGGCCAGTCACCGAGAAAACGACCGTCGTATCGTTTGATATTCTCGCCTCCACGGACTGCACACCGGCCGTCGGCGAGAGCGTGTAAGTCGTCCGCGCCAGTCCGTTCGCGTCCGATATCGCCGTCACCGGATTGGCTTGGGCGGGGGACCAGGCAATCCACGTGACCGTCTCCCCCGTTCTCCCATTGCCGTACGCGTCGACGACACGCACCACCAGCGGTTGGGGCAGCGCGGTGGCCACAGGGCCGGATTGGCCATCCCCGCTGACTTTCGTCACCGACACCGCTGGACCGGCCGACGCCGTCGCGCGGAAGATGACGCTGCCGGCAGCGCCGAACGTGGCCGTCACGGTTGCGGGGCCGGCGCGCTGCCCGAGCGTCCAGGTGGCTGATGCCATGCCACCGGCATCGGTGCTCGCGGCCGCGCTCGAGAGCGAGCCGCCAGAGCCACTGGCTGTCCACGTCACCGGCACTCCGACCGCGGGGTTTCCGTTCGAATCCGTCACCCGGGCGGTGAGTCGCGTCGGAAGGACGCTGGTGACTGTTGCCGTCTGGTTGTCCCCGGCAACGAGCATGACCGCCGAGGGAGCCCCGGTCGTTCCTGTCGCCTGAAAGCTCGCGGCAGCGGCAATCCCGGCAGCGGTTGCGGTCGCGCTATCCACCCCGGCTGTCGCCGCCAGCGTCCAGCGTGCCCTGGCAACGCCTGAACTGCTGGAGGTGGACGTTGCGGGACTGATGCTCCCGCTGCCCGACTTCGCGCTCCAGGCGACGGACACGTTGGCCACGCCATTGCCGTACTGATCGACCACCTTGACGGCGAGCGAGTCGGGGAGTGGCTGGCCCGCCACGCCCGACTGAGCATCGCCGCCCACGACGACAACCGACTGGGCGGCCCCCGGAGTGGCGGTGGCGCGGAAGACGGACCAGGTCCGAGGCTGCCCCGTCACTCCGTCTACGGATCGGACTTCGATCGTTTGGGGGCCTGCGACCGTGCCGAGCGTCCACCGCTCCTGAGCGATGCCAGCAGTGGTCGTGCTCGCGGCTCCGGCGAAGACGTTGCCGCCGCCGAGGGTGACGACGAAGTTGACGACTTGATTGGGGATCGGCCGGCCATTCGCGTCCAGCACCTTGACGACGAGCGCCGCCGGAAGCTCCGCCCCCGCTGTGGCGGTCTGATCGTCACCCGACACGATGTCGAGGCGCGCCGGGGGTCCGATGTCGTTTCCGGTTGGGCCGTCGCCGCCGCACGCGACACCCAGAATCGTGCACGCGAGCGTCAGGGTGTGGAGGGTGCGGCGGCGGAATCGTCGAAGCATATGCTCTGGCAAACCGGTGAGGGCCCGGCAGGCGTTACGAGGCAAGGTCCGACCCCGTGTTACCCCAGCGAGCACATTGTGAACCGTGGCGCGGCCGGTCGATAGTGGCGGTTCATAGCACCGCCCGCGACCGGACTACCTGGAGTATCGACCGTCGCACGACCAATCGTTCGTGCGACCAGGGACGGGGGAGACCGTCCTGGTGGACTCGAGAGAGGCGAAAGCAAAGGGCCCGGCGATCTCGCGCTGGGCCCTTTGCGATGAGCTACACGTCCTGGGTAAACGGTGAGCGCACCCTCCCTTACCGGCGCCGCAACCGGAAAGCGAGTCCGGTAGGCGCCACAGAGCGGGCCTCGAGGCTACTTGCCGAATGCCCTCGTCAGCGCATCGGCCGCGTATTGCTCGGCGTCCCGGGCCTTGTCGACGACCATTCCCATGCCGAAGAATTCGTGCGCGGCGCCATCGTACTGCTTGCGATCGACCGTGACCCCCGCGTCCTTGAGGTGCTTCGCGAGCATCTCACCTTCGGACCGCAGCGGATCGATCTGCGCCGCAACGATCGTCACCGGTGGGAGACCCGTCAGGTTCGCGTGCACGAGATCGATCCGAGGGTCTTTCAGGTCGGCGGGACTCCTGATCACCTGGCGAACGAACCAGCCCATCATCGCGCGGTTGAGCGGCTTCGCGTTCGCGTTTTCGACATAGGAAGCTGTGGTCGTGTCACTTCCGGCGACGGGATACACCGCGATCACCGCCACGGGAAGCTTGAGTCCCTTATCGCGCGCCGTCATCGCCGTCGCGAGCGCGAGATTGCCGCCCGCGCTCTCGCCGGCGAGCGCGATCCTGGTGGGATCGCCCTTGATCGAGCCGGCGTTCTTGAGCGCCCACTGGTAGGCCGCGAACGCGTCCTCGTGCGCCGCCGGAAATTTGTGCTCGGGAGCCAACCGGTAGTCGATCGACACCATGATGGCGTTCGCCATCTTGGACAACGCACGCGCGCCCCCATCGTACACGTCCTTGTTGGCGATCACCCATCCACCACCGTGGTAGTACACGATGACCGGTAGCGACGCTGTCGCGCCGGCGGGCGTGTAGATCCGAGTGGGCATCGGCCCGGCTGCGCCGGGGATCGTCCGGTCGACAGTGACCACACTCGCGTCCGGCTTCGTTGGCTTGCCCTCTTTCGCCATCACGGCTTTCGCCGCGGGGGCGGGCGTAGGCTGCTTTCGCGCCTCGGCCGCCGTGAGCGTCTCGATCGGTTTGGGACCGAGCGCCGCCAACTGGTCGAGCACGGCCTGCATCTGAGCGTCAGCCGCTGCCAGGGCGGGCCGTATCTGCAGCAGATCGGTGCGCGGTTGTCCGCTCTGCTACACGTGAAGCGAATGCGCAGAGACGTGGTGCGCTCCGGCCGTACGCATTGTATGTTGTCGCACGGATGGCAGTCCGGGGCCAGCCGACACCGCTCGCGGGACTACCGCGTTCAGAGTTGACCCGGTGGGTGTCCTTCCCCTCAGCCATCGATTCCAGAGCGCGACCGCACGCTTATATTCTGACTTCAGTGGAACTGCCCCCGCTTCCCCCATCGCCACCCTCGGGCGGCGCACGCGACGTTGCGATCCGACTGCTCTCGCGCGAGAGCGGGGGCGAGGCCGACGATGCGGCGCTTGTTGCGGCTGCTGAGCGCATCTGCACGCGACTATCGGATGGGCTGTCGCGTCTGTTCGGCCCCTATGGCTCCCGCGCCCTCTTCACTCGCGCCCTCGCTCGTGCGAAAGTGGCTCACGCCTCGCTCTCGGCCGTGACCGTGTCACCCGCGCCCCCCGTTTGCTTTACGGGGCTCACGGAGAGCGCGCGAACGCACGGGGTGAAGGCCACCGCCGCTGGCATAATCGACATGGTCGCGGCGCTTGGTGACTTGATCGGCCGGCTCATCGGCGACGATCTCGCGGTGAAGCTCCTCGACCAGAGCACTGCCATGACGCCGGCCGAACAGCGTCCAGCAGACCAGGGGGATGGCGACATCGTACACCAGGCGATCAGACGTCAATGACTGACAACCCGATTCCTGCTCCGCTGCGTTCCGGTGACGCATCGGAGCCCACGGCGCCGAACGCGCGACCACTACTCCGACATCTCTCGACCGGTGTGCCGGGCCTCGACGCCGTGCTCGGGGGGGGGCTGCCGGAGTATTCGTTCAACATGCTCTCGGGCGACCCGGGCGCCGGGAAGACGACGCTCGCGCAACAGATCCTCTTCGCGAACGCGACACCCGAACGGCCGGCACTCTACTTCACGGTGCTCGGCGAGCCGACCGTAAAGATGCTCCGCTACCAGAGGCAGTTCCGCTTCTTCCGACCGGAGCTCGTCGGATCGGCGGTGCAGTTTCTCAACCTGAGCGAGGAGCTGCTGTCGGGGAAACTCGACGCAGTGCTCGCGCGCGTCACCGCGGAGGTCGAGCGGCTCTCGCCCGGTTTTGTCGTCGTCGATTCGTTCCGCACCATCCGTCCCGGTGCCGGGATGGACGAGGCTTTCAGAGCGGGAGCAGTGGCGGGGCAGCAGGCGATGGCGCTCGAGCAGTTCGTGCAGCACTTGGCGTTGCAACTCACGTCGTGGGAGGTCACATCGCTCCTCATTGGGGAGTACTCCGAGTCGGAGTTGCGGCAGCCCCTCTTCACCATCGCGGATGGCATTCTCTGGCTCACTCAGGCGACCGACAGGAACTCCGTTGTTCGGAAGCTCCAGGCCGTCAAGGTTCGGGGCCAGGCGCAGATGCCGGGTCTCCACACCTTCCGCATCACCGACGACGGCCTGCAAGTTTTCCCGCGCATCCCGGAGCAGCAACAAAACCGTCGCGTAGACCATCCGCGCGGCGTGCCGCGCCTGTCGACCGGCGTCCCCGGACTCGACGCGCTCATGGGAGGCGGTATCCCGGCGGGCGACGCGGTCATGCTCGCCGGCCCGACGGGCACGGGTAAGTCAAGCTTCGGGAGGCAGTTCGCCGTCGAAGGACTGCGGCAGGGCGAGGCCGTGGTCGTCGCGGTGTTCGAGGAGTATCCGGAAGCTTATCTGTCACACCTGCGCGCGTTCGACGTGGACCCGGACGCGCTGGTCGCGGCCAACAAGTTACGGGTCAGCTATCTGCGCCCGCTCGACCTCTCGGTTGACGAGACTCTGGCCGACATTTTCGCGAACGTGACTGAGACGGGTGCGACACGCGTCGTGATCGACTCGCTCACCGGCTTCGAGGTCGCCCTCGCGCCCACCTTTCGCGAGGACTTCCGCGAGTCGCTCTACCGCCTCGTGGGCGCCCTGACCGCAACCGGGGTCACGATGTTCATGATTTATGAAGCGGTGGCGATCTCGCCCGATCTGAGCTTCACGGGCCAGCGGGTGTCGTTCATCACCGACGACATCATCGTGCAGGGCTACGTGGAGATCGACGGCGCGCTGGAGAAGGTCGTCGCGGTGGTGAAGATGCGAGGCAGCGAGCACAGTCCGGAGTTCCGGCGTTACCACATCACGGCGACCGGAGCGGCCGTGGGCGAGCCGCTCGTCGGCTACGAGGGCATCCTCACCGGCATCCCCCACCGGCAGTCCAGCGTGCGCCAGGGCGGTCACGCCAGGAGCGCCGAGCCATGACCGCTCTCCTCTGGCGTGCGTGATGGACGGGGCAGCGCAAGGCCCAGCAGGATCGCGTCCGGGCGGCGAGCGGAGTGCCGCGGCGTCCGAGCTGGCGATCTCGCTGCAGCTCATCACGGAGCGTGTGGTGTTGAGCGCCCTCCGCGAGCAGGACGCCGCAGACGCCGCGGAGGTAGCCCGACGGCGGGCCGAGTTTCTTGCCGAGGCGAGCCTCCGGTTCGGAGCGTCGCTCGACCAGGAGCTCACCTATGCTGCCATCGCCGGGGTTGCGCTGCCCGGGCTGGACGCGTGGTGCATCGTCGATGTGGTCGAGGCGGGCGGCGGGTTAAGGCGTCTTGCCGTAGTACACCCGGACGAAGACAAACGGGATACCGCGCGCGCACTGGTGGGCCAGTGGACCCCCGCTGCCGACGACCCGATTGGCGTGCCGGCGGTGATGCGTCAACGCCTGCCTGTGATCGTCACCAACGGCGCCGAGGACGCGGTCTCTGCTGCCGCCCGCGACTCAGCGACCCTGCGCCTTCTCCGGCTGCTCGGCGCAGGGTCGCTGCTCATCGTGCCGGTGGTCGCGCACGACGTACTGCTGGGCGCGATCACTTTCGTGAGTCGTCCCGGTGCTCCACCGTATTCGCCCGATGACGTCCTGCTCGGGCAAGCGCTGGCGGCGCGCTGCGCCCAAGCGCTCGAGAGCGCACGCCTGTACGCGGCGGCGCGTGCAGCATGGGCGGAGGCGGACACCGCGCAGGCCGACGCCCAGGCGGCGCGGGCGCAGGCCGAAACCGCGAACGCGACGAAAGCAGACTTCCTCCGTACCATGTCGCACGAGCTCCGGACGCCCCTCAACGCCATCGGTGGCTACGCGCAGCTCCTGATGATGGGCGTACGCGGTCCCGTCACGCCCGAGCAACAGAAGGACCTCGCGAGCATCCAACGCAGTCAGTTGCATCTGCTCGGCCTCGTCGACGCGGTACTCGATTACGCCCGGCTCGAGGCGGGGCACATGACGTACGCGACGGCTGACATCTCGCTCGTCGCGGTCGTAGCGGGCGCGCAGTCGCTCGTCGCTCCGCAGATGCGCGCCAAAGAGGTCGATTACGCTTTCGAGGCCGTCGACCTTCCGCTCACGGTACGCGCCGATGCGGAGAAGGTCCGCCAGATCGTCGTCAACCTGTTGGGCAACGCCACCAAATTCACGCCGCCTGGCGGCCGCATCACCGTGTCGTGCGAAGAATTTGCGCGCGCGGCCGGCGCCGCTACCGCGGAAGGCCCGCTCATGTTCGCCGTGCGCGTCACGGACACCGGCAGGGGCATACCGGCCGACCTGCTCGAAAGTGTATTCGAGCCGTTCGTGCAGGTCGACCGTCGGCTCACGTCATCGGACGCAGGGATCGGGCTCGGCCTGGCGATCAGCCGGAACCTCGCTCGGGCAATGGGGGGAGACCTGACGATGGACAGCACGCCCGGAGTGGGGACCACTTTCACGCTGACGCTTCCCGCGGCGTGAGCTTCCGGGCAACCTGTTCTCCCCTTACAGTGTCTGAATAGACACTCTGTAGGGAGAGCCCGATGTCAGACGTGTTGCCGCTGGTGAAGGGGACGCTCGACGTACTGGTGCTCAAGGCGCTCACGTGGAGCCCGATGCACGGCTACGAGATCACGAGCTGGCTCGAGAGGCACTCCGGGGGCACGCTGGACGTCGAGGACTCGGCTGTCTATCAGGCGCTCTACCGGATGGAAGCGCGGCGGCTCGTCCAGGCCGAGTGGGGGGTGACGGAGAACAACCGCCGTGCACGGTACTACCGCGCGACCAGCGCCGGACGCGAGCACCTCAAGACCGAGAGCGCGAAGTGGCTCCGCTACGCCGACGCGGTCAGCGGCATCCTGCGTGTGGCGACGAAGGCGCCATGATCCGCCCGCGAATCCGGCGCCTCTTCCGCCTCCCGCTCCGGCGCCGCGACCTGCTGCACGAGGACGTCGAAGACGAGATCCGGTTGCATCTGGCACTGCGCGCGGAGCAGCTCGTGCGAGACGGCTTATCGGCTGACGACGCGCGGCGCGAAGCCCAGCGACGCTTCGGGTCACTCGACGAGGCCACACGAACGCTCGAGCAATCAGCGACCAGGAGGGAGCGGCACATGCACGCACACGAATGGATCGACGAGCTGAGGCAGGACGTCCGGTATGCTCTCCGTCTTCTCGGGCGGCAGCCAGCGTTCGCAGTCTTCGTCATGACCACGCTGGCGCTCGGCATCGGCGCCAACGCCGCGATGTTCGGCGTCGTCGACCGGCTCCTGCTGCGAGGGCCCGAGCACGTGCGCGACGTCGATCGAGTGCGCCGCATCTTCGCCACCAGCAACGTGCCGGGCATCGGCGAGTTCACGACCGCAACGATGGGCTACGTGACTTATCTCGGCCTCCGGGGCAACACCCACGGCTTCGAGAGGGTGGCGGCGTACTCGGCCAGCCAGGTGACCATCGGTCGCGGGGGGACATCGCAACGAGTACCGTTCGCCGCTGCGACCGCGGACTTCTTTCCGCTCCTCGGCGTGCGCCCGCTGCTTGGCCGATTCTACACGGCTGAGGAGGATCGCACGAGCGGTGCTGACCGCGTCACCGTCCTGGGTTACGGGCTCTGGCGGCGGCAGTTCGCCGGCGACCGGGCGGTGGTCGGCAAGACCATCGTCGTGGACGACGAGACGTTCACCATCGTCGGCGTTGCGCCGGAGGCGTTCACGGGCGCCGATCTCTCCCCCATCGATCTCTGGATCCCGCTGAGCATCACGAGCGCCAAGGTGACCTCCGGTTTCACGACTTCCTGGAATGCGCAGTGGCTGCAGGTTGTCGCTCGCCTGCGCCCGGGCGCGTCGGATCGACAAGCGAGTGCCGACGCGTCAGCGGCGCGGCGCCGCTTCTATGACGGCAAGGACCGGAATGACGCCGCCACGCGTCTGTTCGTCGCACCGCTGGCAGCCAACAACCAGGGCAAGGCGTCGGACGAGTCTGCTGTGACGCGATGGCTGGTCGGCGTGGCGGCGATCGTGCTTCTCATCGCGTGCGCGAACGTGGCAAACCTGCTGCTCGCACGCGCGGTCCGTCGGCGGCGCGAGGTCGCCGTGCGGCTCGCCCTCGGCGCCGGTCGCGGGCGCCTCATTCGCTTGCTGTTGATGGAGAGCGTCGTCCTCGCGATCGGCGGTGGCGCGCTGGGCCTTCTCGTCGCGAGGTGGACCGGTCAGGCCGTACGCGCGGCGCTTCTCCCGAACATCGAGTGGGCGTCGTCGCCTGTGAGCCTGCGCGTGCTCGGCGTGTCGGCGGTGCTGACGCTGGCGACCGGCGTGCTGATCGGCCTGGTCCCCGCCATTCAGGCGACCAACCCGAGCTTGACGCCGGCACTCAAGGCGGGCACACGACAGGGAGGACATCAGCGGTCGCGGATGCGAGGTGTCCTCACCATCGCGCAGGCGGCCCTCTCGGTCGTGTTGCTCATCGGCGCCGGGCTGTTCGTGCGAAGCTTGTGGAAGGTGCGCAATCTCGATCTCGGTTTTCAACCCGATCGCGTCTTGATCGTCGGACTCGACTGGCAGAGACTGGGCACATTTCCGAAGGGCGCGCAGCGCGATCGGGAGCGGGCGCGACGGCGGGATTTCTATCTGCGTGCTCTCGACAGCGTTCGCATGCTGCGTGAGGTGGAAGCTGCCGGCTTGGCGGTGGGCACGCCTCTGCAAACCTCGTTCGGCGTGGACCTGCGCGTACCTGGATGGGACTCCATCCCCAAGATGAAAGGGGGAGGGCCGTATAGCAGCGCTGTCTCCGAGGGCTACTTCTCGTCGGTCGGAACGGGCCTCAAGCGGGGTCGCGTCTTCACGAGATACGATCGCGCCGGAAGCGAGCGCGTCGCGATCGTCAGCGAGTCGATGGCGGAGACGCTCTGGCCCCATGGCGATCCGCTCGGCCAGTGCTTGCTGATCGGCGATGACTCCATCCCGTGCGCGCGCATCGTCGGCGTCGTGGCCGATGCGCATCGCTTCAAGATTCGTGAAGAGCCGGCGATGCACTACTACGTTCCCTTCGGGCAGGAATCGGGAATCGGGGGCACGGCCGTGCTCGTCCGACCCCGTGGCGACCTCTCGGCGCTGGTCGAGCCGCTGCGCCGCGTGATGCGGGCGCTCGATCCCGACCTCAGGTATGTCGACGTGCGACCACTGCAGGAGAGCATCGAGCCCCAGGTGCGCCCATGGAAGCTCGGCGCGACGGTGTTCGGCATCTTCGGCGTGCTCGCGCTGGCGGTGGCGGCCATCGGGCTCTACAGCGTCATCTCCTACGTCGTCGCCCAACGCACGCACGAGATCGGCGTTCGCATCGCGCTCGGCGCGCGCACGGGCGAGATCGTGCGCATCATCGTGAAGCAGGGCCTGGGCTCGGCGCTGGCCGGCGTGGCCATCGGCATCGCGCTCGCGCTGGTCGCCGGACGGTTCATCGAGAGGCTGCTGTTCGACACGTCGCCGCGGGACCTCCCCGTATTCATCGGAGTCGCCGCCGCCCTCCTCATCGTCGCGACGATCGCGAGCCTGATCCCGGCGTGGAGAGTGAGAAACGTGGATCCGGTCGAGGCGTTGAGAACGGAATAGACTAGCCGCGGGTGGTCTGCGGTGGGCAGACTACCGGATGCCTGTATGCCGGTTGACCTGCCCACTCGACGGCCGCGAGCGATGCGTTGTAGCGCACCTTGGCGACGCGTTATCGCTTGGATGAGGAGCGCTTCTTCGGCACCTTCTTGCCCTTCTTTCGAGCCTCAGATAGCGCGATCGCGATCGCTTGCTTGCGGCTCGTCACCTTGCCGCCCTTCCCTCCTTTGCCGCTCTTCAGCGTGCCCTTCTTGCGGCGCCGCATCGCGCTTTCGACATCCTTGCTTGCCGACTCGCTGTATTTCCTCCCCGATCTACTCGAGCGCTTGCGCGTGCTGGGCATCGGCATGTCCGGTGAAGTATGGATTGCCTGCGAAATGCATGGACCTTGCCATCGACGCTCCGCGACCCTGGGTATTGTCGACCTTCCGAGAGACGCGCAGCACCGCCAACCGAGAGTCAGTGAATCGACTCCTACCGGTCCACCTGGGCCATTTGCTTCTCGTTGTAGCGCGGCCCAGCGACCTTCTCCGGTGCGAGAGCCGCGTCGAGCGCGGTCATCTGCTCGGCGCCTAGTGACACTTCTGCCGCGCCGACGTTCTCCTCGAGGTACGTCCGTCGCTTGGTCCCCGGGATCGGCACGATGTCCGGCCCCTTGTGCAGCAGCCACGCGAGCGCAATCTGCCCCGGCGCCACGCCCTTCTTCGCGGAGAGCTGGCGCACCGCCGACGCCGCGCGCACGTTGGCGTCGAAGTTCTCGCCCTGATAGCGGGGATCGCCGCGGCGGAAGTCGCCCTCCGGATACTCCTCGGCGCGCTTCACGGCCCCGGTCAGAAAGCCGCGGCCCAGCGGCGCGAACGGCACCAGGCCGATCCCCAGCTCGCGCAGCAGCGGGATGATCCTGGGCTCGAGGTTGCGTTCCCACAGCGAATACTCGCTCTGCAGCGCCGAGATCGGGTGCACGGTGTGCGCGCGGCGGATCGTCTGCTCGCCCGCCTCGGAGAGGCCGAGAAAGCGCACCTTCCCCTCCCGCACGAGGTCGGCCATCGCGCCGACGACATCCTCGATCGGCACGCCGGGGTCCACGCGGTGCTGGTAGAGTAAGTCGATGTGGTCGGCCTGTAGGCGGCCGAGCGATCCTTCGACGGCTTCGCGGATGTGCGCTGGCCGGCTATCCACGCCAGCGATCACGCCGTTCGTGTCGAACCTGAAGCCGAACTTGGTCGCAACGATGACGCGATCGCGCTGGCCCCTGTAGCCCTTCAGCGCGCGAGCGAACAGCTCCTCGTTCTTGTACGGCCCGTACGCCTCCGCCGTATCGAAGAACGTCACGCCGAGCTCGATGGCGCGGTGGATGGTGGCGATGGACTCGCGCTCGTCGCGCTCTTCGGACGTGCCGTACGCGTGGCTCATTCCCATCAGGCCGAGGCCGAGAGCGGAGACGGTGAGGCCTTGAGTGCCGAGTGTGCGTGTGGTCAGCATGTGCGGGCTCACGCGTCAGCGGTTGCGCGGAGGCTCGACCCTATACTGATCATCGCTGACCTTTTCCATCCAGTCGACGGCTTTGCCGTCGAGCGCCTCCTGAATGGCGATGTGGGTCATGGCCGCTGTCGCGCTTGCGCCGTGCCAATGCTTCTCGCCAGGCTCGAACCAGACCACGTCTCCTGGACGGATCTGCTCGATCGGGCCGCCGTCGCGCTGAGCCACGCCCAAGCCTGACGTGACGATGAGGACCTGACCGAGCGGATGGGTGTGCCACGCCGTCCGCGCGCCGGGCTCGAAGGTGACGGCGTTGCCCTCCGCCCGCGCCGGAGCTGTCACCCCGAACAGGGGGTCGATCCGAACCGTGCCCGTGAACCAATCGGCAGGTCCCTTGCGGGAGGGCTGTGATCCGCAGCGCTTGATCTGCATTGTCCTTCTCCGTGATTGTGATCCGCCGAGGCTGGGTCGCTCGAAGTGCTCAGCTCGGGGTGAGCTTAGAGCGCCAGGCCCGTGGGCAGCGGATCAACCAGCTCACCGATCTCGCAAAAATGAAGAGAGCTCGACAACGCGCAACGCATTGCCGAGCTCCGAGTTGCCCCTCCTGGGCTCGAACCAGGACTCTCCTGATCCAGAGTCGGAAACCGCCTACGCACCGCATGCTCGTCACTCGGCTACTCCGGCTTCGCCGCCCCTTCTGCGCCTACTCGGACCAGGAGCGTTCCCATCAGCGCTCCGTCGGCGGCATGCGCTTCCAGACGCTGCTCGCCTTGTTGCTCGGGAATGACCTCCACGTCTACCGTTTCCCCGATGCTGACCGGTTGGCGCGCCGCGCGAGCTAGCTGTCGACCAATGGGTAGATCGGCGCCATCCTTTGCTAACGGTCGCCATCGAACCAGACTCCCGTCTCGCGAAAGCTCAAAACGGAGCCCAGGGGTGTGCGTTGTCATGTTGATGAACCGGAAACGATAGCGCACGCCGGGCTGAAGATTCAATGGCGTGGAGGTGGAGCTTCCATTCAGCCAAACCAGTCGCGGTATCACCCCGATGGAGTCGCGCGGCGTGCTCGCCACCACGGTAAAGTCTCTCAGCGGATCGTAGCGTTCGCCGACCTCGAGCACGATGATCGGTCCCGCCAGGCCCGCAGGCTGCTGTCGTTCCTCGTCAATGTGTGTATGGTAGATGAAGGTGCCCTTTCGGGGCGGAGTGAACCGTGCGACGAATGAGTCGCCTGGCGCGATGACGGGGGAGAGTCGGTGTGCGGTGCCACTGAACCCAGCCACTCCATCAGTAGTAGCTCTCCAACTCGACGCCGTGCCAGTGCACCGCACTCGGTTCGGTGAGCGTGTTCACCACGGTGATGGCCACGGGCTCACCGCGCGTGAGGACGATCGTTGGGGCAGTCTGGTCGCTCGCGCCCGGAGACCTCGACGCGCGGCCGTCCTCGAGTGAGAACTCGAAGATGGGCGACGCGGCCGATCCGTGGCTGTTCGAGCGGATCACGAGACGCAACTTTCGTGGCGCCCCGCTGGCGACGGCCGCCGCCGTGCGCCCCGGCATGGCTCGCACGGTTACTCCCATCACGAGTCCGCTCATTCCTTCGAGCGCGTGGTTCATCTCCCTGTGCGCATACTGCGTGGCTCGCGAAGGCAGCGTGCCGAGCGGGCCGCGCCGGCCAAAATGCTCGGGCAGATGGCAATGATAGAGCCAATTGCCGGCCCGATCGGGCGACCACGTGAGGCTCATCGTCGCGCCAGGCGTCATGAGGTTCGTCACGACGTGCTCGCGCACGCCCTCCGCATACACGGTGTCTCCAAGCCCGTCCCCTCGACCGTCGACGCGGTAATAGAATCCGTGCAAGTGCATGGGGTGCGAATCGGACGACGCGTTGATGATGCGCCAGCGCACGGTGTCGCCGACCGCGTAGCTCAGTCGTTCCGTGCTGGGCCAGGAGCGGCCGTTGATCACGGAGAGCAATCGCTTCCGAACGAGGAGCGCGCGTCCTGCAGTGTCGCTCCACATCCCGATCACGAGCACTCGGTCGGCGGGCCGTGGACCTTCCGCCGGGTCAACGACGATCGCGCCCGTGAGTTGCGCATCTTCACCCGCGCGATAGACGATCGAACGTCCCGTCGTCGAGCCCCAGTAGTAGAACGTGCCCGGAGCGTCGAGGCGAATGCGGAGCGTGCGCGTCGCACCCTCCGGGAGCTGCACGGTGTCAGGCACCGCGTCAAGCACGGTCGGCGTCGCCGCGCCGCGCGAGATCAGCCCATGTACGGTCAGCGTTGCGTTAGGCACCTTATTGCGCAGCGTGATCGCGATCTCGGTGCCTGCCCGCACTCGGATCATCGGGCCGGGGATGAGTGGCGCATGCCCTTCCTCGGCGAACGCCTGCACCGGCGCACTTGTCCCGGACTCTCCGTCTGGGTACCACCTCCCCATGCGCGCTACGAGTCGCAGTGTGAGCACACGGCCGCGAAGCACGCCGGCGGGCACTCGATTGTCATTGATCGATACGCGTACCGGGCGATCGATTCGCGGACGGGGCCCAAGAGGAACCGCATGAGATGGCGCCGCGAAGGTCGTGCTCGCTGAAGCGATGACGATTAGAATCACGGCCAGGTGGGCGCGCATGGTCCCTCCAAGGGTTGTTTGCGCAGACCATCGAGTTGGGGGTGACGGGCGTCGATTGTCAAGCGAACCTGCTTCCACGTCCGGCGCTCCGAAGCGCATGTCAGTCTTCCGGTTCATCGAAGGCTGGTACAACCCGCACCGGCGGCACTCCGCACTCGGACAGCGGGCGCCGATCGACTGCGAACGTCTCACAGCATCAACGCATGAAGCGGCTTGATCCCCAAGTCGCCAATCGTATCCCTCGCCGAGGAGCTACGCAGCTTCGCGCGAAGCTCGGAGCGTTCGACGATGGTTGGCTCTTCCCGCAATCGACGAAGCATGCACCATGGACTTGCAAGACGTTCGGCGAGCTGCTTCGACGCGCGGACAAAAAGGCCGGACTCGAGCAGCTCAGGGGTGGCTTGCGGCACCCGTACCGCCGTGCGTGGGCGACCGCACGCAAACATCTCCCGACCGTGGATGTGATGAAAGCGGGAAGGATGGGCGGACCGCGTTACCATGGAAGCATGCTACCAACAAGCGACCGACGACGGCAGCTCGCGGTCATGGCGTCTCCGCTCAAGCTGATTGAAAAAATGACTACACAGCCATAGAAACACGGACGAAACGCTGACGGGGGCCGCGGAATGGAAAGGCCCCACACCACCCAAGTGATGCAGAGCCTCTTAATTGCCCCTCCTGGGCTCGAACCAGGACTCTCCTGATCCAGAGTCGGTCGAGTCACCCGGCATAAGAGCGAGCCGAGCAGCTGAAAAGCGCCAGTTCGCGACAGAAGCGGCGCCTTTACACACCGTTCCACACACTGTTTTTCACCCACGCTCTCGGGGTGATCGGCGCGTCCACGACCTCGGCGGACGCGAGCCGGGAGCTGATCACGACCGCAGACCGGATTGCCGCCGTATTCGAGCGGCTGGCGGACATCCGGGCGAAATCCTCACAGCCGCGCAGTCGCTCGCTCCGGCGATCACGACTCCCGCCGCATCGTGGACAGCGGACGAGCATGAGGCGGTCGCGATGATCCTGGCTGAGCTCCAGGCGGACCGCATCGACCTGGCCGCGGTGCGCGAGCACTGGCCCCAGACGCCGGTCACGGGCATAGACGAGGCGATCCCGTTGACTGGCGACTCAGAGGTAAACGAGATATTCGCGCGCGCGGTGGCGCTGGCCGTGCAACGCTGTCAGCGCGCTCGCCAGCAGGCCGCCCCGATGGAGAAACTCGCCGGGCGGGCAGGCTGATGCCGAGGCGCTGCACCGTGTGCGACCATCCGAAGCGGAATGAGATCGACCGGGGGCTCGTCGATCGGTCTCAGCCGTTGCGCTATTTTGCGAAACGGTACGGTCTGTCGATCGACGCCGTCTATCGCCACTTCGGCGACCATCTGCCGGCCACGCTTGCCAAGGCCAGCGGCGCGAAGGCCATCGCCAGGGGTGACGCGCTCCTCGAGAAGCTTCAGGAGCTCCAGAACGCGGCCGCAGTACATCCTCGCGAAGGGGCTGCAGGCAGGGGAGCACAAGACGGCCCTGGCCGCCATCCGTGAAGCCCGCGAGACCTTGGCGCTTCTGGCCCGGCTACTTGGCGAGCTCACATTCCTTCGATGCGCGCAACCGTGTCGATGACACCACCTGGCATCTGGCGTGTGATCACGCCTTGCCCAGGCGCGTACACGCGGCCGCTCGACCCCACGTCTGCATCATACGATCCACGGGTGCGTGTGGCGTTTGAGCCATCGAGTGACACCGCGCCGCCCCCGTCGCCCGTCTGCGCGCTCGAGAAGAAAAGGGAACCGCCCTCCGGCACCCAGCGCACGGTGGACGCGCCGACGGTGTTCGGCACGGCTGTCGCCTCGAGGGCATCGAGAGGCCGAACCCACAACTGCGTCGAATTGGAAGTTGGGCCCTGGCCCACATAGGCGAGCCGGGTGCCGTCACTCGAGAGTGCCACGCTGTAGCCGCGCCACTGTGGAAGCAGCTCCTGCCCCGGAGGAAGCGCGGCTGTCAAACGCGTTACGGGGTCCACAGTTTTCTGCGGACGTAACCATCCTCCTGCCGCCACGATGCTCGCAATCCCGGCAGCAGCCCATGCGATCACGCTGGATCTCCTCGCGCTGGCAGGCGTTTGACGAAGGGGATGCGAAACCGCTCGCGTTTCCTCCGCGCTGCGATCCGCGATCAGAGCGGCTGCGAACTCTGACGCTGTCGCGAATCGATCGGCCGGCACTTTCGCGAGGGCGATCAGCACGGCGTGTTCAACATTGCGCGGGACGGTGTCGCGAACTGTCGTAGGCGGCGTGGGACGTTCGGTCATCACTTTGGCCACGATCGCCTGAACCGTGTGCCCTGAGAACGGCGGGTCGCCCGTGAGCATCTCGTATGTCACAGCACCAAGCGAATAGATGTCACTACGCGGCCCGATGTTCCGCTCGCCCATCGCCTGCTCCGGCGACATGTATTGCGGTGTGCCGAGTGACAGTCCCGTCTGCGTCATTCGTGCGCCGCCCGCTTGTTGCACTGCCAGGGCGATTCCGAAATCAGCCACCAGTGCGTGGTTGCCTCGGAGAAGGATGTTCTCGGGTTTTATGTCACGATGAACGATTCCCATCTCGTGCGCCGAGCTCAGCGCGTCCGCAACTTCGCGTGCGATCGAGATTGCAGAAGTGATCGCCAGCTGCTGTTCGCGCTCGAGTCGGTCGCGCAGCGATTCTCCTGAGACATGCGGCATGACGTAATACAGAAGACCGTCTGCTTAGCCGCTGTCGAGCAGCGGGAGGATGTGCGGATGTTGAAGCCGGGCTGTCGTTCGAATCTCGGCAAGGAAACGCTCACTGCCGAGCGCGGCACGAAGGTCGGGGTGGAGAACCTTTATTGCGACGTCGCGATCGTGCTTCACATCGCGCGCGAGGTAGACCGTGGCCATGCCGCCCGATCCGAGCTCACGCTGGATTTCGTAGCGGCCCGCGAGTGCATCGTGAAGGTGCCTGGCCTCGTTGCTCATCAGGTCCTGGTCAATGAGCCCTTAATGTAGCCATCACCACATGGTACGGCTTGCCCATCTGGAGTGACCCCCCGGAGCTGGACAGAATGGGTCGGGGTTTGACCTTCGGGGCACGACCCGGAGGCCACCATGTCCATGCGCCGGCAGCGCCGGTACAGTGTCGATTTCAAACTCCAGCTCGTCCGAGCGTACCTCGCAGGCGAAGGGAGCCTGAAGGGGATCGCTGGTCGGCACGACATCAATCACTCCCTACTGATCTACTGGCTGAGGAAGCACGAGCGGGGCGAGCTGACTGACGATGACCACCTGGCCGACCAGGTGCACGAGTACGAGGCCCAGATCGCCGCGCTTGAGCGGAAGGTCGGGCAGATCACGATGGAAAGCTCGACGTCTTGAAAAAGGGGCTTCGCGCCACATCACCGCCGCTAAGCGCACCGTTGTCGCTCATCTCCGGGCCTTCGGTCTCCCCATCGAACGAGGGTGTCGGCTCATGAGCCTTTCGCGCAGCAGTTTCCTACCGGAGGTCGGCCGCCCTGGAGTCTCGAAGCGCAGCCGATGCCGCGCTCACGCTCGAGATCGAGCAGATCGCCCGTGAGTTCCCCGCCTACGGGTACCGCCGCATCACGCACGAGCTCCGGCGCCGCGGAACCGCCGTCAACCACAAGCGCGTCGCGCGCCTGATGCGCGCCGGGCACGTCGCGCCGACGCCGGTCCGGCGCTTCTTCGCCACCACCGATAGCGCGCACGAGAACCCGGTCCTTCCGAACCTCACCCGCGAGCTCGTCGTGAGCGGCCCGAACGAGCTGTGGTACGCCGACCTCACGTATATCCGCCTGAAGACGCGCTTTGACGTCCTCCCGGTGCTGCTCGACGCGTGGTCGCGCAAGGTGGTCGGCTACGCGATCAGCCATCTGCTCGACGCGCGGCTCCCACTGGCCGCCTTAGCGGCTGCCCTCGCGCAGCGGAAGCCATCACCGGGGATGATCCACCACTCTGATCGCGGCGGGCTGCCCGAGTTCAATCGGTCGTCGCTGTGAGGCGCTGGGCGTCCGGCCGTCGCGCGGCACGGTCGGCGACTGCTACGACAACGCGCTCTGCGAGAGCTTCTTCGCCACGCTCGAGTGCGAGCTCCTCGATCGCCAGTCATTTCCCTCGCAAGCGGAGGCGCGGATGGCGATCTTCCGCTTCATAGAAGGCTGGTACAACCCGCACCGGCGGCACTCCGCCCTCGGACAACGGTCCCCGATCGCGTACGAACACCTTACATCATCAACCGATGAAGCGGCTTGATTCCCAAGTCGCGAACCCTCCACGGAACCGGGGCAACTCCCCCACCGGCGTTTGGATGAGTCTCGGCTCAGATTGCTGACGCGAGGTCAGTGAAGTAGCGTTATTATCTTCCCCCGCCCGATTTGGGCCTCCCCGCTGCTCGACGCCGAGCCTTCATCGTGGTATTGGGTTCCCTTCAGGAACGTCTCACCGCAGGTCTCGGCAGCCGCTATGTCGTGGAGCGTCAGCTCGGCGAAGGCGGTATGGCCATCGTGTTTCTCGCGAACGACCTGCGACACGACCGTCGTGTCGCGCTCAAGGTGCTCCGGCCCGAAGTGTCGGCCGAGATCGGAAAGGAGCGGTTTCTTCGCGAGATCAAGTTGGCGGCGGGGCTCACCCACCCACACGTCCTGCCGCTCTATGACTCCGGCGAATCCGAAGGTCTGCTGTTCTACGTCATGCCGAACATGGAAGGGCATTCGCTCCGCGAGCGGGTGGAGCGAGAGCGACAACTGTCGCTCGAGGATGCGTTGCGCATTACGCGCGAAGTGGCGTCGGCGCTCGATTACGCGCACCGCCATCACGTGATCCATCGGGACATCAAGCCGGAGAACATCCTGCTGCACGAAGCCTCGGCAATGGTCGCCGACTTCGGCATCGGCAAAGCGTTGAGCGGGAGCGCCGTGACGATCACGCGGACCGGCCTGTCGGTAGGCACGCCGGCGTACATGAGTCCCGAGCAGGCATCGGGCGATGCGAATGTCGACGGCCGGACGGACCTGTACAGCCTCGGCTGCGTCTTGTACGAGATGCTCACGGGCGAGCTGCCGTTCACCGGCGCGACGGCGCAGGCCGTGATCGCCAAACGATTCATGTCTCCCGTGCCGAAAGTGAGAGCAACGCGCGACGTCCCGGACGCGGTGGACGACTTGCTGTCTCGCGCCATGGCTCGAAGCCCCGTGGATCGCTTCGCGTCGGCGGCGCAACTCGTCGAAGCCCTCGATCGCGTCTCCCGTGACGGCGCCATTACGCCCGCGAGAGGCGAGCCGCAACGCACCGCACCCGCGCAGAAATCCCTTGCCGTACTCCCCTTCGTCAATCTCAGCGCGGATCCGGAGAACGAGTATTTCAGCGACGGCATGACGGAGGAGATCATCAACGCCGTGGCCAAGGTGCCGGGGCTCCAGGTGGCGTCGCGCAGCTCCTGCTTCGCCTTCAAGGGAAAGGAAGTGGACATTCGCCAGGTGGGCGAGAAGCTCGGCGTGAACTCGGTGCTCGAGGGCAGTGTCCGGAAGATCGGCAATCGGATTCGGATCGGCGCGCAGTTGGTCAACGTCGAGAACGGATATCAGCTGTGGGCGGAGACCTTCGATCGACAGCTCGAGGACGTCTTCGCGATTCAGGAAGAGATCTCGCGGGCGATCGTGGACGCGCTCAAGCTGCGCCTCGGCGCGGACTCGGCGCAGCTCGTGGTGCCGACGAAAAACCTCGAGGCGTACAACCTCTACCTCAAGGCCCGGTTCTTCTATCACCGATTCACGGAGCCGGGGCTGCGGAAGAGTCTCGACTTCTATAATCGTGTACTGCTGCTGGACCCCGGCTATGCACGGGCGTACGCCGGCGTCGCCGATGTCTGGTGTCGGTTGGCTGATGATTGGGTCGCTCCCGACGATGCGTATCCTCGCGCCAAGGCCGCTGCCACGCGCGCGCTGCGGATCGATCCCGACGGCGCCGAAGCGCTCACCTCGCTGGGGAAAGTCCTCGGATGGTACGAGTGGGATTTCGCCGCCGCCGAACGAGAGCTGCGCCGCGCCGTCAAGGTCGCGCCGAATTACGCCGAGGCGCATTGGGCGCTCGGCAGTCTGCTGCCGACCGTCGGGTTGCTCGGCGAGGGGATCGAAGAGTTGCGGCAGACGCTGACGCTGGATCCGCTCGACCCCGGCTACACGCGATGGCTGTCGCGCTTTCTTCTGTATGCCGGCGACTACGCCGGCGCCATCGCGCAAGGCGAGAAGATCATCGAGCTGGGCGAGGACTTCTTTCTCGTGTACCTCGACATCGGCTCGGCGCACCTCGCGCTCGAGGATACGGCGAAGGCGCTCGAGTGGTACCGCAAGGGGCAGGCGCTCGAGGCGAGTGTTCGATCATACGACGCGTATCTCGTGCGCGCGTTGGCGTTGCTCGATCGCCGCGAGGAAGGCGAGGAGATCATGAACCGCTTGGAGGAGGAGGCGCGCACGCAATACCTTCGGTCGGAGGTGCTGGCGATTGGCCACGCCGCGCTGGGTGACTTCGACCGTGCATTTGCGTCGCTCGATCGGGCGTACAACGCGCGCTCGGCGGGGCTGATCTACCTCCACCTGGATCCGGGTTATGCGCCGCTCCGCGCGGATCCGCGACTCGAGGCGCTGGTGAAGCGCATTGGGTTGAAGTAGTGCGGGAGCGGAAGGAAAGACCCCGATGAAGGCGAGCCAACCTTCCTCACCATTCTCCGGCGAAACGCCGGCCGATCGCACTCGTGAGACGAAACGATCCGCGATGCTGCGGCTCACGACGCGCATTGCCGCCGCGCACAGCCAGCGGGACATCTTCGCCGGCCTCGCCTTCGGGCTGATGGATCAGTGCTTTGCGTTTACCGGCGTCGACATCCGCGCTGACGGTGACGACGCCTCGGCGGTGCAGGCGGGAACGCTCGCCGCGAATGCGAGCCTCCTCGAGCTGCTGTTTCAGCCGGCCGGGGGAGCCGCGGGCACGATCACCGTGGAACGGGCGGCGGGTTCGTTGTTCGACGACGTGGACCACGAGCTGCTGTCGGTGGCGGCGTCGCATGTCGCGCTCGCGGTCGCGCGCGCTCGCTTGCTGGAGGCCGAGCGCCGCCGCGCGGAGGAGCAGCAGGCGCTGCTCGACACACTCGCTGATCTGTCGGGACATCTCGAGCTGTCCCAGTTACTCCAGGCGGTGCTGCAGCGCGCGATCACGCTGCTCGGCGTCACCGGCGGCGAGTTGGCGATCCTCGACGAGCAAACGAACGAGATGGTGATGGTGGCGAGCGTGAACGTCGGCACCGACTCCACCGGCGTTCGGATGCGCCTCGGGGAAGGCGCCATGGGGCTTGTTGGCCTGACGCACGAGCCGCTCATCATTCCTGACTATCACGCCTGGAGCGGCCGGTCGGGGAAGTACGCGCAGAGCGACGTGTACGCGGTGATGGTCGCACCGCTGCTCCTCGGAAAACGGCTCGTCGGGGCTATTGCCAGCATTCATTCGGAGCCGAGCCGGCAATTCGGGCTGGACGATCTGCGACTGCTCGAGATGTTCGCGCCACAGGCCGCGATCGCGATCGAGAACGCGCGACTGTTCACGGAGGTCCGGCGCCGCTCGGAAGAGCAGAGCGCACTGCTCGAGACATTGTCCGCGCTCTCCGGCGAGCTGGAACTGTCGAAAGTGCTCGACGCCGTGCTCCATCGCGCCGTCTCGCTCCTTGGCGTCAGCGGTGGCGAGCTCGCGATCTACGAGGAAGCGACAGGCGATCTGGTGGTCGTGGCGAGCCACAATCTCGGAGCGGAATCGCTCGGCACGCGCATGAAAGTGACTGAGGGTGCGATGGGACGCGTGGCGCGAACGCGAGAGCCGCTCGTCATTCCGCACTATCAGGAATGGGCCGGCCGCTCGCAAAAATACGCGGTGAGCACCTTCCAGTCCGTGCTCGCGGCGCCCCTGCTGATCGGAACGCGACTCGTCGGTGTCATCGCCGCCGTCCACTCCGATCCGAGTCATCCCTTCGGCGAAGAAGGCCTGCGCCTGATTAGTCTGTTCGCATCGCAGGCCGCGATCGCGATCGAGAACGCGCGCCTGTTCACGGCGGCCCGAAAGCGCGCCGAGGAGCAGCAGGCTTTGCTCGACACCCTGTCTGATCTTTCAGGCGACTTGGAGCTGTCGCGCGTGCTCCACGCGGTGTTGACCCGGGCCACCGGCCTGATCGGCGTGTCGGGCGGCGAGCTAGCGACATACGACGAGACCCGCCGCGAGCTCGTCGTGGTCGCGAGTCTCAACGTCGGCATGGACTCGGCCGGAACGCGGATGCGCCTTGGCGAAGGGGCGATGGGATACGTCGCCCAAACGCACGAGCCACTCATCATCCCGAATTATGGCGAATGGGCCGGCCGCTCCTCGAAGTACGAGCACACGACCAGCCGCGCGGTGATGGCCGTTCCCCTTCTCATCGGGAGTCGCCTGGTCGGGGCGATCGCCAGCGTGCACAACGATCCGTCGCGGAATCTCGGGCCGGAAGATCTGCGACTGCTCCAGCTCTTCGCTCCGCAGGCGGCCATCGCCATCGAGAACGCCCGGCTCTATGCGGCCGCGCAGCAATCGTTCGAGTCGCTGGTCGTGAACAACCCGGTGGCGATCGTCAAGGTCGACCTCGACTTCCGCATCACCACGACCAACCCCGCGTTCGAGACGCTCTTTGGCTACACCTCGGCGGAGGTCGCCGGCGGCGACCTCGACGAGATCGTGACCACCGAGGAGACGCGCGCTGAGGCGAAGCGCCACGCGGCCAAGGCAAGATCCGGGGAGTTCTCACGCGGCATTGGCCAGCGCCGCCGAAAGGACGGCTCGCTCGTCGACGTCGAGCTGTACTCTATCCCGCTAATCGTCGCCGGCGAGAAAGTCGGCGCGATGGTGCTGTACCATGACATCGGAGAGCTGCTCCAGGCTCGACGCGCCGCGGAGGCTGCCAGCCGGTCGAAGAGCCAGTTCCTCGCGAACATGAGTCACGAGCTGCGCACGCCCCTCAACGCGATCATCGGCTACAGCGAGATGCTGCAGGAGCAAGCCGAGGACGACGGAGCGACCGCTTACGTGCCGGACCTCGTGAAGATTCGCTCCGCCGGCCGCCACCTGCTGTCGCTCATCAACGACGTTCTCGACCTCTCCAAGATCGAGGCGGGTCGCATGGAGCTCTTCCTCGAGGAATTCGCGGTCGGCGAGATGGTGCGCGACGTCGCCACTACCGTGCAGCCACTCGTCGAGAAAAGGGGAAACGATCTGGTTGTGACGGTCGGCGACGGCCTCGGACGCGCGCGCGCTGACGTGACCAAGATGCGGCAGGTGCTACTCAATCTCTTGAGCAACGCCAGCAAGTTCACCCAGCACGGCGAGATCCGGCTCAGCGTGCGCGCCGATCATGAGGACGTCGTCTACGAGGTCAGCGACTCCGGCATCGGGATGACGCCGGAGCAATCGGACAAGCTGTTCGAGGCCTTCGCGCAGGCCGATTCCTCGACGAGCAAGAATTTCGGCGGCACGGGGCTCGGCCTCGCGATCAGCCGGCAGTTCTGCCGGCTGATGGGCGGCGACGTCACCGTGTCGAGCGCGCCAGGCACGGGCTCGACGTTCAGCGTGCGCATGCCGCTGCGCGTGCAAGGCGCCGGCGACGTGTCTCCCGCGCTGCCGGACGCTCGCATAGAGAGTGAGGGTGCGACGGGTGGACTGGTGCTCGTGATCGACGACGACCCGGCGTCGCGCGAGCTGGTGCAGCGGCATCTGGCGCGCGCGGGTTACCGGACGCGCGGCGCAGCCGGTGGGGTTGACGGATTACGCCTTGCGCGCGAGCTGAAACCGATGGCGATCACACTGGATGTGCTCATGCCCGAGATGGACGGCTGGGCCGTGCTTGCCGCGTTGAAGGCCGACACCGCGCTGGCCGACATCCCCGTCATCATGGCCACCATCCTCGACGAGCGGCCGCTGAGCTTGGCGCTCGGCGCGTCCGACTATGTCACGAAGCCGATCGATCGCGAGCGGCTGGTAAGCCTCATGCGCCGGTACGCAGGCTCGGCGGAGCCGCGCGTGCTCATCGTCGAGGACGACGAGGACGCGCGCCATCAGATGCGCCGCGTGCTCGAGCAGGAAGGATTCACCGCGATCGAGGCGGAGAACGGCCGCGTCGCGCTCGAGCGCGTCGCGGAGCAGATACCTGCGGTCATTCTTCTCGACCTCATGATGCCGGAAATGGACGGCTTCGCGTTTCTATCGGCGTTGCGCGACGGAACCGTGGGGAAAGACATCCCGGTGATCGTCGTGAGCGCGCTCGAGCTGACCCCGGAGCATCGCCGCCGCTTGAATGGCGGCGTTCAGCAAATCCTCAAGAAGGGCTCCTACTCGCCCGACGTGCTGCTCGAGGAATTGCGCAGCGTGCTTGGCTCGGGCGCGCCCCAACTCACGACCTGAGAGCCAGCGCGATGCCGAGTGGCGGACCGGGGGGAGCACCACATCTGGCGGCGGGCAGCGCTATGGCGCGGCGACAATCGGCGCTGCTTCGTCTCAGCTCGGCGATCGCGGCCGCACGCGACGAGGATGAGATCTGTCGCAGCATCGTGAACGGGCTACAGGATGAAGCGCTCGGCTACAATTTCCTCGGCGTTTTTCTGATCGATGTGGCCAGCGGCGATCGCGTGCTGCGGGCGAGCGTCGGATGGACCGCTTTCGCGGCGGGGACGCGGCTGGCCCCGGGTCACGGGCTGAGTGAGCGGCCCATCAAGGACGGGCAGCTCCACTACTCGCCGTCGGTGCTGCGCGAATCGAGCTACGAACCGACGCTCAATAGCGGCTCCGAAGTGGACGTCCCGTTGCTCATCGATGGCAAGGTCGCCGGCGTCCTCGCCGTCGAGAGCACCCAGCCGGAGGCGTTCGACGACAGCGATTTCGAGATTCTCACGGCGGCGGCGAATCAGGCCAGCATCGCCATCGCGCGCGCGCGGCTCATCGTGGCCGAGCGGCGCCGCGCCGATGAACAGCAGGCCCTGCTCGACACGATGGCGGATCTGCTCACGCAGCGGGAGCTGTCGAAGACGCTCCAGGCGACGCTCGAGCGCGCCGTGACGTTGCTCGATGTCACGGGCGGCGAGCTGGCGATCTACGATCACGAGACGAAGGAACTGGTGATCGCGGCGAGTCACAACGTGGGCACCGACACCACGGGAGTCCGCCTCGCTATCGGCGAGGGCGCGATGGGCGCCGTGGCCCGGACCAAAGAGCCGCTCATCATTCCCGACTATCACGCCTGGAGCGGCAAGTCGGGGAAGTACGCGCACGTGCCGGTGCAGGCGGTGGTCGCGGCGCCGCTGCTCATCGGCGACCGCCTCGTGGGGTGCATCGCGATCGTGCACGCCGATGCGGCGCGTCAGTTCGGCGCGAACGATTTACGGCTGCTCAACCTGTTCACGCCGCAGGCGGCGATCGCCATCGAGGGCGCGCGCCTGTACGAGGACGCGGCGCGACAGCGCGAGTATTTCCGCAGTCTGCTCAACAACAGCCCGGTCGCGATCGTGGAGTGCGACCAGACGTCTCGAGTGGCGGCGTGCAATCCCGCCTTCGAGCGCCTCTTCGGCTACACGGAAGCCGAAATCAAGGGGCGCAACCTCGACGCGCTGATCACCGACCCGAACCAGCTCGCCGAGGCGATGCAGTATAGTCGCGATGCCGTCGACCGGGCAGTGAAGGGCATTGGACGGCGGCGCCGAAAGGACGGCACCTTCGTCGACGTCGAGATTCTCGGCGTGCCCGTGATAGCGGCCGACCATCGGCGCGTGGCGCTCATGGGGATGTATCACGACATCACGGAACTGATCGCCGCGCGGCAGGACGCGGAGAGCGCCAATCGCGCGAAGAGCCAGTTCCTCGCCAACATGAGCCACGAGCTGCGCACGCCGCTCAACGCGATCATCGGCTATAGCGAGATGCTACAGGAGGAAGCGGCCGATGCCGGTCAGACATCGTTCATCCCGGATCTCGAAAAGATCCACATGGCCGGCAAGCACCTGCTCGCTCTCATCAACGACGTGCTCGATCTGTCGAAGATCGAAGCGGGCAAGATGGAACTGTTCCTCGAGAGTTTCGACGCGGGCACGATGCTCGACGACGTCGAAACGACGATCCGGCCGATGGTGGTCAGGAACGACAATCGACTCGTCGTGGAGCGCGATCCGGCACTCGGCACGATGACGGCCGATCTCGTCAAGGTGCGGCAGATGCTGCTCAACCTGCTCTCCAACGCGTGCAAGTTTACGCAACATGGCACGATCACCCTCAGAGCCGCGCGGCGCAATGACGCGGAGCTCGTCTTCGAGATCGCCGACTCGGGCATAGGGATGTCGGACGAGCAGATGGGCCGCTTGTTCGAATCGTTCAGCCAGGCGGAGGCCTCGACGTCCCGTCGTTACGGAGGAACGGGGCTGGGGCTCGCGATCACGCGGCGATTCTGCGAGATGATGGGCGGGACGGTGAGCGTGCGGAGCCAGGCAGGCGCCGGGTCGACCTTCACGATCGTCGTGCCGGTGCGCGTCAAGCTCGCGCGGGCGCCGGCGCCCGCGCCGGCACCCGAATCCGCGCCGCAGGGCGATGGGTCGGCGGGCACCGTTCTGATCATCGACGACGACGCCGACGCGCGCGCACTGCTGCGGCGTCTCTTGACGGCCGAGGGCTTTCACGTCGCGGAGGCGAACGATGGCACGTCGGGCCTCGAGGTCGCGCGCACGATGCGACCGAACGCGATCACGCTCGACGTGCTGATGCCGGGTGTGGACGGGTGGTCCGTGCTCAAGCAGCTCCGCTCCGACGACGCCTTGGCCGACACGCCGGTGATCATGGTCAGCGTGCTGCGCGAGCAGCAGCTCGGCGTCGCCCTCGGTGCGTCAGAGTATGTGACGAAGCCGGTCGACCGGCGACAGCTTCGCCGCATCATGGAGCGCCACCGGCGGTCGGCGAGCAACGGGCCGGTGCTCGTGGTGGAAGACGATACTGCGACGCGCCGCTTGATGGCGCGGGCGCTGCGCAAAGAAGGCTGGCAGGTGATGGAGGCCGAGAATGGACAGGTGGCGCTGGAGCGGGTGGCGGAACAGCGGCCCGGTATCATTCTGCTCGACCTCGTGATGCCGGCGATGGACGGCTGTGAGTTCGTCACGGAGTTGCGCAAGACCGAGGTTGGACGCTCGATTCCCATCGTCGTCGTTACGGCCAAAGATCTCACGGCCACCGACCGCGCGCTGCTCAATGGTCAGGTCGCCAAGGTCTTGAGCAAAGGCTCATACTCGCACGAGCAGCTCGTGCGCGACATTCGGCAGCTCGCACGAGAGCACGCGACGGGCGTTACGCCCGAGCTCCCGCGCGCGAACGCGACCACTCCCGCGAACACGGTATAAGCCATGGCGAAAATCCTCCTCGTCGAAGACAACGAGATGAACCGCGACATGCTCTCGCGGCGGTTGCAACGCCGCGGCTTCGAGGTTGGTATCGCCGTTGACGGAGCGAGTGGTGTGGAGTGTGCCCTGACGGGCGCGTGGGATCTCATTCTCATGGACATGAGCCTACCCGAGCTCGACGGATGGGAAGCGACGCGCCGGATTCGCGCGTCGCCCGGCGGCGCCGGCGTGCCGATCATCGCGCTCACCGCGCACGCCATGAGCGGCGATCGCGACCGCGCGCTCGAAGCGGGATGCAACGACTACGACACCAAACCGGTGGAGCTCGATCGCTTGTTGCGGAAGATCGCCGCGCTGCTGCCCGGCACGCAACAACCCTCATGAGCGGTTCCGCAACCCTGGCGACCGCCGAGATCGCCGAGCTGCGCCACGAGCTCCGCACGCCGGTGAATCTCATCGTCGGGTACGGGGAAATGCTGCTCGAGGACACGCCCGAGCCCGACCCGCGCGCGGCGGAGCTCGGTGCCATCCTGACGGCGGCGCGCGAGGTGCTCGACCGGATCAACGCCGCCCTGCCGCCATCAGGCGGCGCGTCCGAAGCCGATCTGACGAAACTGCTCGAATCGCTGCACGGGCCGCAGCAACGCGTGCTCGCCGCCGTCGATGCGATTCGCGCGCGGACCGACGATCCTGGCGTTCTCGCTGACCTGGACAAAATCGCGTCGGCGGCCGCGCGCCTGACAGCCGTGCCACGTCCAGTGTCGCGCGGCACGCAAACCCCGGTCGTGTCGCGGAAGGCGATCGGCGAGCCGGCGGCTCGCGCGCCCGTGGTCGCCAGCGCCGCGCGCATCCTCGTCGTTGACGACCTGGAAGACAATCGCGCCGTGCTGGCGCGCCGGCTCGTCAGACAAGGGTATTGCGTCGAGACGGCGGAGAACGGACGTCTCGCGCTCGAGCGGCTGGCGCGCGAGCCGTTCGATCTCGTGCTCCTCGACGTCATGATGCCGGAGGTTGACGGATTCCAGGTGCTGGAGCGGATGCGCTCAACCGCCGAGTTACGCGATATCCCGGTGATCATGATCTCGGCGCTGGATGATCTGTCGAGCGTGGTCCGGTGCATCGAGTTCGGAGCGGAAGATTATCTCCCGAAGCCGTTCGATCCGGTGCTCCTCCGCGCGCGCATCGGCGCCGCGCTCGAGAAGAAACGCTATCGCGACCGCGAGGCCGACTACTTGCGCCAAGTCGCGCGCGTGATCGACGTGGCGGCCGCGGTGGAACACGGCGACTACATGCCCGGCATGCTCAGCGAGATCAGCCGCCGCGACGACGAGCTCGGCCGCCTGGCGCGTGTGATAGACGCGATGGTCGCCGGTGTCCGGACCCGGGAGGGACGCCTTCGCGAGCAGTTGCGCGAGCTGCGTGCCGATGTCTCGCTGGCGACGAGTGAGATCCCGGTGCTGCGCGCGGACGACGACGGAGAGGCGCATCTCGCGCCCGGCAGCTTGTTCGCCGGTCGATATGAGATTGCGCATACCGTCGGCCGCGGTGGCATGGGTACCGTCTATCGCGCGACGGATCGCGAGCTGGGCGACGAGATCGCCGTCAAGCTCCTGCGCACCGAGGTGCTCGGCGATGACGGCGCGATTGAGCGCTTCAAGAACGAGATCCGGTTGGCGCGGCGGATTTCCGACCGGAACGTCGTCCGCACGCACGACTTTGGCGAATGCGACGGCACGTATTTCGTGACGATGGAGTACGTTCGCGGCATCACCGTGCGCGAGCTGCTCCGCACGCGCGGCCGCCTCGGCGTCTCGTCGACCCTTGCGCTGGCGCGCCAGCTCGTCACCGCCCTCGCCGTGGCGCACGAAGCGTCGATCATTCATCGCGACGTGAAGCCGGAAAATGCGCTGCTCGATGCCGACGGCGTGCTCAAGGTCATGGACTTCGGGATCGCGCGGCTCGCGCAGGGGTCATCGCCCATGACACAAGCGGGGATGGTCGTTGGAACGCCGACCTACATGGCGCCCGAGCAGCTCCTTGGGCAGGAGATTGACGGGCGCGCCGATCTGTACGCGGCGGGGGTCGTGATGTACGAGTGTCTGACGGGCGTGCCGCCGTTCACTGCGCCATCACCGATCGTGATGATCGGTAGAGTATTGACCGCGGTTCCCGCGTCGCCGGCAACGATCAACACCGAGGTGCCGCCCGCCTTTGCCGCGCTCGTGCTGCGGCTGCTGGCGAAGGAACCGGGCGATCGGCCAAGCAGTGCGAGAGAGCTGCTCGAACTGCTCGCCGAAGTTGGCTGAACCGCTAGGCCGCCGGCGATCCGGGAAGGCATGTGCACGCGATAGCTGTAACTGATTCTACAAGGGTCTGCGTGCACATTGTGTTGAACGGAAAATTCCTTGAGCTGCGGCACATCGTTCTTTAGAGTCTCAATGTCGCGCCCGATGTCCAGGACGATCTGCTTGTAGAAGGATGTCCGGCCACGCGAATCCGCGCGTCGCTAGCCCTCGCTAGCCCAGGATGTCGTTTAGTCCTTCCACGACGCGCGCGAGCTCTTCCTCGGATGCGCGTGCAAGCCGCTTTCCGAGTCGCTCCGTAACGAGCGTGCGAATCTGGCTGACCTTCAACCACGATCGTTTCCGCAGACCTCTGAGCCGAAGCTGCAAACGATCGTCCCACGGGATGAGTGGTACGGCACCGGTCCCGGCGGCGGCAGGATCCCACCGCGCTCCAGCGACGAGCCGCAATGCGAGGGAAAGCCGCCCACGCTCGTCGTGGACGCCACGGGGGTCGGCCGTGCCGTCTTGGAGCTATTGCGTCAGCGCGGTCTCAAGCCCGTCGCCATCACGATCACCGGGGGCGACGAGGTAACGCACGGGGACACGCTCCGTGTGCCGAAGAGAGAGCTGGTCGGTTCCCTTCAGGTTGCGCTACAGGCGGAACGACTCCGGATTGCGGCTGAGCTACTGCTCCGGCCGGTGCTGGTGGCCGAGCTCCGCGACTTCCGCCTCAAGGTGAACCCGCTGACCGCGCACGACTCCTGGAACGCGCGAGAGGGCCAGCATGACGACATCGTGCTCGCCGTTGCTGTGGCGCTCTGGCACGCGGAGCGCGAGGCGCGGCGAAGCCGGCAAAACGCTGGGTCGTGGCCGGTCATCCAGTACTGAACGGAGACAGTAAAAAGAGCACGTCGTCCGGATGAACGGCGCGCGGTCGCCGCGCGGTGAGTATGGGGCGCCACTGCGTCGCGCGCCAGACGCGACTCGAGACACCTGCTTTGCGCCCGCGCGATGCCGGGCGCATGTTTGGTCGACCGGATTGCCGCCACCCTTTACCACGGCACCGATGCAGGACGACTCGCTCGATCGCCGGCAGTTTCTCCGTGCCAGCGGAACACTCGCTCTCTGGTTCGTAACCACTCCCGCGATCCTGAGAGCTGACGACCGTGACGCTGACGTGTCGTCCGGACAGTCCTCCGCGGCGGCGTACAAGGTGCTCACCCCGGCGCAGGCGGCGACGTTTACGGCGTTCGCGTCGCAGGTGATCCCGAGCGAGCCGGGTTCGCCCGGCGCGCGCGAGGCGAACGTGACGCGGTTCGCGGACAACGGGCTCGCGTCACACGTCGCGGCCCAGCGGCCGGTGTTCCTGCAGGCGCTTGCCGCGCTCGACACAGAAGCCGCGCGCATCGTACCCGGCGTCAGGGAATTCACCGCATTGCCGCAGTCGCAGCAGGGGGATGTGATGCGCGCACTCGACGCCTCGCATCACGACCTGTTTGAGACGCTGCGCATCCCCGTACTCGCCGGGATGTTCTCCAACCCGTCGTACGGCGGCAATGCGAACAAGGCGGGGTGGACGCTGATCGGGTTCGAGGACCGGTTCTACTGGTCGGCGCCATTCGGCGACTACGACACCGCCGCGCAACTGCGCCGCCATGACTGAGCGCCACCTCGCTGCGCCCTCGGTCCGCTACGCGACAAGCGACGAGGTGGACTTCGTGATCGTCGGAGCCGGCTCCGCCGGCGGGGCGGTCGCACGTGAACTGTCGCGCGCGGGGTTCCGCGTCATCGTGCTCGAACAGGGACCACACCTCCATGAGGCGGACTTCCGGCACGACGAGTATGGGGTCTTTGCGCTCGCGGCGCTCACCAACGACTGGCGTGTCTCGCCGAACACGTATCGGGCAAGGGACACCGACACCGCCGTCGAGAAGCCGTTCGTGCAGTATGGGCGGGTGGTCGGAGGGGGGTCGGTCCACTTCACCGGCAACTACTGGCGCTTCCACGAGGTCGACTTCGTCGAGCACACCAGGAAAGGCGCGATCGCAGGCGCGGATCGCGACGACTGGCCGATCACCTACGCGGAGCTGGAGCCGTACTACGATCGCGCCGAATGGGAGATCGGCGTCTCGGGCCTCGCGGGCGCGAGCCCGTTCGACCCGCCACGCCGGCGCGGTTACCCCGTGCCTCCGCTGCCAATCCAGTCCACCGGTGCGCTCGCCGAGCGCGGCGCACGGAAGCTTGGCTGGCACGCGTTTCCGTCGCCCATGGCGATTCTCTCGCAGCCCTATAAGGGCCGCTCCCCCTGCGCGCACTGCGGGTTCTGCGAAACCTTTGGCTGCGAGATGCGGGCGAAGTCGAGCACGCTCGTCACCATGATCCCCGAGGCCCAGAAAACCGGGCACTGCGAGATCCGCGCGAACAGCTTCGTGCGTCAGGTTGAGGTGAACGACGCCGGCAGGGTGACAGGGCTGACCTACTTCGACGCAAAGAAGCACGAGCACCTGCAGCGAGCGAAGGCGGTCGTGCTGTGCGCCAACGGGGCGGAGACGCCGCGTCTCCTGCTGATGTCGACATCGGCGCGCTTTCCTCACGGGCTCGCCAACTCGAGCGGCTGGGTCGGCACGCACCTGATGTGCAACGGTGGCGCGTTCGTCGGAGGCGCCTTCGAGCATCAGGTGAACGGCTATCGCGGCGTCGTCGACACGCGTGTGATCCACGACTTCTACGAGCTCGACCCCGCGCTCGGCATCGACGGCGGCGGCGGGCTTGACATGCGGCACGACTTCCCGCCGATCTCGTTCGCGATGTTTGGGCTCCCGCCCGACGCGCCGACCTGGGGTCTGGAGTTCAAGCGGATGCTCCGTGACTGGTTCACTCGCACGGCGTACGTGCTCTCGCACACGACGCAGCTCCCGCAGATGTCGAACGCTATCTCGCTGGACCCAACGGTGAAGGACGCGTGGGGATTACCGGCGATCCGCGTCACCTTCCGGGAGCACGCGAACGACCTCACCCTCTACCACTACATGCGCGATCGCGCGATGGAGCTGATGCAGGCGGCAGGCGCGACGACGCAGTGGCCCTACCCGATAGAGGGTGGCGGCGATCCGGGATTGCCGATCGTCCACCTGCTCGGCACCTGCCGCATGGGCAACGATCCCGCGCGGTCCGTCGTCGATGCGCAGCACCGCGCGCACGACGTGGACAACCTGTTCATCGTGGACGGCAGCAGCTTCGTCACCTCCGGTCGCGGACAGCCGACGCTCACCATCCAGGCGCTCGCGTTCCGCGCTGCGGAGCACATGGGTCGAATGGCAAAGGCGGGCGAGCTGCGCGCGGCGGCGCGCCTGAGGCGGTGATCCATCGCCCGTTCGATCTCCGCCAGTAGCAGCGGCACATCCCCGGCTATCTTGGCCGCCAGGTCCGCGCTTTCGGAGTAGCTCGTCGCCGCGCGGCTCGCGATGCCGTGAAGCTGAGCGCGGCTCAGCGGCTCGGTCATGTCACATTCCCTGAGGGCACTCTCGTTCGTGGGTGCCGCGCCTCCCCGGTGAGGCAAGAGATTGGCTACTTCCGCAGACGCAGCGCACCGCTCATGACATCGGGACCGATGGGATCTCCGGTTCTATATTACGGGTGAGTCATGACGTCAATAATCTCCGCGCGTGTCGAGGTGTTGGGATCCGAATATTTTGCAAACACGATGTAGCGGTAGGCGATGCAGCATGCAGCGGTGTTATCGGAAAATCTCTGGTAATCGCCGGTGTTCGGGGGGACATCCATCATCATCGTCTCCCGATTTGTGCCTCGCAACCGCCACACGGTGTAGCTATGGCTTCGGGGTCGCTTCTCCAATAGAGGTTGACCGCGCCCCCTCCTCCACTGACCGATTCCGTGAGGCCCGAAATCCCTTTTGGCGCGGTCGGAATCGTAACAGTCACGATATCACTCTTAGAACTCGCCTGTCCCTTGCCACCCGGGCCCGGACCCGCACAATTGGCGACCAGCTGATAGTACATTTTCCTGCCAACCTGCGCGTCCTAATCCCGCGCCAAGTGATCAGCGAAGTACGACCGCGCTGGGTAGAACGGGCCGTACTGGTTCGGCGATACCATGAGCACTACGGATGTGGGGGTCGAATCAGGTCCGCTCCACTCGAAGTCGACGGTGGTTTTACCGCGGTAGATTTTCGCAGTTAAGCGCGCCATGATCTCATTGCACGACGATCTCCTGCTGCATCCCGTGATCGTAATGTGGCCGGCGGTCCTTCGCGTCGCGGATGAAGCAGATGAGGCCGTAGCGCCCTGGGGGGAAGGAGCCCTGGATCCACACCGTTGCGCCGGAACGAATGCCGAGCGTGCCGCCGAAAGGTTCGGCGGGACGAGGCCCCTGCGGTTTGCGCTCCCACTCGATGTAGCGCTGATTGGTTACTCCCGGCGGGAGGCGGGTGATGATCATCTCGTGTGGCTGCGAGGCCGCGTTCGTCACGCCGATCACGTGAGAAACGCGCGTGAGCGGGCGCGAGAAGGTGAACGCGTAGTCCGTGAGCGTGACCATGAGATCCGCCTTCGGCAGCGGCGCCGCTGCGTGCGCGGAGGGGGCGACACTGAACGCCTTGAACATGCCGTGCGCGAGGTGGGATGTGCCATCGGGGGCAGGAAGGCCGCAGACGGCGACATAGTCCCCTGGCTCGAGCAGCAGGGTGACGTTGGACTCAGAGCCAGGCGCCGGCATACCTGCCCCGCCGACCATCTGCATCCATGTCGGTCGTGGGGACCGAGGGCGTCCAGCCTTCGCCGCCGCCATGCCCGCCATGACGCTGTCCCTGAAATCGGAGACCGTCTTTCCCTGCTCCAGCTTGGTGAGTGAGAGGTAGTGAAGCTCCTTGCCCTTTCCGAGGAGCCGGAAGGTCGTCAATCCGGCAGGAATTGACGTCGGCATCTCGAACGCATACTCGCGGGCGATGACATTGACGACGTTTGCGCCAGGAAGGGGGGTAAAGCGCTCCTGCGGGGGGAGGCCTTTCGCCGATGCGGGGCGAGTTGGAGGTGTGGCCTGCGCAGCAGCAGGCGCGGCGAGTCGCACGGTCGCGCAGAGTATTACACTGGCGGCCAGAAGGGAGCTGCTGGGCCCGCGGGTGCGTTCTCTCATTTTCGCCTCAGGAGACGGTCTGCGTGCGCCGGCCGCAGTAGGGATCTGGACGGCGGCCCATCGGAGGGGTGATTGCCTGCCGGAGCTGAGAGACCCGGCGCGATATGCTACTGCCTGGCGGCCTTGCCTGCCAGAGTGAATGGGCGGAGCCAGCGCGCGGCAGCCCCCGGAGACTGGATCGGCTCGCTGCAGGTCGCACTCCAGACGCGCCGGCTCAAGATCGCGAAGGAGCTATCGCTCCGGCCGGTGCTGGTGGAGGAGCTCCGCGACTTCCGTCTCAAGGTGAATCCGCTCACGGCGCACGACTCCTGGAACGCGCGAGAGGGCCAGCATGACGACATCGTGCTTGCGGTTGCTGTGGCGCTCTGGCACGCGGAGCGCGAGGCGCGGAGAAGCCGGCAAAACACTGGGTCGTGGCCGGTCATCCAGTACTGAACGGAGATAGTAAATCCCGCTGCGGGCGAAGCGTTGGGAGTCCCCCCATTCTATCCGTCACATCCGTCACATCCAGCAACTCCGCCGATTTCTCGCGGGTCAAACTGCCAATTGGCAGTTTGCTCCGATCTCCACCTTGTGGAATGGTAGCGAGCCGCGCCGCGATCATTGCGCGCTGACCCTTGACCGCGAACGTCGGTATCTACGACTCCTGCGCAAGTGCGTGGGCGATGCACAATCAGCGCGACTCGAAGCGCCACCAGGTGAAGCCATTCCGAACCGGCCCCTGCATGGGTGTGACTACGCCGAACGACCCATCGCGCAGGAATACAGTCGGGAGGTACTCGCCCGCCGGTGCGCGGCGCACGCCGTCGTGTCGTAAGCCATCAGCTTCGAAAGCGTCTAGCTCCAACGGTGACGACTGCATGACGCGCGGCAGCGCGCCGCCGTGGCCCATTGTTATGTGCGCTGCCTGCCAGCGAAGCGAGTCACCCTCCCCGCAGTGCCAGCTCGCGGCGAGTTCTCCGTCACCGTGAGCAACGACATACGGGTAGTAGCAGCGCGCGCTGCTCTGAATAATGTGCCACTTGTCCCACGTCGTGCCGCGATCGGCGGACTGCGCGAGCCACATGCCGGTCGGCTCGGCCCACAACGCGTACAGGCGGCCCTCGCCATCCCACGCCAGCGGCTCGACCCAGCGCGGTATCGTCGTTCCGGAAGAGCGCCTCGTCGCCCTGTCGCCTGTAAACGTCTCAACGCCATCGTCGAGGCGTGAATGCTCGGCGCCCACGCGCCACGTTCCCCAGTTTCGCGTACCCGGTGCGGGCGACAATTTCCAGTGAACTCCCGCGTCGGCGCTGACCGCGATCGCATCCACTGCGGGATTGCGGAAGTTGTGACTGGCCGCCCAGGGAATCAGCCGTATGGCCACCTCGCCATTCGGTCCGACGGCGAGATGGCTCGAGCCCGCGTGACGGTATACCAGCGCGGGCTGGCTCCATGTCGCCCCCGCATCGCGGCTGACGACGTGTTGAACGCCCTCGCCGTCATTCCAGATGACATGCACCGTCCCGTCCGGTGCCACGTCAACCCAGGGCCGGTCGTCGTAACGATGCCTGGAGAGCACGTTCCACCTCCACGTCTCACCGATGTCGCGACTCACCCCGATGGCGATTTGCTGCCCCTCGCCGATGGATTCGACCCAGGTCATCGAGACGTAGTACAGCGTGCCGTCGGGCGCTACGGCGAGGTCCATGTCCGAATTGCCGATCGCCCCCTCTGCACTCGGACCGAGGTCGACGCGTGACCACGTCGCACCATTGTCGCGACTTTTCCAGAGGCGATCGCGCCGGAGCGAGTCCCAGTAGGTGGGCCTGGCGTAATACTCGCTGTCGCTGACCCACGCTTCTCCGGCGCCGGAGACGAAGAGATCTCCGCGAGGATGCCGGACCACCATCGGCTCGTATGCCTGTGTGTCGAGGTGCACAATGTGTTGCGTCGGCATCAGGGATTGAGCCGCACGGGGCACTTCCGGTTGCGAGCGCGGAAGGGCTTGTCGCTGAGTGCACGCCGCGGCGATGGCGACGGTCGCGACGACGACAATTGTCCGTGCCAGGTGATACGCCTTCATCGAGCGGCTCTCTCGGTGGGTGCGCAACTACGGCCAAATGCGCGCAGTCGATGGTGGGCCAGCGGCAACGTGCTCGGTTGCGGCGAGCAACGGGTGCAGGTCGAGGGCGACACAATCAACGAGATATTGCGCCGAATGATCATCGGTGGTGTCATGAGGGCCGGGTGCGGAGATGCCGGAGCTGGTGGTGAGCGACGACGGCCGCGAAGGTGCGCGAGCGATAGGCCGAGCCGTTGTCGGTCATCACGCGGGCGATGCGGATCCCCCGCCGGGCGAAGTAGCGCCGTGCGCGCTCGAGAAACCCCCGCGGTGGTGGTCTGCGTCTCGTCCGCGAGGACTTCGGCGTAGCCGAGCCGCGTGCAGTCGCCGATGGCGACGTGCAGGGCTTCCCAGCCGACGCCGCGCACGCGCCGCGTCCGGTCGCGCGGCTCGCGGAGACCGCTACGCGCCGGGCGCGCGGTAGCGGACCTGACCGGCCTTGCGCAGCGCGTCCAGCGTGTCGTCAACGGTCATGAGGACCGTCGTCTCGAACGAGCTGAGCGCGCCGCCCGCGCTGATCGCCAGCGCGACCGCGGACATGGACACGTTGTCGGGCGCCTCCCACAGATTGTAGCCGTCGTGCGTCCCGAAGGCGTACCAGAACCCGTGGAGCTTCCCGCCGACCGACTCAATGTACGCCTGCGCAGCCGCTCGCCGGTCCTCGGGGTTGCCGACCAGTCTGGCCCACGTCTCCGGCGTGTAGCTGAACTTCGACAGATAAAGGGGCATTGTCGCTCTCCTTGGGATGTTGCTTGCCGACCACGGCCGATTTCTCTCTTCACCGTGACGGTGGTTGACCGCCTTGTATCTAGCTTCTCGAGGGAAGTTGGACGCCTTCTGATCGGGGCGCCAGCTCGATGTGACCTGGGTGGTGGAACACCGTGCGTTAGCCGGAGCGGCGTCTCGACTTCTTGTCGCGCAGAGCCCGAACAGTTGCGGGGGCCGGCGCTTAGTCGAGCCCGAATTCTCACAAGGACGGGCGACGCGACATTTCCCTAGGACTGGCACGCCACCGGGGTAGGGCACGGCAGAATCCGGCGCTTCTCGGACGAGCCGCAGTGGGTCAGCGACGACAGCGACCTCGCGGAAGTGTACAACACCGAACGCCACCTGCTGTATGTGGCGTGCACGCGTGCGCGGGATCACTTGCTCGTTTCCGGCGTGAATCCGGCGTCCGAGTTCCTGAACGACTTTTCGGAGCTGCGAGCCGGTCGCGCGTCGTGAGGATAGCTTGCGCGTGCCGCAGTGCGCCGGAACGCGGATATCTCGCGGAAGACCGGACAGCTCGCCCGCCAGAACGCTACGCGGCTTGGGACGGTACTAATTCAGGAGCTGCTGCGAGCCTGGTCGAGCAACCTGAGCAGCGCCTCGCGATCGAGAAATCGCGGGAGCGCGCCCGTGTACGGATCAACGATCCGCCGCTCGTCGCCTGACTGAAAGACGAGGACACGCCCCTCTTCCACGTTACCAATCGTCGTCGGCAGCGCCGTGCGGTCCTCCACACTTACGTGCCACTCTCGCCCATCCTGATCGGTAACCGTCTCCGGCTCGCTCACCGCCCCCTGCCCTTCCGCTCCCGCTCGAGCAGCTCCCCGGGCTGGACGCCCAGCGCCTTTGAGAGCTTGTCCAACGTCTCGAGGTCCACGCGGGTAGTGCGGTTTTTTGAGATAGCGTTGATGGTCACAAACGTGACGCCAGACCGTCGCGCGAGCTCGCTCATGGACATGCCCCCTTCCTCAGCCGGGCGGGCCAGAAGTTCGTGAAGGCGAAAGCGAGTTGGCATCTCATGCACACCGAGCATAGAGCGAATATAGGCCCGAGGGCCGCGTCAAGCAAGCTTGACGTATTTCATGCTTGACAGGACGTATAGCATGCTTTAGATTCCAGACATAGACAGAGGGGCGCCGGTCCCACCCTTGTGAAGTGAACCGGGCACCCCTCTCCACGATCCCGAAGGACCGCACCAGGAATATGAGCCCGGCGGGCCAGAGGGACAAGAGAAGGGAGCTGAGCCAATGCCCGTCACACGTAGCTGACAGCGCGACATCGACATGAAAGAGGCGAACGAGCGCGAGGGCCGGCCCAACCTCGAGTACGCGAAGAGCCCCGGCGCCTGCCATATCCGCGCCTGCTCGGCCAAGTTCGCACCCGGTGCCCTGATCGGCATACTCGGCGGCGAACGGATCTGCCGCGATTGCACGATCATCGCCAGCGCCCAGGCCAAGCAGGTCACCCCGGCCATCTCTGAGCCGCACCGCTGCAGCGACGCATCGTGCCAAGAATGCAGGTTGGGCATCTTCGAGCCGAGCGGCGAGGACTGCGCCTATTGCGGCGATGAGATCATGCTCGGCGAGCTCGAGTACTCCGTAGTCCGCCAAGGTGTCC